>CALLAL010000037.1 GCA_938002255.1 uncultured bacterium
TGAGATCTTTGAGGTAAAACTGTTCAGGATGAATAAAGTTCTGCTCGTTTCTAAAGAATTTTCCGAAAAAAGCTGGTATGGGGATGATGTGCTTATAAAATTTCTTTTCGAAAAAGTAAAAAAAGGAAACTAAGGGATCAGTCTTTTTAAATAAAAAAGGACTATTCTCTCTATTTCTTCCCTTACACCCAGTTTTCCTTATTTAAACTGATCTTCTACAGCTGCAAAAATAATATTGTGTTATTACAGGCAGATAGAGGTGCCCCAAATGTCCTTGGCACCACAGATGGCTCTTTGGAAGATCTATAGTGCATCATGATATTTCTCGAATCGTGGGAGGAATGGCCACTCCCACAGATTGAAAGACCTTACCGCAAGTCCCTTTGCATTCGCTTCTGACAACAAGGGACTTACCATCTTCTTCTATGATAATCTCCTGAAGCGATTTCAAATCTTGTTTGATGTCTGCCCATTCAAAACAATGGCCTGCTTGATCCAAACGGCGATCCAATTCTTTCCTCAGAACAAGGGCCAAAAAGCTACAGAACACATGCCCCCGGATGGTCTCGTCACACTTGTGAAAGATAGGACGGGTTTCCAGAACCGACTTGACCTCTCGAAAGACCTGCTCCACTTGCCAGAGTTCCTTGTACTTGAGGGCTACCTGCTCCGAAGATAAAGAGGTCGTGGTCCTCAAAACCCACTTCCCGTCGAATCTCTCCTCCTCATCAATCTTGTCCTGATCGAGACAGAGATGATCACGATCCAGTTTCAGATACTTCCGGTAGCCTTTGTTACCGATCAGAGCTTTGGGATTCTTTTTAAGTTGTTCTTTCAAGGCATCGACAATCAGCTGCCGATCTAACGCTTCCTTCCGGGCCTGTTTCACATTTAAACAAAGGATATATCGATGATCATCCACCCAGACCTCCTTGACCTTCAGCGGCGCTGGATCTTTGGAGGATTTCCCCTCAGGATAGACCTCCTTGTATCGTCCCCCCCGGGCCAGAACCTCTTCTCGGATCTCTTTGAGCTTCCTCATCCGAGCCCCCAGTATATAGGGAATTTCCCTCTGATCCAGTTCATTCATCGTCTCTTCGCTGATCATCCCCCGATCCGCCACCATGCAAAACCGCCCAATATGAAAACGCTTCCTGATCCGATCCACAACAGGAATCAAACTTTTGACATCGGCTGTATTGCCCGGCCACATCTCACAACAAATGGGGCTGCCCTTCTCATCGAGGACAACACCGACCACCATTTGATTTAAATCCGAACGATGATCCTTACTATGTCCCTTCTCCCCTAAGCTCGCTCCCCCTTCTCCCTCAAAGTAGATGGAAGTCGTATCAAAGAAAACTAGATCAAGACCTGTAAAAAGATCCCGATGCTCATAAAACATCGCCTCCTCAATCCGATCTTTGGTACACCGGGGCGAAAAGGGCGTTTTGTCCTCCTGGTCTTCAATCTCATCCCCCAAAAACGCCATGGCCCGATAAAGATGATGCAAGGACAAATCCTCTACCCCATCAATCCGATAATCCTGATGCCACTTGTCACAACTACGGTCAGACCCGGAGGCAAAGAGCCGGTGCAGCACGGTCAGGAAAATGGCTCTCTCCACATCAAACTCATACTTCCTTCCCTTCAGAAATCCTTTGATGATTTTTCCAATCCCCAATTCCTCCCAGAGTCTGCCGAAGATCAGAGAGGGACCAATCTTTCTCGCAGAGGCTTGAACTTCACTCTTGCCGGACAAAATCAATAGCACCTTCTCGGAGAACCGAGACAGGGATCGGATGAGCTTTTCAACATCCCCTTTGGCCTGTAACTGATCCATGCGGCCAATCGTAGAGATGACACGCTGAATCGTCTTTGCCCCTTCTCGATGGTTTTCCACGATTTGAAGGTACTGATGCTGACCTGATTTCTTGATTCTTGCAAACATAGGAGGGCCTCCATTTAAGGACACCCCAATAGTACCCAAAAAGCAAGCTTCTGTCAACATAATTCCGCATAATCTGTGGCACCACATTTTTGCTAATTTATGAAATTTTCAAAGAACAATGCTCGTGTTTACGCATACTTAGAAAATGCTACCCCGCAGCAACTGTAGAAGAAAAGTTTAACTGAGGGGTTACAGTGGTCATCCTGAGGGAAGATGAAAAATTGGGGTTCCAGTGTTACGAAATCAGGTACCAACGAGGCAAAGGAGTGACTTTGGAAGGGCTTTTTCTTAAGGAGCAAGAGTCAATCGGCCCCTTACTCTTCTGTTCCTATAGGCATTCCATTTCGATTTTAGAAAGAGGAGGTCTTCGATGAACCGTAGAAGAGCTATCGAATCGTTCCTAAATAATGAGTGGTCAGTTGACGCTCCCGGACTTTGGGATTGGTATAATTCGGAAGAAGCATGGGAGCTATTCGGTCTGTGATAATCCCAGCTTCTTCTAACTCTTTGTGGTATTTTCGAACATGATCCAGAGTCAATTTTCCTTCTTGATATCCTTCTTTGGCATAGTGGGCTGCATTGGTTCCTGCAATCCTTCCAAAGACACAGACATCGAGAAGAGAGTTCCCCATTAAACGGTTCTCTCCATGCACACCCCCTGAAACCTCCCCAGAGGAGTAAAGACCTGGAATAGCCGTCTCACATTTGCTATTATATTCAAGCCCACCATTTTGATAATGGAGAGTGGGATAAACCAGCATGGGCTCTTTTGAGATATCAATGCCAAATCGTTTGAGAAGGATATACTTTCCTGGAAACTCACGCTTTACAGCCCCCTCTCCCATCAGGAGGTCGATCATGGGTGAATCGAGCCAGATTCCAACTTTCCCAGAGGGCGTGGGAACTCCTTTTTTAACCTCAAGGCATTCCCGAATAAAACATGAGGACTCCACGTCCCGCGGCTCTCTTTCATTGACAAATTGCTCCCCATCAATATTGAGCACATTGGCACCCGCCCCTCTAAATTTCTCCGTAATGAGAATGCCTTCTGCTTGTTCAGGAAAAACAATGCCTGTGGGATGATATTGATAAGTATGGAGAAAACAGATTTTCAGTCCGGCACGGTATCCCAGCACCACTCCATCTCCGGTGGCTCCATAGTGGTTGGTGGTCATAAATCCTTGATAGTGGAGTCTTCCCGACCCTCCCGTAGCGAGGATGACCGCTTTCGCTTTGACGACAAAGTATTCTTCTGTTTCCAGGTTATATAAAACCGCTCCAGCGCAATGACCAAGTTCATTTAGGATCAGTTCGACAGCGGGCATGAATTCGAGTACCTTGATATCTGAACGATTCCTCGCTTCATCCCTTAACGTCCGCATAATCTCGGCTCCAGTAATATCTGCGGCATAATGCATGCGTTTACGGCTGGTCCCACCCCCGTGGAGTGATTTAAGCCGACCGTCTGGAAATTTTGTGAACATACATCCCAGACTCTCGAGCCAAGCTAAAACTTTTGGTGCTTCCGTCACCAGTGTATAGACGAGTTCCGGAACATTTTTAAAATGGCCACCCCCGAGGACATCAAGGTAATGATAATAAGGTGAATCTTTGGTCCCCTTGGTCGCCGCTTGAATGCCCCCCTCCGCCATCATGGTATTCGCATCACCATGCCTGAGCTTTGTAGCGATCATCACTCGGGCGCCTGCCTCCTGAGCGGTTAGTGCTGCTGCAGTTCCTGCTCCTCCCCCTCCAATAATGAGGACATCCGTTTCATAATCGATTTTATTCAAATCGATCCGGTCTGGGTTGATACGACTTTTTGCCTCAAGCATTTGTACCATCTCAGGCTGGATGGCATACCCCTTATTGGGTCCAACGCGTAACTCAACCCTCGAACCCGGTTTATAATCCGGATGATATTTTTCTAAGCGGTTCTGTCTTTCCTTCAGAGAAAGGAGAGGGAATTCTTCCCCCCGTCTCTTCTTTTCAACCCTCGCAGGTCGGGTAGCTTCTACTCTTTTAATCAGTTGTTTTAACTCTTCGGTGTAAGGCATAAAACCCTCCTCGCTGTGTCTCGAAACAGCGAACATTCGAAATATAACTATCGAAATTCGAAGCAATCTTGTATTTCAAATGATCCAACTTTTAAAACTTTCTTTACAGTGTAAGGTTGGGGCATTTGAATTTTGGTTTATGAATCATTGTTTCGATATGTGTATTTCCCCATTAGGATTTCATTTCTATAAGTATGTCTTATCTTTTGGAACCCACTCTTCTCCTGCCTGTTCCGGCTCAATCTCGCGCGCACTATACAAGGTTTTGAGTGTCTCTTCGTCTGTATCCATCAACTGACGAAGCATCTGCTCATACTTCCCCTGTTCTACCTTTTTGACCATCGATGCCAGATGTTCTGCCTTGGGAGCAATATACCTGCCATACAATCGTCTCCCGAGGATGGCGATGTTATATTGGCAAATTTCTGCTGGGCATCTGGAGGTACACAGACCGCACATGACACAGTCAAATGAAAGTTCTGCCAGGCGTGTGATATCTCCCCGCATCGCGGCCGCAATATAATCCATGACTTCGATATCCATTGGGCAGGATTTTGTACAGGTGTTGCACTGAAGGCATCGGAGTAATTCTGGATAATGCTTCACCAGCGTTTCCACGTTGGGTTTGACTTTTTCGATGTCATAGGTACTCTTGGTTGCGGGAAAAAATGGGATTTGAGTCAGATACATATTGGGTTGAACCAGAGTCTGGCAGGCCAACCCTACTTCAATCTTATAACTTCCAGGAAACCGATAAACAGTCCCGCAGGCTCCGCAAATTCCACCCCGGCATCCACATCCCCGAATCAACTGATATCCGGCATACTCCATCGCCTTCTGAATCGTCAGGGAAGCAGGAACTTCATATCGCTTCCCCATTATAAAGATGGGAACCAGTTCCTCCTTTTTATTAGCCTCGACGTCCATGACATCCTCCTAATCTTTATCACTTTAAAATTTCGAAATTCGAATATCTAAACATCGAAACTCGAAACAAATTCAAGATTTCAAATATCCAGATGTTCCAAATAGTAAATCCTTTAGTTTAGGATTATGTTGATTGGAAATTGTTTCGGAGTTTATGTTTCGGGCTTCGAATTTCCTGGTTCAAAGAGCTCCTGATTCAATCTTCAGCTCATCCTCCCGGAAGGTGGCCACAGGAGGAACCTCCTGGACATCTCTTCCAGGAACATAATGAAACATCTTCTGAATTTTATCTCCCACACTTCTAAAGAGCGTCGCGACCGGGAGTCGACTGGGGCAGGCGCTATCGCAGAGGCCACAGCCAATACAAGATGTCACCATATGAGACATCCGGATGAGATGGAAGATAAGGGTATCGGTGGGCATTCGGATTCCACCTTTTCGATCAGCCCATCTTAAAAATTGATCTCCCTCATGCTCAAAAACCGCTGTTCGGAAAACACACTCTTTGCAATAACAGATCGGGCAAGCCACCATACAGTTATGACACCGAATACAAGTAGAAAAACGGTCGAGAAAGGATGGCAGGTCTTTCACCACGGATCTAAATTCTTGAAAGGCGAGATCTCTCTTCTTGGACCTTTCCGCAACCACTTTATCCACCACATCTTTTCTCGACGGAAGTTGGTCTTCTGATGAAAACGAAATCCCTTTCTCTTCCAATTCTTTTTCCAGTTTTTCTCCTATCTCAAGGCCAATGGCTTCTTCGGCTCTGTAACCAAAAAGTTTAATATGGATATCGGCTGCTGGAATCGGATACTCACAGATCTGACAAGCTGTCCTGAAGGCATACCCCTGAGGAGAAGCCGGCTCCCCTTTCTCCATGTTCTTTAAAATCTCCTGGGTCAATCGCTCTCCATCTTTTCCTTCCAGGACCATTTTTGCAAAATCAGAGACTTCGAAGGTTCCCGGACAATCCACTCCAATCAAAATAAGATTGTCCAGCTTTACCTGTAAAAATTTCGTCAGTTCCACAATGGCCCTAATCTCACATGCTTTGAGGACAGCACCGACCCTTTTATGTAAGTTCTTGATGGAGAGGTTAGAAGCAATCCTGGCAGATTGGACCGGCATGGTCATCGAAAGAACACTTGTCCCATCCATCTTATCTGGGCTATGGATCAGGCTCTGAACAAACCCATCCCCAGAAGGAAGCCTCTTCGGGATGAGCAAGGAATGAATCACCCCCTTTTCTAAAAGCGATCTTAAAAAAACCTTAAGGGTTTCCTCTGTCCTTCCCTCTGAAACCTTCAGCACCGTCTGTTTTGCCATCTTCGGTCCATCTCCTTTCAGATATCATCTCTTCATACTGCAGTTTAAAGCCTGTGGCTCCTTCTATCGGTTTTCTCCCCATCTCTCCATCTTTGTGTCAGGCATTCCATAACTGTTTCATGGGATTGGGTCCCATCTTTCTCAATTCTTCAGTCATCCTTGTAACCGTGTCCGCAAAAAGTTTCCCCTCGCTTGCGCTGATCCATCTCAGCCAGATACGGTCATCAGTAAATCCCATCTGAGTCAGGATGCCTTTCAGAATGGCCACTCTTCTCCGGGCCTTATAATTTCCTGTCTGATAATGGCAGTCTCCGGGGTGACAGCCTCCGATCAATACCCCATCCGCACCATCAATCAATGCTTTCAGGATATAAATGGAATCGACCGCTCCAGAGCACATCAGATGAATGACACGAATATTGGGAGGATACTGCTGTCGGGTAGTCCCTGCAAGGTCAGCTCCTGTATAGGTGCACCAGTGACACAGAAAAGCAACGATCCTCGGTTCAAAGTCTGCCATGTTTTTATCCTCCGTAAATCGTAAGTCGTTAGGCTTTAGGACTCAAAGCACTTCATCTCTTCCTCTTCATTTCGCCTTGCACCTTACCCTTAACACCTTACGGTTCTAATCAATCGCCGCATTGAGAACAGCCAAATTCAATCCCTTTTCAAAGTTCCTCTGCTGGGAGGCTGCATTTCGGCAAGAAACCACACAGTTTCCACAACCCTGGCAGAGTCCATCAAGAACCTCTGCCTTTCCTTCCTCTTCGTTGATCACCCTTGCTCCATAGGGACAGGTGGCCACGCAGAGCCCACACCCACAACAGAGCCTTTTAATGACATAGGCCAGGTAGGTCTTCTCTTCCAAGGCTTCCTTGGAAAGAAGTGCCAGGGCTCGAGCAGCAACGGCGTTTCCCTGAGAGATGGAATCCTCAATAAAATTCGGAGAATGGCAGAGTCCGCAGAAAAACTTTCCTCGGTCCACCGAATCAAGAGGAGCCGACTTCGGGTTGGCTTCCATGAAGAAACCGTCCGGGTTGAGATCGACGTCAAACATCTTCGCTAATGACCGGTTATCATTGGGTTCCACTCCGGTGCTGAGGATGAGGCGGTCTGCAGGAATGTTGACCTGGTCACCCATGGCAGGATCGAAGAGGGAAACTTGTAGCTTGCCGCTTTCAAGGGCTACCTTAGGCTTCCTCTCCAAATCATACCGGATGAAAATCACACCCTTGTTCCTGGCTTCGTGGTAATACATTTCATAAAACCCGTAGGTTCTAACATCTCGGTAAAGAACATAAATCTGGACCGAAGGATTCTGTTTCTTTAATTGAAGAGCATTCTTTACGGCATGTCCACAACAGATGCGACTGCAGTAAGGGTGTTCTTCATCTCTCGAGCCCACACATTGAATCATCACGACTGATTGGAGACCTTTTAGTCCTTCGTCTTTGAAGTGAATCATCTTTTCAAGTTGCCTCTGCGTCATCACCCTTGGATCTTTTCCATAGAGATATTCTTTGGGAATCACCTCTTTCCCGCCGGTGGCTAAAATGAGAACACCATGGTCGATCGATGTCTCTCCTCCTGGATGTCGAAACCTGGTTTGATAGTGGCTATTCTTCTTTTGGAAACCCATGATCTCCGTTTGAAGGTAGGGATGGACCCTGGGAGAGCCTTTCACTTTTTGAATGAGATCTTCTAAGAGTGCCTTAGGAGAGGATCCTTTTAAGGTATAATAGGATTCCTTCAAATTTCCTCCCAGTTCTTTCTCTTTCTCAATCAAATGGACTTCATAGCCCTGCTCAGCCAGTCGAAGGGCTGCCGTCATCCCTGCGACGCCTCCACCCACCACTAATCCTCTTTTTTCGATTTTATGCCATCCCTTCCGGATGGGCTGAATCTTTCGTGCTCTCTCGACAGCCATTCTGATCAAACCCATAGCCTTCTCTGTGGCTAACGTCGGATGATCTTTGTGGACAAAAGCACATTGTTCGCGGATGTTAGCATATTCGATCAGATAGGGGTTAAAGCCCATGCCTTTCGCCATCTCCTCCATGGTCTTTTGAATTTCTCGATGTGAACATCCTGCTATGACAAGACGATTTATTCCATGTTCCCCTATTCGAACTTTGATCTGGTTCAGGTCTTCAGGAAGGCAGACGAGGCTCATTTCTTCAGCATGAGAAACCTCGGGGAGTCGTCTGGTTTCCTCCACCAGTTTATCAATGGCGAGGCTTTCTCTAAGTTCTCCACCACAATGGCAGATAAACACTCCAATCTTTGGAAGTTCATTGGATAATGCTCCCTCTGCAGGATAGAACGACCTTGATGCTGGAGAAGGTGTGGATGCTAAAAAAGAAGCCACGGCCGCCGCCGCACTCGATCCCTCCACGACCGTCTCAGGAATATCTCTCGGTCCCCGGAATGCCCCGGCCACAAACACTCCTTTAATAGAAGTCTCTGCTGGCTGAAACTCCTGAGTTTCACAAAAACCCTGCTCATTGAGCTGCAGGCCTACGGTCTTTGCAAAATCACGGACCTTAGGAGGCGGGGTAAACCCGACTGAAAGGATGACACTATCGAACTCCCTTTCGTCAAACGTTCCGTCTTCTTTTAAATAGGTGATACGAAGGTTCTTGGTTTGTTGAATTTCTTTGAGGGTTGAAACAGCACTCCGGATATACTCAATGCCGTATTCGTTTTTTGCTCTCTCATAATATCGTTCATAATCTTTCCCCATGGGTCGAATATCCATATAGAAAAAGGTGACTCCCAAATTCGGAGCCCTCTCTTTGGCAATCATCGCCTGCTTGGTGGCATACATACAGCAAATGGTTGAACAATGGCTCTGGCCACAAGAAGGATCTCTTGACCCAACGCATTGGATAAAGGCGATTTTTTCCATTCTTCTTCCATCAGAGACCCGGATAGGAAATCCTTGAGTTGGGCTGGAAGTGGAAAGAAGCCTCTCAAACTGGATGCTGGTCAACACATTCTCGTAACGCCCAAACCCGTATTCCCCCTTCTTCTGTGCCCAGAAAGGATCAAATCCAAACCCTAATAAGATCGCCCCCGCTCCGATCTCTTCCTCTTGCGGCTTCATATCGAGATCAATGGCACCAGGAGTACAGGCCTTGACGCACTCTCCACATCGGATGCAGGTTTCTGGATCAATCACGAAGCTATGAGGAATGGCTTGAGGGAAAGGAAGATAGATGGCTTTCCGTTTCTCAAGACCGCCTCCAAATTCTCTTTCCACTTCCACCGGACAAACCTTGATACAGGCTTCACATCGAGTACACCGGTTCGGATCGACAAATCTTGGTTTTCGGATGACGGAAACCTTAAAATCGCCGGCCTTTCCGCCGATTCCTTTTACCTCTGAGTAAGGCAACAGTTCAATATTGTCATGCAAGCGGCACTCATAGATGGGGCAAAAGGCCGGTGGTGTGGGACTCATAAAGCAGACACCGCATGAATTGGTTGGGAAGGTTTTGTCAAGAAGTGGAAAATAGCCCCCGATCGCAGGTCCCTGCTCAAGGAGAAAAACCTTTCTTCCCATCTCTGCAAGAAGCAGGGCCGATTGCATTCCAGCAATGCCTGCACCAATGACCAGAGCCGAACTTTTATCCCCTCTCATCTTTTGTTGTGCCATGGTCTATCCTCATTACCCAATTCAAATGTCATCTCTTTACGGCCTGCAAAGCCTTTAGCCCAACCCCAATGTCTCTAAGAGTCCCTTGGGGTTGATCACATGTTTCCTCCACCATCTCTCTCTGTTCTCAACATCGAAAGCAACTCCCATCAGTTCGGTGAAATAAAATATCGGAAGTGCCATATCCTGTCTCATCTCAAGGTTGGCTTGACAGAGTCCACAGGACGTCACCATGCAGTCGGCTCCTGCCTCTTTGGCCATGGAAACAATCTTCCCGACCATTTTCTGAACGATATTTCCGTAGGTCAAAGCAAGGTCTGCTCCACAGCAATCCACTTTGTACGACCACTTCACGGGTTCCGCACCAATCGCTCTCATGATTTGATCAATGTATTGGGGGTTTTCAGGATCATCCAACCCGGTGATCTTGGGATGCCTGACAAGAGCACATCCATAGTAACAGGCTGTCTTCAACCCCTTGAGAGGCTTGGTCACTTTTTGACGAATCTGATCTAGTCCAACCCGATTGAGAACTACATCGATGAGTGCCAAAATTTCAAGGGAAGGATCATAGGTAAATTGAACAATCTCTTCGATCTCTTGTCGTTTCACTTCGTCGTGTTTCATCGCAAATTCGGTTCGCTTCAACATATTAAAACATCCTGCACAGGGAACCACCAGAGGACCTGCTTGGGCTGCCTGGGCCTTTGAGATGTTCCGGGCGGGCAGGCAGAGAGACAGGAGATGATTTAGGCTATGCGTTGCGGCGGCCCCGCAACAATTCCAATCTTCGATCTCCACCAATTCAACTCCTAGTTTTTCAAGGACAGCCTCCGTGGAACGACCATATTCATAGGAGGTGGAGTGATCTGTACAGCCTGGAAAGTATGAGAATCGCATGATAAACCCCCAGAGTTCCGAATCGCAAGAAGGTCAGCGAATGATACGAATGGACCTTATTCGTGAAACTGGATCCCCTTTGTGTAATTCGTTATTTCGCTTTTGTGCACCTCTCAAATATCCTCTTCATCTCTCCCCTTCCCTTGACCAGACTGGGAAGCAATGGAATCTTCCCTTTCATAAAGAGTTTGATTCCGGGAAGGAGGTCTGTGAAGAAATCCTTGCTGCGCAGTTTATAATCGATAAGCATGGTCGCTTCATGAACTCTCCCACCCCTCCGGATACTTTGAATAAAGGCTTCATGGAGAAGATGGATATTCTTCTCCTTTGCATGGATCCCTTCATCCACGGCCATCTCTCTTAACGCATCCATCAAGACCCCGATGTCAATTTGATTGGGGCAACGGGTCCCGCAGGTTTCGCAGGAGACGCAGAGCCAGATGGCACTGCTTTCCAGGACCTCCTTCTTTCTTCCCATCTGGATCATTCGAATCAGACTGTTGGGCCGAATATCCATGTAGGGAGCGGTTGGGCATCCGACTGTGCATTTGAGACATTGGTAACATAGGTTCAGATTTTCCCCGCTACGTTTTTCAACCTCTCTGAGAAAAGAATGGGGCGACTGGCCAATCGGATCACGATGCGGTAACATTTCCAAGGTCATCTCCTTTTTGTCTCAATGGCTGGTATAGGGGGGTAAAAGGCTATGCCATCCATCTGTCCTACTCCCTTACGCCAGCTGTTACAAACGTGTCAACCATCCGGAGGGTCTGAATCGATGAACTATTTCTTAACTCACAGGCAAAATTTGGGCAAGCCGCGATACAGGCTCCACATCCCTGACAGAGGGCGCTGTGAACCACTGAAATCCCTCGCTGGGAATCCATCTCCCTTGCCTCATAAGGACAGATGGACACACAGATTCCACATCCACTACAAATCGTCTCATCAACCCAGGCGATCAAGGGGTCCTGAAGAAGTTGGTCTGTTGAGAGGAGTGCTTGAATCTTACTGGCTGTCGCTGAGGCTTGTGACACGGTATCCGAGATATCTTTGGGACTCTGACCGCAGCCGGCGAGATAGATTCCTTTCGTTGAACTCTCCACCGGATAGAGTTTGATGTGAGCCTCGGTTAAGAAACCGTGGCGATCTACCGTCGCTCTCAATTTGGCAGCCAGTTCTTTCACCCCATCTCTCGGAATAATCGCCGTCGCCAAAACGACCATGTCCGCCGCCACTTCAATCATCTTTCCTGTAAGGGTATCCACACCCAATACCCTCACTTTTCCGTCATCCTGAAAAACCCTTGAGACACGACCCCTGAGATAGAGCAATCCCTTCTCTTCAATCGTTTTCTGTAAAAATTCCTCATAACCTTTCCCATCCGACCGGATATCCATGTAAAAGATATAAGGCTGCCCCTCTGGGACCTGTTCTTTAAAGACAGTTGCCTGTTTGGCCGTGTACATGCAGCAGATTCGGGAGCAATAGGGCATGTAGCGATCTGGGTCTCTCGAAGCCACACATTGGATAAAGACCATCTCTTTGGGAACCTTTCCATCAGAGGGTCTGACAATCCTTCCTTGGGTAGGACCTGTAGGGGAAAGCATCCGCTCAAAGGTAAGGCCGTCGATCACATCTGGAATCGTTCCATATCCATACTCCCCAAGCTGTTCCTTGGGATAAAGCTCATATCCAGTAGCTACGACGATGGCCCCGACCTTTTTTTGAATCTGCTCATCCTCCTGATCAAAACGGATTGCTTTTTCAGGGCAGATTTGTTCACATATCTTACAACTTTGATCAATGAAATATCGACAGAAATTCCTGTGGATCACAGGCTGATTTGGAATGCTCTTTGGATAAAGGAGATCGATTGCCTTTCGGAAGCTGAGCCCTCCATCGAATTCAGAAACATGTTCCACTGGGCACGCCTGAATGCATCGGCTACACCCATTGCATTGAGCCCAATCCACATAGGTGGCTTTTTTCCGGAGCATCAATTCAAAGTTACCCACATAGCCTTTGACATCCTCCACTTCGGAACAACAGAGAAGCTGAATCCTGGGGTGTTTTTCTATGGCCAGTGCTTTTGAGTAAAGATCAGGAAGAGCAGGATGAAGATCCGGGAAGGTTGTCGAAAGTTGAGCCATATGTCCACCCAGGGCCTGATCCTTTTCGAGAAGGATCACCTCATAGCCCCCTTCAGCCAGATCGAGCGCTGCCGTCATTCCCGCAATCCCCCCACCGATGACCAGCACGTTACGGTTGATGGAGACCGAAATCGCTTCCAACGAAACATTGGCTTTCACTTTCTCAAGAGTCGCCAGGATAATCTCCTTGGCTTTCTCCGTAGCCTTCTCCTTTTCTTTCTGGTGGACCCAGCTGCACTGCTCTCGGATGTTTGCAATCTCGCAGAGGTAGGGATTCATTCCGACGGACTTCACCGCTTTCCTGAAGGTATTCTCATGCATGTTCGGAGAACAGCAGGCCACAATCACTCCTTCCAGTCCCTTTTCTCGGATCGCTTCGCGAATCAGTTGTTGTCCAGGTTCGGAGCACATATAGATGTAGTCCGTGCTGTGGATGACACCTTCTACCTTTCCCACCTCCTCAGCGACAGACTTCACATCAACGGTGCCTGCAATATTGACCCCGCAATGACAGATAAACACACCCAGCTTCTTCATATTCCGTGAACCGATAATCGCAAGGGGTAAGGGGAAAATCAGTCTCTCTCCACTTTACACGTTCCACCGAATAACTTACGCCGTTAGTGTTTTGCAAATAACGCCTGGACTTTACTGGCGGCACCGTTGGCGTGTGCCACAGCATCAGCAATATCCTTCGGTCCCTGAGCGCACCCTGCGATATAAATTCCTTCTTGATGGGTCTCCACAGGATGAAGTTTTCTCTCCCGCTCTGTAAAAAATCCATATTCATCCGTCTGGATCCCAAGAATGTGCGCCAGAGCTTTGTTCTCCTCTTGTGGGACAATGGCTGTGGCTAACACAACCATATCCGCTGAAACCTCTACCTTCTTGCCGGTCAGGGTATCAGCACCCCAGACCACAATTCTCCCGTCTTCCTGGTATATCTTTGACACTCTCCCACGAAGATAAAGGATTCCCTCTTCTTCCATCCCCTGCTGAATGAACTCTTCATACCCTTTTCCCGTGGACCGAATGTCCATATAAAAGATATAAACCTGGCCATCATGAACTTTATGTTTGTAAAGTCTGGCATGCTTGGCCGTGTACATACAGCAGACTCTGGAGCAATAAGGCATATACCGTGCAGGGTCTCTGGAACCTGTGCACTGGATGAATACAACTTCTTTGGGTACGTTACCGTCTGAAGGCCTTTGGATGGCTCCGGCAGTTGGGCCCGAGGCAGAGTTGAGTCTCTCAAAAGCAAGACCATCGATGACGTCCGGGATAAGGCCGTAACCATATTCACCGAAGGTTTCTTTTGGAATGAGATTAAACCCAACGGCCACAACAATGGCTCCCACTCGTTCTTCAACAAAACGGTCCTGCTGTTCATAATCAATAGCCCCAACAGGACAAACCTTTTCGCAGACCCGGCATTTCTTCTCAAGGAAATAACGGCAATTCAATGGATTGATGACCGGTTTGTTCGGAACGGCTTGAGGAGAAAGGGTATAGATCGCTTTTCCCAAACCCATGCCCCGATCGAACTCTGAAGGTCTCTTCGATGGGCACTTTTCCTGACAGAGGCCACATCCTGTGCACTTGTCCCAATCCACGTATCCTGCTTTTCGACGTATCCTTACGGTAAAATCCCCCGCCTCCCCTTTGACTTCCTCGACTTCAGAGTAAGTGAGGAGCTTGATGCGGGGATGCTGACCTGTTTCGACGGTTTTAGGGGTTAACGTACACTGGGCACAATCAAGAGTGGGAAAGGTCTCTGAAAGTTGAAGCATCCTGCCACCGATAGAAGGGAGTTTCTCCACCAGAACGACTTCATAACCCGCATTGCCGATGTCGATCGATGCTGAAATCCCCGCAATCCCCCCACCGATGACCATTGCCCTCTTAATAAAATTTCCATTCCCTTTCATCTTAGACGAGGCCTTTTTCTTTTAGAACCGGAAAAGGGTCCACAAAGTTCTGTTCAAATCCCAGGCATTGGGGGTTCAACCCCATGGCTATTCCGAGAAGCTGGGTCACATAAAGAACCGGGACAGTTTTAAACCCCAGATATTTCTCTTTGATATCAGACTGTTTGTGGTCGATGTTGAAGGTGCACATGGGACAGGTAGAAACCACCACCTCGGCTCCATTTTTGAGGGCTGAGCTGAGAATTTTATAAGCGCATTCTGTTGCCACCTCGGGTGAACCCACGGATTGAAATGACCCGCAGCATTCGATTTTGTAGGGAAAGTCAACTGACTCTGCGCCCATGGCTTCTATAAACTCTTCAATAAGTGTAGGCCGTTCTTTGTCGTCGAATCCCATCTCATCAAAGGGTCTTAAAAGCATGCATCCGTAATAAGCCGCCGCCTTCAACCCTGAAAGGGGGGTCTTCACTCTTTCTCTAATCTGAGAAAAGCCTATTTCCTGTTTCAGAATCTCCAGATAGTGGAGCACCCGAAGGTCTCCCTGATAATTCATCTCAATATAATTGTTAATCTTCTCGCGTTTCTCATGGTCCTTCTGCATTAAATGGTTTGTCCGCTTGATCACATTAAAACAGACCGCACAGAGAGTCGTCAGTGTCGTTCCTTGCTCTCTGGCTTTGGCTAAAATCCTTGAAGGTGGAAGAAGAGCCATCAGATTGTCGGTGGCCAGAGGAAAGGTAGCGCCGCAACAGGTCCACTCAGGAAGTTCTTTCAACTCAAATCCAAGAAGAAGGGAGCACTCCCTTGCAGTCTGATCGAAGTTTTTGGCTTTTGTATAAAGAGTACAGCCTGGAAAGTAGAGGTAATCCATAGAAACCCCGCAAACGCTTAGTGCATAAAGCATAGCGCATGGTGTTAAAAATTTTAAGAGAGGAACTTCCTAAATCCACTGATAAAGGCAATCTGTGGAACTCGCTCCAGAAATCCTTCCGGAAATTCAGAAACCTGAATATGATCCCTACGATCTTTCTTCCTCAAGACGATCATCCTCAAGGCATCCATGATCCTGGCGATATCGATCCCCTTCGGGCATCTTGAGGTGCACTGGAGACAGGAGGCGCAGAGCCAAAACGTATTGACTCCGAGAGCCTCCTCTTCCAAACCTAATAGGGTATATCGAATGACCTCATGAGGCCCCACCTCCATAGCAAAGGAGACCGGACAGCCTGCCGTACAATTCCCACATTGATAACAGGCAAAGAGGTTTTGTCCGCTAATCCACTCCACTTTTTGGGCAAATTCATTGTGAACTTTATCACGGGTCAATTCTATCTTCATACAAGTTCTCCCGAAAAGGGTTTATACTTTATTATAAAACATATCTAAGAGATAAGACGAAGGAAGAGAGGTTGATGCGACCATGTGATAAAAGCAAATCTTCCCATTAACCTTTCCGGTATCTCTTTTCCCCTTCGATGTATAGATCATTTCCTCTAACGTCATTGATAACAATCACCGGAAGATCTTCTACCTCAAGCCTTCGGATCGCCTCCGGACCGAGATCTTCATAGGCCACCACTTCAGCCTTTTTCACCTTTTTTGCCAGAAGGGCCCCTGCGCCACCCGTGGCAGCAAAATAGATGGCTTTACCCTTCTTCATCGCCTCTTTTACCGCATCTGAACGCATTCCCTTCCCAATCATCCCCTTTAAGCCCTTTTCAATCAGAGCAGGTGCATAGGCATCCATTCTGTAACTCGTTGTTGGGCCTGCTGATCCAAAGACCTGCCCGGGTTTTGCAGGGGTCGGACCGACATAGTATATGATCTGGCCCCGAATGTCAAAAGGAAGTTCTTTTCCTTCGTTTAAAAGATCATAGAGTCGCTTATGAGCAGCATCACGCCCGGTATAGATGATGCCATTAATCAGAACACGGTCACCCATGTTTAACCCTTCCACATCGTTATCGGTTAAAGGGGTTTTCAAACGAATTGGTTCCGCCATAAATCCCTCCCTATATCACTACCTCTTTATGTCTCTGAGCGTGGCACTGGATATTGACGGCTAAAGGAAAACTGGCGATGTGACAGGGCATCATTAAAATGTGAACTGCCAGAGACGTCGTCCTTCCCCCTAACCCCTGTGGGCCAATCCCTAATCGATTGATCTCCTCCAATATCTCCATCTCCAGTCTGTTTAGGTCTGAATCTGGATTCTTGGTTCCGAGGGGTCGAAGGAGGCTCTTCTTTGCAAGAAGGGCTGCCATTTCAAAGGTCCCCCCAATGCCAACGCCGACAATGGTCGGAGGACAAGGATTTGACCCGGATTCCTTCACTCTCTGGACTACATATCGCTTCATGCCCTCAACCCCGTCGGAGGGAGTGAGCATGACCACCCGACTCATGTTCTCACTTCCGCCACCTTTGGGAGCCACGGTAATTTTCACACGATCTCCTGGAACAATCTCCGTATGGAGAATTGCAGGTGTATTGTCACCTGTATTAGCACGGGTGAAAGGATGGCAGATCGACTTACGGAGGTATCCCTCACGGTATCCTCGACGAACCCCTTCATCGACAGCTTCTTTTAACCCACCCCCAATGAGGTGAACGTCCTGCCCCCATTCGACGAAAACCACCGCAAAACCCGTGTCCTGGCAGATGGCAACTTTCTCTTCTCTCGCAATTCGGGCATTCTCTTTTAACTCCTTTAAAATTTCTACACCGAGGGGAGATTCTTCTTGTTGTATCGCTCGATCAAAGGCCTCGAGCACATCCTCTCCCAGATCCGTATTGGCCTCTATGCAGAGGCTTCTAACCTTTTCGGTGATCAGTTTAACATCAATCTCACGCATGAGTCGTGGCTCCCTCTTTCAGGGTTAAAGCCCTGAGCTATGGTCTTGATATCAAATCATCTCAACCCTTTAGGGTTGACTCATTACAGTTTCAACTCCAGAATGCTCTTTTTCACACTCTCGGCAGACTTGGCAACCAATACTTTCTCCTCACCGGTCAATTCAAGCTCGATTATGGATTCCACACCTGTTTCGCCTAACTTCACTGGAACGCCAAAACAGATATCATTTAATCCATATTCACCCTTCAGATAGACACAGCAGGGAAGAATCCTTTTTTTATCCTTAAGAATGGCTTCTGCCATTTGGACGGCGCCTGCTGAAGGGGCATAGAAAGCGCTGCCAGTCTTAAGAAGATTGACAATCTCTCCACCGCCCTTGCGGGTTCGATCCACCAACTTATCAATCTTATCTTTGGGGAGAAATTGCGAGAGAGGAATACCACTGATTGTGGTGTATCTTGGTAAAGGAACCATCTCATCCCCATGGCCCCCTAATAGCACTGCCTGTATATCCTCCACGGAGACCCCCAATTCCATAGCAATAAAAGCCCGATATCGTGCAGTATCCAGGACTCCTGCCATGCCGATGACTCTTTCTCTCGGTAAACCGCTCTTTTTAAAAGCTAAGTAGGTCATGGTGTCCAGTGGATTGGTGACCATCAGGAGAATGGCATTCGGAGATTTAGCCATCACCTCCGCAACCACAGATTCAATGATCTTCCGATTGATGTCGAGTAGATCCTCACGACTCATCCCTGGTTTTCTTGGCACTCCTGAGGTAATGATCACAATATCCGAACCTTTTGTCTCCTCATACGTATTGGTTCCGATGACTTTCGCATCAAACCCTTCGATGGGCGAGGCTTCAAAAAGGTCAAGGGCTTTCCCCTGTGGAATTCCCTCCAGGATATCCACCAAAACGATATCACCCAACTCCTTGGCAGCTGCCCAATGGGCCGCCGTTGCTCCGACAAATCCCGCACCAATGATTGAAATCTTCTTCCTTGCCATACCATTCCCTCCTTTTTTGATTAAACCATAGACAATATATGTTTAACTATGAACGAGAGGTTCATTTTGAGGCTCTCTGGTCATCGTTGGTCCATCAGACCCCTTCGGGATTCAATTAGATATTCCCTTAAATGAAACCCGCAGGTCTTCCGTATAATGAGCTCAGGCGTCAGCAAAATTTCTTTTGGTAAAAAAGACTCATTACCTTCTTCAATCCTCGCCACCAATCTCTCAACCGCAATTGCTCCCATTTCAAACTTTTTCTGACCGATTGTCGTCAGCTCAACACCTTTCATGGCGGTAAATTCGATATCGTTGAATCCGATCAGAGCAACATCTTCGGGTATTCGGAGTCCCGCTTCAAGAAAGGCCTGATAAACTCCCAGGGCCATATAATCATTTGTGGCAAAGACTGCTGTAGGCCGTTCCAGCATATTCAAAAATTGTTTCCCACCTTCATAGCCTGAGGTTTTTAAAAAATTTCCCTCAATGAAATAATCCTCTCTTTGCATTATCCCATAGGTCTGGAGAGCCCTTTTGCCTCCCTCAAGACGTTCCACCCCAACCGACGACTCCGAGGAACCACCAATCACTCCTATGCTCCGATGGCCCAGTCGGATTAAATGTTCAACCGCGAGATATCCACCCAAAATATTATCGATTCCAATATAATCCACCTTTTTTTTAACCAAGGGATGATAGGTCCTTCGGTTAACCAAGACAATCGGGAACCCCTCTTCAGCCAAGGCCACAATGTTGGGGTCTTCCATATGGGCTGAAGAAAAGATGATCCCGTCCACACCCTTACTTCTGAGCATCTCAATATACTGTTTCTCATTCGAGATATCGGATTGGGTGCTACATAAAATGATGTTATAACCCAACTGGGTCGCTGTTTTTTCAATCCCTTGAGCCAGCTCTGTATAGAAGGGGTTAGCAATATTGGTGATGACCAGCCCCAGGGTTTTACTTCGCCTCATCACCAGACTTCTGGCAATCAGATTTGGCCTATAACCTAACTCTCTTGCAATCGAGAGAATCTTCTCTTTCGTCTCTTGACGAATGCGTGACTTATTATTGAGGGCTCTTGAAACGGTGGTGTGCGAGACGTTGGCAAGTTTGGCAATATCCTTGATATTGACTTTTTTATTCATCGATCCATAAGAAAGGGGAGCAGGCCTCAGCACCGCTCCCTTTCTATTCAATTATTTTTTCTGAGCTTCAGCCTTCGCTTTAGCCATGGCTTCATCTTCGCGCTTCACATCTTCCATCGTTTTAGGTTTGATCTTATCTGGTATCGGCTCCAGGCCGTACTTCCATTTCAAGAACTGGGCCCCTGTCTGCGGGAAAAGGGCATAGATCAACGTATCATAAAGATCCCTGGCTAATCCCTTTGTCTCCTCCTTCACTTTTTCAAGTTCCGGCTCAAGGATATCCGCAGGACGGCAGGTGATGGGTTCTTTGCCTCTCTTGTATCCCTTGAGAACGATGTTCTTGATCTCGTCTGAGATTGGAACAGGAGGTTTCCCATAAAGACCATAGACATAATCCTGTGTCTCTTTCGATACCATCTTATAACGCCCGAAGAGAACGTTCAGAACAGCCTGAACCCCAACAATCTGGGACGTAGGCGTCACGAGAGGAGGATAGCCTAGATCTTTGCGGGTCCGTGGCAATTCTTCATAGACCTCTGTAATTCGATGAAGGGCGTTTTGCTGTTTTAGCTGGCTGACCATGTTGGAGATCATCCCACCAGGAATCTGATGTTTAAGAACACCGGTATCGATAACCGACATCTTTGTGGTGTCTAAGAAGTCACGATACTTGGGAGCAATCGATTCCAGGTGTTCGCCAATCTTGAGGAGTTTCGAAAGATCAAGTTTCGGATCCCAAGGGGTTCCCTGTAAGGCGACCAGCAGGGGTTCAACCGCGGGCTGGGAAGAACGTAAGGCAAACGGCGCAAGGGCTGTATCTACCACATCGACCCCTGCCTCAATGGCCTTGAGATAAGTCATTGTTCCCATGCCACTGGTATAATGGGTGTGAATCTGAATAGGAATTTTCACCGTTTTTTTCAATCCCTTGATCAATTCGTAAGCATCATAAGGAGCAATGAGTGCAGCCATATCTTTGATGCATAGGGAATCGGCCCCCATCTGTTCCAAAATTTTCGCTTTCTCAAGGTAATAATTGAGATTATAGATGGGACCTCCCATCCTTGTCTCAGTTAATGAATAACAGATGGTCCCCTGAATATGTTTTCCACATCGTTTGATAACTTTAAAAGCGGTTTCAAAATTTCTCTCATCGTTGACTGCATCAAAGACTCGAAAGATATCGATTCCAACTTCAGCGCATTTTTCAACGAAAGCTTCAACTAAGTCGTCAGCGTAATGGCGGTAACCCACCAGATTCTGTCCACGAAGAAGCATCTGAAAGGGGGTTTTGGGCATTCTCTTCTTTAAAATCCTCACTCTTTCCCATGGATCTTCACCCAAGAAACGATGGCAGACATCGTAGGTCGCTCCCCCCCATACCTCAACAGAGTGAAACCCTGCTTGATCCAGATCTTCAGCAATAGGAATCATGTCCTCTGTTCTCATTCGAGTTGCCAGATTGGATTGATGACCATCACGAAGGGTTGTGTCGGTTATCCCCACTGGCTTCTTAGGAATCTTATCCATATCTTCCATTGTCTTACCTCCTTTTCATTGTCAATGAAAACCCCTATGCGTTAACGTTAACGCTTTTGTAAAAAAATGTCAAGGGAAATTTTCGGTGAAAATAAGAATCCATATTTATTTTATTTTTTTATAACTTATTGCAATTACTAATAAATATTAATACTGCCTCTGATTAAAACAATATTTCCTTTACTTTAGAATCATTTCGAGAGATGAAAATTCTTATTTATCGTTTCTTTGCTCTCATCTGAAGCTTCTCCAATTTTAAGCTTTTTCAGCCGTTGATAATAGGTCTGTGAAGTATAAAGAGCAGCCATAGGATTGTGCCCTGTGACTCGATCTTTTACTGCAAATACCGTTGTGAACCCATCGACAAATTTTAGAAAAAGCGAGTCATGCCCAAGACATAATCCCAGCAATATATTGAAATCTGTTTTAGCCTGATTTAGTATCATGGCTTGAGCAATTGGGTTACACATCGATTCAAATACCCCGATCTGAACCTTTTCTTCTTCTTTGATCCCGATCCTCTCTTTGGGAATTCTTCCAACCTTACAGGAAACTGAAATGACTTCGAATCCCTGTTTTTCAAGAATCTCAGCAAGAATGGATGCCTCAAGCATCAATCCTCCACAGAATGCTAAACCGAGCTTTTTGTATCCCATTCGCTTTGAGAACTCAATCAATTCCTCTACTCTACTTTTGGTAGGAATCATTACAAATGGTTTTGCATCTCTCTCGATATAACAGGCCCCCTCCTGAACAGATGCCATCCTCGCAAATTCTTTTATTCCATCTTCATCATATCGTTTCAGGACATCCTCGATGGTTGAACCTTCTTTTTTTGTGGGGCAGAAGGATGGCCCTTTTCCATCTTCCTGTCTGCAGATTTTCTCCTCCACCACACACTTCGCACAATGGCATTCAATTTTTCCCATGCTCATCTCCTTCTTTCTTTTTTGGACTCACCGATCTCTTAAAAGAATGGAGGCCCATCTCTTCATATTTCGAATTTTTTCAAGATGCCTGATCTGCTCTATAATTTCCATCCGTCTCTTTCGGGACATGAACTGGCCACTCAGATTGTGGAACTTTTCAATGAGCTCTTCCCATGAAAGAGGATTCTCAGGATCACCTTTGGGATACTCAATCTTTGCAGTATATCGTCTCCCATCGCCGGTATCAATCTCGGCAGTTGCACACCATTGTTTGGGAAAGGTTCGATCCAGTTCAGGATGAACAACACATTCCACTTTTTGCATCATTGCCTTCACATCGTCGGACTTGATTCGCGAAAGTTGAAATTCTCTGAAGCCAGCCTTCCGAAAAAGAATAGCTATAGCCGCAGCAAAAGGCATGCTGAACTGGGCGTCTACAACCGATTGGGGGGAATACTTTTTCTCCAAAGGCTCCGCAATCAGGGGAACCCCTGCGCTCAAAAGTCCCACTTTGACTCTCTTCACCTGGTCCGGTTTCAGATGATGCTCCCTTACTATTTTCAGGATAGCATCAAGGGGGGGCTGCATATAACGACAGCAGGCATAAGGTTTGACGGAGGTGCGAAGAATTTCATACCCAGAATGGATGCCTTCTAACACCCTGTTCGCATCCGCACCCTCCGAGTAGGCATGAAGAAATCCGTCTCTACCCTCTATGATCGAAGTAGGTCCTTTAAACCCTTTCTGGGCCAACAGAGCTGCAATCATTCCACTGTGAGCAGCCCACCCTGCGTGAAAACGCTTTGTCCATGCCCCCTGCGCAAGAAACTCCATGGAACCCGCTGCTTGACTTCCCGCAATGCCCATCGCACTGATCATCGTTTTCGTATCAAGCCCCAGGAGTTTGGAGGCAACCACACAAGAACCAAATGTCCCGCAGGTAGCTGTTGGATGAAATCCTCTGGCATAGCTCTGGGCTGGACGAATGGCTTTCCCCAGACGGACCATGACTTCATAGCCTGTGACAGCCGACTCAATAAAATCCCTTCCTGTTGACTCCAAAATTTCACTCATGGCAAGAGCTGAGGAAAAAACGACCACTCCCGGATGAAGTGAGGATTCATTGTTCACATCATCCATCTCAATGGCATGGCCGGCTGTTCCATTCGCAAGAGCGGCGTAAAGGAAGGGTGCCCTTTCTTTTGTTCCAATAAGCACACTTCTGCCTTTGCCCACTTCCTTAACGAAGCGATACATCTTTTTTGAGGACTCCACTCCTGAACCACGGCAGGTCACACCAATGAAGTCCAGAAATAGGTATTTTGCCCGGTCCACGACAACATCAGGGAGTTGACGGAATTCCAAGGCACTACAATATCTCGCTAAGTCCTGAGTGATGCCCACACGTTTACCTAATCGTTCCTTGATACTCAGTCGTCCACTGTCTTTCCTTGACGATTGGATTGGAATAATCAGGAAGGAGAATCGGTGAGATCTTCTTTCGATCAACACCTGCACCTTTTAATTCTTGATGAAATTTTCTCACATGATCGAGGGTTAGAAGACCGTCCTGGGCTTTCTTCTTCGCATAAAGAGCTGCATTCTTTCCAGCAAGTCTTCCAAAGACCAGAACATCTAAGAGTGAATTTCCTGCAAGACGATTCTCGCCTTGGACCCCACCGGTGACCTCACCCGCTGCAAAAAGTCCTGGAACGGCTGTTTCTCCAGTGGCATGGAATCTTAATCCTCCATTCTGGTAGTGCAGGGTGGGATAGATGAGTATGGGTTCTTTCGCAATATCGATTCCATACCGCTTAAAAATCTTATATTTTCCGATAAAATTTTTGATCAAAGCGCCTTCACCATGGAGCAGATCAATCATTGGCGTATCAAGCCAAACGCCAA
Source organism: uncultured bacterium (assembly GCA_938002255.1). GTDB lineage: Bacteria > Desulfobacterota > BSN033 > BSN033 > UBA1163 > RBG-16-49-23. The sequence continues at coordinate 24,299 of CALLAL010000037.1, forward strand.
CCTTCCCTGTAGGAGTCAAGATCCCCTTTCCAACTTCCATACACTCTCTAATAATGGAAGAAGCACAGGCATCTCTTGGCTCTCGCTCAAAGACAAACTGTTCTCCATCCATATTGAGCAGGTGAGCCCCAGCCCCTCTGAACTTTTCGGTAATAAGAAGGCCCTCTGCCTGTTCGGGATAGATCGCCCCCGTCGGATGATACTGAGTGGTATGAAGGAAACAGACTTCCAATCCAGCCCGGTAGCCAAGAACCAGTCCATCCCCTGTGGCTCCATAATGATTGGTCGTCATAAACCCCCCAATATGGAGCCGCCCTGATCCTCCTGTGGCCAGGATAACGGCTTTCGCTTTCACAACCAGATATTCTTCTGTCTCAAGATTATAAAGAAGCGCTCCGGCACAGCTCCCCTGTTCGTTTAAGATCAGCTCCACGGCTGGCTGAAATTCGAACACCTTAATGCCTTTCCTGTTTCGCGCTTCATCTCGAAGGGTTCGCATAATTTCAGCACCCGTGATGTCCGCAGCCACATGGACTCTTTTTCTGCTGGTTCCTCCGAGGTGAAAGATCTTAAAACTTCCATCCGGGTTCTTATCGAACATCGCTCCCAACCCTTCCAGCCAGCTCAGGATGGACGGTGCTTGTGTCACAAGGGTGTAAACCAATTCGGGGACATTTTTAAAGTGCCCTCCTCCTATGGTATCGAGATAGTGGTAATAAGGAGAATCTTTCCCGGGTTGGGAAGCAACCTGAATGCCCCCCTCCGCCATCATCGTATTGGCATCGCCATGTCTGAGCTTTGTGGCAATCGTAACTCGAGCCCCCTTTTCCTGCGCGCTTAGAGCAGCTGCAGTTCCTGCCCCCCCTCCCCCAATAATGAGGACATCGGTCTCATGGTCAATTCTGGAGAGGTCAATCTGATCAGGATCAATTCGGCTCCACGATTCCAGGATCTCACAAATCTCAGGTGGAACGAAATATCCCTTGCTGGCCCCAACCTTCAATTCCCGTAACGATCCCTCTTTGTAGGAAGGATGAAACTTTTTCAGCCGATTCTCTTTTTCAGAAAGACTCAGCTTCTGGAATTCCCACCCCTCCTTCTTTTTTGCCAATCTCAGAGGTCGGGTTTCTTCGACTCGCCTAATCAGTTTTTTTAATTCAGGAGGGTATGCCATTGAATTTTGCCTTCAAGAGGATAAAAGGATGATTAGTGGAGAAGAAGGTTTAATGAACTTTCTTCTCGTAGCCCTTCCAGTACTGATCTCTTAACCCCTTTTTCTGGATCTTTCCCGAACCCGTTCTGGGAAGGGCATCGATGAAGTCTATCGATTTGGGAGCCTTGTAGTGAGCGATGTGGTCTTTGCAAAACTTGATGATCTCCTCAGCCGTTGCCTGATGACCGGGTTTTAAAACGACAACCCCTTTGACCGCTTCCCCCCATTTCTCATCAGGCACACCGATCACTGCACATTCGAGGATGGCTGGGTGCATATAGAGGACGTTCTCCACCTCGGTCGAATAGACATTCTCTCCTCCAGTAAGGATCATATCCTTCTTCCGATCGACGATGGTTACGTACCCTTCTTCGTCCATCACCGCCATATCCCCTGTGTAAAGCCATCCATCCCGAATCGATTTATCCGTCTCTTCAGGAAGTTTCCAATATCCTCGGGTAACGATATCCCCTCTGACAATAATCTCCCCCACCTCTTTTTCATCCTTCTTGATTTCCTCTCCTTTCTCATTGACCACTTTGAGCTCTACAGCAATAAACTCCCTTCCTGTTTTTGACTTAAACCTCAGCTGGTCTTTCTCGGGCAACTGTTTTAAATGGGCCTTCAAGAGAGAAAGGGTCAGGTAAGGACTGGTTTCGGTCATCCCATAGGTCTGGATATAGTCGCATTTAAAGGTCTCAACGATCTTCCGCACCACCTCAGGAGCGATGGGGGCTCCCCCGCTTAGAAGAACCCTTAAGCTCCTGTAATCATATCGTCCTGCGTCAGGATGATTCACCATCAGATTAAGCATGGTGGGAATGAGATTGGTGAGCGTCACTTTCTCTTTTTCAATCGTTTCGAGAACAGTTTTAGCATCGAATTCCCTTACCAGAACATGGGTGCCTCCCACCCAGGTGATGGCCCAGGTCGCCCAGGCATCGGCAAGGTGAAACAGAGGAGCCACGTGAATCCAGACATCTTGATCCGTCAGATGGATCTCCGCAATGGTCCCCAGGGCATGGGTGGTCACATTTTTATGGGATAGCATCACGCCCTTGGGACGGCCCGTAGTGCCACTGGTATAATATATCTGGGCCGTGTCTTCTCCGTGGATGGGAGTTTCAGGTGGGGACTCAGGTTTGCCCTTTTTGAGACATTCCTCATAAAGAAGGTCACGTTCCTCTTGCGGTGTGATTCCATCCCCTGTCCATAAAATTTTCTTGACGCCGGTCATCTTCTCCCGGATCAACTCAATCTGTTTCTGGTAGGCTGGGTCAGCGATCAATACCTTTGACTCGGAGTCCGAAAGAATAAAGGCAATCTCACTGGCAGAAAGTCTGATATTGATTGGAACAGATATGGCTCCAACTTGTGTGATGCCATAATAAGATTCCAAAAAAGTGTGACAATTGGGAAGAAGAATGGCCACCTTATCGTCTTGGGTCACCCCAAAGGTTGTCAGAGAATTGGAAAGCCGATTGATTCTCTCATAGAATTCCCGATAGGTCCAGCGCCGCCCTCCACAGACAATGGCTTGTTTCTGAGGAAAAAATTTGCTCGCTTTTTTTAAGGTCTCCGTTAAAATCATCGCCCCTTCTCCGAATTATTCTCCCTCGCTCTTGGTCAAGTCTTCAAACCGGATATCCATGCCCAGCACCCCTCTGATCTCTCCTATCTCATTCCTGATCGGTCCTGAAAGGGTGATACAGAGAGCCCCTGTATGTTTTGAAGAATAAAGATCGGTCACATGAATCTTTCCATCCTTCAGGGGTTCGATAAACCAGGATCGATCTGAATAATCTTCCCCGATGCCCACATGGGCGAATTTCGATTGATCGACGGGTTGACAGATGGTTCGGGTTATCTTGATTCCATGGATATTGACCACATAGACATACTGAAGATAAGGATATTCATCGATCAGAGATTGTAAAATGGGCTCAATCTGTGCAGGATCCATCGACTTCATTCCAGGCTCTTCGATCACCCGTTCGATAATATGGTAAGCCATCTCCCTCGCCCTTGCCTTTAACATATCAAACTCGGAGATAAAGATCTCCGGGAGATATTTACGTGTGATCTTCTCCATCTCCTGATCGGAAATGGCGGTTGTTCTTCCTTCCTCATATTGTTTGGTCACCCAGCGGTTGATCTTTGCCACTCCCGGATGGGTCTTTTCGATCTTGTCTTTTCCAGTGAGGGAAAAATGTGAATTGATCCACTGGGCAATGCCGGCCAGCCCGGATTTATCATTGACCGAAATCGAAATGGGCCGGTTCAGAATCTTTGCGGTATTGAAGATGTTGTAGATCTCTTCATTCTTCAGGATGCCATCGGCGTGGATGCCAGCACTCGTTGCATTGAAATTGGCCCCTACAAAGGGCGTGCTGGGAGGGATTTGATAACCGATATTCCGCTCAAAATAGTTCCGGATCTCGGTGATCATGGTTGTATCCACTCCGTTATTGTGTCCAATCAGGCTGATGTATTCGATGATCAATCCCTCAAGGGGAGCATTGCCCGTTCTTTCTCCAAAACCCAGTAAGGTGCCGTTGGCTGCAGAACATCCATAGAGCCAGGCAGTGGTGGCATTGATTAAAGCCTTGTAGAAATCGTTATGGCCGTGCCATTCGAGGCATTCGGAGGGAACTCCAGCATCGTCAATCATTGCCCGAATGATCTTTGGAACACATCGGGGCAGGGCAGCACCCGGGTAGGTTACTCCATAACCCAATGTATCACAGAGCCGGATTTTGACGGGCAATTTTGCCTCTTCGGAGAGGCGCATGATATCCTGTGCAAAAGGAACACAGAATCCATAGATATCTGCACGGGTCACATCCTCAAAATGGCATCTTGGGATAATTCCCAAGTCCAGAGCCGAAGAGACGATCGAAAGATATTCTCTTAAGACCACTCTTCGGTTCTTCTTCAGTTTTAAAAAGATATGATAATCCGAAACCGAGGTGAGAATGCCGGTCTCTTTCAGTCCCATCTCTTTGACCAGTTTGAAATCCTCTTTAACAGCACGAATCCAGCCAGTGATCTCCGGATAACGGTAATTTCTCTCCTGGCACCTTCTTAAAGCTTCTTTGTCCTTTTCACTGTAAAGGAAAAATTCACACTGCCGGATCACTCCATTGGCCCCCCCTAACTTATGAAGCATATCATAGAGATCAACGATCTGCTCCACGGTATAAGGAGGTCTCGCCTGCTGGCCGTCCCGGAAGGTGGTGTCTGTGATGAAAATCTCCTCTGGAGGATCGATGAAGACAAACCGGTTGTCGAACTCGATCTTGCAGACCTCATCGTAGGGAAAAATATGACGGTAAAGATTGGGCTCCTGAATATCAAGCAATGGAAACTGAACATTGGCGACCTTACCCTGAAAAGCTTTCTTCTTCTTTGCAATGGCCATTCTACTTCCTCCAAAAAGTTAAATCTTCAATTTAATCCATAATTCGTCGAGTTGCTTTGTATCCACTTTGGAAGGGGCATCGGTCATCAGACAGGTCCCCTTCTGCGTCTTGGGAAAAGCAATCACATCCCGGATGGACTCCGAATGGCTGAGAATCATTACAAGCCGATCGAATCCAAATGCGATTCCCCCATGCGGCGGCGTTCCGTACTCAAGGGCCTCAAGGAGAAACCCGAATCTTTGCCTGGCCTCCTCGTCATCCATTCCAAGTTTCTCGAAGAGAAGGGATTGAACCTCCTTAAGATGGTTCCGGATACTTCCCCCTCCAATCTCAGAACCATTGAGAACGAGATCATAGGCCTTGGCCTTGACCTGCTCAGGATAGTCTTTTAATTTGGCAATGTCTTCGTCCCTCGGTGCAGTGAAGGGATGATGGACCGCGACATACCGTTTCTCTGCCTCATCATACTCCAAAAGGGGAAAATCGAGAACCCAGACGAACCGATAATCGTTTTCCGGAATAAGACCTAATTTTCTCCCAAGATGGAGTCGAAGGTTTGCCAAAGATTGGTTGGCTATCTTTTCTGGACCGGCGATGAAAAGAAGAAGGTCCCCCTCTGAGGCCTCCATCGTTCTTTCCACAGACCTTCTTTCTTCATCTGTAATAAATTTCTGCACGGGCGATTGCCACCCCTCCTGACTCACTTTGGCTGAAATTAAACCTTTTGCGCCATAGTCATAGACAAAATGGGTGAGATCGTCAATCTCCTTCCGTGAGAAGGTCGCTCCTCCCTTCACATTGATCGCCTTGATGATTCCTCCGCTCGCGAGTGATTCCTGGAAGACTTTAAAGGTCGAGCCTTTCAAGACGGTCGAGAGATCCCTCAATTCAAGCCCAAACCGAATATCCGGTTTATCCAGGCCAAAGCGGTCCATTGCTTCTTCATAACTTAAAATCGGGAAGGGCGTTTTTAGCTCAATTCCCATGACTTCTTTGAAAAGATGAACCATCAGTCCTTCCATCGTTTTCCGGATATCTTCAACCGTGACAAAGGACATCTCCACATCGATCTGGGTAAACTCAGGTTGTCGGTCTGAACGGAGATCCTCATCCCTGAAGCATCGGACGATCTGGTAGTACCGGTCATAGCCAGCCACCATGAGGATCTGCTTAAACAGTTGTGGCGATTGGGGAAGAGCATAGAAATGACCAGGACTGAGACGACTCGGAACCAGGAAGTCCCTCGCCCCTTCAGGAGTCGATTTGGTGAGCATCGGCGTCTCTATCTCAAGAAAGCCGAGACGATTAAAATACTCCCTTACCTCTCTTGCCAACCGATGTCGAAGGATCAGATTCTTCTGTAACCCGGGCTTTCTTAAATCAAGATATCGGTATTTGAGTCGAGTGTTTTCCTCCACCTTTTCCTCATCCTCGATGGGAAATGGTGGTGTTTTAGAGACATTAAGGATTTTCAATTCCTTGACGGCCACCTCAATTTCTCCGGTCGCAAGTTTCGGGTTGGCCGTTCCTTCAGGCCTGAGAACGACTTCTCCTTTAATTCCGACGACAAACTCACTTCTTAAGGCCTGTGCCTGTTCATGGGACTCGGCATTAGTTTCGGGATTGAAAACGACCTGAACCAGTCCAGACCGATCCCTGACTTCAATAAAGATGAGTCCTCCTAAATCTCTTCTCTTCTGCACCCATCCCAGAAGGATCACTTCCCGTCCCTTGTCTTCCTTCCGGAGATTACCGCAGTAATCTGTTCGTTTCCAGTCATCCAAGAAATCGATGGTCGTTCGCAACTCGTTCATCAACCTTCCTATCAGAATTTGAATGATGTCAGAGCATTGAAGTTAATATTAACTGAATCCCATAGGAGGGTCAAGGAGTTACGCAGGCCCAAATCCCGATATAGAAAAAATGGACATAACAGCCCTTGAGAATTTAGAGAGATTTTTTAAACCAGGAATCCCCGATTCTTCAAGTTATCTCCCTATCCGGTATCAGGAAAGAAAGCCCCCGATGGGGCTTGGCTATTC
>CALLAL010000038.1 GCA_938002255.1 uncultured bacterium
CTGATCCCTTAGTTTCCTTTTTTTACTTTTTCGAAAAGAAATTTTATAAGCACATCATCCCCATACCAGCTTTTTTCGGAAAATTCTTTAGAAACGAGCAGAACTTTATTCATCCTGAACAGTTTTACCTCAAAGATCTCACCGGTTAATTTGTTTCTTAGATTATCTCCCATTTGGATTGTCATAGACCCCTTCCTCCTTTTTCTCCTCCTGATTGTGATGGAATCATTTTCAGTCTGACGTCCTATAGGATATTCTTTAATCGAAACTACCCAAACTATTCGGAGGTCTTCTTTCTTTTTCTTAGATCCAGCAGGCAATAAAAAAGCCCGTGATAATAATGAGCCACGGGCTTGTATAGAGATATTTCCCCTCTATTACTTCGGCAACCCGGCTATCCCGGAGGGACCCGTGGCTTTCCGTCCCACGATTGCTCGTGGTTTGGCTTTATCGGTGTTTTTGTCAAATGTTAAAATAGGATGAAAGCAATGATGATGCCAATATCCATTTTACTGGAAACGACCGTAATTTAACAAATTATTTAGAATGAGGATTCAAAGAGTAGGATTCTCAATGGACTAATTGTCAAAGGACTACCAAATTTTGGAGTCTCTCAATCTATTTTTAATCTTATACACAGAATTAGGATGATAATGTGAATAAAGTTAGATGACACTTTAAGAGTGGTCTATCGAAGCCCAAACTCAGAGTCCTTGAAGATTTACTGGAGGCAATATGGTCGCCCGGTTTAAAGAAAATCTTGATAAAAAGGACTGCTTCCGTCGAAAGAGAAAGGATTGGTTAACACTATTCGAATGGGGTTTATATAATTTTGGGTATTCGATCAACAATTAAGTTTTACTCCAATCGCTCAGCTAAAGAGCGTCTTTGCGGCTGGGTTTATAGGAGCAGAATGATCCGGTAAAATAGCCTTGCGTGCAGGATAAAGGCATGAGGGAACTATTTCAGGTGGGATATTAAGTAATTGTCTTGGTTAAATTGTCCCCTGTTTATATGCAAAATATCCTCATTCTCATCCTCTTCCTCATTCATAATGACGAAGTCGACTCTTCTATTCTTGAGCCTTCCTTCTGGAGTATGGTTGGAGGCGATTGGGCGGAATTCAGCATAGCCAGAGGCTGAAAGGCGGTTTGGGTCTATCTTGAAATGATTCAGAAGGTAACGGACGATTCCCGTTGCCCTTTCAGTTGATAGCTCCCAGTTTGAGGGGAATCTCATGGTCTGAATGGGAACATTGTCAGTATGACCTTCAATACGAATGGAATTAGGGATTTTTTCAAAAGTTTGTCCAAGAATATTGAGGATGGGTTTTACCTCCGGTCGGATAAAGGCCTCTCCAGAAGAAAAAAAGACCCGTTCGGAGATTCGGATGACTAACCCTCTGTCTTCCAGAATGAATTTAATCTGATCGGCAAGGTTAAAATGGGTATTTGCTCCGTGTAGAGTTGAACTATTGTTAATTTCTTTATGAATTGTTTCGGCTGTTTTCAAAAGGGCCATTCTATTGTTTGATACTGGCTCTCCTTGGATTGGCGTAATACTAAAATGAATGGGAACATCTTTTTCTGGGAAAACACCGGGTTCTTTATGAGAGAATGCGATGGGGATAATGGAACCTAAAGCCTTCTGAAAGGATTCAAAAGCGGACCCCATTTTTTTCTCATCTGCCCTCGAGACAGCGTACATTGTCACAAAGAAAGCAAAAAGAAGAGTAATGAAGTCAGCATAAGAAACGAGCCATCTCTCATGATTATCATGCTCTTCTCCTGTGTGTCTTTTTCTTCTGGCCATAATTAAAACAAAGGAATTCTGCAAACAATATGCCCATGAGCTTCAACAATTCTAATCTCTTTGAAAATGTTATATAAAACTAATATGCTTCGATATGAGATGAATAACTTCAAAATAACAAAATGTCATAAATAACAAATTTTTGTCAGTACCAAAGGAATATTTTAAGAAGTTTAAGCACGCCCACTTGTAATACGGGTCAAGTCTTTTTCTTCCTGTAAAAATGAATGGACATAAGGTTTTTTCAGAGCTTTGATGAAATGCCAACAGACAATAGAACGCCAGGATGTGATGGAATCAACGATCTCCTCTCGGTAAAGTTTAGGGGAGATAATGGGGGGATATGGGTGGATCTGAGAGAATGGATTGTAGAGCATTATAGAGGACCTACTCCAATAAGTGTCCTATGTTTCCAGGAAGTTCGTCATTGACGGGTTGGCAAGGATTGGATACATTATGGGGTATGAAAGAGATGAGCTCATCAATTGTTCCGGTTGCTCTGATGGCCCCTTACCCTGAAATGGCCAGTCTGGCCAGGACGATGATTAAAGAGTTTGATCGACCCATTCTTATTGAGGTGGGTGACCTTCAGCAAGGACTTCGAAAAGCAAGAGAGCTTCTGGGTCAAGGGATCGAAGTGATCATCAGTCGAGGAGGAACAGCGAAATTACTAAAGGATCATTTAAACATCCCCGTCGTTGAGATCAAAGTCACGGCTTATGATATTCTAAGAGCGCTTCAAAAGGTCAAAAAGAAAGACCAAAAAATAGGAATCGTCGGATTTGAAAATGTTGTTCTGGGGGCAGAAAAATTAGGGGACTTATTGGACTTAAATCTCACGGTGTTTCCTATCCAAAAAGAAGAGGAAGTCCCAGCCCTCTTAGAGACCGCTAATCGTCAGGGCATTGAAATCATCATTGGAGATAGAATCGTATTCTCTCAAGCCACTTCGTTAGGCCAACGCGCCATTCTGATCGAATCGGGGAGGGAGTCTCTTCTCCAATCTTTTCACGGAGCCTATGAAATTTTAAGTGTGGTTCGATCCGAAGCCCTAAAGGCAAAACAGCATCTCGATACGGTCACTCAGTTAAAAGCCGTCTTGAATGCTGTGGATGACCAGTTGATCATACTCGATTCAAACGATCGGATTCAATCCTGTAATCCGGCCGCCATGCAGATGTTCCATAAAAAAGAAACAGAATTGATCGGGTCGCCTCTCCCTTTATATCCAACCGGGCCACTCAAAGAGTTAAAAAAGAGACGGATCCCCCATAGAAATTACCTGGGTTATGTCCAGGGGAAGCATGTCCTGCTGGACTATGTGCCTATTGAAGCGGATGGGGAAAGGACCGGGACCCTCATTGTGGGGCGAAGTATTACCAAACTGCAGCAGGCCGAAAGAAAGATCCGGCATGAGCTCTATCTTAAAGGGCATGTGACCAAATATTCTTTCTCCGATATCCTCACAGGAAATCAAAATTTCAGAGCCATGATCAATCGAGCGAAGCGTTTCTCAAACTCTGAGTCAACGGTTCTGATCATCGGAGAAACAGGAACCGGAAAAGAAATGTTTGCCCAAAGTATCCATCGCGAAAAATTTGGCTCGGAGAGCCCCTTTGTGGCCATTAACTGTGCTACCCTTCCGGAACCTTTACTGGAAAGCGAATTATTTGGATATGCCCCAGGTGCCTTCACCGGCGCCAGAAAGGAAGGAAAGAAAGGGTTATTTGAATTAGCCCACGGAGGAACCCTTCTCCTTGACGAGATCAGTGAATTACCTCTGAATTTACAGAGCCGCCTGTTAAGAGTGATTGAAGAGAGAGAAGTTCAACCAATCGGTGACGACCGGGTGATTCCGATTGCTGTCCGAATTATTGTCACGACCAATAAAGATCTATTGAGGGAAGTAAGAGAAAACCGATTCAGGGGAGATCTCTTTTACCGATTAAATGTCCTTCAACTCAATGTTCCACCCCTCCGAGAGAGGGGAAAAGATCCTTACCTTCTGTTCAGACATTTTATCTTGAGGATCAATCCAAAGTGTCCCGAAAGAGTTCTATTTCATCAAGAGATAGAAAGACTCCTTTGTCAATATTTTTGGCCAGGCAACGTGCGTGAGCTAAAAAATCTTGTAGAGAGATTGGCAAATCTTACGGAAAACTTTACACGTCCATTGAAGGACGTGCCAAAGTGGCTCGTTGAAGAACTTCAATCCTCAAAAGCCATAGACAGTCATCCGATGGATTTTAAAGAAAAGGTTTTGGACCTGAAAACCATCGAACAGGAATGGATTAGAACATTATATGAATCCTATCCCTTCAATAAATCGGAATTAGCAAAGCGCCTTGGCATGAGCCGAACCACCCTCTGGAAAAGATTAAAAAGTCACCCTCAACACCAAAAATAAAGTTCATATTTTTAACATAAATGTTTATTATTTGAACTTTTTTTATCTAAAAATCTCCTCCCTATTTCAGACAGGACGCTATCCCTTTTAATTTATTAATCTTTTCAGACCAACTCCGCTTGGCATATCTATTGCTTTAATTACGTCAACATGTCTCAAAGATGTTTATTGATCGCAGATGATCTGACAGGAGGGGCTGATGCGGGAGCCCAATTTGCCAAAAGAGGACTTCGTACATTTCTCGTATCCTTAGACTCTGATGAAAAACTCGATCTCAATAAGTTTCATCCATACGATGTGTTGGCCATCAATACAGATTCAAGGACATTAAATCCAGATCAGGCCTTTGGAAGAGTATTCAGATTACTCAACCACTATCGAGAAGTTTCCTTCCCCATCATTTATAAGAAAATCGATTCGACTCTTCGTGGAAATATCGGATATGAAATTGATGCTCTTTTAGAAAAAACCAACAGCGCTCTCTCTTTCGTGGCACCCTCTTACCCTGAACAGAACAGGAGACTGGTAGGAGGGATTCTGATTGTTGGAGAAAAACCTCTTGCTTTAACCGAAGTGGCAAGAAATACACCCTCACCGATTCAGGAATCTCATGTCTACAAGATCCTTCAAAACCAATCCCGAAATTCAGTGGGGTGGATCGATCTAACTCATGTGGCTTCTGCACCTGAAACGTTAAAGAAAATGGTAGAAGAGGCAGGGCGTCAAGGTCATCGGCTTATCATCTTTGATGCAGTCAGCCGTCAGGATTTAGCCAATATCGCTGAGGTTGGATTCTCCTTTAAGAAGAAGCCTATTTTTGTCGGTTCGGCGGGTTTGGCTGAAGAAGTAGCCAAAAAGATCGTTCCATCCGACAGGGCGCTTTCTCTCCCCTACTCCGGGCAGAAGGTATTTCAACACCTCTTTGTGGTAAGCGGAACAGCCTCCAGTATCACCCGGCAACAAATTCAAAAAATCGAACAGAATGGAATCCCATCTTACACGATTCCTCAAAAACTCCTTGAGGGTGAGGAAACAACGGGAAAGCTTGAAAGAAGGGACCTGATCCAGAACCTCTCAAAGGCGCTCTCTCAAGGGAAAGTAATTCTAAAAACAATCCCGGAGTTGGTTTCCCCTGATCCTTCTAAGGAACCCCTCATCCATCAAAAAATTGTAACGACCTTGGCTGGTCTGGCGGTTTCCTCCATGGAGGACTCTCAGTTGGATAGCCGCCATCTTGCCCTCATCCTGACAGGGGGGGAAACAGCCCAAAACGTGCTCAATCGACTTGGAAACGAAGGAATGGAAATTGAGGGAGAGCTGTTGGGAGGAATTGTCAAAGGCGTCCTGGTTGGAGGAAAATGGGACGGTTTAACCGTTATCACCAAAGCCGGAGCCTTTGGAAGAGAGGATGCGCTTGAGAAAATCGTGTCTTTCTTAGAAGGGAACTGTTCTATGGAATAGGAGATACAGCATGGAAATGAAAGCCCTGATCAAAGAAAAACCCGTCCAAGGCGCTACTTTTCAAAACAGACCCATTCCTCAAATTGGAGAGAACGACCTTTTGGTCAGAGTGAGGGCAGCCGCGATTTGCGGGACCGACATCCATATTTACCAGTGGAATGAATATGCCGCTTCCAGGATTAAGCTCCCTCTTCTGTTCGGTCATGAATACTCTGGAGAGGTTATGGAGGTGGGAAAGAATGTGACAAACTTCAAGAGAGGAGACCGGGTCGCTGCAGAAACCCACGTTCCCTGTGGTCGCTGTTTTCAATGCACCACAGGTCTTCAGCACATCTGTCAGGACATGAAGATCCTTGGTGTCCATAGGGATGGAGCTTTTTCAGAATATACCATCCTCCCAGAGGTCTGCGCCTGGAAGTTGGATGCATCCATCACGTATGACATCGGGGCGACCATGGAGCCCTTCGGAATCGGTGTTCATGCCATGTCTAAAACAAAGCCTGCTGGCAAAAAGGTGATCATCTTCGGTTGCGGGCCTATTGGCATCTACGCACAAATGGTAGCGAAGCTGAGCGGAGCAGAATACGTCATCGGTGTAGATGTGAGTCAGGAAAGGCTGGATCTCGCCCGGAACATGGGAACGGACATCCTCCTTAATGCGAAGGAAGTCAATGTCGTTGACGAGGTCAACAAGATGACCAAAGGGTTGGGAGTGGACATTGTGGTTGAGCTAACGGGGAACAAAAATGTTCTCAATGACGCAACCAAAACGTTGAGACGGGGTGGAGAGATCGTTCTGGTTGGACTCTTCTCCGGTCCGGTAGAGTGGGATGTCGTCAATAACGTCATCTACAAAGAAGCGAAGGTCTATGGGGTCACAGGTCGTATCATGTGGGAGACCTGGTGGAGTGCCCAGAGCATGCTTCTCTCTGGAAAGATGGATGTTCGTCCAGTCATCACACACCGTTTTGGCCTGAAGGATTACGACCAGGCTTTTCAGATGGCTCAATCCGCCTCCACAGGAAAGATTGTTTTTGAAATTTAAGAGGAGAAAGAAGAAAGGAGATCACCATGAGTCAGGAAAAACATACGGTTCGCACCATCCAGGAAATGAAAGACCGTGGAGAAATCATCACCATGCTCACCGCCTATGACTATCCTATTGCGAAACAGATTAACGATGCAGGGATCGACATGATTCTTGTTGGAGACTCAGCAGCAATGGTCGTCCACGGCCATCCCAATACCTTAACAGCCACCATGGATATGATGGTGCTGCATTGTGCCGCTGTGGCGCGAGCCTGTACCCGCACAATGGTCATCGCTGATATGCCGTTTGGTTCCTTTCAGTATTCTGTAGAGGAGACCATGCGTAATGCGGCCCGGTTTGTGACCGAGGCAAAGGTGGATGGCGTTAAATTTGAGGCAACCCCCCATCACATTGAAAAGACCCGTGCCATCGTCCAGATGGGGATCCCGGTCGTCGGTCACGTCGGCCTTCACCCTCAAGCCGTTGGTGTATTAGGAGGACTGACGGTCCAGGGAAAATCGATTGAGACTGCCCGAAAAGTTGTTTCGGAGGCCCTGGCTTTGGAAGAAGCAGGGGCCTTTGCGATTATCTTTGAGGCAGTCCCTGCCAAATTAGCCGCCTACACCACCCAAAAATTAAGAGTCCCTACCATTAGCATCGGCGGAGGTCCAGGGTGCAGCGGTCAATTGCTGGTGACCTACGATGTGTTAGGGATGTTCGAAGCCTTCACCCCTAAGTTTGCGAAGAAGTACACCCATCTCAATCAAATCATTCGTGACGCCATTGTCCAGTATCGTCAGGAGGTCATCAGTCGAAAATTTCCTGACGAGGACCATAGTTACGGCATGTTCGAGGAGGTCATGGAAGCCGTCATAAAGGAGTTTGGAAAGGTTGAATAAAAGAGAAGCACAGGGGAGGGTACGAACATGGAAATCAAGCAAGCCATTATCACGGGGTTCATGGGCAAGTTAAAAGATCGATTCAGTGAGTATCACGAGTCCAAAACTCCGGAGGAAAAAATTGCAGCGGTCGCTCAGGTCAAAGGAGCCAAAGGGGTAGAAATCGTCTATCCTTATGAGTTGCAGGATCTTGACTCCATCAAAAGAACTTTAAAAAAGCATCACCTCGGGGTAGCTGCCGTTAATGTTAACATCAAGGGAGAGCCCGAATTTGTCAACGGATCGTCCAGTGTGAACTCAAAAACGTTAAGAGATAAGGCCATTCAATTTATCTGTGAAGGAATGGACGTAGCCGCCCGACTCGGTGCGGATAAGATAACCTGTTGCCCTCTTAGTGACGGTTACGACTATCTCTTTCAGGTCGATTATCAGCAGGCCTGGAGGAATATGGTTTCCACCTTCAAAGAAGCCGCAAGATACCGAAAAGACATTCTTCTCTTTCTTGAATACAAGGGATCGGAGACTCGAGTCAATTGTTATCTCGACACGGCAGCTAAAACGCTTTGCATGATCCGTGAAATTGGTGAACCCAATTTGGGAATCACAATTGATGTGGGTCATGCCCTTATGGTAGGTGAAACGGTGGCTGAATCGATCTGTTTAGCTCAAACCAGCACGACCCCTTATTACATTCACATCAATGACAACAACCGAAGATGGGATTGGGACCTCATCCCCGCTACACGGAACTTATGGGATTATCTTGAAATGCTCTTCTATCTTAGAAAATTCAATTATCGCGGATGGGTCACCTCTGATATGAGCCCGGTGCGCCTCAACCCGATTCAGGCTTTTGAAAGAACCATTGCCACAACCGAAAAGATGATCCGGATGGTGAATCGTCTCGATATGAAAAAGCTCCAAACAATGATGAAGGAAGGGCAAACGTTGGAAACCTTGAAATGGCTTGAGGAGCAAATGCTGCGTTAACACTCGGAATCGAAATGAGACGACAATCAAAGGAGGTGATCAAAGGCGTCATCAATGAAAGGGGAAGTGTCTGAAAGGTCTTGGTCTGATAACCCATTTGCTACAAAAGAAAGGAGGCAGTGATGAAACGGTATGCTGTCATGGTTTTTTTGCTCGTGTTTGTTTGTGCAGGATTAGGCCTCGCTCAAGAGAAAAAATTTCCTGTCCGTGATATTACCAATGTCGTCGTATGGGCAGCAGGTGGTGGAACTGATGTCTGTAACCGCATTGTATCGGGCGAGATGGCTAAGCTTTTTAAGGTCAATATCAATGTGATCAATAAACCCGGTGGCGTAGGAGGTTCCATCGGAATGAACGACGTCTATTCGAGGCCTCACGACGGTTATACCTGGGCAGGGGTCTCTGAATCTTGCGTTACCGCAGGGGTTCAAGGAGGCTGGGATAAAAGAATGTATGTCTGGGATTACTTTATTGTAGGCGGTTCTCCAGATGTCCTTTCCGTGACGCCAAATGCCCCTTACAAAGATCTGAAAGAGCTGATTGAGGCGGCAAAAGCAAAGCCAGGCTCCATCCGGGCCGGCGCAAGCGCCTCAGGTTCGATCCACCACCTCAACCTTTTAGCCCTTGAAAAAGGATCCGGAGCCAAGTTCAACTATATCCCCTACCCTGGTTCTGCGCCTGCTCAGACCGCAGCCATGACCGGAGAAGTTGCTGTCGTGGTGACCTCTGTGGCTGAGCAACAACAATTGATTCGTGCAGGGAAGCTGAGACCTCTGGCCATGCTTACCCCACAACCGTTCACCATGAAAGATGTGGGATCGATCCCTTCTTCCTTCGGCCCTTATCCCGGACTTTCCACGTACCTTCCCATCATGCAAGCCATTGGTTTTGCCGTGCCGGCGAAGGTTCCTGAAAATGTAAAGGAGGCGATTGCTGAGGTTTTTAAGAAAGTCATAGCCTCCGACACCCTTAAAGTCTGGGCGGAACAAAACTACTATACGCTTTCTGGAAAAACTGGAAAGGAAGCAAAAGAGGAGTTCGAAAAATTGGAATCTCTGTTTGCCTGGACCCTCTGGGAGTTGGGAGCGGCCGAGGTCAATCCTGAGACTTTGAAGATTCCAAAACCCTAATTTACTTGTCTCACCTCCTCTCTTGGGACGGGGAGGTGAGACAAAGGTTGAGTGATTTCATCCCCATCACTTTATTTGTATCGTTTTAAAAGGAAATCCGATGGATAAAACCGAATTGAGAAGAAAGGATTTCGTCACCAGCCTTTTGTTAATTGCTTTTGGTTTCTTCTTGATCGTTTATACCGTTTCAGAAATCCCCATGAAGGACAGCTGGGGTGGGGTGATGAATGTCTGGTATGTTTCTCCCGGGCTTTTCCCGATCTGCATAGGCCTTCTCATCATGCTTATGGGAAGTATCCTCTGTCTCAGGGCGATCAAAGACGGCGGGGCAAAAAAGGTTTTAGACACCCTATTCTCTCGTGAAAAAAGAATATCGGAAAAAACCTTCCGTTTTATGGGCATTTTACTCATCATCTTTACCTATGTTTACCTCTATATCCCGAGAGTGGATTATTTTCTTAGCACGATGTTGATTCTGATGGTCTTTATCTCGTTCTACTATCTGGATCGACAAGACCTTTTGAAAAAATTTTTTATGTTTTACCTCACGGGCTGTCTCGTATTTCTAATCCTTTTTGTCTCGGGCATCGATCACTACCTCAACCAGCAATTTCTCTACCTGACCGACGTTCTGGTGTTTGTCTTCTTTTTAATTTATCTGGCGTATAGCCGAATATTGATTCGGAGAGATGAAGCGTTGCGAAAGAAGTGGAGAATCTCTCTCCTCATGTCTGTTCTCCCCTCGCTTGTTTTAATCGCTTCATTTAAATACTTTCTTCTTGTTCCCCTTCCCGTAGAGGGAGGATTTATTGAAATCATGAATATCTTTCGCTATGCATTACGATAATTCGAGGTAACCAGCACCGTCAACAGAAAGGGAGCCGATGTTCATCCTTCAACAAATCTGGGATTTCTATGCCACCGTTTTTCATACCGCTTTAAGCATAGAAAATATTCTTCTCTTATTCGGGTCAGTGATCCTCGGCATCACGTTTGGTGCCTTGCCTGGATTGACCGCAACCCTTGGCGTTGGCCTGCTGACAACCCTTACCTATGGATTTAGTACCAATGCCGCTATGATCACCCTTCTGGGGATGTATGTGGGAGCGGTGTATGGAGGATCCTACGGGTCCATTTGCGTCAACATTCCTGGAACAGCGGCTGCAGCGGCAACTGCCATGGATGGCTATCCTCTAGCTTGCAAGGGAGAAGCCGGGAGGGCTCTTGGTCTAACCACGACCGCCTCTTTTATTGGGACCATGGTAGGAATGTTCTTCCTTGCCCTTTTTGCACCCTTAATCGCCAAATTGGCTTTACAGTTTACGTCTTTCGAATTCTTTTTTCTTGCCTTCTTTGGAATTATGATTAGTGGAGGATTAACCGGCCAGGATCTGGTTTACAAAGGATGGATTGCTGGACTAATTGGCCTCTTTCTTTCAACCATCGGCAGGGACCATCTTCAGTTTTTCCCCCGTTTCACGTTTGGTCTTTCCGAACTGGATGGAGGGCTTGAGGTCGTCCCGGTCTTGATCGGTGCCTTCGGCATTCCTCAAATTATACAGGTCATCCGTGACCAATTATCCGTGGGGGAAGCGAAAAAGTTTCAACGCGTATTGCCCGAATTCGGAATCATTTTAAGACGCATCAAGACCATTATTCGATCTGCCCTTATCGGTGTTGGGATTGGAGCAGTTCCTGGTATTGGAGAGGATATTGCCGCCTGGGTCTCCTATGGCACTGCAAAAAAGGCATCAAAACATCCTGAAATGTTTGGCAAGGGTGCTTACGAAGGAGTAATCGCCTCAGAAACAGCAAACAATGCCTGTATCGGAGGGGCGATTATTCCTCTTTTGACGTTGGGCATTCCAGGTAGCCCTCCTGCAGTCATGCTTCTTGGGGCGCTGATGATCCACAATGTCACCCCAGGCCCTATGATCTCCATAGAAAATCCTCACTTTATTATGGAGATGACAGCCATCCTTTGCCTCGCATCTTTTGCCACCTTCATCAGTGGTCTTCTCCTCGCCAAACAGGTGGTGAAGGTCCTCAGGATTCCTCCACCGGTGTTTATGCCCATCGTATTGGTTCTTTGTGTAATTGGCTCTTACTCTCTTGGGACAAAAGTCTTTAATCTTTATTTGATGGTTCCAATCGGGATCCTCGCCTATTATATGCAGTCCATGGGATATCCGATTGCCCCCCTCGTCATTGGAGTGATCTTAGGCCCCATGGCAGATGAGAATCTCAGGAGGGCTTTGATGGTTTCACAGGGCAGTTTTCTTCCCTTCTTTACGAGACCCGTTGCTTTGATTCTCTTTATCATCATTGTCTGGATGTTTATCAGTCAAACCCCATTCTATAAACGATTCGCAGGGGAGTTGAGGGGGAAGAGATTTAAAGGGAAAATGGCTAATCCCCCGACGGAGTGAAAGGATGGAATACAAACAGCTCGGAAGATCAGGGTTAAAAATCTCCTCTCTGGTTTTAGGAACCCTGAATTTTGGAAATCCAACTTCTAAAGAGGAAGCTTTCCGGATCATGGATCGGGCCATTGATGCTGAAATCCACCTGATTGATTCCGCAGATGTCTATGCCGAAGGAGATAGCGAAAGAATGATGGGAGAGGCACTGGCACGAAATGGAAAAAGAAAAGAGGTTTTCCTCACTTCTGAAGTTTTTATGGAAAAAGGTCCGGGCCAACTGGTCCCTCCGGGGACGTATGTCTCCAACCATTTCAACACTTCCCGGTGGATGAAGTAAGGTTCTTTTTGGAAGCCGGAAAGAGTTTTTGGAAACAGAGGATCCTATGAATCGGCCTTTCATTGGAATCAGTGTCGGGGACCCTGCGGGAATAGGCCCGGAGATCACAGCAAAGGCACTCTCCCGCGCTGAAATTTATGAAATTTGTAGACCCATCGCTGTCGCTGAGACGGAGATGATGGAAGAGGCCATCCGGTTCTCTGGACTGAGTCTGAACATCAATGCCGTTTCTTCTCCAAAAGAAGGGCTCTATCAGCTGGGTAGAATCGACCTTATTGACCTGAAAAATGTTAAGGGAAAGTTGATCCAACACAAGACCATTTCTGCACAATATGGTCGTGCTTCTTTTGAATATGTTAAGAAACTTATCGAACTGGCTTTGGCAAAGGAGATTGATGCGACCGTCACCGGACCCATCAGCAAAGAGGCAATCAACCTGGCTGGCTTTCGCTATTCCGGCCATACCGAGATCTACGCTGACCTGACCCGAACCAAAGATTACGCCATGATGCTCGTCCATGATCATTTTCGAGTCATCCACGTCTCAACTCATGTTTCCCTACGGGAAGCCTGTGATCGCGTGAAAAAGGATCGGATTTATCGGGTGATTCAATTGGGACAGGAGGCGGTTAAACGGTTGGGAGTCAAAAATCCAAGAATCGCTGTAGCAGGACTCAATCCTCACGCTGGAGAAGAAGGCCTTTTTGGCCGGGAGGAAATGGAAGAGATCAGGCCTGCCATCGAACAGGCCAAACAGGAGGGTCTGACCATAGAGGGCCCTATCCCGCCGGACACAGTCTTCTCAAAGATGCAGGGTGGGCAATACGACCTCGTCGTCGTCATGTACCATGACCAGGGGCATATTCCTACGAAACTGATTGGTTTTCAATATGATGATCAAACAAAAACCTGGGGGTCCATGTCTGGGGTTAATATCACCTGTGGCTTACCGATCATCCGAGTCTCCGTGGATCATGGAACTGCCTTTGGAAAAGCAGGGGAAGGTAGAGCAAACCCCGATAGTATGATCCAGGCAATAAAAATTGCTGCCCAATTGGCTTTGAACAAACCATCTTAATCAAGGGAGGTTAGAACAAATGAAGTATCGCTTACTGGGATCATCAGGGTTAATGGTCTCACGGATTGCTTTGGGAACCATGACGTTTGGTGTGCCCGATTGGGGGTGTGACGAAAAAGAAGCACACACCATCATTCAAAGGTATCTGGACGCGGGTGGAAATTTCATTGACAGTGCCGATGTCTATGCAGGGGGAAAGGCGGAGGAGATCGTTGGTCGCATTCTTCCTGCTCTTCCGCGCGACCGCATCATCCTCGCCTCAAAATGTTACTTTCCAATGGGAGAAGCCCCCAATGCGTATGGCCTTTCAAGAAAGCATATCATGGACTCTTGCGAAGCAAGTCTGAAGCGTTTGAAGACCGACTACATTGATCTTTACTACCTTCATGGTCCAGATCCCTTAACTCCATTGGAGGAAACCATGCGGGCCCTCGACGACCTCGTCAGACAGGGGAAGACACGCTATCTTGGATGTAGCAATATCTTTAGCTGGCAAATCGTCAAGGCAAACGGAATAGCCGAACGAATCCACTTGGAAAAGCTTGTGGCGGGTCAGTACCTTTACAATTTGATCCACAGAGAGTTGGAAAGGGAAGTGATCCCAGCCGCGGTGGATCAAGGTTTGGGGATTATTGGATACAGTCCTCTGGGAGGAGGGTTGCTTACTGGTAAATATCAGGGGATGTCCGAACCTGCCAAAGGAACACGCCTTGCTTTTCGAACCCAGGTCGATGGCCCAAGATTCTGGCATCCACGAGGGTTCAAAACTGTGGAAATTCTGCAAGAAGTCTCTAACACCTTTGGAATTCCAATGTCCAAACTGGCAATCGCCTGGCCCTTAAAAAGGAGATTCGTCACTTCTGTCGTCATTGGAGTAAAAAACCAACAACAACTGGATGCCAATCTTGAAATGGGAGATTGGGATATACCGATCGAGATCTGGAAGGTTCTCGAAGAGAAGACTCGACCCGAAGTAGAATATTTAAGCTGGTTTAGTAAAAAAAATTATGAACGGTTCTTCACGGCGGTAGAATTCCATGAGGAAAAGACAGATCTCCCTTGAGATAGAAAGAGGAAAAGATGGATGAATTGATCAATTTGTTATCGATGACCCATTCCAATCGGTTCTCAAATGGATTATGATTTTTAATTGTCTGTATGGATTGCATCAACGCTTTGCCATGGAGTGAATCTGTTTTAAAAGATGGGGAGATTCCTTTTCACCTTTGGACTCATTTTGTTTGGGTTATCCTTGGGGTATCTTCTCCAACGGATGATCGCTCGGAAAATCCTTCGCTTACCGGTCTCCCTTGAACAGCTCAGAAAGCTTTTACTCAAATTGGCACTTCTCATTCTAAATCCCATCACGGTGGTTGGTGCGATTTGGGCTATTGAGCTTAATGATCCTCGCCTCATCACCCTTCCTTTTATCGGGATGGGGGCCATCTTTTTAGGGGGGCTTCTGGCTTACCTCGTCGCGCAATCACTTCATTTGGACAAGAAACAGACAGGCTCCCTTCTGGTCTGCGGTGCTTTTACAAACCTGGGAACCATGGGAGGATGGGTCTCCTACATCTTTTTGGGTGAACTGGGATTCGGGCTGGTTTGTATTTATAAATTATTCGAAGAATTTATTTATTACGCAGTCGGTTTCCCTATTGCCAAGTGGTACGGTTCTGGATCAGAGGGACCTGAAAATTGGCTCATTCGAATCAGGAAATTGGTTTCCGATCCGTTTATCCTTGTTTCAACCGGAGCCCTTCTGTTAGGAGGTCTTTTCCACCTTTCCGGTTTGAAACGACCAGAACCCTATCAAGGAGTGAATGCCATTTTAATCCCTCTGGGAGCTCTCCTGCTGATTACCTCCATTGGGCTTGCCATGAGGTTAAGCAAGGTGAAAGACTACTGGAAAGAATGTTTACTTGTGTCTGCGATTAAATTCCTCCTCATTCCCTTAGCAATCATCCTTTCAGCAATTGTGCTCGGATATCATGAGAGGGTTGATGGTACCCTATTAAAAGTTGTCATCCTCCTTTCCGCCATGCCAGTGGCGTTCAATGCACTGATCCCCCCATCTCTTTATCACCTCGATGTGGATCTTGCGAACTCATGCTGGCTGTTTTCAACTGCTGTCTTTATCGTACTCATTTTACCTATCCTCTATATTGTGATCAACCTCTTTTAAAGGAAACACGAGAAAGTTAGGCCTTCTGTAATTCCGGAACAATACTCTCAAAATAGTCCAGGACCTGTGGGTTCATCAGGGCATCCCGGTTGAGCACCGGCCTTCCGTGGATAATGTTGGTCACTGCACTCTCCACCTTCTTCATATTCATCGTATAGGGAGCTTCCGGCATCTCCATGATGATGGCAGGTACATGGCGAGGAGAAGCTTTTTCTCTAAGAGTCTTCCGGATCGTATTTTTCAATTCCTCTGTTAACGCTACTCCTGGAGCGAGTTTGACAAAGAGGATGATGCGTTGATCACCTTCCCAGTTCTGGCCGATGGCGAGACTGTCCGCAACTCCTTCAATCTTCTCCACCACGTTATAGATCTCAGCGGTCCCGATTCGAACCCCGGAAGGCTTCAGAACAGCATCTGACCGTCCATAGAAAGTGATACCTCCTGTATCACTGTGCATCACCACATAGTCGCCATGACGCCAAACTCCAGGGTAGTGCTCAAAGTAAGCGGCCCGGTATTTCGATCCATCCGGATCGTTCCAGAAATAGAGAGGCATGCAAGGTGCAGGAGCCTCGCAAACCAACTCGCCCTCTTTATCCCAGACGGGCTTTCCGTTCTCATCATAGGCTTTCACCTTCATCCCAAGTCCTGGCCCTTGAAGTTCGCCTGCATAGACTCTTTGAATGGGACTCCCTATGGCAAAACAGCCATTGATGTCTGTACCGCCGGATATGGAGTTGAAATGGATGTCCTGCTTCACCTCCTGATAGATCCATTTAAAACCATCTGCCGAAAGAACAGATCCTGTCTGAGAAATTTCCCTGAGCGAGGATAGATCATAATGCTTTCCAGGTTGAATGCCTTCACCCCGGAGGTAGTTGATATAGCTGGCACTCAGGCCAAAGAAGGTGATCTTCTCATCCTGGACCATCTTCCACATGGCATAGGCGTCCGGGTAGTTCGGATTGCCATCGTAGAGGACGATGGTAGCACCTACACCGAGTGTGCTCATCAACCAGTTCCACATCATCCAGCTGCAGGTGGTGATGTAAAAAACCTTATCCTCACGCCTGAGATCGCTATGAAGGATCAACTCCTTCAGATGGTGAAGTAAGATGCCACCCGCTCCCTGAACCATGCATTTGGGCTTGCCAGTCGTCCCCGAGGAGAACATGATGTAGAGAGGATGGTCAAAGGGTAACTGTTCGAAGTTAAGGGCGGGTTCTTTCTCTGACGCGAGAAAGTCTTCATAATGGACGGCATTGGGAATCTGACTGATATCTGATTTTTCACCTAAGTAGGAAACGATGATCACCTTTTTGAGAGAGGGAATACCTTTTGCAACTTCAGCAACATTACCAAGCGTATGGAAGGGTTTTGCCTTGTAAAAATAACCATCTACCGACAATAAGACCTTGGGCTCTATCTGGCCAAGTCGATCCAGAGCCGCCTGTGGCCCGATATCTGTTGCACAGGAGGACCAGACCGCTCCCATACTCGTTGCCGCTAACATTCCAATGGCTGTTTCGATCATGTTCGGCATATAGCCAGCAATCCGATCTCCAGGTTGAATTCCGATTTCCCGGAGAGATTTTGCCAGTCTTGCCACGGTGTCATAGAGTTCTCGATAGGTCATCGTTGCAGTTTTTTGCGTTTCTCCTCTGAAGATAAAAGCAAGACGGTCATCTCGATATCGAAGAAGGTTTTCAGCAAAATTGAGTCTTGCCCCTGAAAACCATTTGGCCCCGGGCATCTTCGTCAGATCATCGACGATCTGGTCGTACGTCCTTGAATATTTGACTTCAACAAAGTCCCAGACGGCCGCCCAAAAATCGGGGATCGCCTCCACTGACCACTGATATAGGTCAATAAAAGTCTTAAGCCTCTTTCCGTGCCTCTGATTGACGAAATGAATAAATCGAGTCATATTGGCATTCTTCATCTGATCTGGAGACGGCACCCAGAGTGGAATTTTCGAACTCTTAACCACCGGAAGTGTGACCGTCACAGGTTTAATCATAGCCTTCTTGATTGGCTTTTTAATGGGTTTTGCCACAGGTCTTTTCACAACTTTTTTAGGGGTTTTTTTAGCAGGTTTTTTAGCCATCTTTTTCAAAGGCTTCTTGATGCTTTTTTTCAACACCCTTTTAACTGCCTTCTTAACAGGTTTAACGGATTTTTTAGGACTCCTTTTCACTTTACTTTTAGAACTCTTTTTCATCTGACTTGCCCCCCCTTCCCCATAGGTTAATCATTCTCTTTTTGGGTTTATTGCATATCATTCCCAGGAGGGTTAGTCAAGTGATATTTACTTTTTAAAACCCGTCGGAGTAAGGGAAAGGTAAGGAGGCACCTTTTCTTTTAAAAACCAATATGTTATTTTAAAAAAAATGAGTTCAAAAATAAAACCCATCAACGGGCCCTTAGCCGGCTTTAAAATGCTTGATCTTTCAAGACTTTTGCCAGGCCCTTACTGTTCTCTTCTCCTCGCTGACCTCGGAATGGAAGTGCTAAAAATCGAGGATCCTGAACAGGGCGACTATATGCGCCTGATGGGACCGATCCGAAAAAAGGATAGCGCCTATTTTCTTTCCCTGAACCGAAATAAAAAGAGTATGGTTTTAAATCTCAAAGTCAAAGAGGGAAAGGAAATTTTTTATCAGTTGATTAACACTTACGACATCATCTTAGAAGGTTTCAGACCCGGAGTGATAGATCGTCTTGGAATCGGATACGAAGAATTGAAAAAAAGAAACCCTGAAGTTATTCTTTGCTCCCTTTCTGGTTATGGACAGGATGGCCCTTACCGAGATAGGTCTGGACATGATATCAATTACATAGGCTTGGGAGGAGTCCTGGAATTGACCGGCACAAAGGAGATCGGACCGATCATTCCAGGTGTTCAGATTGCAGATATCGGTGGAGGAGCCCTGATGGCTGCTATTGCCATTTTATCAGCGGTCATCCACCGGCAAAAGACTCATCAAGGGCAACATCTTGATATTGCGATGCATGATGGCGTTCTCTCATGGCTATCAATCCATGCAGGAAAATATTTAGCCGACCAAATCGTTCCCCAGCGGGGAGAGATGCATCTTTCAGGAAGGTATGCCTGTTATCAGGTTTATCCAACGAAGGATGAAAGATACATGTCTTTGGGCGCTCTGGAACCCAAATTCTGGCAAAACTTTTGTGAAGCCATCGGGAAAAAAGACCTCATTTCAAAGCAATTCATAGAGGGAGAGGAAAGGATTCGAATCATTCATGAGATCAGAGATCTGTTTCGAACAAAAACGCTAACGGAGTGGGTAGATTTCTTTAAAGAGGTGGATGCGTGTTGTGAACCTGTCTTAACTCTTGATGAGGTGTTTAAACATCCCCAAGTCCTTCATCGGGGGATGCTCATCGAGTATGAGCATCCGACCGAGGGTCAGGTGCAACAGGTTGGCAACCCTATTAAATGTTCACTCTTCCCCTTTAAGTCCCCTACCCCATCGCCGAAACAGGGAGAACATACTCTCGAGGTTTTGAAAGAGATAGGATACTCTGATAGAGAAATCCAGAGGTTTAAGGAGGTAAAAGCCATTTGACGAAATGGAATACTGGATTAAGGGAAGACTGGACGGATGGATTTTTTAAAAAATAATTTTACCCGGAATTCCATCATTCCAATAGGTTTCCTATGATAGCCAAAATCGAAATCGACAAAGAACGTTGCAAAGGTTGTGGGCTATGTACCATCTCCTGTCCAAAAGGATTGGTCAAGATTGGAAATGAAATCAACCGACAGGGATATTTTTATGTCGTCTGGGAGGGTGAGGAATCCTGCACCGGCTGTGCCCTCTGCGGCGAAATATGTCCGGACATAGCCATTCAGGTCTGGAGAGACAAAAAATAGTTCGGATTACCGGATTATAGGAAGGCGAAGAAAGGATGGATCAAGACTCTGAAAAAATTCTGGTGCGAGGAAATGAGGCGGTTGCCATGGGAGCCATTGACGCAGGATGCCGTCTCTTTTTTGGATATCCCATCACTCCACAAAATGAGATCCCAGAATACCTCTCCAAACACCTTCCCCCTCTTGGCGGAGAATTTATCCAGGCAGAGAGCGAAATTGCCTCCATTAATCTCCTCTTGGGAGCTTCTGCCACAGGCGCCAGAGCCATGACCTCCTCTTCGAGCCCTGGAATCTCTCTCATGCAGGAAGGCATCTCCTATATGGCTGGGAGCGAACTTCCTGTGGTGATTGTTAACATCTCTCGGAGCGGACCTGGTCTAGGAGGTATCTCAGCCTCTCAGGGCGATTATTTTCAGGCCACCCGGGGCGGAGGACATGGAGATTATCGAACGCTTGTTCTTGCTCCTTCGACGGTTCAAGAGATGTATGATCTGACCTACCTGGCCTTTGACCTCGCGGATAAGTACAGAAACCCGACCATCGTCCTTGGAGATGCTCTTATCGGTCAGATGAAGGAACCCCTTCTACGGAGAAAACCGGAAAAGATGACGCTACCCCAAAAGGATTGGGCATTGACCGGCGCGAAAGGAAGAAAACCGAACCGGATCAAATCGCTCTACCTACAAGAAGGCGAACTGACCGAACATAACTGGAAGCTTTATCAGAAATATGAGAGGATGAAAAAAGAGGAAATCCGTTTTGAAATGGTCCATACCGATGATGCCGAATTTATTTTGGTGGCTTTTGGAAGCATGGCAAGAGTCTCAAAAACAGCGCTAGAGCTGGCAAGAAACGAAAAGATGAAGGTGGGTCTCTTCCGTCCGATTACCCTCTTTCCCTATCCTGAGAAACCCCTCTATGATCTTTCAAAGCAGGCTAAGAAATTTTTAACGGTTGAGCTGAATACCGGTCAGATGGTCGAGGACGTGAGACTCTCCGTCCATCGAGAGGCAGAGGTTTTCTTTTACGGAAAACCACCAGGTGCCTTGCCTCCTCCAGAAGAGATTCTGGAAGAGATAAAAAAATATTATGGATAAAATTGCAAAATAATCACTCCCCCCTCGCCCCTCTTATTTAAGAGATAGGGGAAGAACGTTAGACGAGGTTCAAATGGAACTTGTTTTTAAACGGCCCGAATGCTTGAAAGATGTCCCTTTTCATTTCTGTCCAGGATGTCATCATGGGATTGTCCATCGTCTGGTTGCGGAAGCCATCGATCATTTTAAAATTAGAGAGAAGACGATTGGGGTGGCGTCAGTAGGTTGTTCTGTCTTCATGTATGATTACTTTAATATCGATGTTCTCGAAGCTCCTCATGGAAGGGCATCAGCCGTTGCCTCAGGTGTGAAACGAGCTAAAAAGGACGCCATTGTCTTCACCATTCAGGGAGACGGGGATCTCGGTGCCATAGGAATTGCGGAGGGAATCCACACGGCCAATCGAGGTGAAAACATCACGCTTATTTTTGCCAACAATGGGATCTATGGAATGACCGGAGGCCAGATGGCTCCAACCACACTTCTGGGTCAAAAGACAACCACCAGTCCCTATGGCCGGGATTTTACTTATGATGGCTATCCCATCCGCATGGCGGAGATGATGGCCACCCTTGAAGGAAGTGCCTTTGTGGCTCGTGTGGCGGTAAACAATCCAAGCCATCTCATGAAAGCAAAGAAAGCCGTGAGAAAGGCTTTTCAGATGCAGATAGAAGGAATGGGATTTTCATTTGTTGAAGTCTTAATGTCTTGCCCCACCAATTGGGGCCTTCCGTCCCTTGAAGCCAATCGTCGTGTTGAGGAAGAGATGATCCCCTACTTTCCGCTGGGGATTTTAAAAGAGAGGAAAATGGCAGATTACCTCTAATCGAAATGGTATAAACGTAATGCTGTCCTGCTGTGCTGCAGTTTAAAACACTGGCACAGCAGCGCTGCAACACCGCAACATAAAGAGCGACGTCTGACGTTCTGCTGGATCATCGTTATGTCAACCAATCCTTTTTACTATGATGTCATTGTCGCTGGATTTGGCGGTCAGGGCGTTCTGGCCATCGGAAACCTCCTTGCCTATGCGGCCATGAAGGAAGGAAGGCATGTCACTTATCTACCCACTTATGGCGTTGAGATGAGAGGAGGAACGGCCAACTGTACAGTCGTCATCTCATCTAAAGAAATCGGCTCTCCCATTGTCCATCGCCCCCATGCGGTGATTTCTATGAATTTACCTTCCCTGCTCAAATATGGAGTCAGGGTTCAGCCGAATGGGCTCTTGATGGTCAATTCCTCTTTAATCGATCTGAAAGAAGTCTCTCGAAACGATGTGGATCTCCTTGCCATTCCGGTCAATGACATGGCCATCGAAAACGGAAATCCACGGATGGCCAATATGATCGCATTGGGAGCATTTGTTGAGAAGACGAAGTTGGTGGAGGCAACCTCGGTCTTCGATTCTCTTGAAAAGGTCTTTGACGAAAGACATCATTCTCTTATTCCTTCCAATATTAAGGCGATTCAGATTGGCATGGAATATGTCAAAGCACTTCAGAAATAGTTGAAGAACCTCCATCCCATACAAGGTGGGGGAGATTCTCTGAATCTTTCTAGGTTCAGGACGGAGGGAAAAGCAATGGAAGAAGAGAAAAGAGAAGTCGAAGAGGTTCGGGTTGGAGAAAAGATCAAGGCGCTAAGAGAGACACGGGGGCTTTCCCTTAAAGATCTGGCTGATTTAACTGGATTTTCTACGGCCCTCCTCTCCCAGATGGAAAATCACCTTGTCTCGCCTTCTCTCGGGACCCTCATCAAACTGGCAGGAGCCCTTGGGGTTAAGGTGGGAGACTTTTGGGGAGAGACAGAAGGTGAACCATTCACCATTGTCAGAAAGGATGAGCGGAAAAAGATTTCTCGGTTTGCTTCAAAAGATGGGGTGAAGTATGGCTACGCTTATGAATCTTTAGGCTTCGAAAAGAAAAATCGCCATATGGAACCTTTTATTGTCACCCTCGAACCCGCAACCGTTCCAACGACGAAAACCTCGGTCCATGAGGGAGAAGAATTTATCTTCGTCCTCGAAGGAGAGATGGAGGTAATTTTGGGAAATCACACGGATGTCCTTTACCCGGGTGACTCCATCTATTATGATTCCACCATTCCCCACCGGGTGCAGTGTCATCAGGATAAGATCACACGGATTCTGGCTGTGCTTTATACACATAGTACCTAATAGGTTTAGGGTAGATGTTCGAATAGTTTTAGGAAATTGAAAATGAAAACACTCCTTAGCTTGGCCATCTTCATCCTATCCCTCTCTTTATTCCCAGGCCTTGCTTTTAGCCAAGAGTCTATCAAGATTGGGGCATTGGTTCCTTTTACCGGTCGATGGGGAGAATCGGGAAGGGAGGTTGCAAGAGGGATTCTTGATGCCACGAAATGGCTTAACCAACAGACAGGGGTCTTTGGCAAAAAGGTGGAGATCATCCTCATTGATGACTTTTCACAACCTGCAGAATGGATCGCTGCCTTTCGTAAATTGAATGAGACTGATCGAATTCTTCTCCTCTATCTCTATTCGTCTGATACTGGACTGGCCCTCAAGCCTTATGTCAATCTCCACCGACTTCCCACGCTCACCAGCTCTTTTTTGACCAATCTTAGAGATCCCACGAAAACTCCCTATCTCTTTTCAATCACCCCCACGCCGCTGGATCTAACTAAAATCGCCATGAAATTTATTTCAGAACGCTCCGAGATCAAAGCAAGAAAACCAAAAGTCCTCTTCGTCAGCGTCTCCGACCCTTCTCTTAAACACTTTTTAGACGAGGGGAAAGCTTATGCGAAATCCCTTGACTTAGACATCGGACCTGATATCTTTATCCCAGACCTCCCTTCCCTCAAGCCCCCTTCTTTGGTTCTTTCCCCTTTGAAATCTTTTCAGCCTGACTTCGCCTATTTGAGCATGACCCCAAAAGAAGCAGCGGGATTCCTCCAGGAAGTCCGCCCCATGGATTTGAAAACCCGATGGATCTGTAGCAAACAGGCTTTTGATGAAACCCTTTCCTCCTTTGATGGCGTCTTGGGAGTCCAGCCAGTGGCTCCTTTTGGAGAAGATGTCCCAGGGATGGCTGAAATCAAAGAGGCCCATCAGAGATGGCACCCACTGGATTCCCATACTCTCTCCTATGTGGAGGGCTGGGTTTCCGTGAAAGTGATGGCAGAAGCTCTGGGCCGATCTCTTCCGGAACATGGATTATCCCGTGAACGAGTCAAAATGGCTTTTGAAGGTTTTAGAAATGTCGTGGTCGGAGGTCTTCTCCCTCCGCTTACCTTCACCGCACAGGACCATCGCCCCAGTGTGGAATCCAGAATCTTTATTGTTCGAAATGGGAAATTAGTCAGATATACAGGCTTCATCGCCGTGGGAAGATAAATTAGAAAAAATCCTCCCAAAAATTTCGTAAGTTTGACTTGACACTGCTCATGATTTTAAGTAGACTAAACCACACTTCGCAAAAACTGTGGGGGGAATATACCATAATTAAGGAGGGCGGCATATGAAAGGGAAACGGTCTATTTTACTCGTCGGTATTTCTTTTTTATTAATTGGTTTATTGAGCATCCCAACATTTAGCGCCACTGCCTATGCCCAGGGAAAACCCATCGTCCTCGGAGCCCCGTTAGCAACGGCCTTTCTTTATGGCTGGACGGCAGAGAAAGGCTTGAAATTGGCCGTGGAGGAAATCAACGCCGCTGGGGGAGTGACCGTGGGAAGAGAGAAACGTCCCTTCAAGGTTGAAGTCATGGATACTCGGGACCTTGAACCAGGTGTCCCTGTGAGCGATGCTCTCCTGGTGGTGGAGAAACTCATCCTTGAAAAGAATGCTGATTTTATTGCAGGAGGTCCGGTACGATCTGAGGCAGCTCTAGCCGCCATGGATTTGTTATCGAAATATAAAAAGGTCTCGATTCTGTCCACAGGTGCACTGACTCCGGCTTATCATAAAAGAGTCGAAGCGGAATATGATAAATTTAAATATTGCTTCAGAATCTCCGGAGAAGTGGGCTGGTTGGTCACTGGAGAATTCATTCCAAAGTTGATGGATATCAAAGCAAAACTCGGCCTCAACAAACTTTTTATCATGGTTCAGGATGTTGCCCATGCCCGGGCTACAGGCGATCTGACAGCCAAACTGGCAGGTGAAAAAGGATGGGAAATCATCGGCAAGGAGATTTATCCCACTGGAACCACGGACTTCTCTGTGGGGTTGTTAAAGGCAAGGAAAGATAATGCTCAGGTTATCTTGATTGTCATGGATATGCCAGAGAGTTCGGTTTTATTGAAACAGTGGTTCGATCTTAAAATCCCCGCCCTTCCCTTTGGGACGATCATTGCGGCTGCTGAACAACCTGGCTTCTGGAAAGCGACAGAAGGAAAAGGGGAATATTGCATGGCGAGTGTGGTCAATGCAGGCAATGCTCCCTCGAATGCCACACCCTGGACCATGAAATTCGTCGATGCTTATACGAAAAAGTATGGACTGGAACCTGAAGGTTACGGTGCTTCTTCGAGTTATATGATCCCTTACGTCCTAAAAGACGCCATCGAACGAACGGGCTCTCTTAAATCAGAGGACATCATCGCAGCACTTGAAAAAACAGATTTGATGGGAGTCTATGGAAGAATTAAATTCCATCCGAAAAACCATCAAGTGATCCCAAGTGTTGATCCGGCTGAAGGGGCAGTAGGAACCATATTCCAGTGGCAAGCAGGCAAAAGGGTAGTGGTCTTTCCGTCCAAGATCGCCATGGGTGAGATTAAGCTTCCTCCCTGGATGAAGAAATAGTGGCATAGGGCAGAGCGTATAGCGCAAAGGGAAAAACATCACTCATTTGAACCTAATGACTTTACGCTCTATGCCCTTAACGCTATGCGTTTCTCATAAGAACTATGGATATCCTGATCTACGGTATCATCAATAGCTTTTCTCTTGCGCTGATGGCGATTGGTTTTACGCTGGTGTATGGCATCAGCCGCCTTCCTAATTTTGCCCACGGAGCCCTTTATGTCATCACGGGATTTCTCGTTTGGAGTTTAATTCATCTCCTGAAACTCAATTACGTGATCTCTATTCTGTTAGCCCTGGTGATTATGGGATTGATTGGGGCAGCGATCTATCGGTTTATTCTCATCCGAGTCCGTGGAATGGCTACGTCGGAAATTATCGCCACGTACGCCCTTGGACTGGCAATCCTTGAATTCCTCCGGTGGGGTGGATTCAAAGGAATGACCTATACGCTTCCGGTTTTTATCGAAGGAAGCGTCAATATTGTCGGCATTCCTGTCGATTTTCAAAGGATCATTGTGATCGCTGTCGGAATCGTCGTGGTCTCTTTTATGTGGATCTTTACTCATTTTAATAAGACCGGATTAGCCTTAAGAGGAATGGCGCAGGACGAGCATGCAGCAATGATGCTCGGGATCGATTCGGATTGGATGGCGGTCATTGCCATGGCAATGGGATCCATATTGGCTGGTATCGCTGCCATCACCCTGCTCCCTCTGGGAAACATCGTGGTCGAAGCAGGATACAATGTTCTCATCCTTTCCATCGCTGTCTGTATCGTGGGAGGATTGGGAAGTTGGGTGGGAGCGATTCTTGCTGCTTTCATGATTGGATTTCTCCAGATCATCACCGTGGCTTACATCCAGTCCCACTTCCATATGGTCGTGGCTCTTCTGGCAATCATTGTTACCTTGATCTTAAGGCCCTCAGGGCTCTTTGGCAGGCAAAAGGAATTGGAGGAGCGGGTTTAACAAGTAAACAATCATAAGCGTCTCAGAATACCAGTTATTTTCGATCGTCATACGAAAGGAAACCAGTTTGGAGACAACCGATAAGCGTAAAGAGAGACTCGACCGCGGCATTAAAGTCCGCACCGAGGGAATTTATGCTATCTCTTCCTGGGAGGAAATGAGCTATCTTCTCCTTCCGAGACTGGTTCTCATTGTCGGACTCCTCCTCCTCCCCCTTTTGATGCCCTCCCTTTACTGGAACCGGGTCATCTCTATCGTTGGCATCTATGCCCTTCTGGCGCTTGGCTTTGATTTTTTAGCTCATTTTGTTGGCCTTGTTTCATTGGGTGGAGCCTTCTTTGTTGGGGTTGGGGGCTATACAGCTGCCATCCTCAATAAATCGCTTGGACTCCCTCCGCTGTTATCCATCCCCATTGCTACTATAGTCGGGGCAACCGTCTGTACCTTGCTCCTTCTTCCGGCACTTCCCCTCAGGGGAGTCTATTTTGCCATTGTCACCCTGATGTACCCACTTGTTTTTCTAAGAATTATCGAGGCCCTCAACATCTTAGGTGGAACGGATGGAATCCTTGGGGTAGCCAGTTTCCCCAGCACATGGATGGAACAGTATCTTATTTTATTCATCGTGATTATTGCTCTCTTTGGCCTCAGGAGGTTGGTCAACGAAGACATCGGACTCGTTTTCCGCGGAGTCAAAGATAACGATCAAGCGGTCAGAGCCTCTGGTTTAAGCATCACCCTTTATAAAGCCATTGCTGTCTTTATCACTTCTGCACTTGGCTGTTTGGGGGGCGCCTATTTCGTCCACATCTATATGGTGGCTGGCATCTCCCTTTTTGCCCTGGACTACTCTGTTATTCCTATAGCCGCAACAGTCATCGGCGGTGGAGGAACCCTGGTGGGGCCTCTCTTGGGATGTTTTATCCTCGTGCCAATCTCAGAACTCTTACGAGCTTTTGGAACCCTGAGAATTGTCTTCTATTCTGTCATCTTGTTGGCTTTCATTATGTTTCGAAGCGAAGGGATTATGGTCTATGCTCAGAGGAAATATCATCAATTCGAGAGGTGGGTCAAGGTATGAATGAAGAGCCAATCCTCCAGGTGGCCAATGCCAATAAGTCTTTTGGAGGTGTTCAGGCTCTAAGGGATGTCAGCTTTTCCGTACAGCAGGGGCAGGTCTTTGGCATCATAGGACCCAACGGATCGGGTAAGACGACGCTGATCAATTGCATCACCGGCTTCATCAAAATGGATTCCGGAAAAGTCCTCTATAAGGGAAAGGAAATCAGCAACAAATCACCCAACCATATTGCCAATCTGGGCTTGACCCGAACCTTCCAAATTATGAGACCCTACTACAGCCTTCCTGCCTATAAGAATCTGATCGTTCCTCTATTCTCTCCCCGGGCAAGAAAGATGGGAGGTTGGCGTGGAGGAGGGAAATTAGGAGACCGAGGAACAGTCAGTATCGATATTCTCGAAGAGATTGGATTCGAAAGAGATTCCTTCGTTCCGTATAAACTGGCATCCAGTTTACCCACAGGATATCTCAAGCGACTTGAGCTCGCCAGATGTCTTGCTCTGAGACCTGATCTGATCCTCTGTGATGAAGTTTTCTCTGGGTTAAGTATGAGTGAAATTGCCAGTATGGTCCCCTTAATCGAAAAATTGCAGATGGATGGAATCACTCTGGTGATGATTGAGCATCGTCTGAGAGAACTCTTCCGGGTGGCCAGCCGGGTGATGGTTTTGAACTTTGGAGAAAAATTGACCGAAGGAACCCCTGATGAGGTGATGGCAGACGAGAGAGTCAAAGAGGCCTACCTCGGATCAGAGAAACTGCTCGATTATACATTTGAAGCATAATAGAAAACAGGGTTCAAAGGATCAAGGATTCAAAGTACTTTTTGAAATAGGTGACCCCTCAAACCCTACGATCCTCGACCCAATTTTGATGGGTCCTCTATAGAATTTGAGATGATTGGTAATGAGTAAGGTTAATAATCATACCATGGAACCCGAACTGATCTTCACCCAATTCGAAAAGATGTGTGAAAAGTACCCAGAACGGGCGGCGGTCATCTATTTAGGGGAAAAATTTACCTATGCCCGATTGCGAGATCTCATAAACAGGTTTGCCACAGCTTTAAATCGCCTGGGCGTTCGAAAAGGAGATAAAGTCCTTCTCTATCTCTCCAACTCCATTCAATGGGTGATCGCCTTTTTTGGGATTCAAA
The DNA here is from genome assembly GCA_938002255.1 of uncultured bacterium. Lineage (GTDB taxonomy): Bacteria > Desulfobacterota > BSN033 > BSN033 > UBA1163 > RBG-16-49-23. The sequence goes on from CALLAL010000038.1 coordinate 28,752, forward strand.
AAGTTGGAGCGGTCGTTGTACCAGTTGCTCCCATTTACACCTCTTATGAAATTGAATATATGATCAAGGATTCAGGCGCTGAGACAATCATCTGCCTCGACACCAATTTTGGTTATGTTCAGGACGTCTTTTCTAAAACCAATTTAAAAAGAGCTATTGTTACCAACTTGGTCGACCTCCTTCCTTTCTGGAAACGTGCTGTAGGTTTTCTATTTGATAAAATCCCCACTGGCATTGTTAAAAAAAGTGAAAAAGTCTATTTCTTCAAAGAGTTGTTGAAACAGTCGCCTGAGCCATTAAAGGTTGACATTGATCCCTATCAAGACCTCTCTTACATTCTCTATACAGGGGGAACGACAGGTTTTCCCAAAGGGGTTCCCGGAAATCATATGGGGATGGTCTCCTACGTCAGAGATGTGATGGAGGATGTTGCCGGAGGATACATCGAGGAAGGAAAAGACACCTACATCGCCATCAATCCACTTTTCCATATCATGGCTCTCGGGTTATTTGTCGCCATCGGATTAAATTATGGCAATACCACGATCATTATGCCCGTCCCCCAGGTCGATTCCATTTTGCGAGCAATCGAAAAATATCGGGTGCGATGGATGCTTGGAGTTCCAGCCCTCTACCGGATGATTCTCGAAAACGACCGATTGAACCAATATGACTTGAGTTCTCTGAAATACTGTTACTGCGGTGGAGATGTGCTTCCCATCGAGGTCTTTAAGAGATGGAAGGAGCACCTTGGAGTTTCCATCTTTCAGGTCTATGGTTCTACAGAAGCAGGCCACGTGACTTACAGTCGCTTGGATCGGGAACCCGATCTTTCATCCATCGGACTTCCTCTCAAAAGTAGAGAATGCAAGGTGGTGGACCCCGACACCCTCGAAGCTGTGCCTATTGGCGAAGTAGGAGAACTGGTTGTCACGTCTGACACTACTTTGAAATATTACTGGAACAAACCTGATGAAACAAAGCGATCTTATGTGGAGATTGATGGAAAGGTTTACTACCGGATGGGTGATTTTGTTCGCCTGGGGGAGAAGGGAGATATCTACTATGTTGAACGTTCCGCCGATGTGATCAAGCATAAAGCTTATCGGGTCTCTGCATCTGAAATCGAGGCTGTGTTACAGGACCATCCGACCGTCGTCGGAGCCTGTGTGGTTGGTGTGCCGGATCCAAAGGTGGGAGAGCGGATTAAAGCGATCGTCGTTTTGAAAGAGGATGCACGAGGAGTCGATGCCTCTGAATTGATTCGGTGGTGTCGCGAGAGACTTGCCCCTTACAAAATTCCTCAGTACATCGAATTTAGGGATATGTTACCTAAATCAAAAGTTGGAAAACTCCTGAGAAGGGAAATCAGAAGTGAGGAACAACGGAAGGTTTCCCAGGAGAAGACTAAGTGGTAAGAGGAGAGGTTGAGTAAGGACATTGCCTTAAAATAGAGGTGTTGAAGTGCTGGAAATCAAAAACCTGATGGTCTTTTACGAAAATGCCGTTGCCATTAATAACATCAATATGACATGCCAAGGGGGAAAAGTGACTGGCATTTTCGGTGCGAACAGCGCGGGCAAATCTACCTTGATGTACACCATCTCTGGAATCATCTTGGATATCAAAAAAAAGGAAGAGATGAAGGGAGGAGAAAGAATTACAGTTCTGGGCCAGATGACATTTGAAGGAATGGACATCACCTCCATGAAGCCCAGCGAGAGAGCCAAAAAGGGGATCATCCTCTGTCCAGAAAGACGAAGAATTTTTGCGGAGAGCAGTACTCTTGAAAATTTAAAAATTGGCGGTTATTTGGCAACGAAGACTCAAGCAAAAAAGACCCTGGACTATGTCTTCCACATTTTTCCAGCCTTAAACAACTTGAAAGGCAGAGAAGGAGGATTCCTCAGCGGTGGAGAACAACAGATGCTTGCTATCGGAAGAGCCTTAATGGCACAACCCAAATTGCTTCTCCTCGACGAACCCCTCTTGGGCTTGAGCCCTCTGATGGAGGCAATGCTCGCCAGAGCTGTTCGTGACATTAATCGCCAGACAGGCATCACAATTCTCATCTCCGAACAATATGCCCGTCCTATTTTACCGATCGTCGATTATGGATATATCCTGGAAAATGGGGGAGCGGTCCTGGAAGGAAATTCACAAGAATTGATGGATAACCCTGATGTAAAATCCGCCTATTTTGGATTATGAGGCAAGGAGGAATCTCGTGGATCTTTTTACAGCCATAAAAGGAAGACGGAGTTGCCGGAATTTTCTTCCCGAACCCATCGATCAAGCCACAATTGAAAAACTTCTGGAAGCTGCAACCTGGGCCCCTTCCCCTCTTAATACCCAACCCTGGGAATTTATAGTCATCACCAATCCTGAAGTGAAAGAAAAAATTTTTTCTGAAGGAGAGAGATGCCGAAAGTGGGCGCTTGAGAAAACGGGCTGGAAGTGGCTGGGTGCCTATTCGATCGATTTTTTAAAAATTGCTCCGGTGATCATTGCGGTGATTGGAGATCCGAAAAAGAGCGGAGTGGATATGTTTACTGAAGAAGGCCCGATGGGATATCAGGCAGCCTGTGCCGCTGCCATCCAGAACATGCACCTTGCTGCCCACAGCCTTGGATTGAGCAGTCTCTGGTTTACCCTGTTCGATAAGAAAGTCCTGAGAGAAATCCTTGGCATTGCTTTTGAGAAGATGCCTCTGGCATTAGTCTGCATCGGAAAGCCGGAAAGCTCTTCCGCCTCTCCCCCCCGAAAAGATTATAAAGAGAAAACCACCTATCTCTATTAGGCTCTCTCTTCAGTGGGCCAATCCCTTCCAAGAATGAGAAAACCTTCTGCCTTGACACATTGCTTCTCTTCTCCTATGATTTTCACTGTTATTCATTTTCAAAGATATGAGGATCAGACCAATGGAGATTATCGATTTTCACACTCATTATGTAAGAAAGGAATTCCTCAACCCTACCTGGCGAAATTATTTAGAGTCCATTAACCCTGATTTTTATACAAGGATCGAAGAATTCAGTCAGAGACCCGACCTCTTCGCTGCTTATTTAAAATCCCAGGGGGTCCAATATGCCGTGGTCCTGGCTGAAGTCGCTCCGGCTACCAGCGGTCATGTCCCGACAGAAGAGGTCATCGAATTTTGTCGAGGGCAGGAGATGCTCATCCCTTTTGCCTCTTTGAATCCGAATCTTCATGGAGATTTAGTGGGAATGCTCGAAGAACAGGTAAAAAACGGAGGGATCAGAGGGATAAAATTTCTTCCCTCATACCAGTTCTATTACCCGAATGAAGCCAGGCTTTATCCCCTCTATCAGAAGGCTCAGGAGTTAGGACTACCGGTGATCTATCATATCGGAACATCGATCTTTAAGGGAACAAGATTGAAATATTGTGATCCGATCCATCTCGATGATGTTGCCGTTGACTTCCCCTATCTCAAAATCGTCATGGCTCACAGTGGTCGGAGTTTTTGGTATGACAAATGTTTTTATCTCTCCCGCCTTCATAAAAACCTTTACATGGATATCACTGGATTACCCCCTCAAAATCTTCTCAACTACTTTCCTGAACTGGAAAAAAACAGTGAAAAGATTATCTTCGGATCGGATTGGCCCACCATGCCTGTAAGCATTACAAAAAATGTTGATACCATCAAATCTCTTCCCCTAAAAGATAAAACGATCGAATCCATTCTTTATCGGAATGCTTATAGGATCCTCTTTGATTGAATCAAAGAGATCCTTTGGCCCTTCAAAAGACTCTTATTCCAAATCTATAAGATTTTTAACAAGAATCTGCTCAACAAATGATTTTTTTCACATTTTACGTAAACTGGCATTTTTTTCTTGACAAAATTTTTTTCTTTTGATAAGAAGAGGGGGCGTTTTCAGGGTGGTGCTTTCCGGCTCAATTTTTCACATCTCGTTTTCCATAAATATGTACGGGTTGGACCGAGACTTACCAAAGGGTCTCTAATAAAAAGAGAGGCAGAGCCAAATAAAGATGAAGGGAAAACACATGGGCCTTCTCCTTGGCGAATCAAGTCTTCTCTGCAGGTCTTTCCTTTCTCTCTTTCCCTCTCAACCGTTTCCCATCAAAGAATCTGATTTACAACCCTATGATCAATCGCGAGTCATCTCTTTTGCGAAAGGAGTCCTTGATGGCTGTCACCAATGAAGTTCAACTAAAAGTGGAGAACATCCATATGGCTTTCGGCGGTGTCCAAGCCTTATTGGGTGTCAGTTTTGAGGTAAAAAAAGGGGAGATCTTTTCCATCATCGGCCCAAACGGTGCGGGTAAAACTGTGCTGTTAAATTGTATCAATGGACTGTATACGCCTCAGAAGGGTAAGGTCAGCTTCGAGGGAGAAGATATCTCCCGATTAAAGCCCTATCAAAGGGCTCAGTGGGGCATTTCAAGAACTTTTCAGAAGCTGGAACTCTTTAGGGGAGCGACGGTACTTGACAATATCAGATTAGGTCGTCATATCCACATGAAATCTGGACTTCTGAGTTGTTCCCTCTATTTCGGGAAAACGGCGCGTGAGGAAATCGAACACAGAGATTTCATCGAAAGAGAGATCATCGACCTCCTCGAAATAGAACACATTCGCCATAAAGTCGTTGGCATGCTTCCTTATGGATTGCAAAAACGCGTTGAGTTGGCAAGAGCCCTGGCTCTCAACCCAAAGGTCATTCTCTTAGACGAACCTCTGGCTGGGCTCAATCTCGAAGAAGTTGAAGATATGGCCAGGTTTATTCTTGACATCAATGAAGAAGAGCGATGGCAGACGACCTGTGTTTTAGTGGAACATGATATGGGGGTTGTCATGGATATTTCTCATCGGGTCATGGCCCTCAATTTCGGAGAAAAAATTGCCGAGGGAACACCACCCGAGGTACAGAAAAACCCCAATGTGATTAAAGCCTATTTAGGAGAGGCGGAGGATCTCTATGTCACACGTCGGTAACCGTCGAGAAATCGAAATCACCAAAGATCTCACCATTCCCAAACTCTGGTTGCAGGCTGCAAAAAAGTACGGCGATAAGAAGGTAGCTATGCGTGAAAAGGAGTTTGGGATTTGGGTCCCGATCACTTGGAAGCAATATTATGAGAACGTAAAATATATCGCCTTGGGGATGATCGCTTTAGGCCTCGAACGCGGAGACAAAGTGGCCATGATCGGGGATAACCGGCCCGAAGCCCTCTGGGCAGAAATGGCTGCTATGTGCGTGGGAGGCATTGGCGTGTGGTTGTTTCAGGATTCCTTAATTGATGAAGTCCAGTATATCATTGACCATGCTGACGCAAAATTGATGGTTGGAGAGGGTCAAGAAGAAGTGGACAAGTGCTTGATGATCAAAGATAAATGCCCAAAGTTAAAAAAGATGCTCTGGGACGATCCAAAGGGTTTAAGGGATTACACCGATCCCATTCTCATCAGCCTTAAAGAAGTAATGAAGATGGGGCAGGAAGTAGAACGAAAAGAGCCAGGACTCTTCGAAGATACAATCTCCAAGGGAAAAGCAGACGATATCTGCCTCCTTTTTTATACCTCAGGAACGACAGCCCTTCCCAAGGGGGCTCTTTTGAGCCACTACAACATGCTTACCATGGGTCAGAATCTGATGAGGGTGGATCCTTATTTTGAGACAGATGATTTTGTGTCTTATCTGCCCTTTGCATGGATTGGTGAACAGATGATGTCCATCTCCTGCGGGATTCAAGCAGGGTTTACCCTAAATTTTCCTGAGGAGCCGGAAACAGCCCAGGAGAATATTAGAGAAATTGGTCCGCACGTCATGTTCGCTCCCCCTCGGGTCTATGAACAGATGGTGCGTAATGTCCAGGTGAAATATCTTGATGCTTCCTGGTCAAAACGAAAAGCCTATGAACTGGCGATGAAGATTGGTTACCACGTTGCTGAGTTGAAATTTACCAAAAAACCCGTTCCCCTTCATTGGAAACTTCTCAACTACTTAGCTTACCTGGGAGTCCATAAAAAATTGAAAGACCATCTTGGACTTTCAAGGATTAGGGATACCTACACCGGGGGGGCCGCCATGGGCCCGGATCATTTTCGATTTTTTCACGCTATCGGTGTAAACCTGAAACAGATTTATGGTCAAACCGAAATCGCAGGGATCTCAGTCCTTCACCGAGATGGAGATATTAAATTTGACACCGTTGGCATCCCTATTCCTGAGACAGAAGTGAAGATCACTCCAGAAGGAGAAATCATCTCCAAGAGCCCTTCTGTATTTCAAGGGTATTACAAGATGCCCGAAGAAACAGCAAAAACCCTTAGAGAGGGATGGCTCCACTCAGGAGATACGGGATTCATCGATGCCGATGGTCATCTCGTCGTCTTTGACCGGACCAAGGATGTGATGACCTTAAGTGATGGAACAAAATTCGCTCCACAATATTTGGAAACTCGACTCAAATTTAGTCCCTTTATTAAAGATGTGTGGGCCATTGGAGACAAAAGGCCTTTTGTTACCACGGTGATCTGCATTGACTACAACGTGGTGGGGAAATGGGCAGAAGATCGAAACATCGTCTATTCCAGCTATCCTGAACTTTCGCAAATCCCTCAGGTTTATGAACTCATTCAAAAAGAGATCGTCAAAATGAATCGGGATCTTCCGCCTGTCGCACGAGTGAAGAAGTTTGTCAACCTTTTTAAGGAATTTGATGCAGATGACGACGAGTTAACCCGAACACGAAAACTGAGAAGAGCGTTTGTTGAAGAGCGTTACAAAGACATTGTAAATGGCCTTTATTCTGATGTTCATACCGTCCATATGGACACTAATATCACTTACGAAGACGGGCGGGTCGTTCACATCAAAACAGACATGAAAGTCATGGAAGTTCCGCAGTAAAAAAAAAGAGGGTTCCAGGACCTAACGGATCAAGGGATCAGGTTTAAAAACCCTCACAACCTTGAATCCTCGAAACCGAGAATCCTTCGAGATTAAGGGGGAAAAAATATGGAGATCTTTTTACAGCTACTCATCACGGGGATTTTAGTGGGCAGTATCTATGCCCTGGTGGCGCTTGGATGGACCCTGATCTACAAATGTTCTGGGGTCCTCAACCTCGCCATGGGCGAATTGACCCTTATCGGAGCTTACGTCTGCCTGACACTTTATCATTGGGGGATCCCCTTCATCTTTGCCCTTTTGCTCACCTTGTTGATTGGATTTATTCTTGGAATCCTGACGGAGGTCCTTTTTTTGAGACCCATGGTGGGTGAGCCCGTCCTCACGGTGATTATGGTAACCGTGGGTCTTGCGTTCTTTTTCAAAGGCCTTGTCATGCTCGTATGGGGAACCGATACGGTGGTCTTCTCTCCACCTGTCTTTCCAATGCAGCCAATTTTTATTGGAAAGATTGTGATCGGACAAGTGTTTTTGTGGGCTTTTGTGGCTTCTCTCGTCCTTCTGGTGGCTTTTGTTTCATTCTTTAAATTTACCAAGTGGGGCCTTTCCATGCAGGCCACCGCTGATGATGAAATGGCTGCCCTCTCTCTCGGGGTAAATGCAAAAGTTGTTTACGCTCTGGCGTGGGCGATCGCCTTTATGGCTGCCGGGGTAGGAGGAACATTGCTGGGAAATATCAATGGCCTTAATATCTCTGTAGGGTATCTTGGCCTTCTGGTCTTACCTGCCGTTGTCTTGGGTGGTCTTAATTCGATTCCTGGTGCTATTGTTGGAGGCTTAATCATCGGGATTTTACAGAACCTTGCTGATGGATATCTCAGCCGATATACCCCCGGTGGAGTCAAAGATGTCTTTCCATTTGCTGTCATGGTTATCATTCTGCTCTTTAAACCTTATGGGCTTTGGGGTTGGGTCCGGATCGAACGCGTCTAAATGAATCGTAAAAAGAGTAAGGCGTTAGGCACAAAGCCTCAACAAAAGAAACAGATGCAAGATGAAAGATCTTGATGTTGTCATTCAACCCTTGCACCTCAGCAATTTGAGCCTTACGGTACCAATTAGGAGGTGAGTATGAGTTATCGGCCTTGCGGTGTATACCATCAATTCTACCGGCAGGACCACGCCTGGTGGCAAACCAAATTTGTTTGGGGGAAAATGATCTTCCTGGGCATCTTTATCTTTGTCCTCTTTCCAAAATTTGCGGGGATGTATCTCATTTCGGTGGCCAATGTGGTAGGCTATACCATCCTATCGGCCATGGGAGTTCAATTGTTGATTGGTTATTGTGGGCAAATTACCCTTGGCCATGCAGCCTTTCTTGCCATGGGAGCCTATACTTGTACGCTCTTAATGCTCCAACTCCATATCCCCTACCCCATTGCCATGATTTTTGGGGGAGTTGTAGGAGGAATATGGTCTGTTCTGTTCGGATTGCCGTCTGCCCGAGTTAAAGGGTTTTATCTGATCATGACGACTATGGCGGCCCAATTTCTTACCGTCGAATTTTTCATCACCCAATATGTGAGTCAGATCGGTGGTCGTGGAGTTGCCTTCTCTATTCCTCCAGGAACGGTCAAGATTGGCCCCTGGATGATTCGAAACGACTTAGATGTCTATTACCTGATGGCCATCCTGGTTGTTATTTTCACATTTATTATGGCAAATCTTGGAAGGTCGAAGATCGGCCGGGCCTGGATTGCTATACGGGATAATGATATCGCCGCTGAAACCATGGGGGTGAATATCGTCTATTACAAATTACTGGCTTTTTTTGTGGCAGGTTTCTTTGGCGGGATTGCAGGCGCTTTTTGGGTGACCTCTCTTGCCGCGGTGAGTCCAGAGCATTTCCATTTCGGCTGGTCTCTCTGGCTTGTGGGGGTCATCTTAATCGGTGGCGTTGGAAACATTCACGGAGTGATTTTTGGTTCCCTTTTTATGACGCTCATCCCAGAAGGGCTTAAATTTTTCATATTTATATTAACCCAGAATCCATTCTTCGTAAACATCATGCCTTTTTTACCCCTTTTACTGGAGAAGTTTTTGTTCGTAAAAGAAGCAGCCTTTGGGTTGGCCATTGTTCTCTTTCTCATCTACGAACCGAATGGTTTGTCTTATCGCTGGTGGCAAATTAAGAATTATTTCAATTTATGGCCGTTTTCATATTAACACAGTGACAGTGTGATTGGGTCGGTGTTTACTCCTTTTGATTGAAAGCACAGACTCCTTACACTGACATGGAATGACAGAGGAGGTGATGCTCGTCAATGGATGGTGGGAGTAACTTTGGGGAAGCCATTGATTATCTTTCAACGCATTACAGGAGGTGAGAAAATGAGAATTAGAATGATCATTTTGACATGTTTAATCTTGTGTTTTATTGCTTCTTGGGCGATTGGACAGGAAGTAAGATTGGGTGCCCTTCAGGATACGACAGGAGCCACTTCCGATGTGGGTAAAGATGAAGCCCTTGGCGTTCGGGAAGCCATTCAATATTTTAATGATACCGGTGGAATCAACGGTAAAAGGATCCGGCTGTTTCAGTATGACTATGGATATCGGGTGCCTGAAGCCATTACGACCTACAAGCGTTTCCGTGATTATGACAAGGTTGTCATGGTGTTAGGCTGGGGGACAGGCGATACAGAAGCACTCTCTCCGACGATCAATGCTGACAAAATGCCCTATCTTTCCAGTTCCTTCTCGGGTCATCTTTGTGATCCTAAAAAAACCCCATACAATTTTGTTTATGGGACCGATTATTCAACCAATGCCCGAGGGGCTATTCAATATTGGTTTGATGAAGTGTGGAAAAAGGATCCCAAATGGAAGGAATTAAGGGACAAAGGTGTGAAGCCAAAGTTTGTCTGCTTTATGGATACAGCCTCGCCTTATGCTACAGCGCCCATCAAAGCGATCAAAGAACAGGCAACCATTCTTGGATTTGAAATTGGCCCTGATCAACATGTGGGTCTGACCGCTCTGGATACAAAGAGCCAGGTCATTGCCGCAAGGGGATTTGGAGCCAATCTGGTATGGCATGGAAATACCACCATGTCGGTGTCTGCAGCACTCAAAGACTCAATGGCGCTGGGCCTTGGGGCAGACCATATTATTAATAACTGGGGATTTGATGAAAACCTTCCTAAATTGGCCGGACCAGCCGCAGAAGGAGCGATAGGTTTGCTCGGTTGTGCACTCTTTATCGATGAATATCCTGCAAAGAGCAGAGTGGTTGAATATTGTAAAAAGCTCAATCCTGGTATCCCGTTGGAGAACCGCCTCATCCGAACGGTTCAGGGATGGGTCAAAGTGGCAATGGCGGTTGAGGCAATGAAGCGAGCTGACAAAGCAGGAAAGTTGAATGGTCCTGGCATTAAAGAAGCCTTTGAGACATTCAAGGATTGGCCAGGCTTGAAAGAGTACGGGGGACAATTGGTCACTCTCACCCCAACAGATCACCGTTATAGTTCCATCGTCCGAGTCGGCAGGGTCATTAAGGGAAGACCCCAGACCGTTGCTGAAATTGATATGCGTGCAAAATATCCTGACAAATGGATGTCCTGGTTAGGGTATTAAACAAAATCCCTCACATTCAGGAGGAACCATCTTGGAACAGAAATCAAATCATATCATCCTCAAGTTAAATAACGTTGAGGTGATGTATCACGAGGTCATTCTCGTCTTGAAGGGAGTTTCCATTGAAGTGCCCCACGGAGGGATTGTAGCCCTTCTCGGAGCCAATGGAGCAGGCAAATCAACTACCCTTAAATCCATTTCAGGATTATTGAAACATGAAGATGGCGAGGTAACAGACGGAAGCATCGAATTTATGGGCGAGCGGATTCATCATCTCTCAGCCGAAGAAATTGCTAAAAGAGGGATCTTCCAGATCATTGAGGGGAGAAGAGTCTTCGGCCACCTCACCGTTGAAGAAAATCTGAAGGTCGGTGCTCACCTCAGAGGAGGCGCCTCTGCCTCAAAAGAGCGACTCGAAATGGTTTACCATTATTTTCCAAGGCTGGTGGAGCGACGAAATGTAATGGCAGGTTTTATCAGCGGTGGAGAGCAACAGATGACCGTCATTGGTAGGGCTCTGATGGCCCAACCTAAGCTGATGCTTCTCGATGAACCCTCCATGGGTCTTGCTCCTCTTCTGATCAAGGAGATTTTTGAAATCATTACCAAATTGAATAAAGAAGAAAAGATTCCTCTGCTTCTGGTCGAACAAAATGTGAAGTTAGCTTTGACCGTTGCCCCTTATGCCTATGTTTTGGAAAATGGAAGGCTGGTCATGCACGACACCTCGGAAAAATTGAGGGAAAATCCTGATATCCGAGACTTCTATTTAGGTCTGTCAGATCTGGGTGAACGGAAAAGTTTCAGACAGGTTAAACATTACAAACGACGCAAAAGATGGCTCACTTAAACCCAACTTTGCAAATTGCAAAATGGATCAGGACCCATGAGCATGGCTAATTTGCATGGCCTATTTTGCATTTTGCATTGATCTCTTTTCAGAAGGAGGTTGATATGCGAAAAATATTATTAATCCTATTGATAAGTTCTCTTGCTGTTTGGGGATTCGCCTGCAAACCAGGCCTACTCCCTACGGAAGAAGCAGGAAAACCGAAAATCACTCTTGATCGGGTCGAGATAGCAAGTTATTTCCCTTGGGTTGACCTTCCAGCAGCCACGCCTTTAGGGCTTGCCTTTATCTTTAATGTCGAAAATCCAAGTGGATACAATATCATGTTGGATAACATCAAATTTTCCTTCTCTTTCGAAGCCGCACCTGGTAAATACATCGAAATCGCCACTCCAACCGTATATGACAGAATCTATTTCCCTCCAAAAACAACAAGCCAGTACCGTGTTGTTAGTGTCTTAAGCTCTGGCACCATCCGTTTAACCCTTCTGGTCGCTCAGGCACCAAAAGTTCAGGCATTGAATGCGAACCCTGCCGAACTGATTAAGGACTGGTTTGCCAAAATTGGTGATTTCAAATTTGGAATCAAAATCCATGAAGGGATGGCTGTTTTTCAGACCGAGAAAGGGGATGTCTTTGTTCCCTTCGAAGGGACCTTCCCCAAGAAGTGAGAAAACCGATTTGATTTTCCATAAACCCTTCTACCTCCCTCTGTAGGGAACGCTTATAGGCGTTCCCTACGGGGGGAATGGGGGATTATGAAATGAATCCTCGAATGCCTAAAACAGACCCTATGGACCGAACTTCCGGCTTTCTCAAAAAGAATCTCGAGACCATGCCCCGCAAGAAACGTCTTGACTATCTGAATCAAAAATTGAGAGGCATTATCCAATACGCTTATAAACATTCCATTGCCTTCAAGGCCAAGATGGATTCTGCTGGCCTTAAACCTAAAGATATCCAGAGCATCAAAGATTTGGAAAAAATTCCCATCACCAAGAAGGCGGACTTGGTTGAACTCCAGAAGAAAAACCCTCCCTTCGGTGGCTTTGAAGGGGTTCCCATAACCGAATTGAAGAGAATCTATGTCTCTCCAGGTCCCATCTACGAACCAGGAGAGATGGAATATAACGAATTGGGGTGGGCACAAGGAATGTACGCTGGAGGATTTCGCCCCGGAGATATTGTCATCAATACCTTCAGTTATCACATGGTTCCTTTTGCCCTTCATATGGTGGATAACTCTCTCCAGCGAGTTGGATGCATCATCATCCCTACCGGGGTTGGGAACACGGAACAACAGGTCAATATCTTGAAAACTTTTAAAGCAACAGGCTTCTGCGGTACTCCCAGTTTTCTCCTGAACATTTCAGAAAAAGCGATGGAAATGGGCTTGGATCCGAAAAAAGATCTCAACCTCAAGGTAGGATTTGTTGCCGCAGAAATGCTTCCTGAGTCTCTCCGCGCTCGACTCGAAGAGGCTTTTGGAATGGTCATTCGCCAAACCTATGGGACTGCGGATGTTGGGTGTCTCGGATATGAATGCCTTCAAAAAAGTGGGATGCATATCCCCGATGACAAAATCGTTGAAATTGTCGACCCGGAGACAGGGAAACAATTAGGACCTGGAAAAACAGGGGAGATTGTCGCGACCAGTTTTAATAAGGTCTATCCGCTTATCCGATTTGGGACAGGAGATCTTTCGATTTTGACTGAAACGCCCTGCTCTTGTGGAAGGACGTCATCACGATTGATCAAGATCTTGGGGAGAGTGGATCAGGTGACTAAAGTACGGGGGCTCTTTGTTCACCCCGGTCAGGTGGACGAAATTGCATCAAGATTTCCCCAGATTCAAAGATATCAGATTGTTGTGACAAGAAAAGCGCATAAGGATGAGATGACCTTCCGAATCGAACTAAAGGAGGGAGAAACCTCCTCGGAAAAGCTAAAAGAGGAAGTAGAACGAACCATCCGTGAGGTGATTCAGGTGAGGGGAGAAGTCGTGTTTATCCCACAAGGGACCCTTCCGGAAGGCGCGCGAAAGATCGATGATCAACGGACATGGGAGTAAACCCTTAAAGAAGTAATCCCTCAGTTAAAGAAATAAAAAGGGTTGGGAGGCTCCTTCGGAAAAACCTTGAAGCGAAACCTTTGTTCGTCAAACGACCCAATCTGATTTTAAAAAATCCGATTCAAAGGGCATGAGGGCTTCGATGAGGATAACCTTTTATAACCGCTCTTCAAGGTTTTGGAGGAGGAACGTTCCAACCCTTTTAAACCGAACACACCCCATCACTGACGGGTTACTTAAAGAAATTAAATTTCATTGACCCTAACAGAGAAATGTGATAATAAAAAAGCAAACTGACGGAAAGGAGTGGAGGCTATGAAAATACACTACAAAGGGTTCATGAGAGAAAAGATTCGGAGGAATCCCATTACGATTAGTCCGGAGGCCAATTTTTTTGAAGCCAGGGCATTGATCCACGATAAGGGGATAAGACACCTTCCTGTTGTTGACAAAGACAATAATCTCATAGGAATTGTTACGGATCGGGATATTCGTGAAGCATCACCTTCAGACGCCACGCTTCTCAGCGTCCAAGAACTGAACTACCTTCTGGGAAAGCTGAAGGTCTCTTCCTTTATGACCCCCAGAGAAAAACTGATTACGATTACTCCGAACACATTGATTGAAGAAGCCGTCAAACTGATGAGAGATCATAAGATTGGTTGCCTCCCGGTTGTGGAGGAGGGGAAACTATACGGTATCTTCACAGAAACCGATGCCCTCGACCACCTGGTAGACGTTTTTGGAGTCAACCAGAAAGGAACCCGAATTACCATCGCACTCGAAGACAAACCCGGAACCATGCTTGGAGCCTTTGAAATCTTTAAAAAACATAACATCAATATCATCAGCGTGGTAACGCCTTCCTTTATGGTAGAGGGAAAACGAATTGCCGCCATACGACTTCAAACCGATGACGTGAAAGAGGTCGTCAAAGATCTGGAAAAAGCAGGCTACGATGTTCTCTCCATCGGACACTGGCCTTCTGTATAAATAGGAATGGGATGATGGAAGGCCGGAATCATCACCTATTCCAGTCTTCCATCATCCTTTTTTCTTTTTGAGGCTTCTCAGTTTACGTTAAGTGGTTAATTCTATTTATGGAAATTGATGGAACAAAATACTATAAGATTGGGGAGCTTGCTCATTTTTTGAATTTAAGTCCTCGCACCATTCGTTATTATGAAGAGATCGGGCTCCTCAATTCGGTGAAGAGGATTGAAGGGGGCAAACGAGTCTATACCGATATGGATTTAAAACGCCTCAAATTTATTCAGCGACTCAAATATCTTGGCCTTACGCTATCCGAGATGCACGAGTTAGAGGATATTTACCAGATTCATCGAACCAATAAAAAAGTGCTCCCCAGACTGTTAGAGCTGCTGGAAAACCACAGCAATAAGATCGACGAACGGATCAACAACCTGCTGAAATTAAAAAAAGAGATCCAAAGTTATGGAGAAAAAATTCGGCACAAATTAAATCATGAAGAAGAGACTCAAAAAGGGAGGAAAACTTGACAAGGGAAGTCATTATTACCAGCGCGGTACGGACGCCCATCGGCAATTTCTTAGGAGCCCTTAGCTCCTTTAGCGCCACAGAGTTAGGAGGAAAAGTCATTGAGGAAGCGATCAAACGCTCCCAGATCCGCAAAGAGGATATAGATGAAGTCATCATGGGGAATGTGCTTCCTTTTGGCCTTGGACAAAACCCTGCCCGTCAAGCCATGATTAAGGCTGGACTTCCCATGGCAGGGGGAGCCATCACTGTGAACAAGGTCTGTGGCTCCGGCCTGAAAGCAGTGATGTTAGCAGCTCAGGTGATTCAGGCGGGGGATGCAGAGGTGATTGTCGCGGGTGGAATGGAAAGTATGAGCCGTGTTCCCTATTATCTTGAAAATGCCAGAACGGGATATCGGCTCTGGGATGGGAAACTGGTGGACGGAATGGTACACGACGGACTCTGGGATGTGGTCAACGACTACCATATGGGATTTACCGCTGAAATCCAATCCATGAAATTTAATATCAGCCGTGAGGAGCAGGACCAATTTGCCTACGAATCGAACCAAAAGGCAATGAAAGCCATCCGTGAGGGGAAGTTCAAAGAGGAGATCCTTCCCATTTCCCTTCCCTCTAAAAAAGGAGAGCCAACTCTCTTCGATACCGATGAAGGCCCAAGGGACACGGACCTCCAGGCGCTTCTTAAATTAAAATCTGTTTTTAAAGAAGGGGGAGTGGTGACCGCAGGAAACTCTTCCAAAATCAGTGATGGCGCAAGTGCCCTGGTCCTTATGTCTCTTGAGGAGGCAAAACGATTGGGAGTTAAGCCTATCGCAAAAGTAGGAGCCCAGGCTGCTGCAGGCGTGGAGTTGGAAGACGTTTTGGTCGCTCCCATTCAATCAATTCCAAAAGTCCTCAAAAAAGCAGGGTTGACTCTCGAAGAGATCGATCTCTTTGAAATCAACGAAGCTTTTTCAGCCACGACGGTTGCCATCATCAAGACGTTGGGAATAGATCGTGAAAAAGTGAACGTAAAGGGAGGAGCGGTCGCCCTGGGTCATCCCATTGGAGCCAGTGGAGCGAGAATCTTAACGACACTCCTCTATGCCATGAAGGAGAGAGGGGCAAACCGAGGGATGGCCTCCCTCTGCCTCGGAGGCGCAGAAGCTGTGAGCCTTATTGTAGAACGTATCGATTCACTCTAAAAGGAGGGGAAGATGGGGATGAACACCATTGGGGTTGTGGGAGCAGGACAGATGGGCAATGGCATTGCTCAGGTCGCTGCCCAATCTGGATTTCAGGTTGTGATGAGTGACATTGCAGACTCGTTTATTCAGAAAGGGCTTGCGACGATCTCCAAAAACCTGGATCGGATGGTGGAGAAAGGAAAACTTTCCTCTCAAAAAAGGGATGAAATCTTTGGAAGGATTCGAGGAACAATCCAGATCAAAGAGATGGCAGAGGTCGATTTTGTTGTGGAAGCCGCCACAGAGAATGAATCTCTCAAATTGAATATTTTCAAGGAGCTGGATCAGTGTTGTCAAAAAGACGTCATTCTCTCCAGCAACACTTCTTCCATTTCCATTACGAAAATTGCCTCCGCCACTCAGAGACCTTCCCGGGTGATCGGAATGCATTTTATGAACCCGGTCCCTGTCATGCAATTGGTTGAAATTATTCGTGGCCTCCAGACCTCTCAAGAAACATTTGACCAGGTCAAATCCCTTTCCATCCAGATGGGGAAAACCCCTGTTGAAGCCAATGATTTTCCAGGGTTCATTTCCAATCGAATTTTGATGCCCATGATCAATGAAGCCATCTACGCTCTTTTTGAAGGCGTTGGAACTCCTGAAGCTATTGATACCGTGATGAAATTAGGAATGAATCATCCCATGGGGCCTCTGGCCCTCGCCGACCTCATAGGTCTCGATACCTGTCTGGCCATTATGGAAGTACTCTATCAAGGGTTTGGAGACTCAAAATATCGACCCTGCCCTCTTCTAAAAAAATATGTTGATGCAGGCTACTTGGGAAGAAAAACAGGGCGAGGATTCTATCAATATTAAAGGGAGTGAAGGAGTCGAAATCTCAAGGGGCCCAGAGAAAAAAAGATTTTAAAGCAGTTAAATCCTTGAACCATGAATCCTCAAACCCTCAACCCCTTTGAGTAGAGAGATGGATTTCAAACTTACTTCAGAACAAGAAATGATTCGGGACATGGTGAGGGACTTTACCGAAAAAAACATCAAGCCCGTTGCAGCTCTCCATGACGAAGAAAAACACTTTCCTTACGAGAACATCAAGCGAATGGCAGAACTGGGACTGATGGGCATGAATATTCCTGTCGAATATGGAGGCTCTGAGGTTGGAGTCATTGCCTACAGCCTTGCCATTACCGAGATTGCAAAAGGATGCGCTTCCCATGCAGTCACCACCTCCGTTACCAACATGGTGGCTGAGGTCATCTGTGAATTTGGAAAAGAAGAAATTAAACGAAAGCATTTACCAAAGATATGCTGTGGGGACTACCCTGCCGGTGCCTTTGCCCTTACAGAACCTCATACAGGTTCCGATGCTGCCAACATCCGAACCACTGCGGTCCGGAAGAATGACACCTATATTCTCAATGGGTCCAAAACCTTGATCACCAGTGGAGAGGTCGCAGGGGTTACCGTCGTATGGGCAGTGACCGATAAAACAGCCAAAAAGGGGAAAGGTATCACCGCCTTTGCAGTTGAAAAAGGAACCCCGGGCTTTCTCGTGGGCAAAGCCGAAGAGAAGATGGGGCATCGTGCTTCGACCACCAACGAGTTAATTTTTGATCAGTGTGTGGTTCCAGCGAATTGTGTTTTAGGGAATGAGGGCGAAGGGTTTAAGATTGCTATGATGGAGCTTGACGGTGGACGAATTGGTATTGGTTCCCTCGCAATAGGGGTTGGTTTTTCAGCCATCGAATTTGCCACTCAGTATGTCAAGGAACGGGAGGCCTTTGGGAAACCACTTTCCAGCTTTGAAGCGATCCAGTGGATGATCGCTGACTCTTATACATCCTTAGAAGCCGCTCAACTTCTCGTTCTACGCGCAGCCTATTTAAAGGAGAATAAACTTCCATTTACCAAAGAAGCCTCCATGGCGAAACTCTTCGCCACTGAGACTGCACGAACCGTGGCCCTCCGGGCAGTTCAGATGCTCGGGGGCTATGGTTATACCCGCGATTACCCGGTAGAACGTTACCTCAGAGATATCATTGGGACAACCCTCTATGAAGGGACATCAGAAGTTCAGAGGATTGTCATCTCAAGAGAAATACTTGAAAGATAAAAAACCTACTATTGAAAGCTTAAATCAATTCTGTTAGGAATAAGATTGTGAATAATATCTCAATCAACAATTCAAGGAGTCTTCTGAATGGAAATCACAGAGCAGACTTTTGCCAGCCAATATGACCTTTACGGTTGTTATCAATGCGGAAAATGCACGGCGGGATGCCCGGTCTCCCTGAAATCGAAATTGAATATCAGGCGACTGATGATCGAAGGGATCCTCGGGAAACACCTCGACCGTATTGGTGAAAAAGAAGAGCTCTGGGATTGCACGACTTGCAAGACCTGTACATTGAGATGCCCGAGAGGTTTGAAGCCCATGGACCTGGTGATCGGGATGAGAGGAACGATGGTCGAAGAAGGCCATCTCCCCAAAACCATCATTGAAGCGATGGAAAATGCCTATAAACATCGAAACCCTTGGGGAAAGCAGAAAAATAAAAGAACCGAATGGCTGAAGGGACTACCAGAAGACGTAAAGGTTAAAGATTTTTCTCAGGGAGATCGTGCAGAATATCTTTATTTCGTGGGATGTACAGCTGCTTCTGATCCAAGAATTCAAGAGATTGCTAAATCGACCGTCTTCGTCTTTCAGCAGATCGGCGTTGACTTTGCGATCCTCGGAAATGAGGAACAATGTTGTGGAAATGAAATACGGAGAATGGGAGAAGCAGGCCTTTTTGAAGAGTTAAGAGACGGAAACGTGGAGCGTTTTGAATCATACGGAATTACCCGTATTGTTACAACCTGCCCTCACGGATTTAATGCTTTTAAGAATGAATATCCTCAGGGAAAGTTTGAAGTCCTTCATACGACCGAGGTGCTATCAAAAGCGTTGATGGAAGGCAAACTTTCATTCCAACAAGAGATTAAAAAGATTGTCACCTATCACGATCCATGTTTTTTAGGCAAGCAGAATAACATTTTTGATGAGCCCCGTTCTCTGTTGACGGCTATCCCTGGAATCACTTTCAAAGAAATGGATCGTTCTCGTGAACGAAGCCTTTGTTGTGAAGGTGGGGGAGGCAAGATGTGGGCAGAATCCTCGTCAGATACAGGCCAACGGTTAGCGGAAATTCGTGTTCAGGACGCCGTGGCGCTGGGCGCAGAAATATTGGCCACTGCCTGCCCGCTCTGCGTCCTCACTCTCGAAGATGCAGTAAAAACATCAGGTCATGAAGAGAAGATACGCGTCATGGATCTCATGGAATTGTTGTCAGAGGCCATAGCCTAAGATGAGATGGGTGGATATCATTACCAAAGATGAATGGGATAAAATCGATCACGTGATTGCCACGTATAAAGGAAGACACGGAGCCCTGATCCCTGTGCTGAAAGAGGTTCAGGAGATTTGCGGTTACCTCCCTAAAAAAGTTCAGCATCGAATTGCAGACGGCCTTCACCTTTCCACTTCACAGGTCTATAGTGTGGTCTCCTTTTATGCTTTCTTCACCACCATTCCAAGGGGAAAGCATATCATTCGTGTCTGCATGGGAACCGCTTGCTATGTTCGTGGCTCGAAACAGATTCTTGAAAACCTTCAGTCTATGTTAAACGTAGAAATCGGCGGCATCACAAAGGACAGGAAGTTTTCTCTTGAAGCGGTCCGTTGCCTGGGCGCCTGTGGATTGGCTCCGGTGATGATTATTGGACATGAGACCTATGGGATGCTGACTCCCGGTAAGGCAATCGAGGTAGTAAGACAGTTTCCATAATCAAGAGGACGATTCTTTCAGAACACTTCTCACCCATTGGACAGAATAGGCTAAAGGATGACTCAGATCACCATTGAAACCCTCCCAGAAATAAAAGAAAAGGCGCTTTCATTGACCCTGCTCAAAGAAGGAGAGTTTCGCTGCATGGTCTGTGCAGGAACTGGGTGTGTTGCATGTAATTCCCTCAAGGTGCGAGATCGTCTTGAGTCAGAACTAAACGATCGGGGCCTTTCTGAGAAGGTGAAAATTGTCTTGACAGGATGTAACGGTTTCTGTGCTGAAGGCCCCATTGTGGTCGTCTATCCAGGCGGCATCTTTTATAACCGACTTACTCCTGAAAACATCCCTGAATTTGTAGAGGAACAGTTTGTTAAAGGGCAACCTGCAGAAAAATTTCTCTATCATAACCCTTCCACCAAAGAAAAGATTCCCCTGATGCAGGATATCCCATTTTTTCACTATCAGGTTCTTAGGGCTTTGAAGAATCGTAGCCTTATCCATGCCGAAAGGATCGAAGACTATATCGCTCGAGACGGATACGCGGCACTTGCCAAAGTCTTGTCCTCCATGACCCCTGAACAGGTGATCGAAGAGGTTAAACGGTCTGGATTAAGAGGCCGTGGGGGAGCGGGTTTTCCCACAGGTCGCAAATGGGAGGAAGGACGCCGCTACACCTCCTTTCCAAAATTTGTCATCTGCAATGGCGACGAAGGCGATCCAGGTGCCTTTATGGATCGCTCCATTCTTGAGGCAGACCCTCATGCCGTCCTGGAAGGAATGGCGATTTGTGGTTTTGCGATTGACTCCCATCAGGGCTATATCTATGTGAGAGCAGAATACCCTCTGGCGATCCATCGGTTGAACATCGCAATCGAGCAGGCAAGAAGTTATGGCCTTCTTGGGAAAAATATCATGGGCACGGGTTTCGATTTTGATATCACCATCTATCCAGGTGCAGGAGCCTTTGTTTGCGGAGAATCCACCGCTCTGATGTATTCCCTGGAGGGGAAACGGGGTATGCCTCGGATTAAACCTCCTCGATCAACAGAGTCTGGTCTGTGGAATCAACCCACCGTTCTTAATAATGTGGAGACCTTTGCTAACATCCCCCTCATTCTCTTAAAAGGCGGTGACTGGTTTGCCTCATTAGGGACGAAAGGCTCTAAAGGAACGAAGGTCTTTGCCCTCACAGGCACCGTCCAGAATGTGGGTCTGATTGAAGTTCCCATGGGCACAACCCTCAGGTCGATCGTCTTCGATATCGGGGGTGGCATTCCTGATAAGAGGGAGTTTAAAGCGGTTCAAATCGGAGGGCCTTCAGGAGCCTGTCTCCCGGCCTCGTTGTTAGATACGGAGGTGGATTTCGATTCTCTCGATGAAGCAGGAGCCATGATGGGCTCAGGCGGGTTGGTTGTGATGAATGATTCTACCTGTATGGTGGACACGGCTCGCTTTTTCACCGATTTTTCAGTGGACGAGTCCTGCGGCAAATGTGTCCCCTGTCGAATCGGCATGAAAGTCATGCTCAACATCCTGAATCGTATCGTCATCGGCCAGGGGAAGATGGAGGATATCAACCTTCTGGAACAACTCGGAAACCACATCAAAGAAACGTCTCATTGCGGTTTAGGAAAAACCGCTCCGAACCCTGTCCTGTCGACGATCCGTTATTTCCGCGAGGAATATGAAGCTCATATCCGGGATAAACATTGTCCAGCCCTCGTCTGTCCAGATTTGATTCACTTTCGAGTCATTCCTGAAAAATGTAAGATGTGTGGCCTTTGCAAAAAGGCGTGCCCTGCAGAAGCCATTACGTGGGAGAAGAAAACGGTCGCTCTTATTGATCACGATAAATGCATTCGTTGTCGCTCCTGCATTCAGGCATGTAAGTTTGGAGCGATTGAATAAGGAGACTTATGTCAAATTTCAAAATTCAAATGGAAAAGGAATATCAACGTATAAAAAAGACTTTTGAAACGTGTTGCTTTGAAATTCCTTTGACCGTTGACATGTCTAATGAGATCACAGATGAGCACCCAAACCATAACACTAACCATTGATGGTATCCGGGTGGAGGTCGAAAAAGGAAAGACCCTTCTTGAAGCTGCGCAATCAGCAGATATCCGAGTCCCCTCCCTCTGCCATGATCGGAGATTGGTTCCTTTTGGGGCATGTAGACTATGCGTCGTTGAGGAAAAGGGAAAATCCGAACTCCTCCCTTCCTGTTTCACTCCCGCCCGGAATGGAATGGAAATTCTCACCGTTTCTCCTAAAATCATGGAGGCAAGAAGGACTCAACTCCAGCTGATCCTTCTCAACCATCCAATGATCTGCCCTCGTTGTGAAAAAGAGGGAGAATGTGAGCTGCAGCGTTTGGTTTATGAATATGGTCTTAAAGAAGAACCGCTTCCCTGGGATCTCATTACATTTCCCCAGGATCATGCCACTCCCCTGTTGCAAAGGGATGGTAACAAATGTATCCTCTGCGGCCGTTGTGTAAGGATTTGCGACGAGGTCCAAGGTGTGGGAGAACTTTCCTTCATGGGAAGGGGAATCCGAACCGTTATTGATACAGATTTCCATCGACCGATGGATTGTGAATTCTGCGGACAATGTCTCGATACCTGCCCTGTGGGGGCCATTACAAGTGACTGCTTTGATTACAAAACCAAAGCGTGGGAATTAATAGAGACCACAAGTCCCTGCCCTTACTGCAGTGTAGGGTGTTTGCTTACCATCGGATCCAAAGACGGGGACATCAAACGAGTTTTCTCTGAACCTCATGAGGGACCCAATGATGGAAACCTTTGCGTTCGAGGCCGTTTCGGTTGGGACTTTATTGACTCCCCTGAGCGGCTGACTTCTCCTCTGTTGAGAAAAAACGGAACGTTCGAACCCATTTCCTGGGAGGAAGCCTTCGATTTTATGGTGAAGAGGCTTGAAGATTTGAAGGAGAAATATGGTCCAGAACACATCGGAGCAATTCTCTCAAGCCGCCTGACCAATGAAGAGTATTTCCTCTTTAAAAAACTTTTTCGTGAGGCCATCCAAAGTGATCAGATCGGTGTGGACAGTGATCGAGAAAAAGGATTGGCCAATGGACTTTTAAAAACCTTGGGAGTTCCATCCTCTACGAACTCCATCCAGGAAATTCGGAGTGCAGATTGCATTCTCATGATTGGAGTGGATCCGGCACAGACTCATCCCATCATCAAAAATGAAATTCATCTGGCCCTTCGAAAAAATCGGGCTCAACTGATCGTCATTGGAAATCAGGATATTGGTCTCAGTCGCAACACCCGGCTCTCCCCTCTCTCCCTTCCCTCGCTTCTTCTCCTCACCCAACCAGGAAAGGAAGTTTCCTTGATTTACGGAATGATTGGAGTTCTTCTCAGGGAGGGCTTAGAGGATCAAGATTTTGTGGCCCGAAATACAGAGGGGATGGAAAGTTTGAAAGAAATGCAGGAACGCCATCTATGCGACTTTCCCGAAGAAAAGGCTACGATAGAGAGAGCAGCGCGAGTGTATGCTCAGTCAAAGAGATCGATGATCCTCATCGGCCCAGGTCCCTGGTCATCTACAGAGTCAGAAGAGTTAGCCAAAGCCGCTTCGAACCTGGCCCTCTTGACCGGACACGTTGGTAAGGCATCTTCGGGGATTCTTCTCCTCCACGAAAAATCAAACACTCAGGGAGCGGTAGACTCAGGAATTCTCTTAAACGGCAAAGACGCAACGGATCTCCTGAAGAAGAGTGAAGAAGGTGGTCTGAAGGCGCTCTACATTGTCGGAGGAAATCCTCTCCTCTCCTCGAAGGCTCTGGAACAGTTAGAACTTCTAATCGTGCAAGATCTCTTTATGACCGAAGCCGCTAAAGGGGCTCACCTTGTCCTTCCAGTTTGTTCTTTTGTTGAAAAAACAGGAACCTATACCAATTTGGAACGGAGAATTCAGAGGCTGAAACCTCTACGAAAGCCGACAGGTCAGACGAAATCAGATTTTGAAATCTTTCGGAGACTGCTTCACCTCTTCGAAGTATCGGTTCCGGGGGAGACTCCAGAAGAAATATTCGACCAAATGCAAAAAGTCATTCCCTCCTATCAATCGATGGAGATCGGAAAACAATGGCCCAGGGGACTCCACTATCTCTACCAGGATGGATTTCCCCTTGGAAAAGCAAGATTCGTCTCTCTTGCTCAACCCGAGCCGCAACCTCAATCTAAAGATTTTCCTTTCTCACTGGTCCAATTTCCTTTACCTTTTCAATCAGGTAATCTCAGCCTGAAAAGTGAGAATCTTAAAAAGGTGGCAAAGAAGCCAACCTTGAGAATGAACCTTGAAGATGCTCAGTCCCTTAAGATCGAAGAAGGAGAGACGGTCAGGATTTCTACCCCTAAAGGGGAAACATTTGAGATGCAGGTCACTCTGTCTTCGCTTCCGGCACGTGGAGTGCTGATTGCCTTTTCCGCCCAAATGATGGAGAACCAGAGACACGGTTTCGTCAGGATAAAAAGGTTAAAAGAGAATTAAGTCACTTAAGAAACGAGGAGGGATGGAAATGAATATTATTGTTTGTATCAAAAGGGTACCGGATACAGCCGATGCGGATATCTCGATCGACAAATCCGGCAAGGATATTGACAAGAGTGGGTTGGCGTTTGACCTGAACGAATGGGATAGTTATGCGATTGAAGAGGCCATTCTCCTCAAAGAAAAATTTGGAGGAACAGTCACGGTCTACTCGTTGGGAGGCGAAGATTCCAATGAATCTCTGAGAAAATGTCTTGCCATGGGTGCCGATGATGCGATTCGTCTGTCCGATCCTGCCTTCGCGGGAGGGGATGGCTATGCCACAGCACGGGCACTGGCTGAAGCGCTTCGTCAAAAGCCCTTCGATCTCATTCTCACAGGCACTCAAGCAGAAGATGATGGATTTGGGCAGGTTGGAGCGGTGATTGCAGAGATGCTTTCCATTCCTCATGTTTCCATCGTCAACCGGATTGAAGTTCAAGAGAAAAAGGTGAAGGCCCATCGCGAACTGGAAGGAGGGCTCGAGGAAGTGGTTGAGGTTGACCTCCCTGCCCTATTGACGATCCAGACCGGAATCAATGAGCCCCGATATGTCTCGATTATGGGTATCCGAAAAGTTGCTAAAAAAGAAATTAAAGTCCTGGGCCTTTCCGATCTCAACCTGAAACCTGAAGAGGTAGGCCTTTCCGGTTCCGATATTCAACTGGAGAATCTCTTTCTCCCTCCCGTGGGTGAGGGAGCAGAGATGATGGAAGGGAAGCCAGAAGAGATCGCCCAGAAAGTTTTCGAGATTCTGAAGGATAAAGGAGGGATGGCCTGATGAAAGAGATTATGATTGTTGCAGAACATCGGCGGGGTGAACTCAGGGATGTGACATGGGAACTGATCTCCAAAGGGCGACAACTTTCAGAAGCCATCCAGGGGGAACTCTCTGTGGCTCTTCTCGGAAAAGGAGTAACGTCTCTGGCAGAAGCGCTTAAGTTCAAGGCCAACCGCGTGCTGCTCATTGAGGATGACCGTCTCGAATATTACAATTCCGAGACTTACGAAAGAGTCCTCACCCAGTTGATCACAGAGAGAAAACCTGTGCTCACGATGATCGGTCACACGGCAACCGGAATGGACTTTGCACCAGGCCTTGCTGCCCATTTGAAACTCCCTCTGGCCACGGATTGCATCGGCATCGATGCAAAAGAGGATACCTTTTCGGTCATTCGCCAGATTTACGGCGGGAAAATCAATGCTGCTGTCTCTTTTCTGAAAAAAGGACCTTCGTATATGGTGACGGTTCGAGCAGGAGCCTTTCCCTTCGTTGAGAAAGAACCTCTGCCCGGCGAGGTGATTTCTATCCCTTCTCCACTAACAGACGAAGGATTGGCCAGGCGTTTTCTTCAGTATGTAGAAGCTGCAACAGGAGAGGTGGATATCACCCAGGCGGACATCCTTGTTGCTGTTGGAAGGGGGATTAAAGATGCGGACAGTATCCCCATGGTGAAAGAACTGGCTGACACGATAGGAGGGGTCCTTGCGTGTTCCCGCCCAGTGGTGGATAAAAAATGGCTTCCCAAAGGATGTCAGGTTGGAACTTCTGGAAAGACGGTTAAGCCAAAAGTTTACATCGCGATAGGGATCAGCGGTGCCTTTCAACATGTGGCAGGAATGAAAGGATCAGGAACGATCATTGCCATCAACAAAGACCCCAAGGCTCCAATCTTCAGCGTAGCACAGTATGGCATTGTGGCTGACCTGTTTAAAATCGTGCCGGTGATCAAGGATAAGATCAAGGAACTGAAAAAATAAGGGGTAGACCATGGACTTCGAATTGACGCAAGAACAGAAAGATATTCAAAAGGCAGCAAGGGAATTTATTCAGGGAGAATACGATAAGGAAAAGATTCTTGAATGGGAAAAGAACCATACCTTCCCGAAAGAGGTATGGAAAAAAGCCTGCAAACTCGGGTTCATTGGCATCCATTTCCCTGAAGAATATGGAGGGCAAGGGTATGGGATTACAGAAAACATCCTGGTTGTAGAAGAGTTCTGCCGAAAAGATTCAGGGGTCGGCATTGCTGTAACACTGGCCGATTTCTCATCAGAGGTCATTCTCCGTTTCGGTACACCTGAACAGAAGAAAAAATATCTTGTCCCTGTTGCGCGAGGAGAATTCATCTCAGGAGGGGCTTATACCGAACCCAATCATGGAAGCGACATTACGTTGATGGGAACAACGGCGGTAAGACAGGGAGATTCTTTTGTTATTAACGGAACAAAAACCTTTATCACGAACGGGACCCTTGCGGACTTCTTCGTCGTTCTCTGTCAGACCGATCCCCATGCAAAACCGTCCTACCGGGGTCAATGCACCATACTCGTCGAAAAAGGGACAAAGGGATTGGATGCCACAGAAATCACACCCAAAATGGGAATTCGATTGACCTCAACCGCTGAGCTCTCCTTTAGCGATGTGAGGGTTCCTCTGACGAATCTGATTGGTGAGGAGAACAAAGGGTTCTATCAGGTTCTCGAATTCTTCGACGAGAGTAGAATCGAAATTGCGGCACAAGGGCTTGGGATCGCCCAGGGAGCTTTTGACCGAGCTTTAGACTATGCAAAGCAGAGAGAACAGTTTGGAAGAAAGATCGTTGATTTTCAAATTACCCAGCACAAATTGGCAGACATGGCCACTAAGATAGAGACAGCCAGACTCCTGACTTACAAAGCGGCCTGGAACTATGATCAGGGCCGGATCGATCCGAAACTAACCTCTATGGCAAAGATGTTTGCAGGAAAGGTGGCCGTAGAAGTAGCGGATGAAGCCATCCAGATCTTCGGGGGCTACGGATATATCACCGAATATGAAGTCGAACGATTTTATCGCGACGCCAAAATCACAGAAATTTATGAGGGCACCAAAGAGATCCAGAAGAATACGATCGCCAGTGCATTGATTGGGAAGCTAAAATAACGGAAAAATTCTAAATTCGAAATCGGAAACACGAAACAATAAAGGGACCTTGAAGTGTTGGAAGAAGAAAAGGAAAAAGTGATTCCTGAAGCCCTTATTATCGGTGCCGGGATAGCCGGGATGCAGGCTGCCCTTGACATTGCTGATAAGGGATTCAAAGTCCATCTGGTGGAAAAGGACCCATCCATCGGTGGCCATATGGCCCAGCTGGATAAGACCTTCCCTACCCTTGACTGCTCGGCCTGCATCATCACCCCGAAAATGGTGGATACAGCCAATCATCCCAACATCAACCTTCTCACCTACTCTGAAGTGGTTGACATTGAAGGAAAAGCTGGTCATTTTAAGGTCACCGTTCGAAAGAAACCCCGTTACGTTGATGTCACCAAATGCACCGCCTGCGCGGACTGTGTGGCCCAGTGTCCAGTCACACTACCCAATGAATTCGATATGGGCCTTGGAACCAGAAAAGCGATTTACATCCCTTTCCCCCAGGCTGTTCCTCTCAAATACACGATGGATCGAAGGGGCATTCCACCTTGCACAGCGGCTTGCCCACTTCACTGCAATGCCCAGGGTTATGTGGCTCTCATTTCCCAAGGAAAGTTTAAAGAGGCCCTGGCTTTGGTGAGAAAGACCCTTCCCTTTCCGGGCATTCTCGGATATGTTTGCGCTCATCCCTGTGAATGGGAATGCAAACGAATAGAAGTCGATCGACCTGTTTCCATCTGCGCTCTGAAAAGGTTTCTGGTCGATCACGTGGAAGAACCTGAAATCCATCTTTCCCCTGTGGAAGAAAAACCACAAAAGGTAGCTATTGTTGGGGCAGGCCCTGCCGGTTTAACAGCGGCCTTTGATCTCCGGCTCAAAGGATATCAGGTGACCCTTTTCGAATCGAAAGAGCAATTGGGCGGGCTTCTCATCTATGGATTCCCTTCCTATCGTCTTCCGAGAGAAGTGGTGAAAAAAGACCTCTCTGTGATTGAAAGAATGGGGATAGAAATCCGTTTCAATACCCAGGTGGGAAAGGATTTATCCTTCGATGAAATTTTAAAGACCTATGATGCCATCTTTTTATCCGTTGGCTCAACTGGAGCTGAAACCATCATCCAATCCTCATCAGGTTTAAAAAGGGACAGACGGGGAATGATTCAGGTTGAACCGCTTACTCTCGAAACAGGCCTTCAGAAGGTCTTTGCAGGCGGTGACGGGGTGACCGGACCTGGGACCATCATCGAGGCCATGGCACAGGGAAGAAAAGGAGCCATCTCCATTGACCGATATCTTCGGGGAGAAGACCTCCGCTGCGAAAGAACAACGGAAGGGAGACAGTTCTCCCCGATGCAGAACATTCTCCCTGATTCAAAACGGATAGAACGGGAGACGCTTCCCCATATGGTCAAACCCATCGAACCGGGTTTAACTCTTGAGGAGGCGATCGAAGAGGCGAAACGCTGTCTGAGCTGTGGGGGATGTTCAGACTGCGGGGAGTGTGCCAAATATTGCCAACCTAAAGCCATTGCCTATGACATGGAAGAAGAAACGATTGAACTTCACGTCGGAGCAATTATTCTTGCAACAGGATTCGATCCTTTTAATCCAACTTTAAAACCGGAATTTGGCTATGGCCTTTATCCAAACGTCCTTCATGGCATTGAGATGGAGCGACTCTGTTCTGCCTCGGGTCCGACGAAAGGAGAAATCCTGATTCAGGGTAAGAAGCCCAAGGAGATCATCTTTATTCACTGTGTGGGGTCGAGAGATAAAACCGTGGGCAATGAATACTGTTCACGGGTCTGCTGTATGTACACGGCCAAGCAGGCCCATCTGGTGCGGGATAAAATCCCGGACGCCCATATCACCGTGCTCTACATGGATGTGAGAGCCTTCGGGAAAGGATTTGAGGAATTCTATGAACGAGTCCAGAAAGAGCAAATCATTTATCGGAGAGCCAATCCCTCTGAGGTCTATCGAAAAAACGGAAAATTGGTGGTAAGGGCTGAAGATACACTCCTTGGAGAACCGGTGGAACTGGAAGCAGATCTCGTCGTTCTTGCTTCAGGTCTGATCCCCAGGCGAGAAGACGATCTTTTGAAAAAGAGGCTCGGCATGGAAAGTTCCTCAGACCGATTCTATGCAGAGGCTCCAGGGCTGGATCCCATTCTCACAGGGGTAGAAGGAATCTTTTTAGCGGGATGCTGCCAGGGCCCCAAGGATATCCCGGACACCGTTGCCCAGGCTAGCGGCGCAGCGGCTCTCGCCTGCGCCCTATTGGCCAAAGGAAGGAAAACAACCGTTCCGAGTTCGGAGTCATGAGTTCGGAGTTAACGATTTAGTTTGTATTGATATTGGGCGCTATGCGCTTTGCCCGATGCCTGATGCGGTAAAATGATGAAGATCGGTGTGTATATCTGCCATTGCGGAATCAACATTGCAGCCACAGTCGATGTGGAAAAGGTCACTGCCTTTGCCCGAACCCTTCCTCATGTGGCTATTGCCCGGAACTATCAGTATATGTGTTCAGATCCCGGTCAGGACCTGATTAAGAATGATATCAAAAATGAGAAATTAGATCGCATTGTGGTAGCTGCCTGTTCTCCAAGAATGCATGAAGTGACCTACCGAAAAGCCTGTCGTAGCGCAGGCCTAAATCCCTATTTCTTCGAAATGGCCAATATTCGAGAACAGTGCAGTTGGGTTCATCCCGATAAAGAGGAAGGGACCCAAAAGGCCATGGATCTAATCGCCTCCGCAGTAGCAAAAGTCTCCCTCCATGAACCCTTAGAGGAGAATGAAGTTGGAGTCACTCCCTCGGTTCTGGTGATTGGGGGAGGCATCGCGGGCATCCAGGCAAGCCTGGATATCGCCGAATCAGGCTTTGAGGTTTTTCTGGTTGAAAAAGCTCCATCTCCTGGAGGACATCTGGCTCAGATTGATCGAACGTTTCCTGATCTCGCGGAAACCTCCACCACATTGCTTCCAAAATTGAAGGCCCTTCAAGCCCATCCGCAGATCCACCTTCTTACCCAAAGCGAGGTAGAAGGGGTTGAAGGTTTTGTCGGAAACTTTAAGGTGAGAATCCGGCACCTTCCCAGATACGTCAATCATGAGAAATGTACCTGTTGTAAAAAATGTGAAGAAGTTTGTCCGGTTCGCGTTCCAAACGAATTGAATATGGGACTGGATCAGAGGCCTGCGATCTATCTCCCCTTCCCGAACGCCATTCCGCATAGTTACACGATCGATTCAAAAAATTGCCTCTTCTTCCAATCCGGAGAGTGTGGGAAATGCCGTGAGATCTGCCCTGAATCTGCCGTTCAATTTGAAGAGATCGGAATGGAATTTGAGGCAAAGGTTGGGACGATCCTCGTGGCCACAGGTTACGATCCTTTTGACCCGAAGTTAAAACCGGAATTGGGATATGGTCGCTACAGGAATGTGATCACCAGCCTTGAATTGGAGAGACTCCTTTCATCGGAGGGACCGACTCAGGGCAAACTTCTGGTTGATGGTAAGGAACCCCGACATATCGTCTTCATCCAGTGCGTCGGCTCACGAGATAAGACGGTAAACAATGAGTACTGTTCAAGAGTCTGCTGTATGTATACGGCAAAACACGCCTACCTGGTGAAAGACCGGATTCCTGATGCCCGTGTCACCATCTGTTACATCGATATCCGGGCCTTTGGTAAAGGATATGAACAGTTTTACGAAACTGTTCAGAAAAAGGGCGTCTTCTATCGTAAGGGGGTCCCTTCTGAAATCTATGAGAGAAATGGAAAATTAATCGTGAAAGCCGATGATGAACTCCTGGGCGAACCTTACGAGGAGGAAGCAGATCTGGTGGTTCTTGCCGTGGGACTAACACAGAGACAGGATGCAGATCATTTGAGAAGTCTTCTCAAGCTCTCTCTTTCCCCGGACCGGTTCTACCTCGAGGCCCATCCCAAATTGCGACCTCTCGATACTGCTACCGATGGAATCTTTCTCGCAGGAACCTGCCAGGGGCCAAAAGACATCTACGATACGATCTCTCAAGCTCACGGGGCAGCCTCCAGGGCAACCATTCCGCTGTTTTCTGGAAAGGTAAAAATCGAACCCATCACCGCTTGGGTCGATGAACTGATGTGTGCCGGATGCGGTCTCTGTGAGCAGATCTGTGAATATCGGGCACTTAAAATCGATCCCTATCGAAAGGTGATGACGGTGAATGAAGCCCTCTGTAAGGGATGTGGAGCCTGTAATGCCACCTGTCCTTCGAGTGCCATCACCTTAAGGCATTTCAAGACGGAACAAATCATGGCCCAACTCCGTGAAGTTTGTTGACCCTTTGCCCTATCCCCGCTCCTCGAGGGGGAAGGGGTGATCATTTGAAATTGAGTTTTTCCATATGGAAAAAGGCCTCATTCAGGTTTATACAGGCAACGGCAAAGGGAAAACCACAGCAGCCCTGGGGTTGGCGTTCAGGGCAGCAGGACACGGGTTGAAAACACTGATGATCCAGTTTATGAAGGGGAATATTCAATATGGTGAACTGGAATCGGCTAAAAAGCTCTCTCCCTATCTCACCATCCAACAGATGGGCAGAGAGACGTTTGTTTCCAAAACCAATCCTGACCCAGTAGACATCGAATGGGCGAACAAGGGACTGGCTCTGGCAAAAGAAGCAATGTTCAGTGGAATGTACGACATCCTCATTCTCGACGAAATCAATGTAGCGGTTGATTTCAATTTAATTTCACTCTCCGAGGTTCTTCAGCTATTAGACTCTAAACCTGCATCTATTGAGCTCATTCTTACCGGAAGAAATGCCTCTCCGGAAATCGTAGAAAAAGCGGATTTGGTCACGGAAATGGTGGAACGAAAGCATCACTATCAGAAAGGAGTAAAAGCACGAAAGGGAGTCGAATTTTAACGATTTAAGTTTTTAATGCCCTGCAAGCCATCGCTATATTTCATCAAACCTTGAGCTTTGAATAAAGGGGGTGGGGTCCATGTTCAAAGAAGATCAACTCAAGAAGGTCGGAGAGGAGAAGAAAAGATGGGTGAACGACCTTTCAAAACTACTCTCCGAAACGCCTGAACGTCTGCCCCGTTTCACCACCGTTTCAGATCTCGAGATCAAGGGTCTTTACACTCCAGAAGATATCAAGGATCTCGATTACGCCAGAGATATCGGCTTTCCTGGAATCTACCCCTTCACACGAGGCGTTCAACCTTCCATGTACAGAGGAAGGCTCTGGACGATGAGAATGTTTTCGGGTCTGGGAGGACCGGAAGAGACCAATCAACGTTTTCACTATCTTCTTAACCACGGCGAGACAGGACTCTCTATCGCTTTTCATTACCCTACCTTGATGGGCTACGACAGCGACTCTCCCATGGCAAGGGGAGAAATCGGAAAATGTGGTGTGGCTGTGGATACCCTGAAGGACATGGAGATTCTCTTCGAGGGAATCCCCCTCGATAAGGTCACGACATCGATGACGATCAACCCTCCTGCGTCCATTCTTCTGGCGATGTATATTGTCGTTGCAGAAAAACAGGGAGTGAGCAAAAGGGAAATTGGAGGGACAATTCAGAACGACATGCTGAAGGAATTCATCGCTCAGAAGACCTTCATGCTTCCTCCCAAGCCTTCCCTCCGGATTATTGTGGATACCATCGAATATTGCACCAAGGAAGTTCCCCGTTGGAACACCATCAGCATCAGTGGCTATCACATTCGCGAGGCAGGCTCCACGGCAGTCCAGGAATTAGCCTTTACTCTGGCGGATGGGATTGCCTACGTGGAAGCGGCTATGGAAAGAGGCTTGGACGTGGATGAGTTTGCTCCAAGGCTTTCCTTCTTCTTCGATTCACACATCGACTTCTTTGAAGAAATTGCAAAATTCAGAGCGGCCCGAAGGATCTGGGCAAAAGTGATGAGAGAGCGTTTTATGGCTAAAAAACCCCGATCCTGGATGCTAAGGTTCCACACCCAAACCGCTGGCTGTTCCTTAACGGCTCAGCAACCTTTTAATAATGTAGTTCGAACCGCCTACGAAGCTCTGGCAGCTGTTCTGGGAGGAACACAATCCCTCCATACCAACTCCCTCGATGAGACCTATGCGATTCCTACAGAGGAAGCCGTAACCATTGCCCTTCGAACACAGCAGATCCTTGCCGAAGAAACGGGCGTGGCAAATACCATCGACCCCCTGGCTGGCTCTTATTTTGTGGAAGCCCTGACCAATGAGATGGAAGAAAAAGCATGGGAGTATATTCGTAAAATCGATGACATGGGAGGCATGCTGAAAGCGATCGAAAGGGGTTATCCACAGATGGAGATTGCAGAGGCCGCCTACCGATATCAACGCCAGATCGACTCCAGGGAGAAAGTCATTGTCGGGGTCAACAAATATGTAACAGATCATCCACCCATCACCATATGGAGAATGCGACCCGAAATTGAAGAGAGGCAACTAAATAGGCTTCAGGAGGTCCGAAGGACACGCAATCATGCTCGGGTCAAAGACTGTCTTGAACAAATCCGAAAAGCCTCTCTGACAAACGAAAACCTGATGCCTCATATTATCAATGCTGTGAGAGAATATGCCACGATCCAAGAAATCTGCGATGTCTGGCGTGAGGTCTTTGGAAGATACACCGATCCGGGATACTTTTAAATAGAGGATGGAGAGATAAAAATTCCTGGGGTGTTAAATTTTAATTTTCTCAATCCGAATTTCCCATGCCGAAATCTGTAATCTGAGAATGAGGGAGGAATCCATGGAACGAAAAGTTCGCATCCTGATCGCCAAGCCTGGATTGGACGGACATGATCGTGGAGCGAAAGTGATTGCAAGAGGATTTCGCGATGCAGGATTCGAAGTGATCTATACAGGGCTTCATCAAACCCCGGAACAGATCGTGGCTGCTGCCATTCAGGAGGATGTGGACGGCATCGGCCTGTCTATCCTTTCCGGAGCCCATGATTATATCTTTCCGCAGGTCATCCAATTACTGAAAGAAAAAGGGGCAAATGATATTGTGGTATTTGGTGGAGGCATCATCCCTGAAGAAGATATACCTTCTTTGAAAGCATGCGGTGTGAAAGCGATCTTTGTGCCGGGAACATCCATTGAAGAAGCGATCAAATGGGTTCGGGAAAATATCAAGCCGAGGAGGTAGCTTCAGCAGAAGCCTTCATTATTTTTTAAATAAACTTTACAGTTTACGTAAAGTGGCTTTTATGGTAGGATAGGCTAATTTTTCAAAACGCAACACATTTCATAAAACCGAGGAAGGGAGGTGAAGATTGAATAAGCGGTTAGAAATTTACCATTATAGAAAGGAGGCAAGGATCACATGGCAAAACGAGTTGCGATTATTGGTATAGGAACCACAGGATTCCGGGCTACCACGCCTGATGTTTCCTATCGAGAACTGACGTATGAAGCGGCGATGAAAGCCTATTTGGATGCTGGCATTGAACCGAAAGATGTCGACTCTTTCGTGGCGACGTCTGAAGACTTTTTTGAGGGCTATAGCATTGCTGACGAATATTCTCCAGATCAATTGGGCGCTGTACTCAAACCCATCTATACCGTACCGGGAGATTTCATCCATTCTCTGGCATCAGCCTATATGATGATTCTCTCTGGAATCGGTCCGATCTCCGTGGCTCAGGGAATGAGCAAGGCTTCGAACATGTTAACCCTTTCAGAGATGGTGACGTTTGCAATGGATCCCATCTACAATCGGCCGCTGCGGGAAAGCCCCCATGCTGTCGCTGCATTGGAGATGGCGAGATTTATGTATGAAACTGGAACAACAAGAGAACAGTGTGCCAGGGTTGTTGTCAAGAATAAGAGGAATGCTCTCAATAATCCTTACGCCGGACACAGTGTTCTGATCGACACCGATTATGTTCTCAATTCGGAAGTGGTGTCTTATCCCTTGACTCAAATGGACATTAGCCCACATTCAGATGGGGCCGTCGTGGTCGTTCTGGCAGAGGAAGAGACTGCTAAAGCCCTCTGTGATAAACCCATCTGGATCAGGGGCATTGGCTGGTGTTCGGATACACCGGGACTTGAAACTCGCAATTGGGCAGAAGCCATTTATGCCCAATATGCGGCAGAAATGGCTTACAAGATGGCTGGAATTCGATATCCTCGAAAAGAGATTGATTTTGCAGAGATTAATGATGAATTCTCCTACAAAGAACTCCAGCATCTTGAAGCCATGAGAATCTGCAAGAGAGGCGAAGCTGGCCCCCTGACCGAAATTGGGGGAACGGAGATCAACGGTGAATTTCCTGTCAACGCCTCTGGAGGTTGTCTCGGAGTAGGAAACCTCTATGAACTAAACGGCGGCCATAAAGTTCTTGAAGTGGTTCGACAGTTGAGAGGAGAAGCAGGAAAGAATCAACTTAAAAATGTTACAACGGGACTGGCTCAGAGTTGGAGAGGTATTCCGACCACAACCGGTACAGTGGTAATTCTGAGCAACTAAAAGGAGGTGAACAGGATGAGACGAGTGGCCATTGTTGGAGCAGGAATCACTAAATTCTACCGAAATGTTCAAGAAACACCAAAAGAACTGGCTTTCGAGGCCACAAAAATGGCTTTGGAGTCCTGTGAAATGAAACTTTCAGACATCGAATGTGTTGTCCATGGCACTGCACCCGATGCCTTCGATGGTATTCATATGAAGGGCGAATATCTTTCCGATGGTTCAGGAGCCTTTCGAAAACCCTATATGAGGCACTACGTGGGTGGAGGAACCGGTGTTCTCTCGCCAATCCATGGATGGTTCCATGTGGCTTCTGGAATGTTCGATACCTGTCTGGTAGTCGCAGAAGAGAAAATGTCCTCTGCCTACCCTCACCCGGCAGGAGCGTTCCTGACCATTTTCGATCACACCACCGAACAACCCCTTTATCCCACCCTTATCTGGATTTTTGCAATTGAGATGAATCGATTTATGACGACCTATGGATATAGAAAAGAAGATATCGCTTTAGTTGCTGTAAAGAATAAGAAAAATGCCATGGATCATCCTTCAGCACAACTGCCGGCGGAAATCACCGTACAAGACGTTCTCAATTCCGAAATTATGGCCTGGCCAGTCAATCGCCTTGACATCAGTCCAACCAGTGATGGAGCAGCCTGTATCGTCCTTGCCGCCGAGCATGTGGCACGTCGTGTCACTGAAAAACCGATCTGGATCGACGGAGTGGGTTGGGCTCTGGATACCGCTTATTGGACCACCCGTGACCTCTACTATCCAGACTATGTGGAGGTAGCGGCCCGTCAGGCATATAAAATGGCTGGAATCAAAGAACCTTCCAAAGAGATTCATATTGCAGAGCCTTATGATCCTTTTACCTATAAAGAACTTCACCACATCGAAGGTCTGGGACTCTGCAAAAGAGGGGAATCGGTCCAGATGCTTTTGGATGGAGTAACTCAGCGAACGGGAAACCTTCCCTGCTGTCCGTCAGGAGGAGCGTTGGGGGTTGGAAACCCGATTGCTGCTACAGGAGTGATGAAAATCATTGAAATCTTCTTACAGCTGAGAGGTGAAGCGGGCAAAAGACAGGTTCCTGGAAAGCCCACGTGCGGGTTGGCGCAGGCATGGGGTGATTTGATGCAAGTAGGAACGGTCGTGGTCATGAGAAGTTAGAAGGAGGAGGTGAACCTATGGAAATCACAGAAAAGATGGTACTGAAAACTGCAACCAAACTGAGTGCAGAAGAGATTCAGAAAGGCAAAGTCCTTTCGGTTCAATGGACCCCCAATCTGAAATATGCATGGGATAATGGCCCTGCCATCGGCCGTTACCTTGCGGAATTGAAGAATGGAAAAATCATTGCGAAAAAGTGTGATAAATGTCACCGCATCATGATTCCTCCCAGAATGTTTTGTGAACTCTGCTGGGTACCTACCAGCGAATGGGTGTATGTTCAGGACACAGGCATTGTCAACACTTGGGTCGTCAGCTATGTGGATTGGAAGGCGGGTCGTCTCGATATTGCCGGTGGTGTAAGGCCCTTTACCCCGGCAGTGATCGAAATTGACGGGGCCTCTAAGGGAATGGGCATCCTCCATCATCTCAATGAGGTCGATCCCTGGAAGATCTACCGTGGAATGAAGGTAAAGGCTGTCTGGAAGCCTCCTGAGGAGAGGATCGGAGCCATTACGGATATCAAATACTTTAAACCCATCGAATAAATACACAATGCGCATAGCGTAAAGCGCTTAGCGTTTTCAAAGAGTGGAGGTGAAACCATGGCATTAATCGAAAGATTTCAGAAAACCACCGACATCGGTTTTTGGGAGGGTCAGATCCCGATGAGTTACATTTACACGGTTGGAAGGGCCGGTGAAAAATTTTTCCGGGAGCTGATGAATGGAAAGATCATTGGTGCGAAATGCGATGTGTGTAACATCATCTACGTCCCTGCCAAAATATTCTGTGAAAGATGTTTTGCCAGACTGGAGGATAAATACCTCGAGGTCGGAACGACCGGAACGGTCCACACCTTTACCCAGTGCTATGAGACGTACGATGGGATGAGAAAAGAAACCCCATCCATTGTCGCCGTCATACACATTGACGGAACTCAGGGCTTCCTGGTTCACTGGCTCGGAGAAGTCGAATTTGAAAAGGTTTATATTGGAATGCCGGTGGAAGCCGTTTTCAAACCCAAAAAGGATAGAGAAGGAAGCATCCTTGATATTAAGTACTTTAAACCCGTGAAATAAGCCTAGCATGGAGCATAGAGCATAGCGTTTTTTAATCTGATCCCCCTATGCACTATGCTCTCTGCCCTCTGTGAATGTGGAGGTTTTTATGGCACTCGATTTCGATTTAACAGAAGAACAACAAATGCTTCGGAAAATGGTCCGGAATTTTGCCGAAAAGGAGATCGCTCCCGTTGCCCAGGAATTGGACGATAAAGAAGAGTTCTCCTATCATTTGACCAAACGCATGGGAGACCTCGGACTGTTTGGGCCGTTCGTCTCAGAAGACTATGGAGGGAGCAATGTAGGTTACATCTCCTATATTATTGCAGTGGAGGAGATCGCACGGATCGACGGTTCTCAGGCTGCCACCCTGGCGGCTGGAAATTCGCTTGGCATCGCCCCCATCTATTATTATGGAAATGAAGAGCAGAAGCAGAAATGGCTTCCGGATCTTTGTGCCGGGAGGGCACTTGCTTCTTTTGGATTGACCGAACCCAATGCAGGGTCTGATGCCGGCGCTTCCAAAACAACGGCTGTGCTTGAGGGGGACTATTGGGTGCTCAATGGATCAAAGATCTTTATCACCAATTCGACAACCGATATGAGCAAAGTCTGCACAGTTCAAGCGGTGACAGGAAAACGGGCGGATGGTCGACCTGAAATTTCCTGTATTCTCGTCCCTAACGGAACTCCTGGTTTCACCACTAAAACCATGCATGGAAAGATGGTCTGGAGGGCCTCCAATACTGGCGAACTTTACTTTACCGATTGTAAGGTCCCAAAGGAGAATCTTCTTGGCCGACGGGGAGATGGATTTCATCAGATGCTGGCTACTCTGGATGGTGGACGGCTCAGCATCGCTGCCATGGGACTGGGGGGAGCCCAGGGCGCTTTTGAATTGGCCCTCAAATATGCAAGCGAGCGGGAACAATTTGGGCGACCTATTGGAACTTTTCAGGTCAATGCCTTCAAATTAGCAGATATGGCAACGGAGATTGAACTCGCGAGACTTCTACTCTACAAAGCCTGCTGGCTCTGTGAGCAGCATCGCCCCTTTGGCAAGGAATCAGCCATGGCAAAGATGTATTGCTCAGAGATGTATCATCGAGTAGTCAATCAAGCGGTTCAACTGCATGGTGGGTATGGATTGATGAAGGAGTATCCGATTGAGCGCCACTATCGGAATCAGAAACTTCTTGACATTGGAGAAGGAACTTCAGAGGTTCAGAGAATCGTCATCGCCCGGCACATCGGCGTCCCCGGCCGCGCTTTGTAATCACGTAATCCCTCAGTTATGGGGTGTTTTCGGTTTAGAAGGGTTGGAACGTTACCCCTCCAAAACCTTGAATAGCGGTTATAAAAGGTTACCCTCATCGGGGCCCTCATGCCCTTTGAATCGGATTTTTTTGAATCAGATTGGGTCGTTTTGACAAACAGAGGTTTCGCTACAAGGTTTTTCCGAGGCAACCTCTCAACCCTTTTTTATTTCTTTAACTGAGGGGTTACGTAATCACAATTTTTTTATTGCCTTATCAGTCTAATTTTGGTATCTATTTCCATCTATGAGGAGCTTAGCAAGGCGCATTCTTGAAGGAGACATTCGTGCAGCTTCCAGGTTGATGAGGGATATTGATGACCGGATTCCCTCTGCCCTGGATGCCTTAAAAGAACTTTATCCACAGACTGGAAGGGCTTACATCATCGGGATTACAGGCCCCCCCGGCTCCGGGAAATCTACGATCGTGGATAAGATGGTGGATATCTTTAGAAAAGAAGGGAAGACCGTCGGAATCGTTGCCGTCGATCCTACAAGTCCTTTTACTGGTGGAGCCATTCTTGGCGACCGGATTCGGATGCAGCGCCACGCCACAGATGAGGGCGTGTTCATTCGCTCCCTTGCCACTCGCGGCTGTCTTGGAGGACTTTCCCGTTCCACTCAGGATATCATTAACGTCATGGATGCCATGGGAAAGGATATCATTCTGGTGGAGACTGTTGGGGTTGGACAGGACGAAGTCGAGATCGTCAATACGGCCCACACTTCTATTGTCGTTCTCATTCCAGGTCTGGGAGATGATATTCAGGCGATTAAAGCGGGAATCATTGAAATCGGAGACCTCTTTGTGATCAATAAATGTGAACGCGAAGGCTCTGAAAAGATGGAGAGAGATTTAAAGATGGTTCTCGAAATGAGTCACAAAAGAGAGGACGGTTGGGACCCTCCCATCTTTAAAACAGAAGCCATTCTTGGAAAAGGAATTTTCGAGTTAGTCTATGGGATTTATCGTCACAAACAGGCGCTCGAGCAAAGCCATGTCCTTGAAAAGAAGTTGAGGGAAAGGGCAAAAGCCACTTTTCTTGAGGTCCTTGAAACCGAAGTGATGTCCCGATTTATTCAAAAAATTGAAAAAAAGGATCAATGGGACCATATCCTCGACGAACTGATCAAACGTAGGATTGATCCCTATTCCCTTGCCGAGAAGATGATGGCAGAGGAGCTAAAAGATCATTGAAAATGCCCCCTCCCCTTCCCCTGTCCCTGTCAGGGAGGGGGTGGGGTGAGGGAATGAATGAGGGGGAATTTATTTATGCGATCGATCGAAGCTATACGAAAAGAACTGGAGAAGAGAAGAGCAGAAGCTTTGTTGGGGGGTGGACAGGACAAGATCGATAAACAGCATAAAGATGGAAAATTGACGGCCCGTGAACGGATCGACCTTCTGCTTGATCCAGGAACCTTTGTGGAGCTGGACAAATTCGTTACCCATCGTTGTCACGATTTCGGGATGGAAAAAAAGAAATTTTGGGGCGATGGAGTAGTCACCGGTTATGGGAAGGTGAATGGCCGACTGGTCTATGTTTTTTCTCAAGACTTCACTGTCTTCGGTGGCGCCCTCGGAATGGCCTTCGCTGAAAAAATATGCAAAATCATGGATCTCGCTATGAAGACCGGCGCGCCTGTCATAGGACTGAATGATTCTGGCGGTGCAAGGATTCAAGAAGGAGTAGAAAGCTTAGCAGGATATGCTTTTATCTTTTTGAGAAATGTCCTTGCCTCTGGAGTCATCCCTCAAATTTCGGCGATCATGGGCCCCTGTGCAGGTGGGGCGGTCTATTCCCCCGCCATGACAGACTTTATCTTAATGACGAAAAAAACAAGTTATCTTCACATCACCGGTCCGGATGTCATTCGAGCGGCGTTGGGAAAAACCGAAACTCCGGATGGTAAACCCATTACCTCTGAACTGCTGGGGGGGTCTCATGTTCATATGGAGAAAAGCGGTGTCGCTCATTTCGCAGGAGAAAACGATGAAGATACGATTCGCCTGATCAGAGAACTTCTCAGTTTTTTCCCTCAGAACAATCGCGAAAAACCACCGGTCATCGAATGCACCGACGACCCCAACCGGATGGACGAATCTCTAAAGACTGTGGTACCGGAGGATTCAAAAAAAGCCTATGATATGAAGAAGATCATTCACGGTGTAGTTGATCATGGGTATTTCCTCGAGGTTCAGAAAGATTGGGCGAAAAATATTGTGGTGGGTTTTGCACGCTTCAATGGCATGCCTGTGGGAATTGTTGCTAATCAGCCAAACTGGCTGGCAGGTTCCCTCGACCCCGATTCGTCCGTC
Organism: uncultured bacterium; assembly: GCA_938002255.1. Taxonomy (GTDB): domain Bacteria; phylum Desulfobacterota; class BSN033; order BSN033; family UBA1163; genus RBG-16-49-23. Next base: position 70,617 of record CALLAL010000038.1, read on the forward strand.
AAGGCAGGCCGTTTCGTTCGTTTTTGTGACTGTTTCAACCTTCCTATCGTTACGTTCGTGGATGTGCCAGGGTTTCTTCCGGGAATTGATATGGAGGCACGAGGAATCATCCGCCACGGAGCTAAACTCCTCTATGCTTTCTGCGAAGCCACCGTTCCCAAGATCACAATCATCACCCGGAAAGGCTATGGAGGCGCCTATGATGTGATGTCCTCCAAACATATTCGAGGAGATATCAATTACTGTTATCCTACCGCTGAAATCGCTGTGATGGGCGCTGAGGGAGCGGTCAACATCATCTTTCGAAATGAGATCAAAGAGGCTCAGGACCCCAAGGAGACTCGCGAGAAATTAGTAGCAGAATATCAGATGAAATTTGCCAGTCCCTATAAAGCCGCCGAATTAGGGTATGTCGATGAAATCATCGAACCTGAAGAGACGAGGCCAAAGATCATCCAGGCGTTGGACATTTTGAAGACAAAAGTTGATACGAACCCATGGCGGAAACATGGAAATATACCACTCTAAACGTGAGGGGGGTAAGCGGAAGGAGTTCTCATTGATCTACACCTTACTTTCAACCCCTTACGATTTACGGTAAGAGGTGAAACCATGTCCAAAAACCTTCAAGAAGAATTAAACCGATGGGAAAAAACAACGCTTCAGAAAGTCATTTCAAAATCCCCGGAACGTCAACCCTCTTTTCAGACCACCTCCCATATTGAGATGAAACGGCTCTATACGCCTCTCGATCTCCAGGAAATGGACTATTGCGAGGACCTCGGTTTCCCCGGAGAACCGCCTTTTACTCGTGGTGTTCAGCCCACCATGTATCGCGGCCGGTTATGGACGATGCGGCAGTACGCAGGATTTGCCACCGCAGAAGAAACGAACAAACGATACAAATTTCTTCTCCAGCAGGGTCAGACCGGATTGAGCGTCGCCTTCGATCTTCCGACACAGATCGGCTATGATTCGGACCATCCTCTTGCAGATGGAGAGGTTGGAAAAGTTGGCGTGGCAATCGACACTTTGAAGGATATGGAGATCCTCTTCGATGGCATCCCGCTTGATAAGGTCTCAACGTCCATGACCATCAATTCCACAGCAGCGATTCTCCTCGCCATGTATATTGCTGTGGCAGAAAAGCAAGGAGTCAAAAGCAATGTCCTTCAGGGAACGATTCAGAACGATATTTTAAAGGAGTATGCCGCCCGGGGAACCTATATCTTTCCTCCTCTCGAATCGATGCGAATTGTGACTGACATCTTCGCCTTCTGTAAAGATCATGTCCAGAGATGGAACACCATCAGTATCAGCGGTTACCATATGCGGGAGGCCGGGTGTACAGCGGTTCAGGAAGTCGCATTCACTCTCTCTGATGGCATCGCTTATGTGGAAGCAGCCATCCGTGCTGGACTGGATGTGGACTCTTTTGCCTCCAGGCTCGCCTTCTTCTTCTGTTGTCACAACAACTTCATTGAAGAGGTGGCCAAATTCAGGGCGGCCCGAAGGCTCTGGTCTAAGATTATGAAAGAGCGTTTTAAAGCCAAAAAGGATGAATCGTGTATGCTCCGCTTTCATACTCAGACCGCAGGATGCTCTTTGACCGCTCAACAACCGGACAATAATGTCGTCAGGGTTGCTTTCCAAGCACTGGCTGCGGTTCTTGGAGGAACTCAATCCCTTCACACCAATTCACGAGATGAGGCTTATGCCCTTCCCACTGAGGATTCTGTTAGAATTGCCCTGAGAACCCAACAAATCATTGCCTATGAGAGTGGTGTGGCGGATATGATCGACCCTCTGGGAGGATCTTATGCCGTTGAAACCCTGACGAATGAGATCGAAAAGAAAGCCCTTGAATATATTGAAAAGATAGAGGCTATGGGAGGAGCGATCAAAGCCATCGAGTCCGGCTATATTCAGGGAGAGATTGCTGAGAGCGCCTATCAATACCAGAAAGAGATCGAAACGAAAAAAAGGATCATCGTGGGTCTTAACCAATTTCAGGTTGAGGAGCAACCTCTTAGAGATATTCTAAAAATCAATCCAGAGATTGAACGATATCAGAAAGAAAAACTTGCGAGAGTAAAAAAAGAACGAGACAATATCAAAGTTAAACAATGTCTGGCTGTTCTCAAAAAGGCTGCCCAGGGAACAGAAAATTTAGTTCCCCCTATTCTGGAGGCGGTCAAAACCTATGCCACGCTGGGAGAAATTTCAGATACCCTCAGGGAAGTTTTTGGAGAGTATAGAGAACAATAACTAAAAGCATAGTGTATGGGGGATAGAGCATAGGGATATGGAAGCACCAAATCCCCCCAGATTCCACATTTTTAAATTCAACCTCCTAAATGTTTCGATATTTGAAAATTGGAGTCTGGAGTTTGTCTGGAATTTTTGATTTGGATTTGGGACGCTATGCACTCTGCTCTATGCTCTTGGCACAGGGAGGGTTTATGAATCGTAAAATTCGAGTGTTGATTGCGAAACCCGGATTGGATGGCCACGACAGAGGTGCCAAAGTCATCGCCCGTGCCCTGAGAGATGCTGGCATGGAGGTGATTTACACAGGAATTCGGCAAACTCCTGAGCAAATTGCCAATGCTGCCATTCAGGAGGGAGTTGATATCGTTGGCCTCTCGAGTCTTTCGGGGGCCCACATGAGTCTCTTCCCTAAGGTGGTTCAAATCCTTAAGGAAAAAGGAGCAGAGGACATCATCGTTTTTGGAGGAGGCATCATCCCGGTCGATGATATTCCGCTGTTAAAACAAGCGGGGATTCGCGAAATTTTCCAGCCGGGCACCTCCACGGAAGACATCATTCAGTACATCCAAGAGAATGTGAAGACCACAGGAATATCCAAATCCGAAGCATGAAATTCGAATTTCAAAACAATTTCGAATGACCGAAATTCAAATGATCAAAACATAAAAGGTTAAGGTATTGGGTCTTTAAAAATTTGGATTTGTCTCGCCTTGATCCAAAGAGAATGGTTCGCCCGATATTCGAATTTCCGATTTAAAGGAGTTAAGCATGCTGAAGAAGATTAACCATATTGCAATTGCCGTCAATGATCTGGAGGAAGCCTCCAAATTCTACCAAGAGGTGATGGGGCTTACCCTTTCAGGAGTGGAAGTGGTGGCAGCCCAGAAAACGAAGGTCGGCTTTTTTAAAATTGGAGAGTCCAACATCGAACTCGTTCAGCCCGCCGAGCCAGATTCTCCTCTGACCAAGTTTTTAGAGACCAAAGGCCAGGGAATCCATCACATCTGTTTTGAGGTGGACGATGTGGAATCTGAAGTAAAAGCTTATCTTGAAAAAGGAGCCACCCTGATTGACCAAAAACCCCGGCCTGGCGCCCATAACACCAAAGTTGCTTTTGTGCATCCTAAATCATCAGGGGGGGTTTTAATTGAACTCTGCGAACTCCCCAAGGACCATTAAAAAGCAGAAGCGGTAGGCTGTTTGAGGATGGGGGCAGCCTGGGAAAGACTTAACCGATAGGACCTTGGGGTGCATCCTTCGATTTTCTTAAACACTTTGGTAAAATAGCTCTGGTCTGAAAAACCTACGTCCTGAGCGATTTGGGCTATGGAAACCTCCTCGTTACTGAGAAGTGCTTTTGCTTTTTCAATTCTCATCTTTGAAAGATAATCAATAAGCGTCATCCCCAACTCATCTTTAATGATATGACTCAATCGGGAGGGACTGAGAAAGACTTCCCGAGCTACTCGTTCCACGGTCAAAGGTTCCCCACAGTGCGCCTCGATGAAATCCATGGCTCTTTTCAATCGTTGATAATTTCTCGCATTACGGGTCTGGTAGATCTGATCGGTCATTTTCTCAAGGACTTTAACAATCCAGAGACAAAGTTCCTCTTGATCCCGAATCTTAGAGAGTTCTGTCACAAAAGCATATCGCATACCCAGCATCTCTTCAATTTTAGCCCCTGCTTCCACGGCAGCTCTTGAAAGAATGATAAGCAGTTCGAGGATGGATACTTTGAGGAGTTCGAAGTCTTCAAGATACTGGACCAAAATAATGGCCAGGAGTTGATACAATATCTCTTTTGCTCCGCTTCTATCTCCTAATCTAATTTTTGTTACAATTTCCTTTTCCCGGTCGTGGAAAAGTTTACTTAAGGAATCCGGAGTCAATTCCCAATCGAAGTCCTTCAAATCCCGAATTTGATCTGCAATCTTCCCTTGAAGAATTTGAGCATCCCGAACTTTAAGAAGATCACCGAGATCGGGGTTGGAAAGGCGGTCGGCTAATTCAAATAGACGTTGGGCGGCTCCTTTGACTTCATCATCCTTCAGCACCGGAATAGACCGAAGGATTCTCTCAACTGTGTGTTTTCTTAAGGATTTACCTCTACATACCGCAAGAAGTTCTTCAGGTTGTAACTCTGAGGGATGGATGAGAAGAAAGGGCGAAGCGACCAGATAACCAGCGGCTTTCCCTCTATCAAGAATTGGACTCACAATTTGCATAACAAAATAGCAACATTTCGAAAGGATAGCCTCTCCCCATCGCAAGGATTCACGAAGCGATTCCTGGTGGATCTTTGAACAGGCTTTAGGTGAGCCTCCATTGAACTGAACCAATTTACAAAAATTTATTTTTTTTCCAAAATACCTTGATTCCCAGGAGAGATTTCCTTTTCCGTCGAATAAACGTAATGGAATGCGGGTGGTTTGAGCAAATGCTTCCATATCCCGAAGGGACTCTTGATGAATTGTTAGCTTATGGATCAATAAAGCTTCCTTCATGGTCATCAAGACCTAATATTCTCCTCACCATCGATGGCGCCGAAGTCGCTTCCCGACAATATCCATCTGCCCCGATATTCTTAGCGAAGATGGAGGTGACAGGAGCTCCGCCTACTATTGTCTTAACTTTTTTCATTAAACCTGAGGCGTGAAGATGTTCGATGGTAAATTTCATCCAGTTCATTGTGGAGGTCAGAAGAGAAGACATGGCTAAAATTTGGGCTTCATGTTTTTCAACGGCTTTGACAAACTTCTCGGGAGAAACATCTACCCCGAGATCAATCGTTTCAAAACCATTTCCCTCAAGGAGAATGATCACGAGGTTCTTTCCAATATCATGGAGATCAAATTTCACCGTTCCAATCACGACCTTGGCAATCTTATGGTTCTTGCGTTCTTGAATAAGAGGACGCAACACATTTAGCCCAAATTGGAGCGCCCTCGAGGACATCAGAAGTTCTGGAATAAAAAACTCACCCTTTCTGAACCGTTCACTGGCTTCAAGCATCCCAGGGATTAATCCGTCATTCAGAATTCGAAAAAGATCCACTTTTTCTTTAATGAGTTGGAGGGTTAGTTCTTTCACCCCTTTGCAATTGCGCTGGACAACCGCATGATGAAGCTCCAGCAATTTCCTTTCGACTTCGGAAGCTTCCCCGGCGACAACTGTCTTTTCGAATGGGTGGATTCGCAGATGACGATAGATCATAGGTCAAAAAACATTTCTTGTTGCACAGATTGAAAGGGTTCAACAATCAGGCAATCTTTCTCCCATGGGCCCCTGACGAGCCTTTTGAACATTTCTGCCGAACCTTTAATCTCTTCAAACGCCACTCCTAAAAACTCAGCATTTTGGCGTGCAATCGCTCGATAGGATTCAGGAGGATAGACCCCCGTATCGATAAACACAATTCTGGTGTAATGTTTCATCTCCTCATGGAGCACCCACTGGGCAGTTTCTTGCCCATAGGATTTTTCATAGGATTCATATTTAGAAATAGGCGTTTGGCCTTTCTCAATCCAACCCGGTGTCAGATAATAAGTCCCTGGATGTTCTTTCGAATGACACTGATAGGATTCAACCGATCCGAGAAATAAAGAAATACAATCGTGAACCCGAGGAATAATCAGAGAGTGACGATTCGATTGAATACCTACAATTCCATTGCTACAAAGACCGTATCCCAAAATAATCCCTTCGTAAGGGTGCTTGGAGGCCTTTTCGATTTCCGTCTGGATTGCTTCGGCCATTTGTCCGGGAGTACGATGTAACCCGTAGTCCAGAAAAACAAAATCCATATGTCCGTTCTGAAATTGCTTGAATTCTTTCTCCATGACGGAGCAGGCTAAGATGAGCAGTTTCGGACTTTTTGTGGTTTGGTTATACCTCAATTTCATTGTCCCTATTTAAATTTATTCTAATAGATAGGTTTGATCAAGTCAACCCGCCTCCTCTTTTTAAAAATAGCAGAATATTACCAAAAATAAGCAAGATAGAACAAGAGAACTATTTCATGGATTGGTAAGATAAACTTTAAGGAGGCTTGAATTGAATGGAAAAAACGAAACCAAGAGATAGAATTTTAACAGCATTAAAAAGAGGCATTCCAGATCGAGTCCCATGGATTGAAAACGATTTTGAAGAAGCCCTTCAAGAAAAAATCATGGGAACCACTGAGTTTACGCCGGGAGAACTCTGTGAGCGTTTGGGAATGGATGGCTTTGGTTACCATTTCCCTATGGGTGGGAAAGCCACGGCCGGTCAGGCGTTTCAAGCAGCAATGGGATTTAAGGAGAGCTATTACTATCCTCAAAAAGTGACGTTTGACTTTGTCCCTCCCTGGATTGCTGAAATGGGAGTCATTCCGGAGACCGGAAGAACCTACATCAAAAAAGGACTTCTGACGTCTTCTGACTCATTGAAGCTCTTCGATGAATATCTGCCTGATCCCGATCATCCGGCTCGATATGAAGCTGTCGCAAAATGGCTCAGCCAATACAAGGGAGATTATGCTGTTTTCGCAAGGATTCGTTTAGGGTCGGCCTCGATGCTTGAAAGTATGGGGATCATTGAATTTGCCTACAATGTTTATGACAATCCAACCCTGGTGAAGGAAGTTCATCGAAGGTTTTCCGAGTGGTCTGCAAAAGTGGTCGAGCATCTTAATCAGATGGATTTTGATTTTTTCTGGGCAAATGATGACCTTGCAGACACCAAATCCCCATGGATGAATCGTGAGATGTTCCAGGAATTTTTCTTACCCTACCAACGAATTGTTGCCAGTGCCATTAAAAAACCTTGGATCTTTCATAGCGATGGGAACATCTTACCCCTTTTAGATGACCTTTTAACATTAGGGATGAGCGGGATTCACCCCATTCAACCTGCGGCTATGGATATTAAGCAAATCAAATCGCTATATGGCAATCGAGTCTGCATTGCCGGCAACATCGACCTTGATTATACCCTGACCCTCGGGACTCCTGAAGAAGTTGATCGGGAAGTCAAAGAAAGGATTTCTGTTGCAGGCCCGGGTGGCGGCTATATTATTACCAGCGCCAATAGCCTAACAGATTACTGTAAAGTGGAAAATGTTTGGGCCATGGCCAAGGCCATTAAAAAATATGGGCAGTACCCTTTACTCTGAAGCTGATAATTAACAACACCCTATTGAAGAAAACCTGGACGTTGAATGTTTAAGCGAACGCTGTCCTCAATCGTGGGTAAGAAGGTTCTTTAAATTAATTTTAGATGATGAAAGGAGGCTCAGTATGCAAAAATCGAGAAGGAAGTTTTTAAAAACTTTTGGAGCCGCCGCATTAGGGGCTGGGATGGTTTTACCCAAACCCCAAAAGGCGAGTGCCCAAACCAAAACCTTTAAGTGGAGGCTTTCCACTGCATGGCCAACTGGCATCCCTCTTTTTACCGACATGGCAAAGGTCTTGCCGGATGTCGTCAAAAAGATGAGTGGAGGACGGATGATCATCGATATCTTCCCGTCCGGCGCCATTGCACCTCCCCTTGAAGGAGTGGATGCAGTCAGAAGGGGTGTGTGTCAGATGGCCCATACCTGGCCGGGCTATGATATCGGAATTCATCCGGCAACATGCCTTTTGGGAGGATATGCTGGAAGCCCAAATTCCGAAGTGATGATTCACTGGATGTATAGCCCTGACGGATATAAACTCTGGCAGCAATTTCGGCTTGAGAAATTTGATGTCATTTCTTTTCCGGGAGGTTTGCGTCCAACGGAGGTCTTCGCTCATTCCCATAAGCCCATCCGAACGCTTGCAGATCTAAAGGGAATTAAATTCAGAACGGTGGGGGCCTGGGCAGATATCCTTCCGAAACTTGGCGCCTCGGTCATCACCCTTCCAGGAGGGGAAGTTTTGCCTGCCTTAGAGAGAAAGGTCATCGATGCTACGGAATGGGCTTGTCCAGGGGAAAATTTACCCATGGGATTCCATGAAGTGGCCAAATATGTCATCATCCCTGGGGTTCATCAACCCAGCGCTCCTTTTGAATTTGTCATCAACAAAAAAGCCTGGGAAGAACTACCAGAGGATCTCAAATCCATCATCGAAGAGGCGGCAAAGATCACGACTCTCATGTCCTGGACCAAAATTGGTATCTTGGATATGGGAGCGATGGAGGTGTTTAAAAAGCGAGGCAATATTATTATTGAATTGGCTCCAGAGGTCCAAGCCGCTGCCTATAAATTGGGAAGGGAATGGGCCGATGCCCATGCGGCTAAAGATGCTTGGTTCAAGAGGATTTTGGACTCTCAAAGGAAATTTGAAGAGGGTTGGAAAAGCGTCGAAAGAAATAGAATCCTTCAATATGAATGAGTCATCCCGGGCCAGGGGGGTTCATTTAGGGAATCCCCCTGGCCTTTTCCTTGATTTGCCCTGGAAAGGAGAGAAAAACTTCCATGCTCTCGTTGGTTTCGAAAACCCTTGATGCCATAAGCCAGCGGACCGGGAAATGGATCGCCTGGCTTATCCTCCCGAATGTGTTCGCCCTGGTTTATGAAGTCATTGCCAGATATATTTTGCAAAGTCCAACCATTTGGTCCTATGAAGTCACTTATTTTCTTTATGGGTCACACTTTCTTATCGGCGCTGCTTACGTTCTTCTCATCAAAGGTCACATTCGCATTGATGTTCTTTATATGCATCTTCCACCAAGAGGGAGGGCCGTGATTGACTTGTTAGGCTACTTGATTCTGTTTTTTCCTGTGGTCCTTGCTCTCATTTATGCAGGAGCAGAATTTACGATTCAATCCTACCAGATGGGAGAAAAATCAGGAGCCAGCCCTTGGCGACCTCATCTATTCCCATTTAAAGCTGTCTTGGTGGTGAGTTTCACCCTGTTGTTGCTCCAGGGCATCTCTGAATTTTTGCGTAATTTGAACATCCTTTTGAAAGGAAAAGAGTAATGGGTTCGGAATATCTTCCTCTTTTGATGTTTCCATGCATGCTGATTACTATATTTGCCGGTTACCCAGTGGCATTTTCTCTTATGGGAATTGCCTTCTTGTTTGGAATCGTAGGGTTTGAGGGGGGGATCTTCCCGATGTTGATTCGTCGTGTTTATAACATGGCGGAAAATTATGTTTTAGCGGCTGTCCCCCTATTTGTTTTTATGGGTACCCTTCTTGAGCGATCTGGGATAGCCCAAAAACTTTTTAATGCCATTAGCATTTGGACAGGACGCCTCAGGGGTGGTCTGGCAATGGCCACAGTGATTATGTGTACGATTATTGCTGCCTGCACAGGAATCATCGGAGCCTCAGAGGTCATGGTCGGAGTGATGGCCATTCCTGCCATGTTAAAACGAAACTATCGACATAGTCTCATCTGCGGAACGATTTGCGCCGGAGGTTCTTTGGGCACCCTCATCCCACCCAGCGTGGTCACCGTGGTTTATGGGCCTGCGGCAGGATTATCGGTGGGGAGGCTTCTGATTGCAAGCATTTTCCCTGGCTTACTTCTATCATTGCTTTACCTTTTTTATATTGGCATCAGGTCCTATCTATCCCCTACCTTGGCTCCTCCTGTTCCCGTTGAAGAACTCAGAATGCCCCTAAAAGAAAAAATTTCCATGACCTCCACCGCTCTTCTGCCCCCTCTCCTTCTTATTTTTGCTGTGATGGGAAGTATCATTTTTGGATTAGCCGCCCCAACAGAGGCAGCCGCTTTGGGAGCCTTTGGGGCTCTTGTATTGACTGCCCTATACCGCCAGTTAACTCTGACTTCTCTAAAAGAGACCGTCATCACAACCCTGAAAATCACCAGTATGATGATGCTTATCCTGACAGGTGGATATATGTTCAGCGGTGTCTTCTTGGGAATGGGTGGAGGTGAAGTAACGGAAAAAATATTGATGGGATTACCTTTTGGAAAGTTTGGAATCCTGGTCATCTTTCTCCTGATCGCTTTTGTCTCCGGTTTTTTTCTGGATTGGGCAAGCATCTTACTCGTTTTCATCCCCATCTTTTCCCCGATCATTGTGAAGTTGGGATTTGATCCCATCTGGTTTGGAATTCTGTTTATTATGATGATTCAAACTTCCTATCTTACACCGCCTTTAGCACCGGCAATTTTTTACTTAAAGTCAATTGTCCCACCCAATGTGACGATGAGAGAGATGTTCTATGGGGTGATTCCCTATGTGGTTCTCCAGATTATTGGCATTGCCTTGGTTGCCTCAATTCCTGGGATTGCCCTATGGCTTCCTTCAAAGATTATAGGTTGGTAAATTGACCAAAAGGGGAAAAACGAAATGACCTACAAAGAACGCATTCTAAAAGCCGCTCGAGGGGAATGGGCAGACCACCTACCCTGGGTACCCCGGATTGATCTCTGGCATAACTCCAACTCGATGCGTGGCACCTTACCCAAACCCTTTAAACAGGATGCCTCTCTGGATGAAATTGCTGACTACATCGGCGGAGGCTACCATAAAATCGTTCCAGAGTTTCTCAAAGTGCGTTCTCCCGAAGATAATATTGATCGAGGCATTGGCGTTTACCGACTCTGGGGAATGGCCTACCGGCCGGAATTGATCGGAGTGGACCGAGAGGTCAAAAAAGAAGGGGATGCCACCCTTGTCACCTATCATACCCCGATTGGTTCCGTCTCGTGTAAATATATCTACACCGAGGAAATGAAGCGAGCCGGCGCTTCCATTACCTGGATCACCGAACATGTGATTAAAGAGCCTAAAGATTATAAGATAGTTGGGTACATCTTTAAAAATATAAAGATCCACCCTGATTATGACAATTACCTTGAATTTCAGAGAAAAGTGGGGGACAAAGGGGTTGCTGCTGCCTTTGCAAATCTTTCAGCCAGCCCAATGCATCACATCATGAAAGAATTTCTCGATGCAACCCAGTTCTATCTTGAAATGTACGATCATCCCAAAGAAATGCAAGGGCTCTCTGAAGATATGGAACCCTATTTCGATCAGATTTTTAGGGTTCTTGCAGACTCTCCAGCCGAGGTAATCTTCTCGGGTGCCAACTACGATGAGATGATCACCTATCCTCCTTTCTTCCGTGAACACATCATCCCCCATCTCCAGAAACTGGCAGATTTATTACATCCTAAAGGCAAGCTTCTTCTCTGCCATTGCGATGGGGAAAATAAAGGTCTTCTGGACCTGATCCCTGAAAGCGGTATGGACATTGCGGAAGCGGTTTGTCCACAACCGATGACCAAGGTGACGATCCGTGAAGTTAAAAAAGCGTTTAAAGGAAAAGTGACCATCTTCGGAGGGGTTCCTTCTGTCGCCTTACTGGAAGAGAGTATGTCGGATGAAGAGTTTGAACATTTTATGAAAAATCTATTCAATGAAATTAAACCTGGTGATCGGTTTATCTTGGGAGTCAGTGATACGACTCCTCCCGATGCAAAATTTGAAAGACTTCTGCGGATTACAGAAATGGTTCAGGATTGGGGAAAATTGCCAATGACAGAATAAAGGAGGATAACAATGCTTGACCAGGAAAAATTCTACACAGCCCTTTCGCAGGGGAAAATGGATGAGGTAAAACGGTTAACTCAGGAGGCACTGGATGCAGGGGAACCGGTTGAAAAGGTCCTGAAAGAGGGACTTCTTTCGTCTATGGACCGCATTGGAGTGCGATTTAAGAATGGAGAAGTTTACATCCCTGAGGTCTTGATTGCCGCCAGGGCCATGCATGCCGGCATGGCGGTTCTTAAACCAATCCTATCCAAATCTTCTGCCAAAAAGGCTCAGAAAATTATCATCGGCACCGTCAAAGGCGATCTTCACGATATCGGCAAGAACCTCGTGGTCATGATGCTCGAGGGCGGTGGTTTTGAAGTCGTTGACCTGGGCATTGATGTTCCAGCCAACAAATTTATCGAAGCGATTAAAACCCACCAGCCTCAGGTGGTTGGAATGTCGGCATTGCTCACAACGACAATGATTGAGATGAAAAATACGATTCAGGCCGTCGAGTGGGCTGGTCTGCGGAACCAGATCAAAATGATTGTGGGAGGGGCACCAGTAACCAATAAATTCGCTCAGGATATTGGAGCAGATGGGTACGCTCCTGATGCGGCCTCAGCAGTTGATTTAGTGAGAAAGGTCCTTGCCGAATAGTGGTAGGATGCCATGACTCTCGAGAGCATCAAGTTATTTTATGAGGCGTTGAAAAATACAGACCTGAGCGTCATAGAGCGCCTGGTGAAGAAGTGTCTTGACGAGCAGGTTCCTCCTATCGACATCCTTAATAAAGGCCTCATTCAAGCCATGGGCATCATCGGTCAGGAGTTTAAAGCCGGCCAGATCTGGGTGCCAGAAGTGCTTCTGGCAGCAAGAAACATGCATGCCGGAATTAACCTCATTAAGCCACACCTTCTTAAAGACAAGGTCCCGAGCAAGGGTAAATTTGTCATTGGAACGGTCAAGGGTGATATTCATGATATCGGAAAAAATCTCGTCTCAATGATGATGACTGGGGCGGGCTATCAAGTCATTGATCTTGGGATCGATGTCCCCAGAGAATCTTTCCTCAGGGCGGTGGCTGATGAAAAACCTCAACTTCTTGGGCTCTCTGCCCTTCTCACTACAACCATGCTCGAAATGAGAGAAGTGCTCATCTCCATCCGAGAGACGTTTCCAGATCCCCCCAAAATCATAGTGGGCGGAGCACCGGTGACCCAGAAGTTTGCAGAAGAAATCGGAGCCGATGGATACGGGGAGGATGCCATCGCTGCTGTCGAACTATCCAACCGGCTGATCTCTCAAGGGGGGAAATAGATGACTCAGGAGAAAAAAACCACACCCAAACGCCGTTTTCTATCAGGTCTCTTCGGCGGGAGGAAAGGAGATCGGATTTCCGTCGCTAATCCCACCTCCATTGTCTCCGTGGAATTGATGGAGAAGGTAGGAGTCTATTTTCCAGAAGCTCATCTCCATCCAGAACAAATGGCCACCCTCGCAGCAGGGGGATATGAACTGTTGGGTTTCGATACGATTATGCCCGAGTTCAGCGTCCAACAGGAGGCTGAAGCCTTGGGATGTGTGGTCGATTGGGGGAACCCAACCATGATGCCCGATGCAAAGACCCATCCTGCTCAGAACGTAGATGATCTTCAGATTCCTCAAAATTTACTTGAAAAACCATCCATGAAGGTCATATTAGAAGCACTCGAGATTTTAAGAAAACGCTATGGAGATCATGTTGGAATCATCGGAAAGGTTATGGGTCCCTGGACGATCTCCTATCATCTCGCAGGAGTGCAGAATTTTCTTATCTGGACCCTAACAGACCCCAAAAAGGTGCATCAATTTCTTGATCGCCTTAAGGAGGTAACCATCGCTTTTGCAAAAGCACAACTCCAGGCAGGAGCGGATGTGGTCGTGATCGCAGATCATGCAACAGGTGATCTGGTAAGCCCCAAGACCTATCAGGATTATTTACTACCGGTCCACCAGGAAATTAATGAAAGAATCGGAGGGCCGACCATTCTTCATCTCTGTGGCAATTGTTCCGATCGTCTTCGTCTTTTTGTTGAAGCGGGGTTTGATGCTTATCATTTTGAATGGCAGGTAGATTCGAGGAAGGCCGTTGAGGTCGTGAATCACGAGATGTCTTTAATTGGGAATATCGGTAATAAGAATGCTCTTTTTGGAGGAACGCCAGAGGAGGTGTATCGGCAGGCTCGCTACAGCATCGAAGCCGGGGTGGACATCCTTGCTCCGGAATGTGCTGTCCCTCTTCAAACTCCAATTTCAAACCTGAAAGCCATTGTAGAAGCTGCAAGAGAGGGATATTGA
>CALLAL010000039.1 GCA_938002255.1 uncultured bacterium
TCCTTCCCTGAATCGCTTGACGAAGTCTCAATCCCTTATTCATCAGGTCATTCTCTCACACCAGGTCTTGCGGGCAAGGGGCCTACAAGACTTGCTTAAAGTCTCAATCCCTTATTCATCAGGTCATTCTCTCACACGACTTACTTAAAAAGGCACTGGCGCCATCCAAGAAATAGTCTCAATCCCTTATTCATCAGGTCATTCTCTCACACTCCAGTCCCCTATCTGATCGATTGTATTGGTTTTTGAATCTTCTTTCCGTGGACCCATACCCCCCACCTCCTTTCTTTTGGCATACCTTAAAGTTTATATTAAAATTTTTTAATGATTTCAATTGGTTTGAAAATGTAAACCTCATTTTTTGCAAATGAAATAATTCCATTCTATTCAATAACTTATAAATTTTACTGAAAAAACCGTTAGATCCATTGGAAATTTTTATAAAGCAATGATTATTCTAAATAATTATGATATCCTCATCTTCTTTAACCGTCCCCCACCCTGAGATGGATATTGATTCGATACAGCGCTGACAGAGGGAATAGTAACGAACACTGTCATTCTCCATGTCGATAATTTTCTCAAGTTTTCCCTTAATGTCAAGGTATTGTTTTTCATCTATCCTGCATTCAAAAACACTCTTTTGAACTCTTTCCCCATAATCCTTTAAAACTTTTGACACCTGAAGCCTCTTCTTGTCGTCAACAATATCATAAGAAATGACTACAAACATGTTTCTACCTCTGAAATCTTCATGACAATTTGAAAGGCCTGTAAGGCTCTTCTCCCCTGAGGTGTCTGGCCAGTAGTCGTGCCTGCTCTAAGACAACATCTCTGAATTCCAGCCGTCGCTCGGTTGGAAGATAGAAGATCTTTTCTCTTAACCTTGCCTCGTATTGAGTGATAAATTTCTTCATCCCAACATGACTGAGAAGAATTGGGTAGTCCTCTTTTTCCGGTGACTCCAGCTCTACGCCAGGAGGTGGAGGTTCCACCTCTTCCTGTTTGAAAAAGTCTCTTGAGGTGATCGTTCTTCGGTTAACGATTCTCAGGACAAGAGAATCAATTAGGACCGGCCGAAATTCTTCCATTAAATCGAGGACCAGAGAGGGGCGACCATAATCTAAAGAATGCAGGCAGCCCATGAACGGATCAAAACCAACAACATCTACTGCTGTTTGAACGGTGTTGGCAAGCAGTGTATATCCCAGGCTTAAAAGTACATTGACAGGATCACGCGGAGGTCTTCTGCTCCTTTGGTTAAAGGGCATATCCTCGACACGAATAGCCTTCCTTAATCCTCGAAAGAAAGCCTCTGTTGCTTTCCCTTCTATTCCCCTGAGTGTATCAAAATTGTCGGCAGAATGAACCTTGTTCAACATCACCCTGAGTTCATGAATGGATGTTGTCATCGTCTGATCTTTTAATTCCTGATTATGCCGTCTGAGTAAAATCCGCTGGTTTTCAAGTTTTCCTTCCACATATTGCTTCGCAAGAGCCAATGAAAACGCAGGGTCTCCCATCCGGTCAAACTGCATCTTCCTCAGAAGGATGTTTTTGCCAAATTTGGCCACAAGCCTTCCCCGGTATTTTCCATGGATCGACAGAAAAACGGTATCAATTCCCTCCTGTAAAAGGAAAGCGATCGTAGGTGTCGAGATCTGAATGTTTCCCATCAGGACAATCTGCTCCACTTTAAAGGCATGAACTTCCTGGATGATATTTCCCATCTTTTCAACTACAAGACGATTTCCCCTTTTATAGATGGTTGCTCCCTGATCGATCACATACATTACAGACATACAGCGCTCAATAATAGAGAGAGAAATGCGGCTCTTTACAATTCAAGATGATAAGACGCCTTTTCACCCTCCCCAGTGATTCTTTTTAATGTTCCCATGGGCGTCTGTACCGAATCGATCCCTGCCTGTGAGAAGAATTCGTCCAGCCGCTCTTCATAAGCTTTCGTAAGAATTTCAATCTCTCGAATCTGTTTTTTCGCCTTGAGGTATTGCTGAAGAAGCTGCTGAAATTGGAGAGAATCAACCGTTTTCCCGATGAAAGAATCCGATTTTATACGGTCCATCTCCTGAACATGAAGAAGCGGACTGGGATAAAGGGTTGTCTTGGGGTCAAATTTACAATTACAATCTACACGGGTTGTGATGTCAGGGACTCTGGACCGAATCTTTGGACAACTGATCGGATTTCCCCGGAGTCTGCTCTTTAAAAAGAAGGAGGCATCCATATTGACACATCTTCCCAGAAGCTGGTTGACCGCCTCAGGTCCGTGTTGCAAAAGGCCAACGGAATAAGTGAGAACGATTCTTTCTTCGCTGTTAAGTTCTTTATCCTGGTTGATCTTTTCAACAATGGTGCGGAGGACATGGCATCTCGAAATCAGATACTGAAACTCCGGGTCTCGTTCCAGATGATATTCATCTGAAACAGTGGGAAGGGATAAAGAGCTTTTGGGCTTTTTTTCTTTTTCGAGGTCCTCAGAAGAGACCTGCTCTTGGATCGGAAACTTTATCTCATCCGAAATCTGAAACCGCTGAATGAATTCATAAACCCTCTGTTTAGAGACCTTTTCGATTTTCTCCAGGAAACCTAACTGGTTAGAAATAGCCTCCCCCGAGGCATTGACAAAAAGGGCTCTTCGGCCGGTTCTCCGGTGAATGCCAAGAGGTATTTTAATCAAGTTTCCTAATTTGCCCTCTTCTACGAAAGCCTGCTTTGGAAATGCCTCAATCTGAAGCTCCGAAGGAGGCCTGCCTATCTGCTGAACCATCAAGAGGGCAAACCGCCTTGCAATCCGGGCTGGAATCGGAGCGTCGAGAAAGATCCAGCAATGACGCCCCTTAAACCCACTGTCTTCGATATAGACAGGAATTTGATGGGCTGCTCCCAGGTCAACCATTTTGCAGGCAAAAGCCTGTGCCATATTTTCTGCCCGCTCCCAGAGCCTTTTATTCGTGATCGCTTTAGATAAAAAGAATTTGGCCATGTCAATATCAAAAGCAATGAAGCAGACCGTATTATCCATGCGAAGGGGATAAATGCCAATGGTATGGTTTCCCATGAGATGATTTTTTGCCACACTCAGAGTAAAAGGTTCGTGAATAGGGGTATAACCAGATTCACCCGTCGAGCTCACCCACTGTCGCGCATAAACACCCTCCCGGCCTGAGAAAAGATCCATAAAACGGACCACCTGCGTGTCTGTGGGAATCCAGTCTTCTTCGGCTTTTGTGAGGCTCTCAGATACCACAAAATCCCCTGAAATGAATTCGATCGCTTTCAGACGAGCCTTTAAAGCTGAGTCTCCGGTCTTTTCAAATCCTTCTCGGTAAATCTCCGAAGCCTTTCCATAATCCTTTATCTCTTCGAGAACCGAACCATAAGCAAGATAGTGGCTTGAGATATCGGGCTCAAGTTCCACAATCTCTTTCCATTTTCGCGCCGATTTTTCGAGGTTTCCATTGTCTCGATGGATCTCTGCAAGTCTTTGATGGATGGTGACATTACCAGGCTGATCCCGAAGAACAAAGTTCAATTCAAGGATAACGTCATCGATCATGCCCAGTTCTTCACAAAGATTCGCCCACTGGAGATGGAGATTCGGGTCACGAAGATCGCCGGTGCGACGACTCTGCACAATCGTCTTCGCTTTTTCCCGCTCCCCGATCTCAAGTTCTTTTTGAAC
>CALLAL010000040.1 GCA_938002255.1 uncultured bacterium
TACAATCAGGTGATCTCCGTCCGCCTCCAGGACCGTGCCGGTCCACTGATAATCGCTTTTCGGAGCCCGAGCAAAGGCAAATGCCACTACCACCAACAACAGACCGACTACGATTAGGACCCGTTTCATCATAGACCTCCTTTTTTCGAATGTTTTATAAACCCCATACAATGTTTATAAAAAGTTTTCAATTAAAATTTGTATCGTCTGGGTAACCCCTCAGTGAGAGAAATAAAAAAGGGGTGGGAGGGTGCTTCGGAAAAACCTTGAAGCGAAACCTCTGTTCGTCAAAACGACCCAACCTGATTGAAAAAAATCCGATTCAAAGGGCATGAGGGCCCCGATGAGGGTAACCTTTGATAACCGCTCTTCAAGGTTTTGGAGGGGGAACGTTCCAACCCTTTTCAACCGAAAACACCCCATCACTGAGGGGTTACATCGTCTGGGTACCCCTTGGTTAAAGAAATAAAAGAATCGGGAGATTCCCATGGATGGCTATCGCCTTCGGCTACTTCCAAAAAGGGAGCCCAGAACCCCCCGGATAATCTGGCGTCCCAATTGGCTTCCAATCGCATGGGCAGCACTTTTGACAGCGGCTCCAATGATCTTCTCTGTTTGCGATTTTGGTTCAGCGGCTCGGCGTTTTGAAATTTCCTTTGAGAACTCTCCTTGCATCTGTTCGGCTTTTGCTTTCAGTTTTTCGTAGGCCGATTCACGGTCGATCGTCTTTTCATAATGACCGTATAGCACAGAATTTCGTATGAGCGGATGTCGTTCTTCCGGTGTCAGTGGGGTCAAACGACTTTGAGGAGGAAGGATAAAAGCCTGCTCCACGACGGTCGGAGTTCCTTTCTCATCCAGCACTGACACCAATGCCTCTCCCACAGACAGTTCAGTGATCGCCTTGGCCACATTCAGTTTAGGGTTTGCGCGAAAGGTCTCAGCCGCCGCCTTCACATTTTTTAGATCTTTGGGAGTAAAAGCACGGAGCGCATGCTGGATCCGATTCCCCAGCTGTCCCAGGACCTCGTCCGGAAGATCAAGCGGATTTTGGGTAACGAAGTAAACCCCCACTCCTTTCGAACGAATCAGGCGAACCACCTGCTCAATCTTCTCTCCGAGGACTTTGGGAAGATCATCGAAAAGCAGATGGGCCTCGTCAAAAAAGAAGACCAATTTCGGTTTTTCAGGATCGCCCACCTCGGGAAGTTGTTCAAACAACTCAGCAAGCAACCAGAGAAGAAATGTAGCGTAAGCTCGAGGAGATTGAATCAACCGATCTGCCACCAGAATATTGATTATTCCCCTTCCTTTGGGTCCTGTCTGAAGCAAATCTTCGATCATCAGAGCAGGTTCTCCAAAGAGTTTGTCTCCTGCCTGACCCTCGAGGGTGAGGAGACTTCGCTGGATGGCACCTATGCTGGCGGCAGAGATATTTCCGTACCGGGTTTTAAATTGTTCTGCCTGATCTCCTACAAATTGAATCATTGCCCGAAGGTCTTTCAGGTCAAGGAGTAACAGGCCATGATCGTCTGCAATTTTGAAGGCCATATTCAATACGCCACTCTGGATGTCGTTCAGCATGAGGATTCGACTCAGAAGGAGAGGGCCCATTTCCGAAATGGTCGTGCGAACTGGATGCCCATGTTCACCAAAGAGATCCCAGAAGACAGTAGGGTAACCCTCGAATCGGAAGTCTTCCAACTTTAGTTTTTGAATCCGCTCGACCACCTTGGGATGATCTCCGCCTGGAAAAGGGAGGCCTGAAAGGTCGCCCTTAACGTCGGCCATGAAAACAGGCACACCTAACTGGCTAAACTGTTCTGCCAGGACGCGCAGCGTGATGGTCTTTCCGGTTCCTGTAGCGCCTGCGATGAGCCCGTGGCGATTTGCCATTTTGGGGATCATCACAATATCGTGCTTTCCTTTCGCGATGAGAAAGGGTGATGAAAGGGTTGCCATTAACTACCTCCAAGAGATCGATGGTCAGGAATTTAAGATTCAATATAGGGGGGAGGAGGGGAGCCTGTCAAGATCAATAAAAAGGTTTTTGTAACCCGTCAGTGATGGGGTGTTTTCGGTTTAAAAGGGTTGGAACGTTCCTCCTCCAAAACCTTGAATAGCGGTTATCAAAGGTTACCCTCATCGGGGCCCTCATGCCTTTGAATCGGTTTTTTTTAAATCAGATTGGGTCGTTTTGACAAACAGAGGTTTCGCTACAAGGTTGTTCCGAAGCACCCTCCCAACCCTTTTTTATTTCTTTCACTGAGGGGTTACAGGTTTTTTTGACCTCTTGAGGGTTTTTTGTTAAAATGCCCCCGTCCCTTTCTCAAGAAAGTTGTTTTGGGCAACAACCTTCATATCCATAAAAGTGAGAATCGTCAATCGATTATCCTATGGCTAAAATCAAAACTCAATTCGTCTGTCAAGCTTGTGGATACTCTGCTCCCAAATGGTTAGGCAAATGTCCGGGATGTCAGGAATGGAACACTTTTGTGGAGGAGCGAATTGTTGAAGAGAAGCAAACAGAACGAGACCCCCTTGGTTTTGAGACCACAACAGTTCCTATCCCTCTTACCGAGGTTGTTCCAGAGGAAAAGGGTAAACTTCTGACAGGCATCGGAGAGTTTGATCGGGTATTGGGAGGGGGCATCGTCCTCGGTTCTGTTATTTTAATCGGTGGGGATCCGGGGATTGGGAAATCCACCCTCCTTTTACAGGCCATGAAGGGACTGGCCTCCAAAGGAAACAAGATTCTTTATATCTCCGGAGAAGAATCCCTCCAGCAAACCTGGATGAGGGCAGAGCGGCTCGGGATGGTTTCGGGCAATCTTTACGTCGCCTCTGAAACCTCCCTCGAGAAGATCCTTCAGGACATCCAGAAACTCAGACCCACCGCCGTGGTGGTCGATTCGATTCAAACCATCTACTCTGGGGACCTACCGGCTATGCCGGGAACCATTACCCAGATCAGAGAAGTCTCAAGCCGTTTAATATATCTGGCTAAGCATCTTTCGATTCCTCTCTTTCTGGTCGGCCATGTCACCAAAGAAGGCTACATGGCAGGTCCCAAGGTTCTCGAACATATGGTCGATACAGTTCTCTATGTGGAGGGAGAGGGCCAACATGCCTTCCGGATTTTAAGGGCAACCAAGAACCGATTTGGATCAACCAACGAAATTGGTATCTTTGAGATGAAGGATTCCGGGTTAGTGGAAGTGAACAACCCCTCCGAATTCTTCCTTTCCGGTCGCCAAGCCACATCAGGCTCTGCCATCATTGCCAGTCTCGAAGGCTCAAGACCCATTCTCCTGGAACTTCAGGCACTCGTCGTTCCCACTCCCTTCGGGGTTCCGAGGAGGACCTCTCAGGGCGTGGATGTAAACCGCGTCTCCCTGCTGGTTGCGGTGATGGAAAAAAGGCTGGGGCTCCACCTACTCCATCAGGATATCTTCCTGAATATTGCGGGTGGCATCCGGGTGGAAGAGACAGGCGCAGATCTCGGTGTCATTGCCTCGATCTTCTCAAGTTTCCAGAACCAACCCCTTCGACCCGACCTTGTTCTTTTCGGAGAGGTTGGACTGGGAGGAGAAGTGAGGGCCGTGAGCCGTTCGGAGATTCGGGTTAAAGAGGCAGCAAGACTTGGGTTTCATCAATGCCTTTTGCCAAAAGCCAACGAAGAAAAGATGAAGGCCATTGAAGGGATCGAATTGATCGGTGTGAAGACCGTCCAGGAAGTGGTTGAAAAGGTGTTTTAAAGAAGCAATCTCTTCCCCCTCGAGACGATTTTCTTACCCAAAGCAAAGGGGGAGGGAAAGGGGAAATGGAATGAAGAAAAGGGTCTTTCCATTGTTTCTTATATTCTCGGTGATACTGGCTTTCTTTCCTGTTCAGGCGGACGAGAAACTTCCCGGACCTGGAGAAGTTTATGATCGGGCCATCGAGCACTTTCATCGGGGGAGATATCTGGAGGCTTTGGAAGGATTCAATAGAGTGATCCGGTCTTTTCCTACAAGCAGGCTGGTTCCTTATGCTCAGTTTATGATAGGCCAGACATTCCTGGACATGAAAAAATATGAGGAAGCTATAGAGCAATTTGAATTTTATCTCAAAACCTACCCAGAGGGAGATCGAGTCAGAGAATCGGAGCAGGGATTGAAAGAGGCGCGAGAGAAGATTCAACAGAGAAAACAAATCAGCGGAACGATCGTAACAGGAAAACCTCCTGGTCAGGAACCGAGAAAGTTAGAGGTTCTAAAAGCATCCGAACATTCCACTCAAAGAGGCATCTTTCAAGACAGTGAGAGAGCGATGGGAGCAACCGTTATGGAAGCGACCCATCCCAAAGAGACCACGACGATTCCCTCAAAGGTGGAGACGCCTTCCCTCCGAACATTAAAGGAGTCGACAGAGAGACCGACAGAAGAAATTGCTCCAAAGACCCAAAAAGTGAAAAGGCGAATCTGTGCTCAGATTACGTATCTTGATGGACGGAATTGGGTTGACGTGGAGAAAAGGATCAAGGAATTAAAGGAGGCTGGAGTGGACACGATCATCTTCCGGGTCTTTCAAAATAAAGGAGACCGGATCTATAAGTTCGTGAAAACCAGCCAGGAGGAAGGGGTCCTTTTCAACACTCAACATGCGTTCGTCCTTGAGGATATCCTGGAGAAGGTTGCAGAAATCGTCCATCGTCATGGATTGGAACTTTTTGCCTGGATGACCACACGGTACGCCACCTATGGCACAGAAAAGAAACCAGAGTACTGGTCGAAACATTACAACTTTGAAACAAAAAAGATGGAAATCGGGAGAGGGTTGAATCTGTTTCATCCAGATGTCCTGAGGCGCCTTGAGGGAATTTTTCGAGATCTGGGGCGTTACCCAATTGACGGCATCCTGTTTCAGGATGACCTGATCTTCAGACACAACGAAGACTTCAGCCTCGAGGCGAACAAGGCCTTCTTTAAGGAGTTTGGATACTCCCCTCATCCGGATATCTTCTATATTGAACCTTATCAATCCGATTCAGGGAAGTATTATGTGAAGGGATATACAGAACAGTTCTGGACATGGGCGACATGGAAGAACCGCTATTTAATGGAAGTGGCTGAACGGTTAATGGCGGCCGCCAAAGCATCTAACCCAAAATTGCAGTTTATGATCAATCTCTATTTTGAAGCGGTTCTAAACGATTTGAATGGAGTGGCCTGGTTTTCACAGGTCCTGTCAGAGGCAGTAGGCAGGGGATTCGACTATTATGCGGTCATGGCCTACCACCGTCAGGCAATGAAAGGCAGGAATATCGAATTAAAGGAAGCCATCGATTTGATGGCCGAGGCCGCTCAGAAAACGATCCAATCCACGGGCGATCCCCATCGGGTGCTGATGAAGATCTGGATCCTTGACTGGAAGAGCAATGAGGCCGTGGGTCTGGATCTAGCTCCGACAAAAGAGATCGAGGAGGTTCTGGAAAGCGTCTTGAAACAAGGAAACGTTAGCCTGGCTTTTGTTCCCTACACCCCCCAGTTTCCCCTCCACCAGTTGAAAGAAAGATGGAGGGCTCCGAACTAGTTCGGATTTTTATCGGTTTAAAAATCACATGGCGAATCATGTTCCTATCCATCTATGTCCACGAAGCCCCGTTTTTGTTTGATTGCGGGAAGAGTCTTTTGGGAACCCACCACAGGTAAACTCCCATCCCAAGTAACTCCACCAACGACTGAAAAACGATTGCAACGACTGCCAGATCGTAGGAGGGGGGTAAGGCAAGGGCAAGAGGCAACACCACAAAAGAATTTCTTGTGCCGAAGCTAAATGCTAATACGCGACCCTGCAACGTGGGCAATCCGAAAAATAGGGCGAGCAAGCGCGCTAAGAGTCCTGCTACGAAGAGAAAGCCGACATAGATTAAAAGTAACTGGCTTAGGAATTTATAGGAGGCAGTGACCAGATTCACCTGCGTTGCGGCAATCGTGAAAACCACCAGACTGAGAAGGGGGACGGGTAGCCATGCCAAAGCATAGAGCCATCCGGCTTTGCGAGGAGTGCCCTCAGCCCACTTTTGTGTAACGAAAGCCCCTATCAGAGGTAGAACAATGAAGCCAGCAAAGGCGGTCATCATTTCTTGACGCGCCACAGTGATGGTAAAGGTTTCTCCAAGGAAGAGATAGAGATAAGCTGGCAGAAAGACCATTTGAAGAAGCAAACTGATGGGAGCGAACGCGATGGCCAGCTTTGTATCCCCACCTCCTAAGTGTGTGAACGTGATAAACCAGTCTGTACACGGCACGAGCAAAACTAATAGAATACCAAGCCGAATGGCCGGGTCAGCCGGCAGGAGATGCTTAACTCCCCAGAGGAGTGCTGGAATGATCAGAAAATTTCCAATGACGGCTGACTTTATGAAACGAATGTTGGATATTGCTTTTCGTAGATGCAATAATGGCACTTGCGTGAAAGTTGTATAGAGCAGCAGGGCGAGGATAGGCCAGAGCAGCCTCTCCACTACGCCTACCCAGCCCGGCAGGAATATTCCGGAGGTCAAACCACAAGCGATCGCCACAAGGTAGATCCATACTTGGTATTTTTCAAGATTCTGGCGCGTCAATCGATACCTTTCCTGTAGTCCTGAGTGGTTTGAACCCGGAAATCATTTTCCAAAAACATGATGATAGAAAGGATAGGGAGGAAGCTTATTCGATTACTCTTCGGGTTTGAGCCAGGCAGGGTCTGCCTTGTAATCTTCTGCCTCCTTGGGTAAGACCTTTTCCACCATATTTTTTGCTTCGTCTCTCTCTTTTTCTCGCTCTTTGAGTTTTTCTGCGAGGGCTTTAATCTCTGCCTTCAATTTCCTCTTCAGGCTGTCTGGCTTAAATTTTGCCTCCTCCAGTTCTTTTTCCTTCTGCTTTAATTCAGAAGAAGTGAGATCATAATTCTTCTGAGCGGTCTGAAGTTTATCCCTCCCCTCTTTCATCCTGGCTTTCCACCAATCCTCCCCCCTTCCCAGAAGGTCCTTTTTTTCAGGCGTGGATTGGGTGGGAGTTGGTTCTGAAGGTCCTGACCTCACAGATGGTTTGGCAGGAGTGGCAGAAGGTTTCTGAGGCAGTTCTTTCTTTTCAACTTGGTTTCGATATCTTTCTGGAACGAGTGTGATGTCATCAGCGAAATGGACGGTCCCCTTCTCATCAACCCATCGGTAAATCTCCTGGCCCACACTTATTCCCCAATAGCCAATCCACCCCACCAAGAATATAAGTGCCATTCTCTTCATCGGCATCTCCATGTGTTCAATTTCCAATTTCGGATTGTGGATTTCGGAATGTTTTTCATTCGATATTTTTGGGTTTTCATTCCAATCTACATTCCCCATTCCCCATTCCGCAATCGAGTTAGTGGGCTTCTGCCCAATTTTTACCAACGCTGATGGAAACTTTCAGAGGAATGGCAAGTTCCATGACCGTCTCCATCTCCTTCTGAATCATGGAAAGGGCCTTGTGAACCTCCTGTTCGGGGACTTCAAAAACCAGTTCGTCGTGGACCTGCATGATCATTTTAGTCGAGAGATGAAGTTCTTCTAATCGATTCTGGATGCGGATCATGGCAACCTTAATGATATCCGCCGCTGTTCCCTGCAGAGGGGTGTTAATGGCCATCCTTTCAGATGCCTGACGAATGACTACCGTTGGGGAGTTTATCTCTGGCAGGTAGCGCCGCCGATTAAGAAGGGTGGTGACAAACCCTTTGCTCCGGGCCTCCTCTAAACTTTTCTGAATATAGGCCTGCACACCCGTATATTTTTTAAAATATTCCTCGATGTAGGATTGAGCAACCCTGGGTTCTGTCCCTAACTGCTGGGAGAGACCGTAGGCGCTCATTCCGTAGATGATGCCAAAGTTAATCACTTTAGCCTCTCGTCTCATGGATGGGGTCACCTGTTCCATTGGCACGCCAAAGATTTCTGAGGCCGTGCGACGATGGACGTCCTCATCCCTGTGAAAAGCCTCCATGAGAACCTCATCCCGGGAGAGATGCGCAAGGATCCGCAATTCAATCTGTGAGTAGTCTGCGGAAGCGATGAGGCATCCCTTCTCAGGGATGAAAGCCTGACGAATTCGATTTCCCTCCTCTGTTCGAATGGGAATGTTCTGGAGGTTGGGATCACTTGAGGAGAGCCGTCCTGTTGCGGTCACCGTTTGATTGTAAGAGGTATGAATGCGACCTGTTTCCGGGTGGATTAGCCTGGGGAGGGCGTCGATGTAAGTCGATTTTAATTTAGAGAGGTTTCGATAACCAAGAATCTCCAGAGGGAGTTCATGATGGAGGGAGAGTTTTTCCAATACTTCCACATCGGTTGAAAATCCGGTCTTGGTCTTTTTAATGACAGGCAGTTTCAGTTTTTCGAAGAGGATCTTTCCCAGCTGCTGAGAGGAGTTAATATTGAAAACTTCACCCGCCAGGCGATGAATTTTCTCCATTTTTGCATTTAACTGATTTTCGATCTCCTTTGAGAAGTCATTCAGGAGGTCGATGTCAATCTTGACTCCATTCATCTCCATCTTAGCAAGGACGACGGCAAGGGGCATTTCCACGCTTACAAAAAGAGGTTCCAACCCTTCCCCTTTCAATTTCGGCAGCAGGAGGTTGAAGAGTTGAAGGGTCACGTCCGCATCCGCACAGCTGTAATCCCTGGCCCGCTCAAGATCGACCTGGTCAAACGTTACCGATTTTCCTCCGGTCACCTCCTGATAATGGGTCATCTCGCGATCAAGATACTCCCGGGCCATTTCACTGAGGTTGTGATTATGTTTCGTTGGGTTGAGCAGATAGGAAGCAATCATTGTGTCGAAGAAAACTCCCTTGAGTTCAATGCCATGATGCTTCAGGACGATCCAGTCATACTTGATGTTCTGTCCTACCTTCTTGACCTCTTCATCCTCCAGCAGAGGCTTCAAGGTCTCAAGTGCCCAGGCAAGGGGGAGTTGTTCGCCCTGCTGATGAGCGAGAGGAAGATAGAAAGCCTGGTGAGGGGTAAAGGAGAGGCTGAGGCCAACCGGTTTTGCCCACATCGGATAAGGAGAAGTGGTCTCGATATCGATGGCAAAACATTTGGAGGATTCCAAATCCCTCAGGAGAGACAGGAACGCCTCCCGGCTCGTAATCAGATGATAATGACGATTCTTCAAATCGTTCGGATGGACTGCCGGAAGCTCTCTTAACAGTTTATGAAACTCTAACTCTTTAAAGAGTTCTCTCAATTGTCCTACATCCGGAGGTTTCCGTCTAAAATCTTCTTTTCGGAAGGCAAGAGGGACATCGGTACGGATCGTTGCTAACGTTCGGCTCAATCGCGCCCATTCCCCGTAGTGTTCCAACTTTTCTCTCAATTTTTTCTGAGGGATCTGATCTAAATGAGCGAGGAGGTTGTCAATCGATCCAAAAGCCCTGATCAATTCAATAGCGGTCTTCTCTCCAATGCCCGGAACACCAGGGATGTTATCAATCGCATCACCAGCAAGCCCCATGACCTCTACCATCTGTTCGGGAGATACGCCGTAACGCTCTTTGACTTCTTCCACCCCGATTCGTTTCTCTTTCATCGTATCGTAAATCTGGATACGATCACTCACGAGTTGTAGCATGTCCTTGTCCCCGGTGATGACGACCACATCCACTTCTGTCTCCAATGCTTTAGCCACTGTCCCGATCAGATCATCGGCTTCGTATCCCTCCATTTCCAGCGTGGCGATCCGATATCCTTCGACCATCCTTTTGATGTAAGGGATCTGCGGGATCAGGCCTTCAGGCATGGCAGGCCGGTTGGCTTTATACTCTTTGAAGACCTCGCTCCGGAAGGTGGGAGCCTTGGAATCAAAGACTACAGCCAGAAAGTCGGGGTGATGATCTTTGAGCACTTTCAGGAGCATCTGGGTGAAGCCATAGATGGCATTTGTCGGGAGTCCCTTAGAATTGGAGAGATGGCGGATAGCATAATAAGCCCGATAGAGATAGGAAGACCCATCGATGAGAAAAAGTTTGGGGCGCATAGGCTTAGAGGTCTGTTAGGGTGCCGGACATTATAAGTGGTTCGTCTTCATCCCAGAAACATTCCATCATTCCTCAGGAGTTTGCCGTCTGGATTTGGTTTCCTCCAGCATGCTTGGCCTGGTACAGGGCATCATCCGCCGCTTTGACAAATCCTTCGAGGTCGAAATGCTCCTTGAACTCGGCCAGACCGATACTGACCGTGATCTTCTCAAAGCCAGCCTCTTCAATCGTCGTTCGAATTCGTTCTGCGATTTGGAGGGCTTGATCTCGGGTAGCGCCAATCAGGAGAGCGGCAAATTCATCTCCTCCATAGCGATATCCAGAATCGACATTGCTTCTGATCGAATTTTTAATAATCTCTCCGATCTTTCTCAACACCCGATCTCCCTCCAGATGGCCGTACCGGTCATTGTAATTTTTAAAATTGTCGAGGTCGAACATCAATAGAGAAAGGGAGGTTCTCTGCCGTTCTCGACGAACCAGTTCTGCTTCAAGCGTTTTAAAGAAATGGCGGTGATTGTACAGGCCGGTCAGATCATCCGTAATGGAAAGTCTCCGAACCTCTTCCTCCAATTTCTGTTTTTCCTTCAGGGTGAGGTATTTTTCCATCGTTTGGTTGACTATATGGATCAAATGTTCATTTTCAAAGGGTTTTTTAATGAAATCGGATGCTCCCTCCTTTAGGGCCTGGATCGCATTATCGAGCGTGGCATAGGCTGTTAACATGATGACGCACTGAATGGGGTTGTTCTCTTTGATCTTTCGAAGGGCTTCCACGCCATCGATTCCCGGGAGGTTGATATCCATCAAAATAATATCCGGTTTCTCCTCTTTTGCCTTGCTCACCCCTTCTTCGCCGGTGGAGGCCATAATGACATCGTAACCTTCATAACGGAGGAGCTTCTGAATAATCTCCCGGGTATCCTGAGCGTCATCCACGACCAGAGCCTTTCCTTTTGCGTCATGAGGAACGGATGGAACTTCCATCTTCTTTCTCCTTAAAAGCGGGGAGGGTAAAAAAGAAAGCCGAGCCTTTTCCAGAAGACGATTCTACCCAGATCCTACCTCCATGGACTTCGATCATCCGTTTGGCGATTGAAAGTCCCAGTCCTGTCCCGCCGTATTTCCCTCCTTCGGCCTGATAAAACTCTTCGAAAATTTTTTTCAGTTTGTCCTCTGAAATTCCAATTCCGGTATCCCGAATTTCGAAAAGAATATCGTTTTCTGTTTGAGTGGCGGTTGTGAAAACCTTTCCTCCTTCAGGCGTGAATTTAAAGGCATTGGAAAGAAGATTGACAAAAATGTCATGGAACCGATTTCGATCCGCATAAACTTTCAACCCATCCGGTATCTCTATCTGGATGGTCAGGTTTTTGTCCACGGGTTTAACCTCGTGAAGGTATGCTACCACAGCCTCTGAGAGAAGAATCGGTTCGGGTTCGATGAGGAGACGACCCGATTTGATCCGGGTGAAATCGAGCATATGATCCATGGTCCCCTGGATTCGATTCGTATTTCTTTGAATCGTAAGGAGATGGGGCTTCAACTCTTCAGGAACGTTTCCAGCCTTTCCCGAGAGAATGAAGTCAATATTCGCCTTAATCGCCGTGAGAGGGGTTTTCAATTCATGGGAGGCCATCCCAATGAATTTCATTCGGGTTTCATCGGCCTCTTTGAGTTCGCGATTCACCCGTTCCAACTCCCCCTTAGCCAATTGAAGATTTTCAAGCATTTTTAAAGTGACGGTCCTGGCATTGTTAAGCTGGGTGATATTCTCTTCCAGTTGACGGGTCCGTTCCTCCACTTTCCTCTCGAGATATTGCCGGGAATCTCTCAGTTGAAGGATCATCTGATTGAAAGCCCTGGCTAAATCTCCAATCTCATCCCGGGAATGGATATTCAACGTCTGCGAGAGATTGCCCTCTGAGATACTTTCGGTCGCAGAGGCGAGTTGTTCAATGGGTTTCAAAAGAATTCGGGTGAAAATGAGGGTCAGCAAAAACCCAATCCCGGTCACCCCCAGCGTGACCCAGAGGATCTCCCTCTTTAATTGGGAGAGTCTTTCTTGCAGAACAGGTTCCTCTACCATCCCTTGCAGAAGAGCGGTTTCTCTTCCAAGAAAAAACCATCCGAAAGCTCCAGAGGTGATGAAAACCAGAGCGATCATGGCCATAAGAAACTTGAAGGTGAGACTTACCCGAAAACGGAAGAAGTTTTTGAAGAACGATTTCATAATCCGTTGCGATTTAACCCGGTTGATAGATACAGTAGGGTTCCTCTGCCATGTAGTCTCCAGAGATTTCATAAGCTCGGGCTCGACATCCTCCACAGACCTTTCTGAACTCACACCGGCCACATTTGCCTCCGTATCCATCGAAGTTTCGAAGGTCCTGAAAAATGGGAGACTTTTCCCAGATCTCCGGAAAAGATTGCTGGCGGACATTCCCGCAGTTTAACTCGAGATACCCACAAGGCTGAACCTGTCCGAGATGGGAGATAAAACAGAACGAAATGCCTCCCAGACAACCCCGTGTGACTGCGTCCAGCCCGTGTGTTTGGAAAGAGAGCTTTTTGCCCTCTTTTTTGGCTCGCTGTCGGAGAATCCGATAATAGTGAGGTGCGCAGGTGGCTTTGAGTTGAAGATTCACTTGGTCGTTCTGTTCATAAAACCAGTGAAGGGTCTTTTCATAATCCAGGGCAGAGATTTCCTGATCCTGCAGGTCTTTGCCTCTTCCTGTTGGGACAAGCAAAAAGATATGGTGTGCGACAGCACCGAGATCCATGGCCAAGCGAAGGATTTTTTCAATCAAGTGAAGATTGGATCGAGTGATGGTCGTATTAATCTGGAAGGGAAGGCCATGTTTTTTGGCAATCTCTATTCCCCGAAGAGCTCCTGCAAAGGCTCCTTTCACCTTCCGGAAGGCGTCATGGGAGTCGGGGTCGGGTCCGTCCAGACTGATGCTGATTCTTTGGATCCCGGAGGCTTTCATCAACAGTACCTTTTCGTCAGTCACCAGCGTTCCATTCGTGGCCATCACCATCCGGAACCCTTTCTTCGTTCCATATTGGGCGAGTTCAAAGATGTCGGTACGAAGAAGAGGTTCTCCTCCCGTAAGAATGATCACAGGTTGAGCGATGGTTGCCATCTCATCCATCACGCGAAAGCATTCCTGGGTCGTCAATTCTCCTGGGTAAGGACCCCGTTCGGAAGAGGCGCGGCAATGGACACAGGCGAGGTTACAACTACGGATCAACTCCCAGGCGACCATCCTTAACGCAGGAGGCGTGGCATGTGAGGCGTGAGGCGTAGAGGGGACATGAGAAGATTGATTCTGATCCATCTTATTCTTCAACATATTACCAACGGCTAAGCATCCCTCTCATGAGGTTCTCCCTTTTTAAGAAGAGGGAAATTTCCTATATTGGATCTGATAATGGGGATGTTCATCATGATATTTATCCCAATTTCTTCGCTGCTTCTTTGGCAAAGTAGGTTAATATCAGATCTGCTCCTGCCCGCTTGATGGCGATGAGAGATTCCATCATCACCTGGTCTCCATCAACCCACCCCAGCTTCGAGGCGGCCTTGATCATTGAAAACTCACCGCTCACGTTGTAGGCAGCAACAGGAATGTTAAATGTCTGTTTGACTCGATAGAGGATATCCAGATAGGGAAGAGCAGGTTTGACCATAATCATGTCCGCCCCTTCTTCGAGGTCGAGCCAAACCTCTCTCAAGGCTTCCTCCCCGTTGGCGGGATCCATCTGATACGATTTTCTGTCGCCAAACTGGGGTTTTGATTCTGCTGCGGCGCGGAAAGGTCCGTAAAATGCAGAAGCGTATTTTGCCGCATAGGAGAGAATGGGAATGTCCTGAAACTGATTCTCATCGAGAATCTTTCGAATGGCAGCTACTCTTCCATCCATCATATCAGAAGGAGCCACGATGTCAGCGCCTGCCTCGGCATGGGAGAGGGCTTGACGGCTGAGGACTTCGAGCGTCTCATCATTGAGGACTTTCCCTTCGTTCACCACACCGCAATGGCCATGACTGGTATATTCACAGAGACAGACATCGGTGATGACCAGGATGCCATCCACTTTTTCTTTGATCTGCCGAATTGCTCTCTGGATGATCCCATTGCTGGAATAGGCTTCCGATCCCTGCTCATCTTTTTTTTCGGGGATCCCGAAGAGGATCACTCCAAGAATTCCCATGGACCTGGCCTCCTTCACTTCTTTGATCAGGAGGTCGATGGAGAGCTGGAAATGGCCGGGCATGGATGAAATCGATTTTTTTACCCCTTTTCCAGGACGGACAAAGAGGGGAAGGACAAAGTCATCCGGCCTTAAATGGGTCTCCCGTATCATCTCCCGGAACAACTCATCCTTACGCAACCGTCTCGGTCTGTATGTTGGAAACTGCATCAAATCCTCTTCTTTCTTAGGGTTTTACTTCATTTCTACAATATTTTAAACCAAATGTCTATAAAGGGATTTTGACTTTCTCGGAGGTAACTGATACATTGAATAGGGTCGGTTAGCGTCCAGGGAGTTTAAAGTGAAATTAAATACGAAACTCTCCCTTTGTCTCTCGCTTGTCATCATTCTGGTTCTCACCGGATATGGATATTTCCATGTCCTCTCCCGACGGGATATCCTCATTCGAAAGATGAAAGTCGAGGTGAGGAGTATTGGTCAAACTCTTCGGGTTCCTCTTGAAAAGATTTCCATCCCGAAGGAGATGGAGTATGTTCAGGAGTTGATCGATGCCGTTGAAGAGTATGAGAGAACTCTGGGCGTGGTGGTCTACCATGGAGGAAAAGATCTTGTCTTTTGCTCCCGTTCCATTGGCGATGCCTTCGAGCCTTATGTGGAAAAGATTCGAAAAGCCATGGAGGAAAATCTCTCCCAGGAATCCTTTGAGGTTTATCATAAGACGCCTGTGTTTTCCTATGCCTTCCCATTGAAAGACCGAAGGGGACGAAGCATTGGAGGCGTCTGTGTTCTTCAACATACCTCTTTCATGGAAGAGGAGATCCGGAAAGCCAAATGGAGCATTTTGCTCACGCTCTTGATCCTCGTCGGTGGGATCGTGACCCTGATCCTCCTGATGACGAAACACTGGATTTCGACGCCTATCTCCAGATTGATGCAAGGGATTCAGGAACTGGGCAAAGGGAATCTCGACTTTCAGATCGATTTGCAGGGAAAGGATGAACCCTCTCAGTTAGCCCAGGCCTTTAACCAGATGGCTTCTGCTTTAAAGAAGGCTCAGGAGAAGATCATCCGAGAGGCGAACACTCGGTTG
The DNA here is from genome assembly GCA_938002255.1 of uncultured bacterium. GTDB lineage: Bacteria > Desulfobacterota > BSN033 > BSN033 > UBA1163 > RBG-16-49-23. Next base: position 15,359 of record CALLAL010000040.1, read on the forward strand.
GAGCTGGAAGAAAGTCTCCGGCGATCGGAAAAACTGGCTATCATTGGCCAACTGGCTTCCGGTTTGGCTCATGAGATCGGTACTCCCTTGAATATCATCAGCGGAAGAGCCGAGTTGACGATGAAAAAGGTAAAAGGACAGAAGGAGGCTCAAAAAAATTTAGAGATCATCTTGCTTCAATCGGAAAAAATTTCAAAAATTATCCGGCAACTCCTCGGGTTTGTGAGAAAGAAACCTCCGGAGAAGAGACGATTAAACCTCCCCGCTTTGTTGGAGACGACACTCGACTTTCTTGATCCGCAGATCCGGAGACAAAAGATCCAGTTATATAAACAGGTGGAGGCCCCTCTTTCCTTGGTGATGGGTGACCCTGACCAACTCCAGCAGGTCTTTTCAAACCTTATCGTCAATGCGATACAATCGATGCCCGAGGGAGGAGAACTCCGGTTGACCGTCCATATGGAACAGACTTCGAAAAAGGGATTAGAGGATGAGCAACGGGCTTACCTCGTCGTTCATATTGAAGACACGGGTGTGGGGATGGATCGAGAGACCCTTGAAAATATCTTTAATCCTTTTTTTACGACGAAGGATACGGGAACAGGATTGGGTTTAATGGTGAGTCAGGGAATTTTGCAAGACCACGAGGGGTGGATCGAAGCAGAGAGTGAAAAGGGGAAGGGGTCTTCTTTTAAGGTCTATCTTCCTGCGATCCAAGAGGAGGTGTGCCATGAGACCTAAGGGCTATCCGGTGCTGGTGGTAGATGATGATGGGGAGATGTGCCGGTTGCTCTCCGAGGTCCTTGAGGAAGAGGGGTTTTCTGTGACTCCTCTCAACGATAGTCTGGAAGCCTCCAGATTATTGAGGAAGGAAGAGTTTGATGTTGTGATCACCGATCTAAAGATGAAGGGACTCAAAGGGCTGGATCTTCTTGAAGAGGTTCGGCAGATGGCTTCCATGACGCCGGTAATTATCATTACTGCTTTCGGAACCATTGAATCCGCTATCCAAGCCATGAAGATGGGAGCGTTTGACTATCTCACCAAGCCCTTTCAAATGGAAGAGCTGGTATTGACCGTTAAAAAGGCTCTGGAAAATCGACTCCTCAGAAAAGAAGTCCTTCGACTCAGGAAGGAGGTTGCCTCTCGATACGATTTCCATCACCTCATCGGGAAAAGTTTCCCCATGCAGAAGATCTACGACCTCATTGAGCGGATCAGTCATACCTTCAGCAACGTCCTGATTACCGGAGAGAGTGGAACCGGCAAAGAGTTAGTCGCCAAAGCCATCCATTACAGCGGAATCAGAAAAGAGAATGCTTTTGTTGCCATTAATTGTGCAGCGATTCCAGAGGCGCTCCTTGAAAGTGAACTGTTTGGGTATAAGAAGGGAGCCTTTACAGATGCCCGATCGGACAAAAGAGGCCTCCTGTTTGAAGCCCATGAAGGGACCCTCTTTTTAGATGAGGTGACTGAGATGCCACTGGCCCTCCAGGCGAAATTGCTTCGGGTCATTGAAGATCGGGAGGTTCGTCCCCTCGGCGATACCACCTCTTATCCCCTTGACGTGAGAATCATCTCGACATCGAACCGTGACGTGGAGTCTTTCATCAAACAAGGTCAATTTCGGGAAGACCTTTATTACCGATTGAAGGTTATTGATATCGAGATGCCCCCTCTTCGGGAACGAAAAGAAGATATCCCTCTGTTGATCCAGCATTTTATTCATCGGTTTAACACAGAATTAAAAAAGAACATCTCTGGAGTTTCTCCAGAAGCCTTGAGACTCCTGCTCAATTACTCCTGGCCAGGAAATGTCAGGGAACTGGAAAATGTCATTCAGAGGGCTATTACTCTGAGTCGAAACGAATGGATTGTTCCTGAAGATCTGCCATCCTCTCTCCTTCCAAAAACAGATGATCGGATCTTTGAAAAGGCCATCGAAAATCAAATGACTCTCGCTCAATTGGAGCAAGAGTATATTCGAAGGGTGTTAATCAAAACCAGGGGAAACAAATCAAAGGCTGCTGCTCTCCTTGGGCTTGACCGAAAGACCCTCTATCGAAAACTTCAAGAAAAGTAATTTTCTATCACATTTTATATAAGACTGATTGTCCCAATTTGACCCAGACCGTTTCGTTTTGCCCCGTTTGATTTTGTTTCTAAAATCTGCCGCTTTTTCAATTCTTTGAAATTTAAAGAGAATTTATTCTTCAGCATTTGGTATCCTGATTGCTATTAATAAAATAGAAGAAGGCCGGGTCAGTTTTTTCACCTCCTCGAGTCGGGTGTGAATTTGGCAGAACCCTCTCTGACCAGGCCTTCTTCAAGTTCAAATATGGCCCATCAAAGATCGCTGATGATAATAAGATGGTCATTTGATAAGAGGAGAGACAATGGCTTGGCAGGATGAAAGTTTTGGGAGAGGAGCAGGATATGGTCCTCCCTCCATGGAGGATGTGGTCCGCGATGTTCAAAATAAAATTCGAAGATGGGGATCAAGAAAGTTTCTCCTCATTCTATTAGCGATCCCCATCATCATCTGGCTTGCTTCTGGAATTTATATCGTGGGTCCAGGAGAAGAGGGCGTTGTCAGGCAGTTTGGCAAAGAGGTTGATCGCACCCCTCCTGGTTTGCGGTACCGTCTTCCCTGGCCTATTCAGACCCACGATGTGGTGCATTTGACCAAGGTTAGAAGGGCTGAAATTGGGTTTAGGACCGATCCGTACTCCGGAAAGGTGAGAGCAGAACCCAAAGAGGCCCTGATGCTCACCGGCGATGAAAACATTGTGGATGCTCAGCTTTTTGTCCAGTATGTGGTGAAAGATCCATCCCAATTTTTATTCCGAGTTCGACACGCCGAGGGAGTCCTGAAATCTTCTGCTGAAGTGGCTCTCCGAAGTGTGGTGGGGCGAAATACCATTGACTTCACGATGACAGAGGGTCGCGTGGTTGTTCAGGATGAGGTGAAGAAATATCTTCAGACGCTTTTGGATGACTATCAAACAGGGTTAATGGTGACCGAAGCCAGACTGTTGGTGGTAGATCCGCCTGAGGAGGTCAAAGATGCCTTTCACGATGTCGTTAGGGCGTGGGAGGATCGAGAACGTTTGATGCGTGAAGCCGAGGGCTATCGAGAAGATCTGATTCCCAAGGCTAAAGGAGAAGCGGCCCAGATGCTTCGAGCAGCAGAAGCCTATAAAGAGCAGAGAGTCATTCGGGCCCAGGGCGATGCCGGAAGATTTTTAGATGTGCTCAAAGCCTACCGAAAGGGCAAAGAGGTCACTCGAGAGCGACTCTATCTTGAAACCCTGGAGAAGATTTTGCCCGGCAAAGAGAAGTATATTCTTCCTCCGGAGGGAGGGTCATCAGTGCTGAAGTGGCTCCCCTTGAAAGAAGGTGTTTCGATTAAAGAGAAAGAAGGAAAAAAGGAGTAAGGACAGATGGATAGCAAAAGGCGAATGGCCGTTTTGATTCTCCTCCTCTTTGTTTTACTCGTCCTTTCAGGATCCGCTTTTACCATCGATGAAAGGGAACAGGCGATCATCACCCAATTTGGGAAATACGTCCGAACGATTCAGGAACCCGGACTACATTTTAAAATTCCGTTCGTTCAGAAACTTCATCTCTTTGATAAAAGAGTTCTCACAACAGATGCGGTGGCCGTGGAGTATATCACCCTCGATAAGAAGAGGGTGGTTGTGGATCATGTCTCTCGATGGAAGATTGAAGATCCCTTAGAATTTTATCGGAGCGTCAGGACGGAGGCAGGGGCGTTGGCCCGCCTTGAAGATATTTTAGTGGCACGGCTGAGACAGGAGATTGCCAAGCATCCATTTATTGGGTTCATTCGAGAGGAGAGGGAAAAAATTGTGGAGACGGTGGCTAAGGATGCCCATGAACAAGCGAAACGGTTTGGAATCAAGATTATTGATGTCCGGATCAAACGAGCCGACCTCCCGAAGGAAGTGCAGGCGAGTGTCTATGCCCGAATGCAGGCCGAACGCCACCGGATTGCCAAACGGTATAGAGCCGAGGGGGAACAGCGAGCCAAAGAGATTAAGGCTGAAACCGATAAAGAGAAAGAGATCATTCTTGCCAAAGCTTATAGTCAGCAGATGAAACTATTTGGGGAAGGGGATGGGCGCGCGACAGAGATTTACATCGGTTCCTATGAGCAAGACGCAGAGTTTTATTCTTTCCTGAGGAGACTCCAACTGTATGAAAAACTTTTCGAGGGGAAGACCACTCTTCTTCTGGAGTCAGATTCTGAATTGTTAAAATATTTCAAAAGTCCCCGGGTGTCGGGAAAGTGAGGACGGTCGTCCGCCCGTTTCAACAATGGGAAAGTCACCGACTCCCTTTACCAGGCTTCGAAGGATCATGGATCGGTTGTTTGAAAGAGAATCTCCAGACTTCGTCATTGGTTAAGATGTGGAAACTCACAAAAAGATACTGATTGTTGAAGACGATGAAGAGATGAGGGCCTTGTTAGAGGACTTCTTTCTGGAAGAGGGATTCGAGACCGAATCGGTCAGCGATGGCTCGGAGGCCTTCCGTAAGTTGGTCCATGAATCATTCCTTCTGGTTTTGACTGACGTTCGGATGCCCGGTTTAACCGGATTGGACATTTTGCCTGGGATTAGAAAACTTCAGCCGGAGGTTCCCATTGTTGTGGTCACAGCGTTTGGAAGTGAGGATATTCGGGAAAAAGCCTTTATAAGAGGTGCAACAGCCTATTTGGAAAAACCTATTCAATTTTACAAATTAAGAGAAATCCTCCATGAGACCCTCTCTTCTTCTAAAAGCCTTGTCAAAAGAAAAGACACCTATAGTGTTTGAACCAATGGAGCACTCCGTCAGCAAAATAAAACTAAAAGGAGTCGTTTTATGAGCGATTTTTTCCAGCCCGGAGTCATTACCACCTTACATCGCTTTAAGAGAGAAAACCTCGAACGAATGGAGATGGAGCTCGAATTCTTTTCAAGATACAACCCCATTGCACTGGTCCTGCCTTCCCTCTATTCCGAACTGAAAGAGAAAGCCCTCAAAGGCATCATTTCTGAGATTAAACGGGTCAAATACATTAACCAGGTGATTGTGACCTTGGGAAGGGCCAGTCAAAAAGAGTTTGAACACGCCCGAGAATTTTTTTCGGTCCTGCCCCAGGAGACGATTGTCATCTGGAATGACGGAGAACGTGTTCAATCCCTCTATCACATCTTAACACAGAACGATATCTCAGCAGGGGAGGACGGAAAGGGACGATCCACCTGGATGGCTTTTGGATATGTCCTAGCCAGTGGAAAGAGCGATGTCATTGTGCTTCACGATTGCGATATTGTCAGTTATGATCGTGAGTTCTTGGCACGACTCTGTTATCCGGTAGCCAACCCTAATTTAGGATATGAGTTCTGCAAAGGTTTTTATGCACGGGTGACGAACAAAATGCATGGACGCGTGACCCGACTGTTTGTCACCCCCCTCATCCGATCCCTTGAGAGATTATTGGGTTATCTTCCCTTTTTAGTTTACTTGGACAGTTTCCGATACCCTCTCGCAGGAGAATTTTCGATGATTACGGATCTGGCACGGATCAATCGGATCCCCTGGGATTGGGGGCTGGAGGTGGGTGTCCTTTCCGAAGTGTTCCGCAACTGTTCCCTCAGGCGAATCTGTCAGGTTGATTTGACAGACAATTATGAACACAAGCATCAAGAGCTTTCTCCGGATGATCCGAGTAAAGGTCTTTTAAGGATGTGTACTGATATCGCGAAGAACCTCTTTCGAAACCTCGCCAGTGAAGGCATTGATCTGTCGGAGAGCCTCCTCAAAACCCTTAAGGCGACCTACCTACGAACTGCCCAGGAAGCCATTACCAAATACCATGACGATGCGGCCATCAATGGCCTCGATTTTGATCGTCATGAAGAAGGGGTCGCTGTTGAAACCTTTACCAAGGGGATTGAACTGGCAAGCCGGGCCTTTGTCGATGATCCCCTGAGCATTCCTCTCATTCCGAATTGGAGCCGGGTGACCTCTGCGATTCCAGATTTTCTGGAAAGATTGAAAAACGCTGTTGACGATGATAACACGTAAGCGAGTCATTTTTACCGATCTGGATGGAACCCTGCTGGATCAAGAGACCTGTTCCTTTGAAGCGGCACAGACCGCCCTTCGTTTGATTCGCTCGGAAGGGATCCCTCTCATTCTATGCAGTAGCAAGACCCGGAGCGAGATCGAACGCTACCGAAGGAGGCTTGAGAATACCCACCCCTTTATTTCAGAGAACGGAGGGGCTATTTTTATTCCGAAAGGGTACTTTTCTTTCCCGTTTCCTTATGGTAAAGAGTTGAATCAGTATGTTGTGTTGGAGTTGGGGACCTCTTACCCTGCTATCCTTGATGCGTTAGAGTCCATCAGAAGAGAAATAGGAGTGAAGATCACAGGCTTCTCCGATCTCACTGAAGAAGAGCTGAGCGCCCTTACGGGAATGGGATTGGATGAAGCTCGATATGCTAAACAGAGGGAATATGATGAAGCCTTTATGGTGGAGGGTGGGAAAGAGGAGATCGAGAGAGTTAAAAAGAAGATCCAAGAAAAGGGAATGAATTACACCTGGGGAGGAAGATTTCACCATATCCTCGGAAAGAACGACAAAGGAAAGGCGGTTCGGATCCTGAAAGCATTATATGAAAATGAATACTTTTCCGTCTTGACCATAGGCATTGGGGATAGCCTGAATGACCTACCAATGTTACTCGCTGTCGAGAAACCTGTTTTCCTTCAAAGAGAAGGAGAGCCAACTCCGTCAGAGGTTCCGAATCTCACCCTTATTCAGGGAGTGGGCCCCAGGGCCTGGAACGAAGCGATGTTAAGAGTCATTTTAAACGCCCATTGAGCCTTTTCCCTTTCATCGAAAAGAGAGGGGGTCATCGGTTCATATCAGCTTTAAAAGGGAGGGTGAACCATGCAATTCTTTTACTGGTTGGTGTTGTTCATGGTGATCGGTCTGGCCGTTTTTGCCGTTCAAAATTCAAGCGCTCCACCGGTGGTGATCAAATTTTTATTATGGAGGATGGAAACCTCCCTCCTCTATACGCTTTTGGGATCTGTAGGCGTAGGGATCTTGATCGCCCTTTTCTTCTGTATCCCTAAGATGGTTCGTTCTTCCCTCCGATCGAGAGATTTGAGGAAGCAGGTTGGCAATCTTGAAAAAGCCGTCCATGGGCTTCCTCCTTCCGGTTCGGGCCGAGAGATGAACGGAGACCTATGAAGAAAGCGATTATCATCCCTGCCTATCTTCGTTTTTCCCACCCCGATGCCTTGCTCACGTCAGAAGGGTTTGGGTTGACGAAAAGGGCGATCCAGAGTTTAGAGATTCTAAACGATCGTGATCATACGCTGATTCTTCTGGTTTCTATGAATCCTGCCGAAGGAGGAGGGGAACACTCCTTTGGGGAGATGGACCAATGCCTTCGGAAAGAAATCAAAAACCTTCGAGCCGGGAAGACCTTTCTATTTTCTAACCTTCACCTTTCCGGGGTGAGACAACACTTAAAACAAAGGGGTTTCCCATTCCTTTCAGCCTTTGTGGATCTGCAGGGCTTCTCAAACATTCGTAACACCGGCCTCCTGCTGGCTTATGTTTTATCCATGGAAGCGGTCATCTTCATTGACAATGATGAAGTTGTGGAAGATCCACTCTACTTGAAAATCGCCTGCGAACATCTGAACGAGCCTTATGAGGGCAAACTCCTCCAGGGCAAAGGAGGGTTTTATCTCGATGCCAATGGAGACATCCTTCTCCCCTCTCCCCGTCTCTGGTGGAGAATCCTGTGGAACAAGACTAAATGGATGAATGAGGTTTGGAAATCCCTCCTTGCCTCACCAGAACGATATCTCCCCTCCCCGATCCTTTTAGGGGGGAACCTCGTTCTTCATCGCCAGCTCTACAGTCAAATTCCCTTTGATCCTTATATCCCCAGAGGAGAAGACACGGACTATTTGATCAATGCTCATCAACAAGGCTTCTGTATCCTGTTCGATAAAGAACTGAAGGTAAAACACCTTCATCCGCCCCGAACAGGGGAATTTTTTTATGAGGAATTACGGGGAGACATCGAGCGCTTTCTCTACGAACGGGAAAAAGTAAGCAGTGGGATGCCCCTCTCCCTCGATCCTTACCCAGGATATTTCCTGAGGAGAACCCTTTATCTGAAGGCTTTTCTCACCGCCCTCTTGCTGGCCATGGATTATTTCAAAAAGCGAAAATGGAAGGAGGGTGCCAAATGCCTTGATCTGATGTCTCTTCTCATTCAAAAAAGAAAACAGGCCCCAATGTCCTATGTTCCCTTTTGTGCGGAATGGGGGAGATGGATGGCAACCTTCCACGAAAAGACATTGGGTCCTCTCTTAGAATCCTGTTGGGTTTGATCTATGTCAGAAGAGATGACCAAACTCTCGTTTGAGAAACAGATTGAAAAAATTCAACAGGCGGATCTCGTGGTCGGCATTCCAAGTTACAATAACGTCCGGACCATTGGTCATGTCGTTCGGGCGGTCATCGCTGGCCTCGCCAAATATTTTCCTAAGGCGAGGGCGGTTTTGATCAATTCCGATGGTGGATCCACCGATGGAACACAAGAGATGGTCAAGCGAGTTCAAATTGAGGACTTTAAAACGATTCTCACGTCTCACCCTGTTCACCCGATCCAAAAGATTGTGACTCCCTACCATGGAATCCCTGGCAAGGGAAGTGCTTTTAAAATGATTTTTGCAGGGGCCACCTCCCTCCGTGCTAAAGCCTGTGCCGTAGTGGATTCGGATTTAAGATCGATTACCCCAGAGTGGGTGGAACTTCTTATTCGACCCATTTATGAGGAAGGGTTCGATTACGTGGCGCCCCTTTATGCCCGACATAAATTCGATGGGACAATCACCAACAGTATTGTCTATCCTATGACGAGGGCTCTTTATGGCAAAAGGGTTCGGCAGCCCATTGGAGGGGATTTCGGCTTTTCAGGAAACCTGGCCCAACATTATTTAACCCAAGAGGTATGGGAGACCGATGTGGCTCGATTTGGGATCGATATCTGGATGACAACCCTCGCCATTGCCGAGGGGTACAGGGTCTGTCAATCCTACCTGGGAGCTAAAATTCACGATGCCAAAGACCCGGGAAGCGATCTGGGCCCTATGTTCACTCAGGTGGTCTCTTCGGTTTATCGGTTGATGGAAGATTATGAGCCTCTCTGGAAAGACGTCAAAGAATCCCAATCGGTTCCGACCTTCGGGTTTCATTACGAGGTGGGACTGGAACCGATAGCGGTCAAATTGGAACGGATGATCGCGAATTTTCGATTGGGGGTGAAAGACCTGATGGAAATCTGGATCAAGGCACTCTCCCCTGAGACCGCCCATTGGCTGAAATCGATCAGTCAATTATCCGATGAGGCTTTCTCCTTTCCACAAGACCTCTGGGTTCGTATCATTTACGATTTTGCAGTGGCTTATCACAAAGGGTTCGTTCATCGGGATCACCTATTAAGATCGATGATTCCCCTCTATTTGGGGAAGGTGGCCTCCTTTGTGAAAGAGAACATCGATTGTTCAGCCAGTGAAGTGGAGGAAAGGATTGAGCACCTCTGCAAGACGTTTGAGGAGATGAAACCTTACCTCATTGAACGTTGGGGTGAAGGTTAGGAGGAGGTGAGTCGAATGGGAGAGGTCTGGAAGGTTGCTGTGATTGAATCTTTTAATAAATTTTTGGGGAAAGTCATTACCTTTCTTCCCAATTTATTGGCTATGATCACCATTCTCATCCTGGGTTGGGTCATTGCCTGGTTCGTCAAAACGATAGTCTTTCTTTTTCTGAAGGCCATCCAATTTGATAAAATAAGTGAGCGATGGGGTCTAACCCTTCTCTTCGCTCAACGGGGAATCACCTATTCTCCTGCTCATTTACTCAGCCGTTTTTTCTACTGGGTGATTATCCTGATTACCCTCATTTTAGGGATTAATGCCCTTGAGGTAGCCGCCACCCAGCAGGCAATCTCCCAGTTCTTCAATTACCTTCCCCACCTGTTTGCTGCGCTGATCCTTCTGGTCATCGGTTATCTCATCGCCATCTTCCTGGGACAGGCGATTTTAATCTCAGCCGTCAACGCTCAGATGGAATCTGCGAAATGGATGGCCCGTTCGGTGCGCTGGTTCATCATTATCCTTTCCTGGACGATGGCTCTCTATCACCTCGGTATCGCTGAGAAGGTGATCGTGGCGGCTTTCTCCATTACCTTTGGGGGCATTGTTCTCGCCCTTGCCATTGCCTTTGGATGGGGAGGAAAGGATCTGGCAAAAGATTTTTTGGAGAGGCATTACAAGAGGAAAGAGAAAGAAGAGGGCACGAGGGATGATCTTTCTCATCTCTAAGGATTATCTGAATTCAATTCGATAAAACAGGGTCGCCCCTGTTTCAGTTCCTGTGGCGGCCTCCACCTCCAATCGTTTTGAAAGGGTATATCGGAGCGTCACGAGAGTGGTGTCTGTGAAGAGAGAGCGACCCAGACTGATATAAAGTTTGGGTGTCAGATATTTCCCAATGGTGACCATAGAGCGGGAAACCTCACTCTCTCCAGGCGGGATGGTGATATCCAGTGTATCCAGACCAAACATTTTTTTGAGCTGGCCCTGGAGGATGACCGATTCTCCCGCTGTGAGAAAAGCTCCTGCGGCCTGAATGAGGGAGGGGCTGGCCTCTACCCCCTTTCCAAGGGGTTGACCGAGAACAATATAGGAAAGGATATCCGTATCTGGCATCGAAGGTCTCGAATATAGCCTTACCAGAGGTTTTTTTAATGTTCCCGTTACTGCAATCCCTGCCTGTATATCCCCAACCTTTCTTACTGCAATTCCATCGAGGGAAGGGTTATCCACTGGGCCGCCGGTGAAAAAAAGACGTCCCCTGATGAATTCAAGTTTTTGACCAAAGGCGGTGTAATGACCCCGAATGGCACGAATCTCTCCTTCAGCATTCATCCTTTCCATATCGTGAGCTTTTAGGGTTAATTGTCCAGTTAACCGGGCCTCCAGACCTTCTATCTTAATCGATACCTTTTCCCCTAATAACAACCGAACCTGCATCTCCAGAGCGAATGGAAATTTTCTTTTTGCAATCTCAGGCGCATCGACAATGATGACATCCGGGCTTGGCCGTATCCTATCTTGTGAGGGTTGCCCTGAAAGTAAAAATTCTGGAATTCCGATATCCCCCGTGATCGCAATGTTTTGAGGAGTGCCTTGAAACTTGAGGTGAGGATTACTTAACACCTGAAGCTCCGGGAGGTGAATGGTTTGAAAACGATCTCCTTTCAGATGTCCTTCATAGTGATTGACCTTCCAATTCTTCAATCCAATCGTGACAATTCCTTCGAGGGAGCCCTGGCCCGAACGGATCTTAATGGATGTGAGACGGATCTGATCTTTCATCCATTCTGCCTCAACACGGATGTCCTCAAGCCGAATCCCTGCTGAGGGCAGATACCCTTGGGCTTTCTCCAATGTCAACCGGCCTTTGAGATTTGGCTCTTCCCATGTTCCATTGCCTGTCAGGTTTACCTGAAGTTGTCCTTGACTCTCTTGAACCATTCCCGGCAAGAGGGCCGGAAGCAGGCCCTTCTCTTCAAACTTCCCCTCTAATGAGACCTTGATGGATCCCTTCTGTTGAATCGCAATCGGAAACCGGGAAGGAAGAGGCAATTGAAATTCTCCCTTAAGATACCCGTGTTCCTGTAGCGCAAGCGAGATTTCTCCTGAAAGATATTCTTTTTGCCAAGTCCATTTGACCTCTGCCTTCTGAAGCATGGCTTTCATCATTCCTTCTTCATTTCGAAAGCCTATCGCCCCATAGGCCACCCTTAATTCTCCTGTTGTTTCAAATTGATCCTTCATCCACTTCCCGGAGAGGTGACCATTAACTCCGCCCTCGAGCATGACCTGCCTTGGCAGATAGGATTTAAAGAGGCCGAGGTCTATCCCTGACCAGTTGGCTAAAAGGGTTCCCCTTTCAGGAAAGGCCATCTGAGCAGGCTCAGGCGATGAGACACTGGCCAGGAACCGAACGCCTTTTCCAAAATCAAGGTCACAAGAGGAGAGTAGCCTTGTTTCATTCCAGTTCAATTTGATTATTCCCTGCTGAATCTCCATCTTCAAAGAATCGGTCGAACCATGATGCTTCGAAAACAAGAAAGGGACTCGACCTGAAGGAAGCTCGAGTTGAGCTTTCTTTATTTTGATCAGACCTTCAAGACGAGGTCTTCCCCAGGTTCCATGGGCCTTCAGATCGAGTTCGATGTTGCCCTGACTTTTTCGAATCTTCTCCGGGAAGAGAGAAGGAAGCAGTCCTTTTTCATTCATCCATCCCTGCAGAGAAAAGTGGAGGGGACCTTGAGAATCAATCATCCAGGGCCGTTGGGGTTTCACCGGCACATGGAAGGTGCTTTTAATCCTGGCATAGTCTGAGAGCATGAAGGAAAGGTCCCCTTTGAGGGTTTCCTTTTCCCAGATCCAGTTCAAGTCCACCGTCTGTAAATCGGTTGAGACTTCATCTTTTTGGTCTTTCCACTTCAGTCTGCCCTGAAACACTCTAAGAGATCCTGAATGGTCGAATCGAGAATCCTGTGTGTAATGCCCTGAAAGCCTGCCTGAGAGTTTTCCCTCGAGGACCATATTCTTGGGAAACCAGGGTTTGAAAAGCAGGAGATCGATCGATTCCCAGTGACCCTCCATCTGAACCTGTTTGGGGACCTCCATTCGTGCGGGCTGGTCTGAAAGGATGTTTATCTTTAGCCTGCCTCCCGTTGAAAACTCAATGACGGTTGAAGCCTGAAGCCGTTTTTCATCCCAGTGGAATTTTATCCTGCCTTCTGCCCGATCGACCTTTAAAAAAGAGGTATCCCTGATTCCCCCTTCCATGAGGGCTTCGCCAGCCATTTTCATCCGATCCTGTGTCCCCCACTGGAAGATCAAATCTCCCCGGGTCTGTCCTTCCAGAAGGATCTCTTTTAGAAATGGATTTGCCCGGGCAAGATTCAGTTGATGCCATTTCATCTCGACTGTCCCCTGAAACGGATTGAGGGTCAGATCTGCATGGAGAGAAAGGGTTTCCCCCCTGGAACTTACCAACTTGAAGGACTTCAATGTTAACCGGTGAGAGGAAACACCAACCTCCGCATCTGTGTGGAGTTTCCATAAGCCCATCGAATCGGTTCCGGTCCATTCAAGGAGGCTCCCCCGCCAGCTCTTCCCATCGTAGCCTCCTTTTAAAACGGCTTTGATCCGGGTCTCCGGATGTTGAGCAAAGAGGATCAACCGATGTTCTGAGAGTTTGCCAGAGGCTTCTACCCTGATAGAGTCGAATCGGATCGATTGATAGATCACGTTATGTAGTTTACCTTTCAGTTCAATCGGACCGTCCTCATTTTCATCAAAGCGGGCAAACAGTTCTCCTGATCCCAGGAAGATCTCTTTGAAAAAGAGATCTTTTCCCTTGCCGGTCACATCGAGGGCTAATCGGTGAGGATCCTTCCAGTGGAATACCCCCTTTGATTGAAGCTGACCCCGGGCACCTGGAATCACTCCTGAGAGGTCGTCTATCTCTGCATGGAAGACGATCTGTTCACGGAAGGTCCCTCGGGCAAAGAGATCCACCCCTCTTCCTTTAAGGTCTGCTTTGATAACGTGCAGAAAGGATTTTTCAAGATGCAGATCGATCTCTCCCGTGATGGGTTGACCACGGAGATGGCTCTGGAAAAGGCGAATTTTCAGCTTTGCTTCAGGGGATTTTCCCTTAAGCCAGAAGATCATTCCTTTAAGATTGAGATGGATATTCCCCTTCCACTCCGGAGTGATTCGGGCAGGATTGAGATGGGTGGCTTCAAGGTCTCCTTCAAGGGATAGACCGTTTTCCCATCCTGCTTTCAGATGACCCTTAACATTTCCGTCGAGGAGTGAACCGTCGAGAATGGTGAGATGGACTTCGTGAAGATTCCCTTTGAATGTCCCTGAAAGAAATCCAGAATACCATTTGTTTTTCTCATGTTCAACCCTCAACGTTCCCCGATAGTCATGGAATGATCCTTCAACATCGAGTGCTCCAGAAACTGGGGTTTTAAGACCCGTCTCTTGGGAAAGATCCATATTTGTAAAATTTGTTTTCATCTTCAGTATCGGGTCTTCGGCAGAAAAGAGGATGGAGCCCTGACCGGTTAACGATCCTTGCCGTCCGGGTCTTGACATACGAACGTTGGGAAACTGGAGAGTGTCTCGGGTCAAGGCTATTTCTGATTCCAAGAGAAATGTTTTGGCAGTTCCAGCCATTGCTTCGACGAAGGCATTGCCTTTCATCTGTTCGGCTCCTCTGACGGAAAGAAGCCTTGAGTTCACCTGAACGCTGTCAATACCCAGGATGGGCCTGGAAGGTTTAACATGAAGATGGAAATGAAGCCCTGGTTTGGCCAGCCCCAGTTCGACCGATCCTTTAATCGTACCCGAAGCCAATCTAAAATCGATCTCTTCCAGCGTTAACAGGCCTTCGGTCCAGGCAAGGCGGGCCGTCAGTCTTTCAATTTCAATAGACTGGCGATCCAATCTTCGATAAACAAGGTTTTCGATATGGAATTTTTTTATCTTACTGTGAACCCAATAAGCGAAACCCGGAGCGGTGGGCCATTTAAAATCTGGAGTTGTCTTTATCTCAGGTCGCTGGTCTTGAAGGTTAACCTCCTGCAAGATCAGCTCTTCGATCATCACCTTTCCTGTCAACAGAAATAAAGGTCTCCAGCGAATTTGAAAATTTTTTACTTTCATTCCACCCTGGGCCCAGGAAAGTTGAAGTTCCTCCAGGGTGAGGTGGTGCCCTAACTGCCCGGAAATCTTTTGGGTCTCAATCCTGACAGACGTCCATCGGGAGATGCTGGACAATACCCAACGGACACCTCCGGGGGTCGTCAGGAGCCAGTAAAAGCTCCCGAGGAATGCAGCAACCAATAAAAGAATCAGAATAAAAAGAATGGTCCAGCGTCTCATAACCCAAACCCCACACTCAGATGGATCCTAAAATCTGGATCCTTCACGCCCAACTGGTAGGCAAGATCGAGACGAATGGGACCAATCGGGGTATAAAGCCTGAGACCCAAACCAATCCCCTGCTGAGGATCAATGTCCTTAAAATCATTGAAAGCGTTGCCAACATCATAAAAGACGGCTAATGCCAGTATGTTGCTAAGGGCTCGCTCAATCTCGATGCTCCCGACCAGAAGATGCTTGCCACCCACGACTTTGCCACTTGCGTCCCTTGGTCCAAGAGACTGATAGGCATAACCACGTATACTTCGATCGCCTCCAGCAAAAAATCGAACAGAAGGAGGAAGTTCACGAAGAGGATCGCTCAGAAGGGTAAACCCGGCCTGGCCACGCGAAAAGAGAGTAAACTGAAGCGGGAGGGGAAGGATCAGATCCCCTCCAGTTAAAACTTGTAAAAAACGGGTATCCGATCCAAGAAATTCACCTGTTCCTCTTAACTCCAGCTCGTAACGATATCCTTTTTTAGGACGGATGAGGTCATCATAACGCCTTTCAATAAAACGGAGTCCAGGCATCACAAGACGGGAGCGACCTTCCTGAATTCCAACTTCAAAATCTTCTCGGCGAATCCTGAGATAACCCGATCCAAGTCGCCCTTTTCCCAGGCTGCGCGTATGTTCAAACTCAAGTGTGAAAGCCTGACTTTCAAATGTCTTCACCCGTTCATGCTCGATTCCTCCTTTGAAGGATGTAAAGCTGTCAAGGTCCGAGAGGCTTGGTATGACATAGCGGGAGACAAGATTTTGAAGACGTTCGGAGACATTGGCTTGGACATGCCACTCATGTCCCCAATGATTAAAATTTAGGTCCTGATAATTTCCGGTCAACCTTGCTCCGGAGTCGGTACTGTAACCCACCCCCATCCTCAACCGTTTGGGTCGAGAAGGAACCAGTTTCACCTTGACCGGGATGTGATGCTCCCTGGCCACTTCTTTTTCTGCAATCAGAACGACTTCTCTAAACCGATCTGAATTGTTGAGGTTGATCTGGGTCTGGAAGATTTTCGGATAAGAAAAAGTTTCTCCGCTCTGGAAGGTAAAGTATCTCATCAAGAAACGCTCAGGGTATTCCGGGGCGCCTTCGAGGTGAATCTCTCCAAAATAATATCTTGGACCTGTCTCAAGGATGAGTTCGATTTCGGCGCTGAGGGTGGTTTTAAAAACCCGGATGGTATGGACAGAGAAATCCGCATCAAGGTATCCCAAATTCAGAGCCTCTGTCCGGAGACTTCCTTTTGCCCCTTCGTAGGTCGGGTGGTGGAGGGGGTCCCCCTTTTTTAGCGGAAAAACAGCCAGTTGCTCTCGTAATGCCTTCTCTTCTGCTCCAGGACCCTGAATGGATATCTTCACTGAAGTTACCCGAACTGGAGGTCCTGGTTCAACTTGAACCTGGATTCTAAAGATTCCTTCTTCGACGGTCTCCATAGAAACTTCTACCTTTGCCTGATAATAACCAAAAGGCTCAAGGGCCCCTTGGACTCTTTGAGGGATCTGGTTCTTGAAACGTTCCAGCCAAAACCTATCCACTTTTCCTTCGCGGATTAACCCGGTAGGAAGTCTGAGTGCGGTTTGAACGTTTTGCAGTTCCTCCCCTTTCACTCCGTGGATCAGGACCTCTATAGGGTCTCTCAATTCTATTTGGGGAGGGCTCTCATCGTTACCATTTGCCATTCCTATCACCGCATTGAAAAGGCAGAATAAGATCATCCCTCCAAAGAAAATTATTCTCATTCTGGATGTTCGTCCTTTTGAGTCAACCCTCTTCTATAGACCCCAGCAATTCGGCGGCCTCCTTTGCAGCATCTGCAAACGGGAAAAGGATGAGGTCAGCGCCGGATTCCTTAAGTATTTCCGCATCGCGTGGATTATGAGCCGTTACAATTTTCTGTCCATCAAAACCATGGTGACGCAGGGCATCAAGAAGGGCAAGATTGACCTCTCGTTGGGGAATGGTACTAACGATCCACCTTGTGTCTTTTAAAGGCAGGGTGGGAGGGAAATCAGGGTCTTCTGCATCTCCATAAAGAGCCTGAAGTCCCTTCTGGTTCCACTCTGCGACCGTTTTTGAATTGATATCCACGCCAAGGACTTTCAACCCTCGTTGATGAAGATGTTGGGCGAGGTTCGATCCATAACGTCCCAGGCCAAAGAGAATCACATCGACGGATGGGGAAACTTTTTCTCCTTCCTCAGCCTTTTCTCGGTAGGGAACACTTCGCTCGAAGAGGGTTAACCACCCGGCGAGCCGTTCGTACAGGAAATGGGAATAGAGGATCAAATAAGTGGAAAGACCAATGGTGATCAGTCCCACAAGGGTGATCAGCCCAAGGGTTTCCTTTCCAATGTGTCCGATGCTTACCCCTAAAGCGCCAAGAATCAATGAAAACTCACTGATCTGTGCAACCGTTAATCCAGCCAGGAATCCGGTTCTCCGTCGGTATCCCATGACCCCCATAATGATCAACACGATCAACGGATTGCCAATCAAGACAAAGAGAGACAGAACAACTGCCGGGAGCATTTGTCCCCCGAGAAGGCCCAAATCTAATTGGGCTCCCAGATCAATAAAAAAGAAGAGGAGCAAGAAATCTCTAAGACTGACCAGGCGAGCCCCAATGGCTTCGCGATAACTGGTGGAAGCCAGTGAAATTCCGGCTAAAAAAGCACCCACCTCTTTACTGAATCCAATGGATTCGCTGAGGAGGGCAAACGAGACTGCCCAGGCGATCGAAAAAAGCATCAGGAGCTCAAGGGAACGGGCCAGATGATGCAATAACCAGGGCAGGATGAAACGCATAAGTACTCCAATGACGGCCAGAAATGCCGCTCCTTTCAATAGAAGCAACATGAGAGTTCGCGCCAGTTGATCAGAAAGACCTGCCTGACCATAAGCGGAAAGTCCAATCATCACCAGGATGACAACGATATCCTGGACGATGAGAAATCCAACAGCGATCCGTCCATGAAGTGTATCTAATTCCCGCTTATCTGAAAGGAGCTTGACGATAATAATTGTACTTGAAAAGGTTAAAGCCACCGCTACGTAGATGGCCTCAACCTCCTCCAATCCAAGGGCAAGGGATAAAAAGTAGCCGATGGCAGAGGTGAAAAAAACCTGTCCCAGGCCGGTCGCCAACGCCACAGGCCCAAGGGTCCGAATCAAATGGACATCCAGTTTAAGACCGACCACAAAGAGCAAAATGGCAATACCCATTCGGGCTAACAGGTCAATCTGGTCACGGGAGGTGACCCACCCTAACATCGATGGGCCTACCAGTATTCCTATCAGGATATATCCCAGGATAAGAGGCTGTTTCAGCTTAAGGCAAAATGCGCCAATCAAAGCAGCGCCAAGGAGCAACACGGCTATTTCCGTAAAGATGTTTTCAAAGGGAGGAATGGGCATAATCTAAACCTTTATGGTTTATTGAGTGGGTCTGTCCTCTGAAGGCCAGAGGTGTCTATGGATATAGTGGAACATCTCTTCACACCGCTTTGCCTCTTTTAACCGACCCACGTCTCGGAAGACTTTTGTCAGGGCCTCCCAGGCAGGGATGAAAAAGGGATCCCTTCTGAGGCAATGTTCGAACTGGGCAATGGCCTCTTCCATTCTATGCTCTTTTGTGAGTTCGAGCCCCTTTTGGTAGTGAGCCCTCAGATGATTCACTTCCTGTTCTATGGGAATCCGAAAGACATGTTCCTGCTTCAGGATCAAAGAAGAACAAGGCAAAGCTCTCACTGCCTTTTCTGTTGTGCTTCCTAAAAGCATTCGGGTCAGCCCTGTTTTTCCTGCGGATCCCATGACCAGCAAGTCTGCTCGAATGTCTTGAACGGTACGAAGGATTTCATCACCAGGCTTTCCCCTTCGGATCAGTTTTTTATAAGAGACTTCTTCAAGCGGAAATCCCCGCAGAAATCGGTCAAATTCCTGTTGTTGTCGCCTCACCGTAAGCTTCTCTTTGGATTCGCCGGGGGTAGCGCCTATGCCGAAGTAGTGGCTTAATAAGGGTTCAAAGACTGTCTGAACGGTGAGTCGGGCATGGAACCTCTTTGCCAATAAAATGGCATTTCTTAGGGCCCTCCGGGAGGATTCTGAAAAATCAACCGGACAAAGAATATTTCTTATCCTTGGAGGAGTTCCCCGTTTCACGATCCATACAGGTTGGGACGCATAGGTCATGACCTTTTCAGCCACTCCCCCCAGAGTGCTGCGATGCGACTGATTGCCTGATCCCAGGACGATCAGGTTGACGTCCAGTTCTTCAGAATATTCGATCACTCGCTCAAAAGGGATGCCAAATCGAATGATGGGATCCACGACGGAGATTCCTTCTTTTTGGATTTCTTTTCCCAAGGCATTCATCTTTTTGGATACGTGATTTCTAATCTGGCTTCGGATCATTCGGAAGTCTTTTATTTCAGGGATGACATGGATGAGGAGAATCTCGGACTCAAAGGTACTTGCCAAAAGCGTCGCCAATCGAAGGGCATTTTGAGAAGCCTGTTGAAAATCGGTGGCTATCAAAATTTTTTCAAGCTGTTTCATGATCTTTTTTCTCCAGAGGTATTTAGCTTCGATGGGAACCTCGATTTGAAACCCGTCTCACTTTCCCATGAGCTGGATATACCGGGCAATCCCATTCCGGGTGATCAATCCGATGATCCGGTCCCTTTCGGTCACGACAATCCTGCCCTTATCCTCTTTGATCATCAATTCGAGAGCTTTCGCCACCTCCGCCTCCGGGGGAATCTCCCATCTCTTCTCGTGAGGCACATAAGCCTCAGATACCTTCACCCTTGCCCAGTTTTCCCTCGGAACATCTTTCACTTCTTTGAGGGTGAGAATGCCAAGGAATTTCCCTTCGTCAACAACTGGGAATCCACCGTATCCGAATCTAAGAAAATAGTCATCCACCACCCTCTGAATGGTCATGGATGGATCTACTGTTTGCATCTCCCTGACCATGATGTCTTTGACTTTCACTCCTGCAAGCACTTCCTGGAGCGTTGATTGTTGATAACTTGCCTGAGCCGCGCTGAAAAGAAACCATCCCACCAACATCAACCATAACCCCCCAGGACCACCGGTAAAAATGGAGAAAAGTCCGAAGAAGATGAAGAATAAAGCGATCATCCTACCAACGGAGGACGCTTTTTGGGTGGCGTAGAAATAATCTTTTTTCTTTCCCCAGATAGCTGATCTTAAAACTCTTCCGCCATCCATTGGGAAACCGGGAATGAGATTGAAGATTCCTAATATGAGATTAATCTGCGCCAGATAAGCAAAGAGGGCACGAACCCCACCCGATGTATTGATCATCGTTAGAAAGAAGACCGCTGAGAGAAAGAAACTGGAAAGCGGTCCTGCGATGGCGATCCAGAACTCCGCCCTTGGATGAGGAGGGTCTCCCTTAAGTTGAGCTACCCCTCCGAAGATGAAGAGGGTGATACTTTCAATCGTCAGATGGTATTTCCGGGCGACGTAAGAATGGGCCAGTTCATGAAAGGCTACAGAGGCAAAGAGGAGCAACGCCGCCAGGATCCCACTGATCCAGTAGGAGACAAAGGGAAGATCAGGCGTCACCTGCGGGAAGTAACGAGAAGAGAGCAACCAGGTGAGCAAGCCAAAAATGATAAGCCACGAAAAATGAATGCGAATAGGAATGCCCATGATCGTGGCCACTTTCCAAGCGCCTTTCAATGAGTCTCGATTCATACCCTTTCCTCCTTCTGTGAGACCTTTTCTTTTCACTCTAACCGGCAAGGCAGTTCAATCCTGACTTCCGTCCCCATATGGGGACGGCTTTTGATGTGAATCTTTCCCTGGTGTCCATCGATGATTTTCTTGACGATCGCCATTCCAAGCCCTGTTCCTGTATGCTTCTTTGAATAAAAGGGAATGAAGATGTTTTCAAGGGTTTCCTTATCCATGCCTGACCCGGAATCTTTCACACGGACCACGGTATCATGTCCTTTAGGTTCCACACAAACGACCACCCGTTGTCCTTTAACAGAGGCCTCGATGGCGTTATTGATCAGATTGATGATGGCCCTTTGAAGATTGAAGCCATCGATTCTGGCGATTACGGCTCCACCGGAAACCTCTGTGGAGAGCATCACTCCTCGCTCTTCAGCTTTCATTTTACATAAATCACAGGCTTGCCGGACAATTTTGGAAACATCTTCTTCTTTTAACTCCAACTGTATCGGCCTGGCGAAGTCAAGGACCCCGTCTACCATTCTTTGCATGTTCTGGGCAGAGTCAATGATCGACTCGGCCGCTGTCTGAAGATCACCTTTATTCTCTTTGATTCTTTTTGCAAAGCCTAATATTGAAATGAGCGGGTTTCTCAGGTCATGAACTATGGTGGTGGCCGCTTCTCCGAGTCCTGTAAGGTATCGGTCTTTTTCGATCTGTTTCATTCGTCTCTGGTTCCAATCAACCAGGAAGCCGGCGATGAACACAAAAACCCCTGAAAATAAAAGATGAAGTCCCCTATCCAGATAATCTAAAAAGGTCGTCGTCCATTGTCCGAAAAAAAAGGGGAGATAACACACCGAGACAAAGAGATAGGTCACGAGCCCCCCTTTTAACCCAAAGTTCAGGGCTCCCAGGAAAAGTGGAATATAATAGAGTTCTTCGAGAACAACGTGGGAGGGGAGCCTTCCAAGCATGACATAGTGGAGAACCGTGATCAGCAATGTCGAAACGATAATCAAAACGATACAGATTCTCTTTCTTTCAAGCATGGCTGGACGCCTCCATGCTACTGAAGATCTCAATGACCGAGATAAAAATGGCCAGCACCAGAGGCCCCAAAATGAATCCGATCAATCCAAATAGCCTAATCCCTCCCAGGAGACTGAAGAATACGGCAAGAAAGGGCATTTTCGTCCGGTTACCTATAATCATCGGTCTCAGGAGATTGTCCACAGTGCTGACTCCGAGGGCTCCCATCAGGGCGAGGGCGATTCCTTTCAGAATTGATCCTTCCACAATGAGAATGATGGCTGCCGGGCCCCAGATGATGAACGGGCCAATCAGTGGCAAAAAGGAAGCCACAGCCATGACACCTCCCCAGAGGACAGGGGAGGAAATGCCCACAATATAAAAGGCGATCCCACCCAGTGTCCCCTGAACAAGGGCGACGATCACGCCTCCGTAAATGGTGGTGATGATCATATCCCGGATCTGTTTCACCAGCTTCTCTTTTTGTGGTTCCGGAAAGGGTAAAAGATCTCTTCCCTTTTTAAAGAGGACAGGGCCGTCTTTGAGAAAGAAAAATATGGAAAAGGCCATAATAAAGAAATGAAAAGTGACGGTCAGGATTTCACGCACCCCTTTGGTCAGATAGGTGGCCAGGTCCTTTCCAAATCGTGAAAGATTTTCAGCAAACATTTTGTCCAGTTCAGTGGGAGTCAGGTGTAGAAACGAAGTCATCTTTTCAAGGAGGGGCAGAAGGATGGGATGGTGAAGCAGGTTTTTAAGGGTCTCCATCTTTCCGCCTGCCATATATTCGGAGAAATCTTTAAGCTCCATGATGAGCATGAAGACAAGATAAGAAAAGGGACCGATGATGAGGACCAGGATCAAACCGAGGATGAGAGCAGAAGTGACCGCCCTTTGGCGGATCAGTTTGAGCATAAACGCATAAAGGGGATAAAAGAGGATCGACAGGACGATTGCCCAGGCGATCGGGGTCAGGAAGGGCTTCCATATCTGGTAGTTCAAATAACCAAGAAGAAAGGCGAAAACAATAAGTGTCAATAAATAGAATCGGTTCCCTGCCATAGGGATTTCACCTCCAGACTCCTAATATCCAGGTAGCCATAGAAAAATAGATGATCAAACCGACCACGTCGGCAATCGACGTGATCAAGGGACCGCTTGCCACTGCAGGGTCTAAACGGAGCCTTGTCAACAGAAAAGGTAGCATGACACCGATCATATTGGAAACAACCACAATGGTTAACATGGCTAAACCGACAACGATTCCAATTTCAAACCCACCCCTGAACAAACCGAGGAACCACGTTGCCAACCCTATGGTCAACCCTAAGAGTATTCCTAAGCCCATTTCCCTTCCTATAGCCCATATCCATTGTCTCAATTCAACATCACCGGTAGCAATGGCACGGACCATCAGGGTTGCTGATTGAGCCCCGGTATTCCCGCCACTGTCAATCAGAAGGGGGATAAAAAATGCAAGGGCGATCGCAGAGGTCAATACCTCTTCATAAGCCGCAATGACCCCTGAAGACGCAAGGTTGACCAGAACCAATCCAATCAGCCATCCGATCCGTTTACGATAAAGCGTCCAAAGACTTGATTCACTGTAGCTCGTCTTGAGAGGAACTATGGCGGCCACCTTCTGAAAATCTTCCGTGGTCTCCTCTTGTGCGACATCCATGACGTCGTCAACGGTAACGATTCCAAGCAGGATTCCCTCCGAATCTACCACCGGCAAGACATCAAGGTCATAGTGCTGGATCATCTGGACAGCCTTTTCCCGATCCTCGAACGCAGAAATGCTGACAAAGGTGCGGTCCATGATCTGCTCGACCGTCAGGTCAGGCGGGGCCAGAATAAGCCGGCGAAGTTCCAGCGCATCGATCAGTTTCCACAGGGGATCGACGACATAAATCACATTGATCGTTTCGCTGTCTCTCCCTTTGTGGCGGATGTGTTCGAGGGCTTGCGCGATGGTCCAGTCTGAACGGACCGCGACATAATCAGGCGTCATCAACCTCCCAACACTCTCCTCCGGAAATCCCAGAAGCTGAACGGTCTCTCGGCGATCTTCAGGGGTTAAAAGGTTAAGCAGCTTCTGGATTGCTTGCCCGGGCAGTTCCTCTAAAAAATGTGTGCGGTCATCGGGGGGTAAATTGGCCAGGAGTTGCCGCATTTCTTCGTCGGTCATATCCCGCAGTAATTCATCCTGCTGTCTCGATTCCAGGTAGGAAAAAACTTCCGAGGATAGGGGACGAGGCAACAGCCGAAAGACCAGGACGCGATCGCGCTTCTTCAGTTGAAGCAAGAGTTCTGCGATGTCCGGAGAAGGCCACTCCTTCAAAGCTTGTCTTAAGTCATGCCATCTTTGATCTTGAAGGAGTTCTTCGATTTTCGAGTTTTTTAATAAAGGTTCCATGGTTGAAACAGAAGCTTTCCGAATCCATCGAGAAATAGGAATTATCTTCCTTTTGGATTTCCAAGATGACGAACCAGTTCTGCTCCGACAAGAAAAATGCTGGAGGAATAGAAAAGCCACATCAAAAAGGTGATGATCGCTGTTAAGGATCCGTAGATGGCTCCCAACCGTGAAATTTTAATTGACATGTAAAAGGTGAAAATATGTTTTGCTATTTCAAGGAAGATCGCCGTAAACATTCCTCCCCAGAGCGCGTGACGAATTCGGATCTTTTTCCGAGGTAAAACCAGGTAAAGGGCAGCCGTGAACAGAAACAGGAGGAGAGCTGGGAGGATGAACCGTGAGAAAAAGCGTGTGGCTACTCCCACCTTTAATTGAGGAAAGAATTCCCGAAGAAACTCGAGGGAAGAAATTGCCCATGTGGCTCCAAACGAGAATAGCAAAAAAATAGCCAGCAGGGTGATCGTTAGAAAGGAGAGAAGAACCGAAAACAAAAACGGTCTCTTCTCCTTGACCCTGAAGATATGGTGGAGGGCTGTTTCAATGGAGACGTAAAGCTGGTAGGAAAAAAGGGCATAGACCGCCAGAGTGAGGACACCGATTTCCCTGTAACGGACAATGGATTCCAGCTGTCGGGTGATTTGATGAGTCACGCGCGGGAAAAGGCTTACCACCTGCGACATAAAAAAATGGTAAAACTGGTTTTCATGACCCAATACATAACCAAAAATGGAGATCAGGAGTATTAAAAAAGGAATCATGGCCATTAAAAAAAAGCAGGAAATCGCACCTGCAAACATGGGCCCGTCATCTCTGAAGTAGTCCACGAAACTTTTGATCAGGATCTTCATATGAATGGATGATATAGAATTCAAGACACCCTTTGTCTGAGCATTCTTAACAGCGCTTCCGGGCTTTCTCTGGCCAAAATCCCCCTGAACTGACTTCGATAGTTCTGGACCAAGCTGACTCCTTCGATCACCACATCGTAGACCTTCCACTGGCCCTGCCGAACAATCATCCTGTACCCAATCGGAATGGTCCTCGAAGGCATCACGATTTGGCTTTCCACTTCCACCCTGTTTTCTGAAAGCTTTACTTCTTTGGCAAAAACGACCTTCTCATGGGTATGGGCAAGGATACGATCCATATAAATCCTTCTGAGCAATTTTCCGAAAAGATCGGTGAATTCCTTCCGCTGATCGGGCGTAAAAGAATTCCAGTGAACGGCCAGGGTTCTTCTTGAAAGTTCCGTGTAGTCAAAAATTTCATCCACGATGGACTGGACGTTTGCTTCTTTTTCCGTCCTGTCTTTCATCGAGGGGTCGTTAACCACCTCAAGGACTCTGTTAACCCGACTTTCGATCACGCGAAGGGCGCTCTCTGCCAGGACTTGAGCCGGTTGGACCACCAGGAAGATCAGAAGAAATCCGGTAGAGATCCTTAGAAGCTTCATTACTTCACCTCGCCAAAAGCATATCTTTTAATGAGTCCTTCGATGTCCACAGGTGATTCGGTCTCTGTAATAATCTGACCCGGTTTCAGGATGTCCCCCCCTCCACCCGGATCAATGCTAACATATCGATCGCCGATCAAGCCAGCGGTCTTGATGGAGGCGATCGCATCGTCATAAATCTGGATTCCTTTTTTAATCCTAAAGGTCACGATAGCCCTCTGATTTGGTTGATCAATCTCCATCGCTTCTACCCGGCCGATTTCAATCCCATGCATCTCCACAGGGCTGCCGATCCTTAACCCTGAAACCGATGTAAAATGTGCGAATAGTGTGTAGGCGTCTCTGCTGAAGAGGCTGACTTCTCCCAGTCGAATCACCAGATATGCGACACACAGCAACCCAATGAAGACGAAAATGCCTGCGACGGTTTCATGACGATATTTTTTCATGCCATCCTACCTCCGTTCTCCACAAAAAACACGAGCGACTTCTCTTTGATTTTTCCGTGCCTGGTCGAGAATATGGTCAATTTCTTTAACGCCAAACTGGCTTTCCGCGAGTCCGCCGAGGATGATGAATTCATAGCAGCTCTCGCGATAGAGGCGGGCCTCCGTCTGAATCGTTCTCAACCCCTCTTCCCGTAACTCCCTTGAGAAGTCTTTGAGAATTTCTTCTGCCTCGTGAAGATCTGAAAAAGGAAGGACAATTGAAAATTGGCTTCTTCCCTGCCGTGCTGAAAATCCTCCTACCGTCCCAAAATGTTTGTTGATATATCTGCCAAGGGAGTCCAAGACTTTTTGTCCGGTGGTATGTCCAAGAGAAGCACAGAGTCCATCAAAGTCCTCAAGGGTAAAGAGACCCACGACAAACTTCTCCTGAGACCGTTTTCGATGAAGCATCTGTTGGTATCGGACCTTAAAATGGCGTTTTGAGTAAATCCCGGTCAGATGTTCCTGTAATTCTTCGAGGCTTTCGACAAATTCATCCTGAAAAGGATGTTGAAATGTTTCAAAGGCTTCAGGCGTCCCCTGAAAGATTATCTTTCCTTCATCGAGGGCAAGAATCCGGTTTGAGATAAAGAAGACATCAGGGACATCATGACTGATCAGAATGGCGGTAAACCCCAATCGTTTCTGATATTCCGAGATCATGCTTAAAATCGCATTTCTCCGGATCATGTCCTGACCGGTAGTGGGCTCGTCAAAAAGGATGATCTTGGGGTCTGTGACCAGAGCCCGACTCAAAGCGACCCGTTTTTGCATCCCCCCTGAAAGTTCGGAGGGATATTTCTTTTCTACTTCATGGAGTTCCATTTGCTCCAACCTCAGCCTGACCTTTTCCTCAATGACCCTTCGGTTGAGATGGGTGGTCTGACGAAGGGGAAAAGCAATGTTTTCGAAAACGGTCATCGAATCGAAGAGGGCATTGTTCTGAAACATATAACTGACCTGCCGGATATATTGATCCCATTCCCGCTTGTTCATTTGATGGATGGGTTGACCTTTATAAAGAATATAGCCCTCATCCGGTTGAAGGAGACCGACAATATGCTTCAGAAGGACACTCTTGCCTCCTCCGCTCTTCCCGATGATCGTGGCCACCTCTCCCTCGTAGATCTGAAGATCGATCTGATCGAGGACGGTATGGTGGCTGAACCGTTTGGTTACCCCTTTGAATTCAATCAATGGCTGTACCATAACCTTTTTCGACTATAGAAGCAGTGAGGTGACGACATAATCACTGATTAGAATTAAAACGCATGAAAGAACAACGGCCGAGGTGGTAGAGACTCCTACGGCCTTGGCGCCATAACTGTCTTTCTGCATATGGGTAAAATAACCTTGAAAACAGCAGACCGTTGAGACGATCACGGCGAAGACCACCGCCTTAACAAAACCGCTTGTGATGTCTTCCATCTCCACACTTGACTGGACGCGATAGAAATAAGAGCCTGCATTGACCCCCAGAAGCAAGACACCGGTAAGGTACCCGCCGATGATTCCGATGAGATCGAACATAGCCGTCAAAAGAGGAAAACTGATGATGGAGGCGGCGATTCTTGGGCTCACCAGATAACGGACAGGATCGATGCGCATGGTGAAAAGGGCATCAATCTGCTCGGAGATCCGTTGACTTCCAATTTCAGCAGCCATGGCAGATCCTGCCCTCGCCGTCACCATGATGGCGGTTAATACAGGCCCGAGCTCTCGTACCAACGAGAGAGCGACCGCAGAACCCAAGACTCCCGCTGACCCAAATTTCACCAGCGTGTGAAAGAGTTGGAGCCCCAATACCATGCCCGTAAAAAGGCCAACCAGCAGGACGATCAGGGTAGAACGAGCTCCAATCGAATAAATATGTTCAAGGATCAGGGGGAGTTGTTTTGGCTGGAAAATCATGACCATTGACTTAACCATAAAAATAAACAATGCTCCTGAATCTTGAATGACATAGATTGCTCGTCTGCCTAAGAGAGAAATCAAGGGCAAAGGATTTTTTTCAGCTGAGGTGTGGGTTTTCCCGCGTGTGATGTTCATCTTGGTCTCCTAACGGAAAGTAAATCAAGACCGTGTCGAAAGTTATGCGAGATGGATTGCCTTTGAAAGGGATTCCCAGGCTTGCTCTGCCGTCTCAACGTATTGAAAGAGTTGAATATCTTCTGGAGAGATGGTTCCTTCCTCCACCAGGGCCTCAAAGTTCACGACTTTGTTCCAGAACTCACGACCAAACATTAAAACCGGAATGGGTTTGATCTTTTTCGTCTGAATCAATGTCAACGTTTCAAAGAGTTCGTCCAAGGTTCCATATCCCCCGGGGAAAACCACCAGAGCTCTGGCTCGCATGAGGAAGTGCATCTTTCGAATGGCGAAGTAGTGAAACTGAAAGCAGAGTTCGGGGGTAATATATTCGTTTGGTTTCTGTTCATAGGGAAGCACGATATTGAGCCCGATGTTTTCTGCTCCGACTTCATGGGCGCCCCGATTGGCAGCTTCCATAATACCAGGGCCCCCTCCGGTGATGACCACCCATTTGGGTTTCTCTGACCTCTGATGGTTTTTTGAAATGAGGGAGGCAAGCTTTCGCGCCTCTTCATAATATTTTGATTTTTGGAAGAGGTTTTGGGCAATTCTCACTTTTCGAACGAGGGAATCATTGGTAGGATCCTTTTCCAATTCGGTCTCTGCTATCGTGAGGTGTTCTTTGGCAGCCGCTGGCTCGACCACACGAGCCCCCCCGAAGATGACGATCGTATGTTCAATCCCGTGGTCTCTCAAGATGAGTTCGGGTTTGAGCAATTCAAGCTGAAGGCGCACCGGACGAAGGTCGTCCCTGAGTAGGAAATCCTGGTCGGCATAGGCGAGCCGGTAAGAGGGGGAAAGCGTCTGAGGGGAAGGCACGCATAATTCCGCCGCCTTTGCATCCTCCAGGGCTGAGGGGAAGGGTTCGCTTTTGACTTTTTTCATAAGGCAATCTCCTTACCTCTTTTATTTAGAAGACTGAATCAGAAGGACGGCACAGGAGGCAGTCTTTAAAACCTTCTCAGTGACCGACCCCAGCATGAAGCGTTTCCAGCCTGTCATCCCGTGACTGGCAATCACAATCAAGTCTACCTGTTCCTCATCTGCCTGTTTGAGAATCTGTTCTGCAGCATCATCACCGGTCAGGACGGTTGAACGAACCCGAAGGTCTCTGGAGATTTTCTGATTGATCATCTCATCGAGAGAACGTTTCAGGAGTGCCACCGACTGGTCTTGATATCCAGAGCCGTCTTCTTTAGGGACCGCTGTCGAAGGAGGCATAAAACGAACTCTGGGAGCCACATGGACCACGGACAACTCTGCCGAGAAATACATCGCCAGTTGGTTGGCGGCTTCAAAGGCCTTATAAGACAGCTCACTAAAATCGGTTGGACAGAGAATCTTCTTTAAAGGGAACATCTTTTCCTCCTTTCTTTGTTTTCCATTTCATCCCTCATGGGGATCGAAAATCGATTCATCTAAAAGGTCGTCAGTCAAAGGTTAGAAGTTCTGGTGTCCTCTTTCTTCATCTTTTTGTAGGCATTGAGGAGGCCATTCGTCGAAGAGTCATGGGAAAAGACCTTTCTGGGGTGCTTTAACTCTAAAAGAATCTTTTGAGCCAACTGTTTTCCCAGCTCCACTCCCCACTGGTCAAAACTGTAGATGTTCCAGATGACTCCTTGAACAAATATCTTATGTTCATACATGGCGATCAAGCTTCCAAGGGTTTTCGGCGTGATCTTTTTCATGAGGATGGTGTTGGTGGGCTGGTTTCCTTTTGTGGCCTTGAAAGGCGTTAATCTGTTGATCTCTTCCAGACTCAAGCCGGCTTCCTTGCATTCTTTGATGACCTCTTGTTCGGTCCTTCCCCTCATTAAGGCTTCGGTCTGAGCAAAGCAATGGGATAGAAGAATCTCATGGTGTTCTTCAAGAGGGTATGCGCTGTTTGACGTAGCGATAAAATCACAGGGGACAAATCTCGTTCCCTGATGGAGGAGCTGGTAAAAGGCATGCTGTCCGTTGGTTCCAGGTTCACCCCAGAGGATGGGACCTGTTGAATAATTGACAAAGCGTCCATCTCGGTTGACCGATTTCCCATTACTCTCCATGTCTAACTGCTGAAGGTAGGCAGGGAGCCGATGGAGGTTCTGGGCATAAGGGAGTATGGCTATCGTTGGAGCGTCAAAAAAGTTGATATACCAGAGGCCGATTAAGGCAAGAAGGACAGGGATATTTTTTTCAAAGGGAGATTCTTTAAAGTGAAGATCCATGGCATGAGCCCCGTCCAGAAAATCGAAAAAATGTTTGAACCCAATCATGCAGGCTACAGGAAGTCCAACCGAGGACCAGACGGAATATCTCCCTCCTACCCAATCCCAGAGCTTGAACCTGTTTTCTGGAGGAATTCCAAACCGGTCCATTTCCTGTTCATTGGAAGAGATCGCGACGAAATGATGCCTGAAGAAAGATTCCTTTCCGGCCCGGTCGAGGAACCATCTCCTTGCCGTCTGGGCATTGGTCATGGTTTCCTGAGTCGTAAAGGTTTTTGAAGCAATAAGAAAAAGGGTGGTTTCAGGAGATATGGTTTTAAGAGTCTCTCCAATCTGAGCGCCATCCACGTTGGATATAAAATGGGGACGAAGACGAGGATTCCAGTAAGGTTTCAAGGCTTCTGTGACCATTTGTGGTCCGAGATCAGAGCCGCCGATCCCGATGTGGACAATATCCCGGATCGGTTTGCCCGTATAGCCTTTCCACCGGCCAGAAAAGACCCTGTTTGAAAATCTTTCCATTTGTTCCAGAACAGCCTTGACTCCAGGCATCACATCCACGCCGTCCACCAAGAAGGGTTGATGAGAACGATTTCTTAATGCCACATGGAGGACAGCTCGATTCTCGGTTTCATTAATCTTTTCTCCAGAGAACATGTGCTCTATGGCTTCTTTCAATTTGCACTCCAGGGCTAATTTGATTAGAAGTCTGATGGTTTCTCGCGTGATGATATTTTTTGAATAATCGAAAAGCATTTCTTCAAATCGGATAGAGAAGGTTGAGAAACGGTTGGGATCCTTTCGAAAGAGGTCTACCATATGGCGGTTTTTCATGATTTGATAATGGGCCCTTAACCTTTTCCAGGCCCTGGTCTTCGTTGGGTCGATTCTGGGAAATGCCATTGCTCATGTCCTTCCTTTTCCATCGGCGTTTCTTCCATCATATACCGAAATAAAATATTTTAATAGAGGAGAAAACGCCCATACCCATGTCACTGCAAACCCAAGAGGCATCGCGTTTCATACGCCATGGGATCTAAAAATATTCTCAATCCCTGCCATCACCTCTTTATTCAGTGTGTCACCTGAAACGTTCTCTTTGGACAAAAGAATATGCCAATCTTCTTGGATTCTTCTAAGATTTCTTAAACCGCGAAACCGCTTGTTTCAGGGCTTCCTTCATGTCTTTCATAGCCTCTTCGAAACCTTTTTTGAAGTCTCCCCAGGCTTCATCTCCTGATTCCTTCAGTTTGTTCAGTTTTTGTCTTGTCATTTCATGTTTGTTTCTCAATTCTTGAACCTGTTCAAGATACTTTGTTTTGACTTCTGCCTTTGACTTTTCCACCTTGGCTTTCAGGACATCCAGTTGCACCCCCCATTCTTTCAATTCAGCTTCCATCCTATTTACATAAGTGTTTTTCTTTTCGGGTGTTTCTTCCTGCCGCTCATCTTCTTCCCTTTTCTCCCGAAGGGTTTCTTGCTCGGCTTCCTCAAGGGACTTGCCAGTGACAGTTAGGACAGGGCATTTCGCGAAACGGACCACCTTTTCTGCTACCGAGCCAAAGAGCAGACGGTCCAATCCCGTGCGGCCCTGTGTCGAAATAACGATGAGATCCACATTCTCCTCGTGAGCCGTTCGAATAATTTCATCGGCCGCATTGCCCCGCAAAACAATCAACCGCCCTCGCAATTCATCCCATTCAAGATGGTTGATAATTTCCGCAAGAGTTCTTTTTGAGGCCGTTTCCAATTCCTGTTCATACAATGAAACATCGAATGCAGACGGTCCATCTCCCATGGGAATAACCGGAACTGGAGGGACGACGTGAAGCAAACAGAGTTCTGCTCCAAAATGAAAGGCCAGTTCTCCTGCGATCTTAATGGCTTCATAAGACGGTTCACTAAAATCCGTTGGACATAAAATTTTTTTGATGGGCAACATCTTTTTTCTCCTTGTGTGGGAATAGGGTTATTCTATGACGTTTAGAAACATCCCATCATAAAATGCCGGGCATTCAGCAGGCCCGGTTAAATCATTGAGCTTGGGCTTAAGGAATAAGGGTTGAGTCAACGATTCGATCCATTCATCCTATAGATCTTCTTTATATTCTGTAAAAGGAATCCTCATTCCTTCCATGTTTAAAAATAAAATTCCTTACACTTCTTCTTATCTTACTGAACCTGGTTCGTTTATTTCTTTTGTTATACTTTCGATTTTTTAAGATCACTTCATCAATGATATCGCCACAAAAAAGGCATTTCCAACCATGGAAATATCCTTGATGGGTAAAAAACCTATCATAAAGCATCTTTCCTTGACACCGGATACACTCCATATAAACAATCTTTCAGCAATAAAGATACCAGATTTTTGAGTTGGTAGTTCTTTAGTAAAATTAATAGGTTAAGAGATAAACACAAATAGAAATGATCGTAGAGTTGCGGTATAACGCTACATATGTAGCAAAATAGTACAGAGGTAAAAAAACCGTCTTTAATTTAAATAATCAAATTAACCCATTCAGTTAACGTGGGTAATAAGCATTGAGAATATATTCCTGGATCATTCTGTGGGTATTGAAGAATGAACCATTAATGGCGATGGAAAATACCATGACATCCATGAACCGTTCCCTTTCGTGGTAGAAAAGGGGAACGATGGTATGTTCCAGCTTGTTGTAGAGCAATAACGCATCCTGTGAATGATTATGATTCTCTCCTCTGCCCTGTGGAATATCGCCGATAGCCCATCCTGTGATTCCCTCAATATGCCCCTCGATCCACCAGCCATCCAAAACACTTAGATTTGGAACGCCATTTAAGGAGGCCTTCATTCCACTGGTCCCGGAGGCCTCCATTGGAGGTTGAGGAGTATTCAGCCAGAGATCAACACCGGAGGTGATCATTTTCCCAAGGGTCATGTTGTAATTCTCGAGATAAACCACTTCAAGATCATTCCCGAGTGCCTGCTTGGCCTGGAAGATTCTTTTGATGAGTTCCTTTCCCCCATGATCTCGGGGATGGGCTTTTCCGGCAAAGATGATCTGGAGTTTGCCCGTTTCGTTGGACAATCTTCGTAAACGTTCAACGTCTTTAAAAAGAAGATCAGCCCTTTTGTATGGAGTGGAGCGCCTCGCAAAACCAATGGTGAAGGTATGGAGATCCATCTGGAGGCCTGTCTCTTTTTTGACAAATTCCAACAGGTGCTCTTTATTCTGCATATGGGCATTCCAGATCTCCTGTTTCGGAATACTTAAGGCATAGCGAAGACAGAAATTGTCCTGACGCCAATGAGGTATATACCGGTCAAACAATTTTTGAAAAGGTTTCGAGGTCCAGGTGAGTGCATGCACCCCATTCGTGATTGCCTCGATAGAGTATCCAGCAAACATCAGCCTTGAAACTTCGCCATGTTTTTTGGCGACGCCATTGATATACCGGCTAAGATTGAGAGCCAGATAGGTCATGTTCAGGGTTGCTCCATCGAACAGGACACCTTTTAACCCAAAAAAATCATTCCTTTCTCCAATAACCTTACGCGCGAGATCTACGGGGAATTGGTCATGCCCCGCTGGGACAGGTGTATGGGTTGTAAAAACACATTGGTTTCGAACCGTTTCTGCATCCTCCTGGGTCACCCATCCTCTTCCTGCTTTTTTGGCTGTTTCATCTAACAGTTCCAGGGTCAAAAGCGCCGCATGCCCTTCATTAAGATGGAAGGTCCGAATCTGTTGATAACCCAATGCACGGAGCATCTTGACGCCGCCGATTCCCAGGATGACCTCCTGTGAAATCCGGTAATGATCATCCCCGCCATACAGGGATTGTGTGAGGCGTCGGTCAAAATCTGAGTTTTCGGGTAGGTCCGCATCGAGAAAGTAAATCGGAACGATGTAATCACTCACTCCCCTCACATCATACCGCCAAGCCCGAAGATGAACATTTCGGCCCTCCACCGAGACGTTGATTCGTGCGGATTCCTCTTGAAGGAATTCCTCGACAGCCCATAGGGCCGGCTCTTCCTCCTGCCATCCATCTGGTAGGAGTTTCTGGCGGAAGTAACCCTTTCGGTAGAGAAGCGTGACCGCAACCATTGGAACTCTGAGATCGGCTGCAGAACGAATTGTATCGCCGGCCAACACTCCTAAACCTCCGCTGTAGGTGCATATTCTTTCGTCAATCCCTATCTCCATCGAAAAATAAGCCACCGATCTTTCCTTGTTCATTGCACACCCCTATTTCTCTCCCCTTGACATTGGCCGCGAGTGGCCCCTTTGTATCCCCGTGTTCATCGGGAATGATTCCGCTCACAAATCGAAAGATCGCCTTGTCTATACCCCCGCTGTTCTGAAAGCAGCCTCGATCATTGCCTTGGCTTCCTCCTGGATCTTTTCGAGATGCGATCTGCCTTTAAAGCTTTCGGCATAAATTTTGTAAACATCCTCTGTCCCCGAAGGACGAACGGCAAACCAGCCATTCTCAGTGATGACCTTGATTCCGCCGATTGGAGCGCTATTTCCCGGGGCCTCTGTCAGCTTGGTCAGGATGACCTCCCCGGCTAAAATGGTCCCAGTGATGTCTTGGGGGGAAAGCTTGCTAAGAACTTCTTTCTGCTCCGGTGTGGCGGCAACATCGATTCTTTCATAGATAGGTTGGCCGTACATCTCCACAAAATGCTGATACAGGCTCCCGAGATCGTTGCCAGTTTTGGCAGTAATTTCCGCTGCCAGGAGGTTTAAGATAAGGCCATCCTTATCCGTAGTCCACACGGTTCCATCCTTTCGTAAAAAGGAAGCCCCCGCGCTCTCCTCTCCTGCAAACCCAAGAAAGCCACCCAACAAGCCCTGCACAAACCACTTGAATCCAACCGGGGTCTCGGATAATGTTCGCCCCAAATGATTTGTGATCCGATCGATCATACTACTGGAGACCAAGGTCTTTCCGATTCCCGCTTCTCTCTTCCACTCAGGCCGGTTGTGAAACAGATACCAGATAGCAACGGAAAGATAATGATTAGGGTTCAAAAGCCCATTGCCGGGGGTGACGATGCCATGGCGATCACCGTCAGGATCGTTTGCAAACGCAACATGGTATTTATCCTTCAGTCCGATCAGACTTGCCATCGCATAGGGGGAGGAGCAGTCCATTCGGATCTTTCCGTCATGATCAAGCGTCATGAAGCCAAAAGTTGGGTCAATGACCGAATTGACCACCTCCATTTGAAACCTGTAGGTCTGGGGGATTTGCTCCCAAAAGGGCAGAGTGGAACCTCCCATTGGATCAACTCCAATCCGTATGCCAGAGGCCCGAATGATCTCAATGTCTATGACATGTTTCAGATCTTGGACATAAGGTGTGACGTAGTCATATGGGTGTAGAAAGTTTGTTTGTACCGCTTTTTGATATGGGATCCGTCGCACTTCTTTAAGATCAGAACGTAAAATCGCATTGGCTCGAACCTCTATCCATCGAGTGATATGGGTGTCCGCGGGGCCACCATGAGGAGGGTTATATTTCAAACCTCCGTCATCAGGAGGATTGTGAGAGGGTGAGATAACAATACCGTCCGACAGACCCATACTTCTTCCCCGGTTATAGACGAGAATAGCATGAGAGATCACAGGGGTGGGTGTAACATTAAGATTTTTATGGACCATCACATGAACCCCATTGCCGGCCAAAACTTCAACCGCTGTCACATGGCTTGGTTCTGAGAGGGCATGGGTATCCATTCCGAGAAAAAGAGGCCCGTCAATATGGGTTTTCCTTCTGTAGTCGCAAATGGCTTGGGTGATGGCTAGGACATGCTCCTCATTAAAACTGCTTAAATAAGAGGAACCTCTGTGTCCGGAGGTTCCAAAGGCCACCCTTTCTGTGATATGATTTACATCGGGGTGTCTGACATAATAGGAACTCACCAACCGAGGAACATTGACCAACATCGATTTGGGTGCCGGCTCACCGGCAAAAGGATGGATGTGCATATTTATATTTTAAGATCCATTTTTTAACACAGATATTGCATAATGTTTGCCCATGCCCGTTTTAGCACTGATTAAAAGGCAGGTGAAGACTTCTTAGACCTTGAAGCGTTTTTTCGAAGGGGATTCTAACTCCTCTTCATGGAGTAAAATATCCAAAGCAGGGACTCCTTTTTGTCATTTTTGAACTTACCACAAAACAGAAATTACTTTGGAATCCCTTTCGGGAACACTGATCCCTGAAATTCTCTTCCGATCTCCTCTCACACTTGCTTCCAGGTGGTAAGTCCCGGAAGGAAGGTCTATATAAAGCCACGGGCCATTTGTCACAGTAGTCAATATATTTTTATTCATATGGTCAAATACCTCCACGTTGACATTGGACAGGTATTCTCCTTTTTTATTTGAAAAGATGAGTTTCAGTGAGTAAAACCTTCCCATTTCTTTTAGAATCTCCCTCTCCGATAAACCGACTCCACCGCTTAAAAAAGCGATGCCTCCCTCTCTCCCCTTTTTTATAAATTCCCCTTCTGCCAAACTGATGGAAAGTAGAAAGAACGTCACTAAAATTCCTGATATGGGAACCCATAACCCTTTCGATCGTCTCATCTTTTCAACCTCCTTTCCGAGAAAACCCTTCACCTCTCTTCTTTCAATGAAACAAAGAACATTGATCCCCTCCGGTTGATTAAAAAGAGTACCCCCTGATCCGGTTTTGCCTTTTCCATAGCCACACGGTAGTCATTTTCGTTCCTTATCCGTTCACGGTTCACCTCAACGATCACATCCCCATTTTGTAAACCTCGCTCTCGGGCAACCGATCCCTCCTCAATCTGTTCGATGAACACCCCTTCCGTTTTCGGGATACCTAACTGCCTTGCGATCTCAGGGGTCAGGGTTTTCACCCTGAGACCAAACCAGGTTTCGGTTTTGGGTTGAACGGTTTTTCTCTCCTCCAAGTCCAATGGCATTGCCGCCGTTGTCAATGAAACTTTGATTGATTTTTCTTCCCGTATGACAACGAACGCCACCTTCTCTCCTATCCTTTTTTTCAAAACCTCACGGATCACTTCCTGACTGTTTCGGACTTTTTTCCCATCAATCTCAACGATGATGTCACCCGGTCGCAGGCCGGATTTTTCAGCAGGGCTTCCTTCATATACCTGGCTGATTACCACTCCGTCCCTTTCCTTTAGATTGAATGATCTCGCCAGATCCTCGGTAAGATCCTGAAGTCCCAGGCCAACCCAGGGACGCACCACCTTGCCAGTCTGGATCAGTTCTGTCATGATGCTTCTGGCGAGGTTGATCGGAATGGCAAAGCCGATTCCCTGACCCGGTTGAATGATCATCGCATTGATTCCAATCACCTCTCCATCGACATTCACAAGCGGGCCGCCACTGTTCCCTGGATTGATAGAGGCATCGGTTTGAATGAAGTCTTCATAGCTGCCAGTCCTCAAGCCTGTTCGTCCTTTCGCGCTGATAACCCCAACGGTCACCGTCTCTTCCAGTCCGAAAGGGGAACCGATGGCGATCGCCCATTCTCCTACTTCGATCTGATCCGAGTCTCCAAGGATGGCCGCAGGTAGATCCTTTGCTTCCACCTTTAACACGGCAAGGTCAGTCTTCGGATCCGTCCCACGGACTGTCCCTGTCAATTCCCTGCCGTCATACAAACGAATGGTAATTTTATCGGCCCCCGCAACCACATGATGGTTTGTGAGGATGTGTCCTTCTGAATCCACGATGACTCCTGATCCTCCTCCCATCTGTCTCCGCCTCTGTGGGGGTTCCTGACGAAATCTGAAAAAATCTTCAAAGGGAGTTCCTCTAAAAAAATCTTCACCGAATCCTCTCCAGGGTGTGACCGTGACGGTTCGTTCAACCCGGATGGAGACCACCGAAGGTTTCACCTTTTTGGCTACCTCCACAAAAGCCTTCCCCAACTCTTTTACAGATGGGGTGGTGGAGTCCGGGCCCACACCAGTTGGTTTCTCTTGTATCTTTCTTTCCTGCCCTTGACAACTCCAGGCTGGAACCATAATCATTATCAAGACCAACAGCGTAAAGAGGATTCCTTGATAGTCATTTTTTCTTTTCAACGAGAATACCTCCTTACCATCTCTTTCCTGCTTATTTTTATGATCCGGATTTTTTCCACAAATCCTCCTCCACCCCTGCGGCTTCTTCATGATGGCCTCTTTGCCTGAAAACAGAAGGTCCTTCGGATGAGTCGCCCTGTTAAAAAACCTCGGAGGTTCCGTCTTTCAAAAGGGTGGGTCTATTCATTGCTTTCTAAAAATGCTATTTTTCATTTTCGGATTCTCAGTGAAAAAAATATTGTTTTTAGATTATCCAGGGGTGTTAGAAACTGGTCCGTTTTGTCCTCCGTCTCCAGAACCACGATTCTGTCTCCAACCCATTTTGTGATAATCCTCTTCAAACAAACTGATCCGGAATCACAAATGAGGCATTTCCATCCATAGAAATTTCCTTGAGGGCTATAAACCCTTTCATTATAAATCTTTTTTACACCGATAGCACTTCATAGATACAGGGACTTAGCAATAAAGATACCAAATCTTGGTATAAAGGATTTAAATTGTGATAATCATAGGTTAGCCTAATTCTCTAAAAACAGAGAAAGATGTGAGTTGTGGCAGACCGCTCCTGTTGTGGCAAACTGCCACAACCTTTAAACACAATAAACCTCCATATTTCTGTATCATTAAATGATGGTTTAATCACGTTCAGGCCGGGAATTTTTTCAGGGTCTAACAACGGTGATCACGAGTGACTGGGTAGGTTATATGTGAAGTGATTTTTCTCTCGAAAGCAGATGACCTCACCTTGAAGAGGCGAATATATTCATTTTGGGTTTCCTCCTCCTCTTTCTCTTTCGGTTCAAACGTCAGTGTTTCCCCCGGGTTGAGTTTATAGATCTTTCCCTCGAAACCGATTTTCATTGGCTCCATCTTGCATTCGTCGCAGGCGATAGCCAATGCAATAGAGCGCAGTTTTTTATCCAGCATTGCCCTCCTGCCTTTTTCTTTCTAAGAGCTCCTT
Organism: uncultured bacterium; assembly: GCA_938002255.1. Taxonomy (GTDB): domain Bacteria; phylum Desulfobacterota; class BSN033; order BSN033; family UBA1163; genus RBG-16-49-23. The sequence goes on from CALLAL010000040.1 coordinate 54,943, forward strand.
AATTTTTTGCTTCAGTTCGCTGAGATCTGCTGACTTCAATAAATAAGCATTCGCTGCCCAGCTCATGAAATCTTCCTGATAACCCGGATGAGAGGTGTGAAGGATGATCGGGACGGTCTTGTCTTTGCCGATAATTCGGCCGAGGGCTTCCATCCCATCCATGACAGGCATGACAATATCAAGGACAACCAGATCGGGCTTCTCTTTCCCTAATGCCTGGAGCGCCTCTTTCCCATTTTTCGCGGTGAGAACTTCGTATCCTTCCTCTTCCAGTTCTTCTTTGTAAAGGCCCCTCAGTCCATCATCATCCTCTACAACCAGAACTTTCTTTTTCATAGCACCTCTCTCTCACAAATCTTTCTATGTGTTGCAAACATCAAATGCCTTGCGAAGAAACGTAACCGTTTCGAGAAGGACTCGTTTCTTTTTTAAAACGCCTCATCCATTTCGATTGTTTGGGTGGTTTTGGAGGCGGCTCAAACCGCGGTGCCGCTTTCCATCCAAACCATCCAGCCAACGATGATCGCCGTCCTTCACTCACCGAATGTGAAGCTCTCCGCCCATATAAGACGGGGCTTAAGGTCCACTTGCCGGTCAAATATCGGATACTGGTCAGTGGCACTTCGTGCAGCTCTCATCATTCCACCCGAGATGATTCAGGGGGTATGGCTTGATTCCCTTAAGACTATGACAGGAACTGCAATGCTCATGTTCCTCAATCGGGTGGGGTACCACCTGCCCAACCGTCACCGCGATGATCCCTGGCGATTCCAAGACTTCCGGGGACTGAATCAACGCAAAAGCCACTGCGATGAAAAGGACCGGGATACCGGTCACCCACGCTAACTGGGTCGAATAGGTCTGTCTCATAATACACCTTCTCTTCTCACAGGTTAAATATAATTGAAGCTCTCTGATTGAACTTTTTCGAGAGGCAAGCCCAGCTCTTCAAGGGCTCTCTTTACCGCCATCTGCAAGGGATCGGGCCCGCAGATGAAGTACTCACACTCCACCCGGTTTTCCGGAAGATACCGAGCCATCATCTTCGAATCAATACGACCACGCTCCCCCTCCCATTTTTCTTCGGGATCGGTCAGGGTATAAACCACTTGAAGATTCAAACGGCGGGAGAGGTCCTCCAGTTCCTCCCTGAATGTCATCTCTTCCCACGTCTTGTTGCTGTAAAACAACAGGAGAGGTCGCTTCTCCTGCCTGTCCGCAAGGGTTCGGAGCATGCTGATAATGGGAGTAATGCCGACTCCGCCAACGAGAAAGACATAACCGGGAGCCTTATGACGGTCGACCGTGAAGGTCCCGTGAGGTCCATCAAGATAGGCTCGCGTCCCCGGGCTCACCTCGCCGATGTTCGATGTGAAATCTCCTAATTCTTTGATTGATATCTCTATTCTATCCCGTCTCATGGCGCTTGATGAAAAGGAGAAGGGATGTTCTCTGACCGCAAAGGGTGATTTTCCGATTTTCAGCCATGCAAACTGTCCGGGCCTGAAGAACATCCCCGTGTGGCCTTCGGGTCGGAGGACCAGTGTCCAGGTTTTCCCTCTTTCCTTTATCACCTCTTCAATCGGATATGGACGTCTTAACATCCATGCAGGTTTTAGAATGCGAACATATACCAGAGAAAGGACCCATGCCGTCACCAGGCCGATCCAGAACCAGCGTTTCAACGGCCCCTGAACAATAATAACCGACCCCCTCGATGTGAAGCAGGGAAAGGGCCACCACACCGATAGAAAGTAGGGCATGGGTAAGGCGCCAGGTCTCGTAACGGATTTTCCATGCTTGGCGTTTAATGGAGGTCAGGATTAAAACCGCCAGGACAACCAATCCTCCCGTTGCTGCGGTCATCCACCATGGAGCAGAAACCGGATTGAGAAAGAACAGTGTTTCAGGGGATGAGATAAAGAGGATCAGGGGATGAAGGAGAATAAGAAAAAAGCCAACGATCGAAATCTGGCGATGAAAATGATAGACCACATCAATTCCATAGGGTGAGGTGATATGCCGGAAACGGCCAGTGAGGAAAAACTGTAATCCCATCATCGATAGCCCCACGAAGCCAATGCCAACCGAAAATTCCCTCCAGAATCCCCGCCCTGGCGGCACGGGACCGATGAGCAGGACGAGAAGAGGCGCGACAATGATGATAAGATATATCGCGATCCAGAATGTCCCATAAAGCAGAGGTCTCATATAATCGTCTCCTCCCGATTAAACCAGAATCCCCTCTGGGGAAGTTTTTCCTCCCAGCGCGGCAAGCTCCTCCGAGGTGAGCAGTTCTTCTTGAAGCATTCCTAATATGCGGGCAACCTCCAGAAGGATATGGCCCCAGTTGCATCGATTGACAAAAAGCATCCCGGGGACGTTCAGGGTGCCTCCCTGGTTGATAAAACCGAGACCGACCGTCTGATGGCTCCCGGTATTTAGAGGGTGAAGGATTCCTAACAGGATCTCCGGACGCGTATGCGTCACAAAGAGGCGTGCGGGGACCTCTCTGGGGTAGAGTTGGTTTTGAAGTTCTGCCGGAGCGAGATGGGTTTTTTCGCGATCGGTTCGAGGAAACCTGAACCTGCCAGGCTCGATCATGTAATTGACGGAGTGCGAAACCTGCCTTTCCTTCAATCGAGACGATGCCTTAAGAACCTCTTCTAACTGATAAGCACCAACTGCCGTCAAGATGACGCGAGGTCGATCCGCTTCATATCCTGCCCAGTCGAGGCGCAGGGCTCCCTGTTCAAGCAGTGTGGCTCCTTCTTCGAAGGTAAACAGCTCGGGGATATTTTCCGCCTTGGGAACGACCAGTATCCAGATCTGCCCGTGGGTCTGGTAAAGTTGATGAATCACCACGGATGCGGTATTGTAATCGGGAACGAAAAGCACACGCGAGACATCTGATGGCTCTCCTAACATGGCCTCAGCCATGGAGGGATCCTGATGGGAGCGTTCATTTTTTGCATTCTCCCAGGTATGGGAGGTGAGGACGAGTGGCACAGTAAGCCAGCCCTGCCTCCGCCCCACTTCATTGCAGTGGTCTGCAAAGATGATTTCCTGACGGACCACGCCGTGCATTTTCGTGCCAAAGGCTTCATAGGTGTGAAAGAGATTGATCCCTCCTTTATTTGCCAAGGCGGCGGATGCCACCGCCTCTTCATTCAAAGCCGTAATGACTCCTCCATAGATATCCTCGGGAATCCCTGGCTCAGGATCTGTGACGCGGAATTTTAGATATTCGAGGGTCTTGATGAATCGGTTGGATCGCATCTCGTCCGGATTTCCCACCCTGGGTCGAAGATGAGGATTAGCCTTTAGAACGGCTTCAAACATTAAATCCACAGCTACCATGGGAGAGCTTCTCGTCCATGTGGAGCGGTCCTGACGGTTTTTGGAGACCGATCGTAGAATGGGTGCAGGGATCTGTTTGAGTGTCACGTTTCGGTCAACCAGGGCATGGTCACGCTCTCTGGGACGACCGGAGATGTGATGCTTTTGAAACTGGATGATGCTCTCTTCCAATTCAGAAAGTCCTACCCACAGTTTTTTTGCACTCTCGTTGAAATTCTTTGCCGCTTCGGGATCGAGGTGGGGATTCGACATTAGGGGAAGGTTGTGAGCAAGGTTCGTTCCTTCTCCATAGAAGCCGGCTCCTTTTGGGGCAATGGCGATCCCATAAGGAATGGGAACAGGATAACGATTGTTCCGAGAACGAATCGCTTCTGCCCTGGCCTCAAGCCTCGACTCCATCTCAAAAATGGCCCAGACAAAGGCCGCTGGGTCTCTGCCATCAAAAACAATGGGATCAAAATGATTCAGTTTTAGATGTTCTACGAACCACTCCGCCCCGCCCTGCTGGGACATGGTGGTCCTCTGGTCAATGCGGCGGCCATTTTTGATCATGATGGGAGTGACCCAACCACTATCTTCACATCGCCACCATCGTGGAACCCAATCACTTCCTCGCTGTTCTTCAAAGGCACCATCGCTCAGGAAGACCACCAGCCTCTCGCCAGGCAAAGGCATATGGACATACTGAAGTTCGGTGAAACCCAGGTATCCCCCTTCGGAGATCCCTCCAGCCGTATGAACATTCACATGACTTCCAAGAGGTGAATCCTGTTTTCCATCTGCTCGCAATTTATAAGAGTAGAAATCCCTCACATAACGAGTTAGGCCTTCGTCAGAAAGGGAGTAACGCTCAGCATGTGCCGGTGTCATATTGTTGAGCAGAAGATTGACCGTGTCGATGGCCGCCACGCAATGACCCTGACCCATCACCCATGCCCTGGTATGCCCGGTGATGGCGTTAATGGCCATATATCCTGCATAAGCGGGTACCATATTGAGTGCGCCACCGGTGTGGCCCTCCGGATTCGGTTTGAAATCCTCCTGTAACAGTTCTCTTCCATCGAGATAGACATTTCGAGCATAGGTTTCATGAACGACGACCCACATGGCAGCGCTCGTAATTCGATCCAGAGCATAGAGCAAGTCCAAAATCTGAACACCGTCTCCCTGAACGCCCATCACTTCAAGATGTTCCACCATGGAGAAGACCCTAAACTGTGTTTCAATAGAATGACGAATTGGACCATACCCATTTGCCCAACGGTCCGCCTTTAAGTTCATTTTTCGATATTCGGTAACCCATCTCTCACTTTTGAGTTTTTCCATCTCTTCTGGGTTGATCATGCCTTCCTCCTGAAGTTTCTTTTCCCTGGGTTTGTTCTCATCTGGTTTTTTGGAGACACGTGATCGTTTCACGGGCGATGATAATTGCCTCATTTACGGGGATGACGTAAATTCCCATCGTTGATTCGTCTGCGCTGATCTTTCCTTCCTTCCCTGCCATTGCCTTATTTCGATCTTCATCCATGACCATGCCGCACCATCTCATTCCTTGACAGATGCGATTTCTCACGGCCGGAGAATTTTCTCCAATGCCTCCTCCGAAGATCATTGCCTCTGCTCCTCCAAGAGCCGCCAAATAGGCGCCGATCAGTTTTTTCACCCGGTAGGAGAACATCTCGACTGCCAGGGCGGCTCGTTCGTTCCCCAGGGCTTCTGCCTCCAGGAGCTCGCGCATATCCGAAGAGAGACCTGAAACGCCTAATAGGCCTGATTTTTTGTTTAACCAAAGGTCTACTTGCTCGAGATCAACACCTTCCCGCTGCGCCAAAAAAATGGGTAGATGAGGATCGATATCTCCTGATCGGGTGCCCATCATCAGCCCTTCCAAAGGGGTGAACCCCATGGAGGTATCCACGGACCTGCCCCGATCGATGGCCGCCCCTGAACATCCGTTTCCCAACTGCAATGTGATCAGTTTAACTTTATCCAACTCCTTGTTTTCCATCGATGCATAGCGCTCAGCCATATACTGATGAGCCAAGCCGTGAAAACCGTAACGCCGGATATGATGTTTTTCCTCCCATTCCCTCGGAAGCGCATACCGGGCAGAATGTTCAGGCATTCCTGAATGAAAGGCGGTGTCAAAAACGGCTACCATTGGAAGGGGACGATCAAGAATCAGATGGGTGGCGCGGATTGCCTTCAAAGAGGGTTCATTATGAAGAGGCGCCAGGTCTTTCATTGCCTCGATGGCTTCAATGACGCTGTTTGTGATCGTCGTGGGTTCAATGAACTGGTGGCCTCCGTGGACGACCCGGTGACCGACCGCCTGGATCCCATCCGATTTTAAAAAGCCATGAGATCGAAGCCATTCGATAACCCGTTGAGTAGCCATGCCATGATCAACGATCTCATCGTTCATCTGATAAACTTGCCCACCTTCTGAGATGAACCTGACCTCTCCTCGTCGGCCGATCCGATCCACCAGACCATAGGCCAGGGCCTTTTCATGTCCTAACGTCGTGGTTTCTTCAAGCTCGAATACATGAAATTTCAGGGTCGAACTTCCGCAATTGATAACGAGAACTTTCATTTCTCTTCTTTTAGAACTCGAAGAGGAGGGGCCTGCCCCTGTTTATCCTCTCCCATGTAGAGTGTGAGGTGAGGAAAAGGAATCTGAATATTTTTTTCATCAAATTTCTTCTTCAACCTTCGGTTGAACTCCCGGCCTACACGCCACTGTTGGATGGGTTTGGTTGTGGTGCGTGCCCGGATGATGACCGCAGAATTGGCAAATTGATCCAGACCCATGATTTCGATTGGTTCCAGGATATCGTCCTTAAAATTAGGGTCGTTCCTAAGTTCTTCGTCCACTTCCTTGATAACTTCCATCACTTCATCAACGTCTTCCCGATAGGCTACACCGATGTCAAAAATATAGCGGGAAAACTCTTTTGTCATATTGGTTACGACATCGATCTGACCATTCGGGACATAGTGGACATTTCCTGATAGGTCCCTGAGGATTGTCGTCTTCAGACTGATTTTTTCCACCAATCCTCCCTTACCTGCGATTTGAACAACATCTCCTACACGGATCTGGTCTTCGAGAAGGATAAAAAATCCGCTGATGACATCTTTCACCAAGCTTTGAGCCCCAAAGCCTACTGCCAAGCCCACAATGCCTGCGGCGGCGAGCATGGGGCCAATTTCAACGCCAAATTCCTTCAGAACCATCATCGCGGCAACAAGTAGAATGCCCAAAGAGGCGGCGTGCCATACGATGGAAACAAGGGTCTGTGTCCTTTTTTGAAATTCCACATCCTCTTTCTGCCGGACGACAAGGTTGACCAGGCGCTTTGAAAGCATTTTACTTATTTTGAGAGCGATTAAAGTAAAAACCAAGATCAAAAGAATATGGAGCCCACTCGTCAAAAGCCAGTTGAGAATTTTTTGGAGATAAAGATTCGTGTCCATAGGAACTCCTTCCTCAATTTGATCGGTGTGACTGAACGGATCCATCTGGAGTGGATGGCACCAACCTCCGCTGCTTTTGTCTCCGGATGAACTTATCGATTTCAACAAGGACCACTACGGAGAGGCTGACCAGGACAATTCTTCCCCACTCTCCCAAGCTTAAAGATTCCGTCCGGAAAACCCACTGAAGGGCTGGAACATAAACCACGGCAATCTGGGCGAGAAACGCCGCCACCATGCTGTAAAAGAGAAAGGGGTTGCTTAATGGACTGATCGTAAAAATGGAGCGGAGTTCAGAGCGGGAGTTCCAGGCCTGAAAGAACTGAAATAGAACCATCGTCGTTACAGCAATGGTTCTTGCCCGTTCGAGGGGGACACCGTCATCAAGGGCTGCGACGAAGTTGAAGATGACTCCAAGGGAGATGATCAATCCCACCAGAACGCTTCTTTCATACATGAGCCTTGACATGATCCCTTCCTTCAGCCTTCTGGGTTTCCGTTTGATCACATCCTTTTCACCTGGTTCAAATGCCAATGCGACATCCTGGAGGCCATTGGTAACCAGATTGATCCAGAGGAGTTGGGCCGCCACATACGGGATGGGAATATCTAAAGCCATGGCGATCAGGATAGAGACGATGGCAGCAAACCCTGTGGGGATGAGGAAGAGAGTGACCTTTCGAATGTTGTCGAAGACGACCCGTCCTTCTTCAACAGCATGGAAGATACTGGCGAAGTTATCATCTGTGATCACCATATCGGCTGCTTCTCTGGCGACATCGGTGCCCGTCTTACCCATCGCCACACCGATATGGGCGGCCTTGAGGGCAGGGGCATCGTTGACGCCATCGCCGGTGACGGCCACCACTTCGCCATGTTTCATTACCTGCTGGACAATTCTTAATTTGTGTTGAGGGGAGACTCTTGCAAAAACAGAGACGTCTTGGACCTTGTTAAATAATTCTTCATCACTGATCGTCTCGAGTTCTTTTCCTGTAAGCACTAGGGAATCCTTCTGAGTGATTCCCATCATCTTCCCGATCGCCCTTGCCGTGATGGCATGGTCTCCTGTGATCATGGCCACTCGAATCCCCGCCTGGTGACAACCCTTAATCGCTTCGATCGCTTCCGGACGGGGAGGATCGATCATGCCCTGCAGACCCGCAAGGGTTAAATCGGCCCCAAGGCTCTCATGGGTGAGTTCTTCAACCTTTGAAGGCACTTCTTTATAAGCCATGGCCAGAACTCTCATGCCATCCTGAGCAAAATGCTCTGCAGTTTTAAGAACTTTTTGTCTATCGATCGAGGAACCGTCAGCGATTTGATGACACATCTCTAACACCTTTTCGGGGGCTCCCTTGGCAAAGATCCACTTTTTTCCATCGTGCTCGTGAAGGGTAGCCATGAATCCCCGTTCCGATTCAAAAGGGATGATAGCCAGTTGAGGAAAGAGGCGCTTTTCCTCTTGTGGGTCAAGCCCTGCCTTCATTGCAGCGACGATGAGAGCTCCCTCCGTTGGATCCCCATCGACCCGATACTGTCCTTCCTCCTCAACGAGAGTTGACTCATTACAGAGCATTCCAATACGCAAAAGGCCACAAACCCCCTCCAATTTGTTAATCTCGCAGGATTCCCAATCCTGGAGGATTTCGCCTTTGGGGTCATAACCACTCCCCGTCACTTCGTAGGTGTGTTGAGTGTCATGAATCACTTTGACGGTCATCTCGTTTTTCGTCAGGGTACCTGTTTTATCCGAACAGATGACGGTTGTGCTCCCGAGGGTTTCCACTGCGGGGAGCTTCCGGATAATGGCGTTTCGTTTTGCCATCCGGCTAATGCCAATGGCCATGGTGATCGTGACGACGATAGGCAGTCCTTCTGGGACTGCGGCGACCGAGGCAGCGACTGCAATTTTAAATATTTCAGCGATCGACATCCCGAGGAAAAATCCAAGAATAGCAATGGCCAAAGCACTTCCAAGGACAAGAAAACCAATGAAATGGGCAAACTTCGTGATCTTTTGCTGGAGGGGAGTTTGAGTCACGGACAACTCTTTGACTTCTTTTGCAATCTGCCCGAGAACCGTTTTTGAACCTGTCTCAACAACGATCCCTTTTGCTCGGCCATTGACCACCACTGTTCCCATAAAAGCCATATTGGTCTGATCACCTGGCGTCAGATTTTCTTCGGTGATTAGACCAGTTTTCTTTTCTACGGGAACTGATTCTCCTGTTAAAGCAGCTTCCTCGATTCTTAATTCCGTTGTCTTCAGGAGTCTCAGATCAGCCGGCACTCGCATTCCCGAGGCGAGCAGAACGATATCTCCAGGAACGAGGCCTTCGCTTGGGATCTCAATTTCCCGTCCATCCCTCATGACTTTTGCTTTAGGGACTACCATGCTTTGTAAAGCCCTAACACTCGTTTCTGCCTTATATTCCTGGAAATAACCGATGATGGCGTTTAGAATGAGAACCGCAACGATGACACCGGTGTCGATATATTCTCCGAGTAAAATGGTTACAACCGCAGCTACCATCAGAATATAAATGAGAGGGCTGGTGAACTGATGAAGGATGATTTTAAGCCTGCTGATTCCTTCTGCCTCAGGGAGTTTATTCAGACCGTATGTCTCAAGACGCTTCTTGGCTTCAGCGTCTGATAATCCCTGTTCTGACGTCTTCAGGGTTTGAAAGACTTCCTTCGCTTCCATCTGGTACCAGCGCATTCTTCTTTCCTCCTTACGAAACAGTGGGTTGAGTCGTAGAAGAGATTCTATATAAAAACCTTCTTCGATTCAAGAAGGGTTTTATGCCTTATATGGTTGGAGAATCTCGAAGTTAAAATCACACACTTCTGTGGTTCATCTCAAGGGGAGATGGGTCCCATGGATAGCTCAGGGGAGTTTGCCCAGTCCAATCTTTTTCAAAGCCTTATCCTATGTGAGATGGGTCTTCCTCGATGAGTTGTACTGACCTCTTTCCTGAGGAAGTAAAAATGTCCAAAGTATTTCTTCTTAAGGATCGAACGGCATAGGCAACCCCACACCAACAGCGACTCATGAGAGTCTTTGTGGTGGTGGTTTGAAGTAGTTTTTTAGCTTTTTCCATGCTCATCAATGGTTTTTGGCAATCCGGACAGATGAGATCATTCATGTTACCCCTCCTTTTAACATCTTGATCCACGATTGACGAACCCTTAATGAAAAGGTTCAGGCCTGATTAGATTCTCAAAAAAAATATCAGCATTGGGTAGCAATGAAAAATATTTTTGCAAGAGAGGTGCCAGTTGATTAGAAATAAAATATTCTTTGTTATATCAAATTGTTAGTATTATTTTAGGCAAATCAAATTAAGTGTTGTGGGGCAAAATGCATCAATTCGCGAGAGTAGAGTAGAGTTGAGAAAGGATAGATTCTTTCTGTCATGAGAAAAAGATGTTCATTTATCAATAAAGGTTATCATGTGAAATGATTCGATAATGAATACCTTATTCTGACAATTTATATAAAAACGTGACAACAAATTTTTCAAAATCCCGAAGTCCTTCTACAGTCATATATTCATCAGGATTGTGCTGACGGCCTCCGTGTCCCAGTCCACCCGAAACAACAGGGATCCTAAGAATCCTTGAAAAGACGAAATAGGGAGCTGCCCAGGTCGCCATGGGCCAAATCTCTGGGTTCCGTCCAAACTCCTGGTAGGTTGCAATGAACTTCTGTACAATCTCTTCATTAAAGTCTGTCTTCGACCAGGTGTAGTTGTCTCTCACGATGATGTCAATGTCATCATAACCTTTTTGATGCAAATGTTTCTTGAATTTTTCAATCACTTCCTCAGGTTCCATATTCGGACCAAAACGGATGTCGAGTTTGGCTGTGGCTGATCTTGGCAGGATGGTTTTAGTCCCTTTTCCATAGTATCCCGCATGGATGCCATCAATATTAATAATGGGATCGTAAAGGCCCTTTCGGAGGAGTTCCACTCCCTTCAATTTATATTTGAAAGAGAGGGCCTTCATCTCTCTGAGAAAAGCCTTTTCATCGAAAGTTGCTTCCAATTTTTTCAAAAGGTCCACATCCGTTTCACTGAGGGGAGCTACGTTGTCATAAAACCCTTCAATGGCGATCCGTTCTGAATCATCCACCAATGTGGCCAGAGCATGGACCATCCGCCAAACCGGCGAGGAGATCCATGCACTTACGGAACTGTGTAGGGATTCCGTCGGTCCTCCCTTCTTTCCCCCACGACAGGTGAGGTCAAGATAGACGATTCCTTTAAGCCCCAAGTGTAGGGAGACTTTGCGAGTTGATTCCTCATAGAAGTCGAAATCGACAGCTCCGATTCCCTTCAGTTCGTCTCTATGGGCACAAATGAATGGTTCCAGGTGAGGGCTTCCGATCTCTTCTTCCCCCTCGATGGTGAAGATGAGATTGATAGGGATTTGATCAAATTTGATGATGCTTCTCAATGCGTTGAAGAGTCCTACGAGGGCTCCTTTTGAATTGACCGCACCCCGGGCAATGATACAGGAACCGAGATTCGGTAAGTCTCTTATTTCTGCTTCAAAAGGAGGAGAAGTCCATTTTTGTTCTTCTGCCGGTTGGACATCATACATTCCATAGATGATCAATGTCTTTGGACTTCCTGTGTGGATTTTCCCGAAGACGATCGGAAAATCTTCGTCTCCCTCCAATTGGGCTTTTCCCCCAATCTCTTGAATAAAATCCCGAACGATCTGGGCCGTTTCTCGAATGCCTTCTCCTGTGGCGGAGATACTTTTTTGACGCAAAAAATCTCTGCACCTTGAAAGATGCTCGGAGAAATTTTCATCAATCTCATGATGAATGGTATTGATCAATTCCTTTTTTTCCATTTTTTTCAGGACACAGATTTCATTTTACTTTTTAAAGGACCTTCCTTCAAGTGGTTTGATGGGATTTGAAATTGGATTGATTTGAGTAAATTCAAGACAGTTGTGGCAAAAAGCCTCATTATATTTCCAAGAGAAGCATGAAGGTTTTAGGCAGAAGTTAAAAAAACATAATCATTCTAAGCTATTAGGTTTGGCTTTTGGTTAGGTATCGATATTGCAATTCTTTACAATGGGTCAAATGGTGGAAAGAATTCTAAATCAGGAGGTAACATCTTATGAATCGTACCAAATCAAAACCTAAAAGAATCGGGTTTACCCTGCTCAATCCACAAGCTGCAAGTGTATTGCTCGCAGGGGATTTTAATGATTGGGACACAGCAAGTCTTCCCATGAAGAAAGATAAGAAAGGGACATGGAGGATTTCCCTTCATCTTGATCCAGGAACATACCAGTATAATTTTTATGTGGATGGAGAGTGGAAAAATGATCCTAACTGCACAGAGCTTGTTCCTAATCCTTTTGGGACATTCAACTCAGTCAAAAGGGTCGAATAAAGAGGGGTAGAGAGTGGCAATTCAAATGTGTTATGAACAATCCATGAGATGGGGAGGATGAACGTTATCTTCCAGGGTGATTTAAATATTCCCGTAGGCTAATGAATCGGGAAGCAGGACTATCAGAAAAATGATCATTTATTAAACATCGGAGGAGAAATGATGAAAACCTATCGATGGCTTTGGGGGGTTCTCTGTGTTGGTTTGATGATGGGTTGTGCAAAGGCGGGAACCTATCTGATTCATGTCCAATATCAACCGATGAAAGAGTTTCCTTCTCTCCAAGAAAAGATAGGGCCGACACTCGGTCTCGTTCCAATCAAAGATGAACGGCCAGATCAACTCTACATCGGTAGCCATACCCACTATCGAGGATCTAAAAGTTATTTCAAGAGTGATCCCTTTCCACTGGATCGAGCGATGACGGATTCGGTCTCCCAATCCCTTTCTCGTTTTGGAGTGAAAACGGTTCCAACGACCCAGTGGGATGGGAATCCAAGATCTCTGAGCCTGATTGAAACCGATTCCATTCTCATGATTGAACTGAAACGATTCTGGCTGGAGGGATGGTCTGGAGGGTTCCGAACAACGGTGAAGACCTCTGCTCATCTTGTAATTTATTTAGGAGTGAAAAAAGAGGGAAAGGTCTATACAAGAAATATTGAAGTCGAAAAGGAGAATACCTGGCCCAGGATAACTCCCGAGAGAGTGGCGACTTTGATCAATCAGACTTTAACTGATATGTTTGATGGGTTCTTTACAAATCCCTATTGATATTGGAATGGGAGGAAACCCTAATGGGCGTTCTTCACCGTAAGACGAAGATCGTCTGCACCATTGGTCCGGCGAGTGAATCCCTACCCGTGCTTCAGTCGTTGATTCAGGCTGGCATGGATGTTGCCCGGCTTAATTTTTCTCACGGTTCCCATGAGGAACATCTGAAAAAGATTAAAGAGATTCGAAGGCTGTCAGATCATCTCAAGAAACCCGTGACCATTCTTCAGGACCTTTCAGGACCCAAAATCCGTGTCGGCAGGGTGAAAGAAGGGGGAGTGGAATTAAAGCGGGGAGAAAAGTTCATCCTGACCAATCGAAAGATTTTAGGAGATGAAAAGGGAGTATCTGTAAATTATGCCCCTCTTCCCAGGGAGGTCAAGGTGGGGGACATCCTTCTACTGGCTGATGGAGCAATCGAACTTCAAGCCTTGAAGAGCAATGGCCAGGATATCGTGTGTCAGGTGATGGTGGGAGGGAAACTCACCTCCAATAAAGGGATCAACTTTCCAACCGGAACGATCACCGTTTCTCCCTTTACGAAAAAAGATCGAGAAGATCTTCTCTTTGGTATTCGAAAAGGGGTCGATATGGTGAGCCTCTCCTATGTGAAAGATGCGGGAGATATCGAACAGGTTAAGCGGTTCTTAAAAAAATATTCAGCCTCTCTGCCGGTCATTGCCAAGATTGAAAGGAAAGAGGCTCTGGAGAATGTCGATAAGATTTTAATGGCAGCCGATGGGATTATGGTTGCCAGGGGGGATCTGGGGGTTGAGACTCCCATTGAGAAAATTCCCACGGTTCAGAAGATGCTCATCCGGAAGGCCAATACGATGGGAAAACCTGTTATTACGGCTACCCAGATGCTTCGATCCATGGTGGATCAAAACCGACCGACCCGTGCAGAGGTTACGGATGTCGTAAACGCTATTTATGATGGAACCGATGCTGTCATGCTTTCGGAGGAAACAGCGATCGGTCAATTTCCGGTTGAAACTGTTCAGATGATGGCCCGAATCGCCAGGGCCGCTGAAGATGCCTTTCCCCATCACCGATTTTTAGATAGGAGAAGCGAGGGAGACAGTGATCTTCCTCAGGCCATCAGTCAGGTGGCTTCCATTTTATCTGAAAGAGTAAAAGCAGTAGCCATTGTGGTTCCCACCGAATCTGGAAGCACGGCGCGATGGGTCTCGAGATTACGTCCGAAACAACCCGTTCTTGCCCTGAGCCGTCATTACTCAACTGTCCGAAGTCTGAACCTCTGCTGGGGGGTTACCCCTCTGCTGGTTTCGGACTGGAGAGACACCGATGATATGTTGGAACGAGCCAAACAGATACCCAGGAAGATCGGTATGGCCACCCGAGGGGATCGAATCGTTATCATCGCTGGTGTCCCCATCAGTATCCCCGGTACGACCAACCTCATCAAAGTGGAAGTCGTGGAGTAGACCTTAACATTGCAAAACATTCAGTTAAAACGGACATGGGTGAACTGTTCGTAACGGCTTCGGGGCGAACCTTTAAGCGAATAAGCACATACATTCCAAGTTCCTGCTTGAACTCCCCTTAGGTGAGGTCCATCGTTTCCCTTAATATGTCAACTTCATCGCCGTCAGAAGGCTTGAAGAGCGGTTTACCCATGGCCGCTTCTGCACCTGCAAGGTAGATTTAAAACTCGGGGAATAACATTTCTTTTAATCGTTGGACGGACGTGAAATGAATGGCTTGCATGCCCAGGGAAACTGCTACATCTACATGAGTCTTCATGTCGTCAATGAAAAGAATCTTTTGGGAATCCACGTGTGCCCACTCGATGGCTTTTTCGAAAATCTCTTTAGCGGGTTTTTTGAATCCCACCTCGTGAGAGAGAAACCATTGATCTAATTCTTTTACCACAGGGAATTTTGAAAGAATGTAATTGAAATGGAGGGGATTGGTATTTGAGAGCAAGCCAAGCCGTTTCCTTCTTTTTAAAGAACGGATGATTTTGCTAACTTCCTCATTTTCCCAAAAAATGTCGTTCCAGATCGGTTGGAACTCCTCAAAGGAGAGCGTCAGTTGAAGATGTTCTTTAACCAATTGGAAAAAGGTGGAGGTTGAAATCTTTCCTGTTTCATAATCATTGATGGCTCCTTTGCCATAGTCAAAGAGGTAGGAGAAGATCTTCTTCGGATCCTGGAACTCTCTTGCTTTCGTAAAAGGGAACAGTTTTTCTGCAATCTGGTAGTGATTAAAGGGAAGGATCACATTGCCGAGATCGAAGAGGATCACTTCGATTTTATTTCGCCGTTCCCCATCCGGATTCTGAAAGGGCACCATCGTTGAGCCCTCCATGATTAGAAAAATAATGAATGATGGCTCGGGTCAGAGCTGGAATTGTGTATTCCTTCGGTTGAATATGAACCTTCAATCCAGCCTTTTTCGCAGTGCGAGCGGTCACCGGTCCGATGCAAGCAATCACGATTCCTTTCAGGAGTTTTTTAAAATCCTCCTTCTTCAGAAGATCGACGAAGTGATTGACCGTTGAGGAAGAGGTGAAGGTGATGACATCGACCCCTTTATGTTTTAGAAGTCGCCTTAACCGAAGGGTTCCTCCCTTCGGTTTGATCGTCCGATAAGCCTCTACCACCTCCACCTTCGCCCCCATCTTTTTCAGACCTTCTGGGAGGACCTCTCTTGCTTTTTGAGCTCTTGCCAGAAGGATCTGTTTTCCCTGGATCCCCATCCTCTTAAAACCGTTGAGGATCGATTCCGCAATAAACGCCCGGGGGATGTAGTCCACCCTGAGGCCTCTTTTCTTTAACGATTGGGCGGTAGCCGGGCCAATGGCACCAATCTTTAAGCCCGAGAGAGATCGCCGGTTCATGCCTTTTTCTCTTAATCTCTGAAAAAAGAAAGCCACGCCATTGGCGCTGGTAAAGAGGATCCAATCGTAAGATTGAAGTCGAGTCATGGCGCGATCTAAAGCCTTCCAGCTTAAAGGTGGGACGATCTCGATGGTTGGAAATTCAATCACCTCAGCCCCACATTTCTGAAGTTGGGCGGCAAATTCCTTCGATTGATCTCGAGCCCGGGTGATGAGAATCTTTTTCCCCCGAAGAGGGTTAGACTCTATGGTCTTGGGTCTTTTAGACATTCGATTGTTGATACATTTCATCCAAAATTTCTTTTGCCCCCTGTTTTAACAGGATCTCTGCCAATTGGATTCCAAGGCTTTCTGCCAGCTCAGACGGTCCCTCGATATGATGCCGGATGAGTGTTGAGCCATCAACGGTTCCCACCAACCCATCGAGGTGAAGCGTGGCATGGACGATTCGAGCATAAGCGGCGATGGGAACCTGACATCCTCCTTCAAGCCTTTTTAGAAAAGCCCGCTCGGCTGTGACGGCAATGGAGGATTCCGGATCGTTCAGGAAACGGATCTTTTCTTCAACCTCTTCATCACCCACCCTCGTCTCAATTCCCAATGCTCCCTGCCCGATCGC
Organism: uncultured bacterium; assembly: GCA_938002255.1. Lineage (GTDB taxonomy): Bacteria > Desulfobacterota > BSN033 > BSN033 > UBA1163 > RBG-16-49-23. The sequence goes on from CALLAL010000040.1 coordinate 71,468, forward strand.
GGGGAGGGAAATGTCCGTGGGTAGGATTTCCGTCATGCTCTCATCCAAACCAAGCCTTTTTAAACCGGCATAAGCCAGGACAATCCCATCGAGATTCCATGTTTTTAACTTTTTAAGCCGAGTGTCGAGATTGCCCCTGAGCGGGATCAATCGGAGATCGCTTCTGAAATGAAGCAATTGGGCCTGGCGCCTCAGGCTGCTCGTACCGACACTCGCCCCCTGAGGAAGATCTTTTAACGAGAGGCCCTCCTTGGAGATGAAGGCATCTCTGGGATCTTCCCTTTTGGTGATGACCGAAAGATGTAGCCCTTTGGGAAACGCTGTCGGGACATCCTTGATGCTATGAACTGCCAGATCAACCTTTTGAGCAAGCAAGGCTTCCTCAATTTCTTTAACGAAAAGCCCTTTCCCTCCGATTTTTGCAAGGGGAGCATCCTGAATCTTATCGCCCGTGGTTTTGATTTTAACCAGAGTGACCCTCAGGTGAGGGGAAGTTTGCTCGATTCTCTCTTTAACCCAGTTTGCCTGATAGAGAGCAAGCTGGCTTCCACGGGTCCCGATCTTGAGCTCGGTCAGAGTCATTGAATCGAAACCTCCCTCAGGAATTGTGCACATTGCTCCGGGAGGGTGGTATTGATATAGATCCCTGTTCCGATCTCGAATCCTGCCGGTGTGGTCAATTTGGGAACGATGACAAGATACCAGTGATGATATTTGACATCCGTATCCTCAATGGGAGCAGAGCGAATGATATAGTTATAATCTGGATCGTTTAATCCGACGTACAGTCTTTTAAGCGTTCTCTGAAGCACCCCGGCAAATTCCATCAGCTCCTCTTCTGTGATTGAAGCAAAGGAGGAACGGTGAATTTTTGGATAAATACGGGTTTCAAAAGGAGATCGGGAGGCAAAAGGGCAGAGAACGAGAAAATAGGGGGTTTCCTCAACCATCCTCACCTGCTGACGTTTTTCCTCTTCCATCATTCCGCAGTAAATACAATCTCCATACGTATCGCAGGCGAGTTGGGATTGATAGAGAGGGTTTCTCACATGAGGAGGAACGATGGGAGTGGCAATCATCTGAGAATGAGGATGCTCGAGAGAGGTTCCGGCCCTCTCGCCGTAGTTTCGAAAGATGGTAATGAGATCAATCTTTCCTGTTTCCGCCAGGGCCAGATAGCGTTTTTTATAAGCCCAGACCGTATTTCTCACCTCTTCGATGTCCATGGTCGCGATGGTTCGGTTATGAGCGGGCGTTTCAATGATCACTTCGGCAATTCCAAAACCATCCGCCTTAAGGAAGCGACCTTCATGTTTTCTCTGGGTCGTCAGATGACTCTGGAGAGCAGCGAATTTGTTGGGGACTACCCGTAACGCCCAACTCCCATTTTTTTCGATGGTTAAAAGGGAAGGCGGCGTTTTGGATTCATTCCCTCTACAGAAAGGGCAATCCTCTCGGTGAGGGGGGAGAGGGGCTTTCTCTCCTTTTTTTTGCAGGAATTGGTCGGGTCGTTTGGCCCGCTCCGTCGCAATAATGACCCATTCCTTTGAAACCATATTCTGTCTAAATTCTGGCATGTCAACCCTCCTCCTGTTCTTCTGTGGATACCGTCTCCGGCAATTGAAAAAGCGTTCGCAGGGCATCCACATAAATATCGGACAAAGCCTCCTCATCTTTTTGCTTGAGTCGAACAAAGGGATCATGGAGAATCTTATTGACAATGGCCGAGGTCATAGCCTCCAAAGATCGTCGTTCTTTTTCAGAGAGATGGGGATAGAGGGAAAGCAACTTTTCCAATTCTTTCTTTCGAATCTCTTCACATTTTTTCTTCAGGGCGATGATGGTGGGAGTAATCTCAAGGGACTTGTACCAACGGACAAATTTCGCAACCTCTTCCTCAACGATGACCTCTGCCTTCTGAGCCTCCTGTTCCCTGCCTTTTCTGTTTTCATTGGCTACCTTTTGAAGGTCATCGAGGTTATAAAGGTAGATGTTTTCGAGATCTCCTACCTCTGGGGCAATATCCCGTGGATCGGCAATGTCGATGAAGAAGAGAGGCTTCTGTTTGCGTTCCTTCATGACCTTGACCATACGCTCCTTTTCGATCAGATAGTGAGGGGAATCGGTTGCACTGATCACAATATCGACCTTCTTCAATCCCCGATAGAGATCCTCAAAGGGAATGGCCTCTCCATGGAATTCCGAAGCCAGTGAGAGCGCCCGGTCAAAGGAACGATTGGTCACCCATATTTTCTGGACCCCAGCGGAAAGGAGGTGACGGGCAGCCAATTCACTCATCTCGCCAGCTCCAATAAGAAGGACTGTCCTTTGATCCAAATTGCCGAAGATCTTTTCGGCGAGTTCCACTGCAACCGAACTGACAGAAACCGCGTTGTCGCCGATCTGGGTTTCGGTTCTCACCCTTTTAGCCACCGAGAAGGCCCGATGGAGAAGCCTATGGAGGATGAAGCCTGAGGTTTTTGTTTCCGCTGATAAGGTATAAGCGGCTTTAATCTGTCCAAGGATCTGGGGTTCTCCTAACACCATTGAATCAAGACTGGAGGCAACCCTGAAGATGTGCTTGACAGCCTGTTCACCGGTATAAACATAGAGATATTTTTCCAAAAGGTTTAAGGTGAGGTGGTGGTATCGGGAGAGAAAATCTTTCAACTGCTGGATCGATGTTTCCACCTCCTGTGAGATGGCGTAGATTTCCACGCGATTGCAGGTGGACAGAATCATCGTTTCCTTCACCGAAGGAAGGGAATGGGCCTCAGTAAGAGCCTTTTCAATCTCCTTCTCCGGGAAAGCCAGTTTCTCCCGAATGTCAATGGGAGCGGTTTTATGATTTAAGCCGATGATTACCAGATCCAGCATAAGTGGGTGGGGTCTCCTGTGGCTTCCTCATTTAGGGTTCCCATTGAGAATAGGTGTGTAATCCTGGAAGGATGAGGTTTACCCCCAAAAACGTAAACAGAACCGACATAAATCCTACAATGGCCATGATAGCTGCCTTCCTTCCCCTCCAACCGACCGTAAGGCGTTGATGGAGCATCGCCGCATAGAGGAACCAGGTAATCAAAGACCAGGTCTCTTTGGGATCCCACCCCCAATATCGCCCCCACGCGTATTCCGCCCAAACAGCTCCTGTGATGATTCCAAGGGTTAAGAGAGGAAATCCAAATTTTAAAGCCTGATAGTTCAAGTCGTCCAAGACCTTCAGGGAGGGGAGCCTCTTGACAATGGCCCCCATTTTCTTCTTTTTGAGTTGATGTTCCTGAATCAGGTAGATTACTCCACAACAGAAGGCTAAGGTAAAGATAGCGTTGCCAAGAAAAGCAAAGAGGACATGAAAAGGATGCCAGACACTCCTAAGAACAGGAGCAAGGGGGAGGATCTCCTTTGGAAGAGCAAAGGCAAAGATCATGAAGATGAGGGCGATGGAGGTGAGAAACGCCCCCAGCACCTTAATCTTATACTTGAGATTGGCAATCAGAAGAATTCCAATAATCATCCAGGCAAAGAAAGAAAGAGATTCGTGGAGATTGGTCACAGGGGTATAACCGGCTTCAATCAATCGTGTCAAAAAGGCTAAAGTATGGAAAGCGAAACCAAGGGTGACCAGTCTCGTCGCCACTTTTGAAAGCCCCTCTTTTAAAAAAAAGATGTAAGCTGAATAACTGAGAGTGGCAAGACAGTAGAGGAATGAAGCGAGTTTAAAAAAGTAGATGTTGATCATCTCATGGGCTCCGTTGAGCGGTTTTGTCTTTTTCTTCCTTCCATCTTACCATTTTTTTGTCAATTGGTGAAATTGTAAGTTCATCACGAGGTAGAAGAAGGGATGAATCCAGGGCTTCTTTAAGATTCTCCGATAGATGGAAGGAAGCGAGAAGGTCTCTTTCCAAACTCTTCTCATCCCTCTTTGCAACTCTTCTGAGGACATGTGAAGGGGCTGATAGACCACATTGAGCGAGTCATATTTCTCCCAATCCTTACAAAAAATCCTCCCTTCCCTTTCCAACCGCTGGAAGGATTCGGTCCCGGGATAGGGGGCCATGATGAACGTGAGTGCCCAGTCCAGTTTTGAATGGATGCAAAAATCGATGATTCGTTGAAAAACATCAGGGTCATCATCATCGAGGCCCACGATAAAAGTTCCCATGATGCCGATCCCGTAATCGTGGATTCTTTGAACAGCCTCCTCGTAGTGGGAGGGGTGATTGAACCCCTTGCCCATGGCCTTGAGGTTTTTAGGGGAAAAGGATTCAAAGCCAATGTTGATGGCCATACATCCACTTTGCGAAAACCCCTCGAGGAGTTTCTGATCGAAGGCAATGGAGACCGGGGCATGGCCGTACCAGAGGAGGTCATAGTCTTTCAGAAGCGATGCAAGCTCAAGGGCAAATTGTTTATTGCAGGCAACATTGGAGTCAATGATGTAGAGGAGTTTCCTTTTGAGAAAATAGGGGAGATCTCTGTTGAAAAGAGAAAGGGCTCTCTTAAAAAGAGGGGGCATCACCGGTTCTTTTTTGAAAAGGGTGGCAAGCTCCCGGTCGATCTCGCTGAGGGGACGATTTCGATAACGGTAACCAAAAAATTTAGAGACACCGCAGAAGTCACAGTGATGGGGGCATCCCCTGGTGGTCTCGAGGAGTTTCAGAGGAAAATAAAATTTGGGGTTCAGTAGATCTCTCCTTGGAAGAGGGACAGCAGCAGGATGGATCAATCGATCTGTCTGATAGATCCTTTTCAACTTCCCTTTTCTGAAGTCTTCGATCAGAAGAGGCCAAGTCTCTTCTGCCTCTCCGATGATGACGGCATCGACATGGAGGAGTGCTTCCTCAGGGAGCATGCTGGCATGGACGCCTCCCATGACGACGGGAATCCCTCTTTTTCTGAACTCTCCTGCGATCTGATAGGCCCGCGGTGCGACAGGGGTCTGGGCTGTGAGGCCCACCAGGTCAACCTTTTCCTCGAAGTTGATCTTTTCAAAGGCTTCATCCACAATCCTAACCTCTATATCCGGCGGGGTTACGGCTGCGACATAGGGAAGGTTGAGGAAACCGAGTCTAAAGAGGAAAGCTTCTTCCTTCTTTCTCTCTCTTTCCGGTGAGATGAGAAGAATTTTCATCCTTCTTTATTTAACTTAAATGGAACCTTCAATACAACCCACCTCTTTCTCCTTTAAATGTCTTTTTGAATTTCAGGAAGGCAAAGGCTCGGTCAATCCTAACCATTGCAAAAAATTGAACCAAAGGAACATGGGTGAACCGTTCGGAAACGATTCGAGGCGAACCTTCAGACCCATGGGCACTCACATGTCTAACCCCTACTGGAATTCACTCTTGGTGAAGCCCAGCGATTCCTTTAAGAAATCCAGTTAACCGCCATTCGAAGCGTTGGAGAGTGGTTGACCCATGGCCCTTCTATGCAACTTCAAGGTCAATCTTTAGAAAGAACCGGAGGTCCTCTTTTCGGAGAGAAAAATGAGATGGATTTGAGGGTGATGGGTCGAGAAGAACTTTTGATCGAGGAATTTGAACCTGAAATGTTACGATTCAGTAAAGCTCTTTAATTTCTCGGCCCGGATGGGATGCCTTAATTTCCTCAGCGCCTTTTCTTCGATCTGACGAATTCGTTCCCTCGTAACCTTGAACTCCTGGCCGACTTCCTCGAGGGTGTGATCGTGTTTTTCGCCAATCCCATAGCGCATCCTCAGGATCTTCTCCTCCCTCTGATCGAGGGTGGAGAAGACACTTTGAATCTGTTTCGCCAGATTTGAACTGATGGTGGCATCCTGAGGAGAAATGGATTCTTTGTCTTCGATAAAATCCTCCAGACGTGTTTCCTCTTCTTCGCCGATAGGGGTTTCGAGAGAAACGGTCTTTTTGCTTGCCTTCAAAATCTTTTGAAGATGGGTTAAGGAAACGCCCATACGGTCTGCGATCTCTTCCAGCGTTGGTTCCCTTCCCATTTCCTGGACCAGAATGCGAGAGGTCCGGTTCAGTTTATTGATGACCTCGATCATATGAACGGGAATGCGAATGGTTCTCGCCTGATCCGCGATGGCTCGGGTGATGGCCTGACGAACCCACCAGGTTGCATAGGTGCCAAACTTATAACCCCTTTGATATTCAAATTTTTCAACCGCCCTCATCAGGCCGATATTCCCCTCCTGAATCAGATCAAGAAACTGAAGGCCCCGATTCATGTATTTCTTGGCAATCGAGATCACCAGTCTTAAATTGGCCTTGATCAATTCAGACTTCCCTTCTTGAACCTGTTTCTCCCCTGTGGCGATTGCACGAATGGCCCCCTGGAGTTCTTCTCTGGTCAGACCACACTCTTTTTCCAGTCTTTTAATCTTCCGTTTGAGATCGCGAAGGATTGGATTTCGTTCTCCCTTGACCTTTTGTTTTCCTCCCGTGGTTCTCTTTGCGGAGGGTTTTTGTCGGCGGGGAAGACCTTCGGGGTTCTCATATTTTTTTAAGTCTTGATGAAGTTTTTCCATTTGAAGATGCCATTGCCTCAGGAGTTGAATGATGCGATGGACCTGTTTCTCCTTCAAATGAATCTGCTGTAACGCTTCGAATCTTTCCCTTTCCTTCCGGTTCAGTTCCTCCTGTACCCTGTCTTTCAGGAGTTTCCTTCTCACCCCTGCCCACTTCTTCTGAAGTCGTTGGATGCAGGTTGTCCCGCGCTCAATCTTTTCAATGAGACAGAGGATTCTCTTTTTTTGGTGCATCTCCTCTTTGGGGCTCAAGACTTCGTCGTCGATCTCACCGGTGATTTCTCCAACCCTCAGTCTTCCATTCCGAAGGTCTTTCCCAAGACGGATGATCTCTTTGATGCCAACAGGAGAATTCAGTACGATACGAAGGATTTCTTTCTGCCCCTGTTCAATCTTTTTAGCGACCTCCACCTCTCCCTCACGGGTCAACAAGGGGAAAGCCCCCATCTCTTTCAGGTAAATTCGAACAGGATCGACCCCTTTGTGAACAGGACCCGTTACCTCAACCTCAGGTTCGCTCTCTTCTTCGAATAAAGCCGGGGTTCCATTGTCCGTTTCAATTTCGGGAAACTCCCCAAACAGTTCCATGTTCAACTCGTCAGACAAAAGAATTGACTCTTCATTGGAGTCAAATAGATAGGGAGTATCGAGTTCTTGGTCTTCCAAGTTTTTCTCCTCTTTCAATCTCATGCTACTACCCCCGCCACCCTTATCCAGTCAGAGGGGACTGAAAGATGATCTCATTGTAATAAATTTTGGCTAACTATAGGCTATTCAGGGTAAAATAGCAAGGAGATTCTTATCCTTTTGAAATCATTCAACATTCATGCCTTTTAAAAATATCTTGATCGAAACTATCTGAGATAGATGAAAGCGTTTGATAGAAGGATCACCCTGAAGCCCCCTGGAGTCCTCCTGGGCAATAACGGGTGCAGTTGTCACAGTGGTAGTGGATAAAAAACTGAAGATACTGGAGGTGCCGGAAAAAACGCGGGCTTTTTAACATCTCCACCCGTTCTTTCACGGAGGGTTTCTCAGCCATTTCAGTAAGAAAACGCATAAAATTACCAACATCATTGGGTTGACTGACCTTGACGCAGCGATGGCTGAGGACACGACCATCCTCTGTAAAAGCTTTTCCCGGGCAGGTCGCACGACAGTCATATTGGCAGGTCGAACAGGGATCATAACCTTCCAGTGGTGAATCGGATGGAAGATCGAGACTGTTGAGTAATCCGAGGTACATCACTCGGGGCCCAAATTGAGGAGTGAGAGCGAGCGTATTTTTGCCCCAGACCGCTAATCCACTCTGGACAGCGGCATGACGGAGCGAGATGCTTCCGATAGGAGAACGAAACGTCTCCTCATTGATTTCAAAGGGGCGATGTGCCTGGACAAGAAAAGATTCTGCACCCAATTCCCTTTCCATAAATCTTCCTAAATGGTAAGCGGCCGTGTTCCCGGCAGACTCAACACTATAGAGGAAAGAGGGCATCTTGCTCCAGGTGTTGTCCTGATATCGGTAGGCACCTGCAAGAGGCGCAAAAGCCAACAGGACGATCGATTGGGCTGAAGGGAGATAGCGAAGAGGGTTCGGAGAACGGGGGCTCCTGTAGTCTTTCAAATTTAAGACACTGACGAGATCCGCACCCAATTCCTTTGCCTTTGTTTTGATCACCTCTTTCATTTCAAGCCTCCTGGTATAATGATTTTGTTTAAGTCGATTATTCAATTTCTCTCATCTTTCTGTCAACAAAAAAATCTCTTGATTCTTCAGGGGATTTAAGTAAAAAATGCATATCAACCATTTTTAAAAATGGGGCATTTCAAACCAGGGGGGAGGAATCATCATGTTCGATATTCTTTTGACGGAAGAGGAGAAGAGATTAAAGCAGGAGGTGCGAGCCTTTGTCAGAGAGAAGGTTCCGAGTTCCTTAGTGCGTGCTATGGATGCGGAAGAGGTGAGGTATCCAAAGGAGTATATGGTCAATCTGGCTGCACAGAATCTTCTTGGGCTTCGGTTTTCTAAAGAGTGGGGAGGCAGAGGGATGAAGTGGACAGGGGAAGTTGCTGCCATTGAGGAGATTGGTGTTCTTGGATCTGGAATGACCTGTCTTTATTCGCTGGTGAGCATCGTGGGCGAAGCCATCCATCAATTCGGCACTCCAGAGCAGAAGGAAAAATATCTGAAGCCGACCCTTGAGGGAAAACTCTGCTGCGCTGAAGCTCTCACCGAACCCCGGGGAGGGTCGGACTTCTTCGGTGCCACCACGCTTGCCAGAAGAGATGGAGACTATTATTTCCTGAATGGCCAGAAAAGGTTTGTCGTGGGTGCAGAAGGGGCAGACTATTTTTTAGTCTATGCGAAAACAGCTCCAGAGGCTGAGCCCCATCAGTCCATTTCCTGTTTTATCGTTGAGAGAGAGATGGGCGTGGAGGTGAAGCATGTCTATGGACTCCTTGGTTCCCGGGGAGGAGGAACAGGCCGTCTCTATTTTAGAGAGACTAAGGTGCCGGCTAAAAATCTTGTGGGACCCTTACATGGAGGTTTTCTGGTGTTCAACCGGATGATGATTCCCGAACGGTTGACCACAGCCGCAGGGGCACTTGGCATGGCGAGATGTTGCCTGGAGATTGCAACCCGTTACAGCAATCGGAGAAAAGCCTTCGGCGAGACGATTCGCAAATTTCAGGCAGTTAGTTTCAAAATTGCCGATTCCATTGCAAAATTAGATGCAGCTCGCAGTCTGGTTTATGTAACGGCAAGGCATGTGGATCAAGGCCTTGATGCGAGAAGGATGGTTTCTGAGGCTAAGAAAATCTCTACGGAAATGCTTTGGGAGGTTGTCAACCACTCCATGCAGGTGATGGGTGGAATTGGATATACGAATGTCTATCCCATCGAGCGTTTCTTCAGGGATGCAAGGCTTCAGATGATCTGGACGGGAACGAATGAGGTGATGAATCTTCTCATCCAGCATGAGTTCTATAAAGAGGTATTGGAAAAGATGGGTCAAACGAGAGATGTTGAGGCCGATGCAGGAGATTTAGAGGGCGAAGAAGAGAAGGTTTATGAGTGATCGGGTTTGTATCACTGGCATCGGAGTAGTTTCTTCGATTGGAATTGGGAAGGAGGAATTTCTCTCGTCTTTAAAGGCTGGTCGTTCAGGCATCCAAGAGATTAAAGCCTTCGACACCCATTTCTCACGCTCCAAGCAGGCGGGGATGGTTCAGAACTTCCATCCCAAGGATTTCATTCCAGCTGGAAAGATACGGCGTCTTGACCGGGCATCTCAATTTGCGATTGCCGCATCGAAGCTGGCTCTGGCCGATGCTCGATTGTCTATCACGAAAGAAAACAGTTCGAGAATAGGAGTCGTTTTGGGCTCAGGGTTCTGCGGGCTTTCGAGTTCAGAGGCATTTCATAGAAGCCAGGTTTTGAAAGATTATTTCGATTTGAATCCCATGCTCTTTCCCAACACGGTCCCCAATGCTGCCTCGAGCCATGTCTCCATCGAACTTGGAATTCAAGGGGTCAATTGCACACTCGTTCAATCCTTTTGCACGGCTGAGGCGGCTATCCTTTTCGCCTGCGACCAGATTCAACTTGGAAGGGCAGACCTCATCCTCACAGGAGGCGTGGATGAATTGAGTGAGTTTCTTTTTCGAGGCTTCTCAGACCTTCATCTCCTTGCGACAGATGAGGGATATGGAGAAAAGTCCCGTCCCTACGATCGGATGAGAAATGGGTTGGTTTTAGGGGAAGGGTCAGGGGTGTTGGTCATCGAGAACGAAGCTCATGCTCGTTCAAGGGGAGCCAAAATCTATGGGTATATTTTAGGATATAGCCTGGTAGGGGGACCATCGGAAGACAGTAGAAGAGAAGGTATTGAGCGATCCATCCACCTGACCCTGAGAGGGGGAAAGGATATTCCCATTGATTATATCAGTGGAGCAGGGAATTCATCAAAAAATCTGGATGCCCTGGAAGCTCGGGGGATCAAACAGGCATTTCCTTTTCAATACCCTCAACTTCCCGTCAGCTCTGTCAAATCGATGTTAGGAGACGCCATTGCTCTGGGCGGGATGCGGATGGTTGCCAATGTGCTTTCTTTAGAGTTTGGGTTTATCCCTCCCACTATCAATCATACCTTTTCAGACCCTGATTGTGATCTCCGATATATTTTCCATCAGCCTTTGGATCAGGATCTGCAAACGATTCTCCACATGGGCATTTCACCTCAAGAATGTTATGCTACCATTCTGTTAGGACGATCATGGAACTGATCACCGGTACTGGAAATCTCATCCTTCTCTTTACCTTGATCCATTTTACCCTGGGCCGTTCTTTCTCTGTTCTCTTTGCAATCCTCAATCAGATGTCTGTCTTCATCTATTTCCCTCTTGCTCTGGTTTACGATTATGTACAGATTCCGGTTTATGGGATATTGCTGGAGCAATCGAGCAAGAAATTTTTTGTCATTCGGTGGCTCTCCCATAGAACTGATAAGGTCATCTCCAGCCTGAATGAGAGACCTCTTATGAAGAGGGTGATGTCCCTGGGCAATGTCGGGCTCATCCTGCTTTCTGCCCTTCCGATCCGTGGCTTTGGAATCCTCTCGGCAAGCATCGTCAGTTTCTTTTTGAAGAAAGGAAGGGTGGAGGGGACGATCCTTTTGATGACAGGTTCTTTCATAGGGATTTTCATTATCATGGGAATTGCCAAAGGCGTCTTTGAAATCGTTGCGCTCTTTTAGGTTATGACGAATGAGGGAATATCTTTCAAAAAATTGATTTTATTATGATGACCCGAGCTCTCGGAGGAGAGGGCAGGATGAGGGGGAATAGACGAAATTCGAATGACCGATTTAAAAGATGTTTTAAAAACGCTGCCTCATTCTTTTCCTTTTCGGATGATCGACCGAATCCTTGAGATCGAGCCAGGGAAGAGGGCGGTGGCGCTCAAACAGGTAAGCATGGATGAGCCCTATCTTCAGGGCCATTTTCCAAAGGAACCCGTGATGCCCTCCCTTCTCATCCTGGAAGCATTAGCCCAGGCCGGCGGTCTTGCCTTTCATTCATCCTTTGAAAAGGAAGAAGAAGGAGTGTCTTTTCTGGCGAGAGTTGATGAATTTCAAATCAAAGGGAAGGTTGTTCCCGGTGATTCCCTGATCTTAGAAGCAGAGATCGAATACCTTTTCTCCAATCTCGCTAAAGTCAGGGTGCGGGCTAAGGTTGAAAAGCAATTTGTGGCAGAAGGCGTTATACTATTGGCAAAGGGCCCAAGATGAAAGATCGGGTTTCAGAATCTGGGGTCATTGAAGATCGGGAGTTAGCAGAGTATTACAGCCTCATGGCCAAACGGCACATGGGGATTCCTTGCCAGAGGGTGCTCAGCCGGATTAAAGCCAAAGGCATCACAAAAGGAAGAGCCCTCGATGTGGGGACCGGTCCTGGCATTTTCCCGATCTTTTTATCAAAGACGCTTCCAGAAATTCAATTTAAGGCGATTGACCTTTCACCGGTCATGGTGGATATTGCCCGAAATAATGCGATCGAGGCGGGGATAGGTGACCGGATTGAGTTCCAAGTAGGATCTGCCTATTCACTTCCCTGCGAGGACCATTCCCTTGATCTTTTGCTCTGCATCAACACGCTTCACCATTTAGATCAGCCTGTTACCTTTTTCAATGAGGTTGCCCGTACATTGAAGCCTGGGGGAAGCTTTGTTATAGTTGATTTTCATAGGGATGCTTCGTTCATCTGGATAGGGCTTTTTAGTCTTTTCTGGTGGGTCTTTTTTGGGAAACATCCAAAAGCCAGAAATGGGTTCATCGATTCCGTCCGTTCTTCTTATACCCTTGATGAATGCCGGTTTTTTTTGAGTCAATCGAATCTAACCCACTGGAAACTTTACACCCGTACCCTTGAAGTATGGATGGAATCCCAGCATGGCCAATGAGAACGACGATAGAAATCGGTTTGGAACAAGTGGTCTGTCCTTTCTGTGGAGAGGCGAAACATCATCCTCTTTTCGCAGAAGGTCAGTTTCAGATGGTGAGATGCGCGTTGTGTCGGTTCATTTACCTCAATCCGAGACCGACGAAGGAAGCCCTTCTTTGCTTCTATCAGGACTATCTTCCCAAGGATGATGCTTCGGTTTCAGCCTGGCAGAGCATGATGGAGTCGGTTTTTCAAAGGGCAGGGACTCTGATAGAGCAATACAAAAAACGAGGAAAACTGGTGGACGTTGGAGCAGGCTTTGGTTTCTTTCTGTCGGAAATGAAAAAGAGAGGGTGGGACGTTTCTGGCGTAGAGATCTCTCAAAAGGCGATCGATTATGCAAAAGATGTTCTTGGAATTCCCCTTCAGTTGGGCCCTTTGGAAGAGGTTGGTTTTCCGGAAGGCCATTTCGATGTCGTGAGTGGTTTCTATGTGATTGAACATCTTCCTCAACCGATCGAATTTCTCAAAGAATGTTTTCGGATCCTTAAGCCCGACGGGATGCTCCTGTTGAGATATCCCCATACCACACCAATTAAGAACTTTCTCAAGTTCCTGGGCATCCAGAATCGTCTCTATGACCTACCGGCTCATCTGAGTGACTTTTCACCCGGGATGATCCAGCGGTGTCTGGAGAAGGTGGGGTTTAAAACATGGAAGCATTTGATTGGGGGACACACATTTCCAAAGGGATTAGGAAAGAGATGGGCTTCCTCTTTCTTCGGGAACCTCTCAGAAGTTCTCTTCTATCTCAGTCAAGAAAGGGTCCTGCTTCCCGGAGTGAGTAAAACCGTATTAGCTTTTAAGGGTTAATCGCTGATGATCAAATATATCCTTTTAACTTATGTCTTTTCACTTTTCTTGTCTCTGACTTTTATCGAAGCTCAGCCACTGACCCCGGATGAAGTGGTGAAGCGGATCAAAGCGTCCCGGGAAAAGATCAGGGACTTTTCAGCAGATCTCCTTCAAGAGAAGAAACTGTCCCTGCTTAAAGAGGAGGTCGTCTCAAAAGGAAGAGTTCGATTTAAGATGCCGGATAAGATTTTTATTGAATTTTTCCATCCCGATGCCAGTCAGATGGTATACGATGGTAAAACCTTTCTTCTCTATTTTAAGGAAGAGAAGCTGGCAGAGCGATACCAGGTTCAGGGAAACCCAATGGTTGAAAAATTCCTGCTTTTCTCCAGGGACCCTTTTCAGGAAAGATTGGCTCAGTGGAGAATTTTAGAAGATCGAGAGTCCTTTCTCACCCTGGAGATTTTACCTAAAGGGAAGAATTCTCTCTTTATTAAGACGAGAATGTGGATCTCAAAGAAAGACTGGATGATTACAAGAATGGAACTGGTTGAAAAAAATGGTGATACGACGACTTTCCGTTACTCCAATATAAAGGTCAATACAGGGCTTTTGGATTCTGATTTTCAAATTCAGTTTCCCAAAGACGTGAAGATCACAGAGATCAAATGAGAAAGAGGGTTGCCATAACCGGATTAGGTGTAGTGTGTGCAATAGGGAACAACATTCCTGAATTCTGGAATTCCCTTATTGAGGGAAAAGATGGAACAAAAGAGATTTCCGCCTTCGATGCTACCCCCTACCGGACTCGATTGGCCGCTGAGGTTTCAGGTCTAAATCCGGAATCCCATTTCTCCAACCGAGAGCTTCGAAGGTTTTCCCGTTGCGATCAATTCGGACTCATCGCTTTCAGGGAGGCCTGGAGGTCTGCCCGGCTTGATCAAGATCCTATCGATCGAGAGAGGGTAGGGGTCATTTTAGGAGCAGGATCAGGAGGAATTCATTCGGTCGAAAAGTATTTCAGGGATTTCTATCAGGGGAGAGAAAACCCTTTACCCTCCCTTCTCATATCTTACTCTCTTGCGACTACGACAGACCTTATTGCTATCGAAGCAGGGCTAAAAGGTCCTCGTTCAACGACAGCAACGGTCTGTTCCTCAAGCTCTGTCTCTATCGGAGTGGCTTATGATCTGATTCAGATGGGATTGGCCGATGTGATGGTCACAGGGGGAAGTGATTCCCTCTGTGAAGTTTCATTTAGTGGATTCAGCAGTTTGAAGTTGATTGATCCTGAAAGTTGCAAACCCTTCGATCAAAGGCGGCAGGGCCTGATCATCGGTGAAGGGGCGGGCATCCTTATCCTTGAAGAATTGAACCACGCTCGAGGAAGAGGCGCCCCTGTCTTAGCGGAGTTTTTAGGATATGGGATCTGTGCCGATGCGTATCATCTTACCGCACCGGAGCCCAATGGAGAGGGCGTCGAAAGAGTCATGCGGATGGCTTTATCTCATGCACAAGTCTCACCGGAGGAGATTGATACGATCAACGCCCATGGGACCGCCACACCTTTCAACGACATCGCTGAGACCAGAGGCATCAAAAGGGTCTTTGGTAAAAGAGCCAAAGGGATTCCCATCAGTGGTATTAAATCGATGATCGGACACTGTCTGGGTTCTGCAGGAGGGATTGAAGCGGTTGCAACTGTTTTAACGATCCAACACGGAATCATCCCCCCGACCATTCATTATGAAGTTCCTGACCCTCTCTGTGATCTTTATTATACGCCGAATCATTCATTAAAAAAGGAGGTTCGAATAGGGATCTCCAATTCCTTTGCTTTTGGAGGCAACAACTGCTGTTTAGTCTTTGGGAAATGTCATGGAAATGAATAAATTTGTGTGTTCATCATCCTTGTGGAATCTGGAATGCAGAGGATAAATTTGAAAGGTGAAATTCGAAATCCCAAATCGGTGGAAGGACACCGGGTCGTCATCACGGGTCTTGGCATTGTCTCTTCCATTGGAGTGGGAAGAGAAGCGTTCTGGAAGAATTGTCTTCTGGGAACTTCAGGCATTCAACCGATCCATCGGTTTGAAACTTCCTCCTATCGTTCAAAATTGGGGGGGCAGCTACCGGAGATCGATTTTAAGTCCTTTATCAGACCCTCCAACCTCAGAAGAATGGATCGGATAGGTAAAATCATGGTCACAGCGGTCAAGCTTGCCATCGATGATTCAGGCATTGATCTCCGTCAGGAACATCCTGATCGGGTTGGGATTTCGATTGGGACTGGACTTGGGAGTTCGGACACGGTTGATCGATTTTTTCGAGCCCTTTTAAAGGAGGGCCCTGTGGGAGCGCAACCCCTCCTTTTTCAAACAGCCGTACCCAATGCCATCACCAGCCACTGTGCCATTGAGTATGGCATCAAAGGGGTGAACCTCACCTTCTCTCATAAAGAAACCTCCGCCGAAATGGCAATCGCTTACGCCTATTTTCTGTTAAAAGAAGGAAGAGCAGATGTCCTATTCGCTGGGGGAGGCGATGAGTTAAGTGAACCTCTCTTCCATGTCTATTCGATGTTAGGGGCTCTGTCGCCTGGAAGGGGAAAAGCTGTGGAAGGGATGAGACCTTTTGATCGGGATCGGAATGGAATGATTTTAGGTGAGGGGAGTGGAATTCTTGTGTTGGAAACATTGAAACACGCCCTGAAAAGAGATGCAAGGATCTATGCGGAAGTGGGGGGGGTTGGCCTTACGGGAAGCACAGGCGGAGTCCTCCGATATGATCCCTCAGGCGATTCTATTGCCAAAGCCATGTCATCCGCCATCGAACATTCTGAGCGAGTCGATTATATATCCGCGGCGGCCAATTCCACTTTAGAACTGGATCGAGTAGAAGCCCTGGCCATTCAAAAGGTTTTTGGAGAAAGAGTCCAGGAGATACCTGTGAGTAGCCTGAAATCGATGATTGGAGAATTTGATGCTTCGGGAGGCATTCGAGCTTGTGGGTTGGCCTTAAGCCTCTTTCATGGCATCATCCCCCCTACCATTGGGATTAACCAACTTGACCCAGTTATCCAATTTCAGGTCGTTCGTCAGGGAGCCCTCAAAAAGGAGATGAGATCTGCTTTGCTCAATGGTTGTTCGAACGGTGGATCGAATATCTCGTTATGGGTCAAACGGTTTGAGGATTAAAAGGAAGGTAAAGTACAGGTGTCAGAAAGAGAACCGAGAGAACAGAACGTAGAGGATCTTCTTGTTGAAATTGAATCGTTACGGCAGAGGATGGAGGAGCTCCTGAACTGTGAAGAGGAACGAAAACGGGCAGAGGAGGCTTTTCTCGATCTCTTTAATGCCACGGAGGAGGTGGCTCTTCTGATGGACATCTCAGGCATCATTCTTGTGGCCAATCAAAATGCCGCCCGTCTCTATGGAATCCCCGCAGGGCAACTTCCCGGGAAATCCATCTATGCCCTGATTCCTCCGAATCGCATTGAAAGCGGTAAGGAAAAAATCAAGACAGTGTTGAAGACCCGAAAGACTCTGAGGTTTGAAGGGAAGTTGGGAGAGAAGGTTTTTGAAAACAGTCTCTATCCCGTAATTAAGGAGGGAGAGGAGATTCAGAGAATTGCTCTTTATGTCCGCGATATTACCGAGAAAAAACGGCTTCAAGCGGAGTTACGGCAGACCGAAGAAAAATACAGGATCATTTACGAAAATGCTATTGAAGGAATTTTTCAAATTGGCCCGGAAGGAGAATTTCTCAGCGCCAATCCGTCTCTGGCCCGCATCCATGGCTATGGGTCTCCTCAAGAGTTGATCCAGAATGTGAAAGACATCCGAAGCCTCTATGTCCATCCAGAAGATCATACTCGATTAATTAACCTCCTTTTTAAGCAGGGGGCTGTCCAGGATTACGTTTCCCAAATGTATCGAAAGGACGGGAGCCTCCAGTGGATCTCCGTCAACGTCAGAATGGTTCAGGATGCCCAGGGGAATCCCCTCTATTATGAAGGGACCATGATGGACATCACAGAGAGGAAACTCGCAGAAACGAGACTCGCGGAGAGCGAAGAGCGTTATCGAACAGCCATTGAACATTCCAACGACGGGGTGGCCATCATTCAGGGTGACAAGATTCAATATGTCAACAAGAGATTCGTTGAGATTTTTGGTTACGAGCAGGCTGAAGAGATTAAAGGGCAATCCGTTTTACGCTTTGTCCACCCCGATGATCAAGAAAAGGTCAGAGCCATCAATCAAAAGAGACAGAAAGGGGAACCTGTTCCCTCCCGGTATGAATATAAAGGGATTACCAAAGAGGGGAGAGAGATTTATATTGAGGTCTCTGCCACTGGCACTGTCTACCGGGGAGCCCCTGTTTCCCTCGTTTATTTAAGGGATATCACCGAACGGAAGATGGCAGAAGAGGCTTTATGGGTAGAGAGAAATCGCTTTCGGACTCTTTCTGAAAGTGCTCCTGTGGGTATTATTATGATCAACCAGGCAGGGACGTTTGAATATGTGAACCCTAAATTTATTGAACTGTTTGGCTATGATTTGAATGAAGTTCCCAATGGCATGGCCTGGTTTAAAAAAGCCTTTCCTGATCCTCAATCGAGAAAAGAAGTCATTGCAGCATGGATTGAATACTTGAACAGTACGAACCCAGGGGAGAAGGTTCCCCAGACCTTCCCCGTTACCTGTAAAGATGGAACCCAAAAGATGATCCATTTTACTCCTGTCCGACTTGCCACCGGAGAATATCTTGTCACCCTGGATGACATTACCGAGCGTATTGAGGCTCATAAAGCCCTGATGAAATCTCATCAAATGCTTGAACAGTTGAACCGGGCTAAGACAAAAGCTGTCCATCATATTTCCCACGAACTCAGGACGCCTCTTTCTTTGATCCAGGGAAACATAAGATTGTTAAAACGGGAACTCAAACAGAGAGCCCTCGATTCGGATTTCAAGGGCATTTTAGATGGATTAGACCGCAATTTAGCAAGGCTCTCAAACATCTCGATTGAAACGGATGAGATCTTTAGAGTTTCGCAAGAACTGGAGGCGGGCGTCATCCTTGACGACCTCGAAACCCTCTGGCAACGCATCGAATCTCTTTCCGATATGCCTGCAGAGGTCCGTTCCCACTTTAATGGGTTAAAGACATGGCTCAGTCAGTATCTATCCGGAAGTACCCAGACGTTTCAATCGACTCAACTATTTCCCTTTGTCCTGGATGTCTTAGAAAGGGTCAAACACTTGTCCTCTCACCGTCTCATTCGGTTTCACATTGAGGGAAAGCAGGACCTTTTTGTTTTTATTGATCCACTGGTTTTGCAAAATGTGGTGGAAGGCCTCCTCCGAAATGCCATTGAGAATACTCCAGATGGCGGGAAAGTTCGGATTGTAATCGAGCAGAAGCGGGATAAGATTGCTCTTCACATTACGGATTACGGTGTCGGGATCACCGAAGAAAATCAGAACTATATTTTCGATGGGCTCTTTCACACCAAAGAGACAGAACTCTATGCTTCAAAAAAACCTTACGATTTCGGCGCAGGGGGAAAGGGATTGGATCTTCTGAGGATGAAAGTCTATGCCCAGCGTTTTGGTTTTGATCTTTCCGTCACCAGCAAACGATGTGTCTATCTTCCAACGGATCAGGATCAATGCCCTGGAGATATTTCTCAGTGCCCCCATGTAAGGGACGCTGAAGGGTGTGCGGCTTCAGGAGGCACCACGTTTACAGTGGCCTTCCCAATCAGAAAGATGATTCAATCCCCCTTTTAGGGAAGGCCGATCCTCATTCATTTTAAATCATCAAGGGATTGATGAAACGTTTCCCTTTAAATTAACCCACCCGTTTGAACAAAAGTGATGCCACATCTTGGTTAAGGCATCCGCTCTCTTCCAGAAGGAATCCTTTCTCTCTGAGGTTTTGATTCTCGAGATCTACTTGGTTCAATGTCTGATGAAGGAGATCCAGCGGGTTTTTGACTCTCTGTTTCGGAGGGCCTTCCTTCCTGTATTTTGCTGTGGATGCGTTCCTGGCGAACCTCTCTCTCGATTTGACGTTCTCTCTCAGGAGGACGTTGTTCTGTTGGTTTTTGCATTTCTCTCCCTCGAATGGAGATACTTCCTCTGTCAGAAGGTGATCTTTCTCTCGTTTGTTCTCTTTGGGTTTCGATGGATCTTCGATCCTCCCGCGGGCTTTCAATGCTCGACCGGGGACTCCTGTCTATTCTTTTTTCAATGGGTCTTTCCTGAGGTTTGATTTCGGGCTGTTTTTCGATATCTCGAGAAGGAGGAACCTCCCTGATCCGCTCTCTTTCTTTTTCCATCGGTTTTGTGTCGACAGGTTTGCGATCTTCTCGTGGGCGTTCGAGGGGGGTGTGTGGGCCTCTTTCGATCGGTTTTTCGGAAGGTCTTTCCTGGGGTTTAGACTCCTGAGGTTTTTCAATTTTTCCAGAAGGAGGGGAGATTTCTCTGGTCCGCTCCCTGGTTTTTTCGAAGGGCTTTGTCTCAATAGGTTTCTCAACCCTTTCAATGGGTCTTTCAGCTTCCTTAACCGAAGGCTTCCGTTCTCCTGGAGGGGTTTTTTCACCGGATCGTTCTTCTCTTCGAATGAGACTTCTCTCGTGGGGTCTGACTTCCCTTCGTTGAATCTCCATTTCTTTCGGAGGAGATCCCGGTCTTAAAACAGAGGCCTCCCGTTCCTTAACAATGGGTCGCCGTTCCTTGATCTCCCTTACTCTGATTTCATTGATCTTCTCAGGAGGCCTTTTCCCGGGAGGAACCTCACGAACCACCGGGATAGCGGTATTTCTTTCGGGTTTGATATTGGGTCTTCCGATATGGATTTTTTCTCTGAGGAATGGATTTTCTCTCACTTGCACATCCACCTTCTTTCCGTGAACGAATGTGTCATGATGGACGATCGTCACTGCATTTTTGACATGAACATTCCTGTAAACCACTCTTTCAACATTGATCGTTGTAATATTGACCTGGGTGATATTGACGCTATAAGGGCCGTAATACCCGTACCCGTAGTAGATTTCTCTCGGCGCTAAAGGCACCCATGAAACATAGGTGGGGGTTCGAACCCAAGCCACAAATCCAGGACCCCAAAAGACTGCACCTCTTGGAGGGGGAACCCAGCACCAACCCACGCGGGCCACAAAAGCCCATCTTCCATAATGATAAGGTACCCAGCCCCAAGGTTCATAAGAGACCCAAACATAGTCTCCTCTGATCCATACCCACCTGCCGATTCGGTAAGGAGCCCATCCTGCTGAAACGACAACCGTAGGCGTCCAGACATACCCATATTCTCTTACATGAATCCATCTCCCATGGTCATCAAATTCATGGGAGTAAGGGTGGAGCTCCTCTGGCAAATAACGAGAAGGGGCACGACGCTCCGCCAGGATTCGATCTCTGTTGAGATTCCACCTTTCCCACTCATCCGGAGGCCCCAGGGGAAAGAGTTCTCCAGGATATCCCTCACTTAACGCTAAGGTTTTATCCTGATCTACTCTCACCCGGCCATCTCGATTTTCTGCATAAACCGAGCCTTGAAAAACAGAGATGTCTGTATGGCGATCATCAAGAATGTGGACCTGAAAGAGGGCACGCTCATATGCCCTGACCGAGGACATCGGCATGTCCATCTGCAACACACTACCCCGGATTCCTCTGAAGTTTGCATAAACCCGTCCTTCCGCAAGATAGAATTGATAAGAATCTCGTTCAAGAGTGAGGAGATCCAGAGCCGTTCTTTCATCGAGTCTTAAGGTTGTTCCATCTTTGAGATGCAGTTCAGCACGTCCCCCTTCAGGAACCCAGATTCGATCTCCATCGTATAAAGGCATATTCAGGGATGCTGGAGCCCAGCCTCCTGTATCCTCCGTGTTAATCTGAACCTCTCCCTCTATGAAACTGAGGCGTAAACTTCCGAGATTTGACGAATAGGATATGGTAGGAAGGAAAACAATCACCCCCACCATCACCATGAACCATTTCAATCTTTTCATAACGATCCCTCCTGTAAACACTTGAGGTTTTTAATGTGATGACAGCCTTCTAACTTTATTATAAACTTTTCACCTGTTAGACGAAAGGAGCAAAATATTTATTCGATAAGGTTCAAAGGAATAACCTTGACAAACCCGGGGATTGAACTTTTCGAAACTTAGCAGGTTTGGATAGGGGGAGGGGGTTCGACGTAGAGAGAAAGGGTGTGTTATACTGCTTCCATCATGTTAGATAGCGATGTCATCATCATTGGTGCCGGGATTGCGGGGCTAACCTGTGGATGCCTGTTGGCTCAAAAAGGCCTCCGTGTGCTCATCTTCGAGAAGAACCAGAAGATGGGTGGCTGCTGTACCTCCTTCCAGAAAGAAGGTTTTTCTTTCGATCTCTCTGTCCAATCCCTTGGTGAATGCCAGGAGGGAGGAAGAATCTGGAAACTCATAAAACGGTTGGGTCTGCTGGATCACCTTCATTTCATCCCCCTTGAACCGGCAAGAGAATATCACTTTCCAGGTCAACGAATTATCCAATCCTCTCATCTCGAGACCCATATCGAAACCCTATCCACCCTTTTTCCCAAAGAAAGGAGAGGGATTGAGCAGATCTATAAAGTCTTAAGAAAAATTTTCGATGAATATTCTCAATTGCCTTCCTCCCTCGACTGGTTCAACCCCACCTCCTTATCCTCCCAGTACCCCTTGCTTTTCCATTACAAAGAAAAGACCTTTGAACAACTTTTAGATGAACATGTCTCGAATCCTTTCCTGAAGATGATCCTCTCCATACGAAGTTCTTATGCCCTCCTCCCTCCGGAAGAGATCTCGGTGGTGGGTATGGCCGGGATTGAGATGTCCTATTTCAATCATGGGGTCTCCTGTGTCAGAGGAGTAGTAGAGGATCTTCCCCTTAAGATGGGATACGCTTTTGAGAAAATGGGAGGGAAGATCGTACCGAAGGAAGAAGTTGAAAAGATCCTGATAGAGAATAAGAGGGCCATCGGAACCCGTAGTGTAGGAGGGCAGGAATATCGAGGAAGAGTCGTTGTTTCGAATATCGATGCCCGTACGACCTTCTTTACTCTGGTAGGAGAGAATCATTTCCCAAGCAGTTACCGCTCAAAATTAAAGGGGATGCGACCGTCGTATTCCTATTTTATCCTTTACCTTGGGATTGAGGGAGAAGTGGAGGAGCTTCCGGTTTCAAACAATGAAATTTTTTCCGATAGGGAACTTTCAAAAGAGTATCAATCCCTCAGGGATCATCGTATCCTGGAAGGAGCGCCTTTTTATCTGCTGGTTCCATCCAAAGTCAATCCTTCTCATGCCCCCAGGGGAAAGAGCACGCTCTGCCTAAGCCTCAAAGCCCCTTACGAATTTGAGGAAGGATGGAATCAAAGAGGGGTTCGCCGTCTTTCTCAATATCTTATCGAAAGGGCGTCGACGATCATCCCAAATTTGAAGAAAAGGGTCCTCATCAAAATCGAGACCACTCCCCTGACCATCGAACGATGGACAGGGAAT
Source organism: uncultured bacterium (assembly GCA_938002255.1). Taxonomy (GTDB): domain Bacteria; phylum Desulfobacterota; class BSN033; order BSN033; family UBA1163; genus RBG-16-49-23. The sequence goes on from CALLAL010000040.1 coordinate 94,339, forward strand.
CACGAGGGAGCGGCTTACGGGTGGGCACAGATCCCCGGTCAATCAGGAATTCATCGCCTCCCAAGGATCACCCCAATTCCAAACCTTTTCTTAACGGGTCACTGGACCTCACCTGGAGGAGGGATTGCTGCAGTGGTTGCGTCAGGAGAGTTAACCGCAGAAGTGATTGGGAGCAGATTGGAGAGAGGAGAGGTTTAACATGACTCGAAGCATTTATTTTTCTGGGCTATGTCTGTTGCTGCTTTCCCTTTGCCTGTGGGGGTGTCCCAAAAAGGTAGAGATCATTCCTCCTGAAAAACCTCCTTATGAAAACCCAATCGCAAGACTTCTTGAAACCTTCTCCTTTGCAGATTCCCTTCAGGCGAGAGCCGTGATTCGGGTCGAGACCTTGAGAGATGGAGAAGAGATGAATTTTCTCCTTAATGGATTCCTTTTCTATCAAAAGCCAGATAAATTCCGGCTTCTTGGTTATCATCCCCTGGGGATGGGCCTTTTCGATGCTCTCTATCGAGAGGGTCAATTCTTTCTTTTAATTCCACCCCAGAAAAGGGCTTATAGGGGGGAACTTCACCAGGTTGGGGATCTCATGGCAAAGGCAGGCGAAATCAGGATTTCCTCAGATAAGGGCCAGGACAAGGACATCCCAAGTTGGGTTCAGATTGAATTCATTGAAAAAGAGACCCGGATTGAGCTCAAACTCAGAGGTACCTCTGTTAATCTTCCTCTGGCCGAAGAAAACTTTGAATGGAATGTCCCGGAGGGGGTTGAGGTTAGATCTCTTGAAAGGCTTTTAAGAGGGCTGAGACAAAGATGAGGATTGCCCTGATCATCCCCAGATGGCCCAAGGACAGTTTTTGGGATGTGATTGCTTTTAAATTTCCACTTCTTTCAACCTCTCTGCTTGCAGGCTTAACTCCCGCCCAACATGAGGTAGCAATCATCGATGAAAGCCTTTCCGAAATCGATTTTCATCAGGAGGTTGATCTCGTTGCTATCACCGCCATTACTCCTCTGGCTCCAAGGGGATATGAGATTGCAGATGAATTTCGGAGAAGAGGGAAAAGAGTCGTCATCGGAGGGATTCACGCCACCTGGCTTCCCGAAGAGGCGAAAACCCACGCCGATAGTGTGGCTATTGGAGAAGCGGATGAAACCTGGCAGGAGATTTTAGAAGATGCCGAAGCAGGGCAGTTGAAACCATTTTATCGGCAGAGGGAGAAGACGGACCTGAGTCGTCTTCCATTCCCTCGAAGAGACCTCCTGCCCCCTAAAGGGTATCTCTTTCATAACTTAATTCAGACCACTCGAGGCTGCCCATTTGATTGTGAGTTCTGTTCTGTCACGGCTCTCCACGGAAAGACCTATCGAATGAGACCTATTTCCGAAGTGGAAAAGGAGATCCAATCCTTAGAAAGATCCAAAGCTTACATTTTTTTCGTTGATGACAATATCGTTGGAAATCTCTCTTATGCCAAAGAGCTCCTAACCATGCTTTCTCATTACCGGCTGCGTTGGATCAGCCAGGGACCGATCCAGATTGCCGAGAACGAAGAGCTCCTCTCGCTTATGGCCAGAGCTGGATGTCACGGCCTCTTCATCGGGTTTGAGAGTCTTCGCGAAGAGAACCTCGACCTGATGGGGAAAAGGATCAATCGAGTTCAACGATATGAACGAGAGATTCGTAGGCTCCATGATGCAGGCATCGGGGTATATGGTTCCTTTGTCTTTGGATATGACTATGACGATGCTTCTGTTTTTGATGAATTTATCGAGTTCGCCAATCGAAATAGAATCGATGGAGCCTTCCTTCCCGTTTTGACTCCCTTCCCGGGAACTCGGATCTATCAGAGGTTAAAGAAGGAGGGTAGGATCCTGACAGAGGATTGGTCGAAGTATGATATGGCAACCGTCGTCTTTCGTCCGAAACGAATGACCGTGGAAGAACTTCAGGAAGGATTCTGGAAGGTGAATCGGTCTTTCTATTCTCTCCCCTCAATGATGCAAAGAATCTTTAACCCCTTCCAATTCCGGAGAAGCCTGATTATTTTTGGCCCGATGAATCTGGGTCTCTGGCCCGCCGTCAAAAAAGCCAAACGATATGCAAAGAAAAATAGGTCGTCTATGTTTTATGGAAAGGATTCTTGAAAGGCTGTGGTCTATAACCCCATCTCAACCCAGGAGGAAAAAATGACCCTTATCATCATTCTTGTCATCATGGCCGTTGTTGTGATTGCGGTGATCTCCATTTATAACAAACTGGTTAGACTTAAAAATACAGTTCAATCTTCATGGTCTGATATTGATGTTCAATGTAAGAAACGATTTGATCTCGTTCCCAATCTGGTTGAGACGGTCAAGGGATATGCTTCTCATGAAAAGACCGTCTTTGAGAACGTTACCCGGGCAAGATCGATGGCTATGCAGGCAAGCACTCCTGGAGAGATGGCAAAGGCTGAAAACATGATCAGGGAGACATTGAAAAGCTTATTTGCGGTCGCCGAGGCTTATCCTGAACTGAGAGCCAATGCCAATTTTATGCAGCTTCAGAATCAATTGCAGGAACTGGAGAACAATATTGAAAGCGCCAGACGGTATTATAATGCCGTAGTTCGGGACTTTAATATCCTGATTGAATCGTTTCCTTCCAACTTGATAGCTTCGGTCTTCAACTTTAAACAGGCTGAACTCTTTCAACTCGAGACACCAGAAATAGAACGGAAGCCGGTGAAGGTGAGCTTCTGAGGACTTGGGAATTCGGATCACGAAGCCACCTCTTCTTCGCTTCGCCGCTTAGAGGGGAAAGTTTAAAATGTCAGGGGGATCCATCGAGCAAAGAAAGATGAACGTATTATATCAAGTGGTTATTGTTGTTGTTTGCATCTTCACCTTTAACTTCATCCTTTTCATTTTTCCTGCACTGGCCCAGTATTTTACCATTACAAAGTTTCACTCGGACATCACGATTCAGAAGGATTCGTCTTTTCTTGTCCGTGAGACAATAGAAGTAACGTATCACAGACCCAGACATGGAATCTATCGTGAGCTTCCTTTTCAATACCGAGATGAGTTGGGGAAGATGATCACCACACCGACGAAAATATTGTCCGTGAAAGACGAATCCCATCAACCCTGGAAATACCAGGTTAAGAGAGCCGGATCTCTCATCAATATCCGAATTGGCGACCCCAAAAGGTTAGTCTCCGGAAATCAGACCTATGTCATCACTTACGAAGTGGAAAATGGAATTCTTTTTCTTGATGATCACGATGAACTCTACTGGAATGTAACCGGAAATTATTGGAAGGCACCCATCCAGGAAGCCTCTGCGACCGTGTCTTTGTTGGTGAAGAATAAGAGTAAGAATTTGATGGCAACAGGTTATGAAGGGGAGTATGGTTCAAGAGAAGAATGCGGTTTTGAGACCTACGATAACACCGGAAAATTTTTTACAAAGAGGAGCCTGACGATGGGCGAGGGGCTGACCATTGTCTTTGGATGGGACAAGGGACTCGTCTCCCCGCCTCCTCCCTGGAAAAAATTTCTCTGGAGAATCAATCTTCAGGAGAACTGGATCTTTATATTTCCCATTGTCTCCCTCTTTTGGATGCTTAACCACTGGTACCGAAAGGGAAGAGATCCAAAGGTTAGAGAAGCCATTACAGTGGTTTACGAACCCCCGAAGATTGAAAACCGTTTCCTTACTCCTGCAGAGGCTGGAACCCTGCTCGATGAGAAATTGGATCCGAGGGATATCACCTCAACGATCGTGGGCCTGGCGGTCAAGAATTACATCCAGATCGAAGAGGTGAAGGAGGAAGGATTGATTTTTGATCGATCGGATTACACCCTCAAAAAAATGAAAGAGCCTGATCAAGAGCTTAGCTCTTTCGAAATGGAGTTAATGAACCGCCTGTTCTCCTTTGCTCCGTCCCGGCTCTCCATCTCAAGTCTGAAGAATCAATTCTATAAGGACTTACCCTCCCTGAAAAAAAACCTCTATGGGGAGCTCATCAAAAATAAGTATTTTCTCGTCAACCCCGAGAAAGTGAGAAATGTATATTTCCTGATGGGGGGCCTCATCATCGTATTGGGAGGTTTTGCCCTTGCTTTTTTCTTTCCTCATTCGATATGGAAAGGATGGATCGCAAGCGGACTGAGCGGACTTCCCGTCCTCATCTTAGGTCGGCATATGCCTGCAAAAACAAAGGCAGGCGCCTTGGCCTATATGAAGATTTTAGGGTTTCAGGAGTTCCTGAACCGTGCGGAGAAAGATAAAATCGAAAGAATGGGAGAGATGGATCTTTTTTCAAAATACTTGCCTTATGCCATGGCGTTGGATGTGGTGGATAACTGGGCAAAGGCGTTTGAGGGGATTTATCAGGATCCACCCAACTGGTATGTTTCACCGGGAGGATTCAGGACCTTTCATCCGGTCCGTTTTACTTGGACCCTTCAAGCGATGACCTCGAGCCTGGGAGCAGCGATGTTTTCAGCACCAAGAGGAAGCGCCGGTGGTGGAAGGGGCGGAGGATTTGGGGGAGGAGGATCTGCGGGGGGCGGTTTTGGCGGCGGCGGAGGTGGAAGCTGGTAAGGCTTCCACCTCCGCCAACCACCTCCCAAACCTCCTTCCTTTTGAAGCTCTCAATGCAATTGCATTTAAAGTTGCAAGGGATAGGGGGTTGCTCATACGGATTTATTGGTTCTCATTCTTTTCTGCAGGACATAGATGACTGATCCGATGATAATCAGGATCAGGGTCATGCTGCCGAAAGTGATCCAGGTTACATACGTCCCTCTTGAAAGGAGATGAATCGGATTCCAGCTCGGTTCTCTTGTGATCCTTCCGAGTTTTCCTCTGTATTGTTCTGGAATATCAGGAATCCCATCTCCATCCTTATCCGGGAAATGTCTTACATAGTCCATCAGAGCCACCCATTGCTTCAGTTCCTGTATCCCTGGCTTCTCTTTATCCATATCCACTCGTAAAGGGAGGAGGAGATCAAACGGGTTCCCTTGGGGTTTATCTGAAACGATCGGGTTGCCATGCCTATCTTTAGGAACAATTTTGAGAAGATTGTAAGTGAAACGACCCACGAAATTAAGAAAAGTCGCATTATAAAAGTTTGCAGCCACCCTGTATAAGGCTTTATTGGATTCTGAATAATCCAGAGGCAGATACCCTTCTTCCTCACTTCCGATGGCTATCTCTGTGACCCGGTCAAAGATCATGCGGTTAGGATTATACCTGAATCGGACCCCAGAGACCTGAAGAAAAAATTTACTCCCTTTTTTGGGGTAGATGCTCGTCAAGACTTCGAGAATTTTTTTGATCTCCTGTCCATAGAGGTAACAGGTGATGAGAGGATATCCCATGCTTTCGGTTCCTCTGCTGAAGCCCAGAGGGACCACACGAAAAAGATCGCAAACCGCAATTTCTCCGGTTTTTCCTCTGAGGAGGTTATCTCGGATCGCCCCATTGGATTCAATCGCAACGACCACTTTGGTTTTGGGATCCTGTGGATTGTAGTCAATCCGGTTGACCGCCCACCGGATTGAGTCAGCAATCAGATTGCCTAAATTGGATTCTTCGGGAAAAAGTTTGAGATCGAAATCCGTCTTTGCGATCACCTTATAAAAATGGAGCCCATGGTCTTTGAGGATTGTCTGGTTGATGAGGCTGATGAAGGATTCGATCTTCTTCTGAATTGTTTCATCTCCGAGGATGTGATCATCGATCTCCACCAGGCGATATTCTTTGATCCGCACCTTTCTATTTTCGTATATCAGATCGAGGACTCCTACATTTCTCCCGTGGGCATACGCCTGAATGATTATCGTGTGGTTGACCACAAGAGGTGTCCCCAGTTTGGTATGGGAATGCCCGCTGATGATTATATCTATTCCCGAAACTTCTTTGGCCAATTGTTCATCCTCTGATCGAGATTTGTTTTCACTTAGTCCCCCATGAGAGAGGCAGATGACGAGATCGACCTTCTCTTCCTCCCTCAATCTCTTAACCATCTCACGGGCGGTCTCGATTGGGCTTCTAAATTTTAGAGGCCGAGCAAAAGGGGAGACCTCTGCGGCATCTTTGCCTATGATTCCAAAAAGACCTATCCGGATTCCATGGATTTCTTTAACGGTATAGCGTTTGATCATCCTTTTCTTGAAAAGTTCTTCGAAAGTATCATCCTCGTTGTTTTCCGGATCAAAGAGACCATTTGAAAAAACAATCTCCGGCAGCCCTCCCTTTTGATGGGCAGAGGTAATGATTCTGGCCAGGCCGGCAGGCAAAAAATCGAATTCGTGGTTTCCCAAAGTGATCACATCATAGCCCATCTCTTTCATCAAACGGAGTTCAACAGCCTCTTCCCTTGAAATCATATGAAAGAGGGACCCCATGAGAAAATCGCCTGCATCGACCACCAAGATTGGATGGTTCCGCTTTGCTTTCTCCGATCGGATCACTGAGGCAATCCTTGCCCATCCCCCTACTGTGGCATCGTCCCCTGTCTTTAGAGGAGAATACTCTAAATTGGAGGGAAGGCCTAAAAGGTGTGAATGCATGTCGTTTGTATGGATCAGGGTCAGAGGCGTTTCGTTCGCTGAGATGAGAGAAGGAGAGAGAATCAGAAGCATTCCCAACCACACCAACTGTTTTTTAATGGGTTTCATGGTTGCCTCCTTCCTTGGAGTCATGACCGGCGGGAGCCAGAACTCTGATCGTTCGGTGTCCGATGGTACATTCCACAGGGAGTTTCCCTGCATATTCGCCATCCGCAAAAAGTTCTCTTTCTTCCTCGGAGGAGAGTTTAATTTTCTTGCCGCTCACCATCATAATGTTTGGGTGGGTCACATGGGTTCCTTTGAAGACTTTTGGAAACTGCCATAACAATTCCAGCTTGGGAATTTCTTTGACGATACAGATATCGAGCTTTCCATCATCCATGATGGCTTGAGGGGCGATTTTCATTCCACCTCCATAGAAAGGAGCATTTGCAATTGAGACCATCATCACCCGTCCTCTCCAGTGGTAATCATCAATTGTGATTTTAATCTCAAAAGGTTTAAAGTGCTTTAATGCTTTTAAGACACAGATGACATAACCCAGGGTGCCGCCCCAATAACCCTGATGGTGATTGGCCAATCGGTTGACCTCGCTGTCAAAGCCCACGTAGGCGATAGCCACAAAGGGAGTCTTTTGATTGATATTGGGCAGATCAACCTGTCGAAACGAAGGCTTAGAAAAAAAAGAGCAAATCCTTTTCAGATCTACCGGCAAGCCCATATTTCTTGCAAAATCATTTCCTCGACCGGAAGGCAAAAAACCGAGAGGAAGGCCTGTTTCCGCAATCGCAGGAAGGGCGTGGTGAACCGTTCCGTCCCCTCCAGAAAGGAGAATGACTTCTATTCCCTCTGCTGAAGCCGTCATGATTTTTGAACGCATCTCCTCGGGGGTGTTCGTAATCTCATAATGAAAATCGTGGGAAGATTGGGAAAACCAGCGTTTTATGTTTGGAAGCAGGCGAAGGGCTTTGCCCCTTCCCGCTAAAGGATTAACAATGACCAATACTCTCATATATAGAAGGACTCTCTTTTTAGGTGGGGTTTTCTCCCCTTTTGTTTTTTCATGATACCGAAGTAGAAATAAACGAAATTGATGATTCCTGTAAGGGTAAGGCAGAGAAACATGATCTGAAAATTCGTCAGCCGTAACACAACCCCCATGATCACGGCTCCCAGTCCAACGCCGAGATCAGAGAGGGCAGTAAAGGTCCCCAAAGCCGGTCCTCGCGAGGCACCGGCCAGATCAATCGCGAGGGCGACGAAGGCAGGAAAAGCAAAAGCATTACCAGCCCCCCAGATGATCGCCACCAGAAGGAACATCGGTGTTGTTTCTGAGAAAGCGAGGAGAAGGGTTGCGATGATATAAGTGAGGAGGCAGGGGAAGAGGATCTTTTCTTTCCTGTAAAGATCGAGTATCCTTCCTCCAAACATCCTTCCCAGAATGAGCATCAGGGCAAATGCAGCAAAGAATAAGCCGGGGTTGCTCATCCCATGTTCCAGGGCATAGAGAGGAAAAAAAGCGGTCAGAGCTCCCCAGATGATATGGGTGAAAAAGGCGAGGATTGCAGGCGGAAGGGCCTTGGTTGAAAGGAGGGATCGGTCCTCTTCGGAAGAAGAACTCTCCACTCTCTTTGATGCTCTTTTACCAAGCCGTGTGGACAAGAACAGAGAGCAAAGAGAGAGAGCGGCACAGACGAGGAAGAGGAGCGTGAAGTTGAACTGGTTAAGGAGAAACATCCCAAAAGTAGGTGCCAGGGCAAAGGCAAAGTTAAAAGCCAGGAAGAAATAACTAATACTCTGCCCCCGATGTTCTTCTGGGCTAATATTGGCAATGTAGGTGGTCGAGGCCGTATAAAAAAGGGCAAATCCAAATCCATGAAAAACCCTGATCAGCAAGAAAGGCCAAAAGGAATAGAAAAAGATGTAGGCAATGGAACATAAGGTGAGGAGAAGGGCGCCCCCGAACATAAAATTTCTTTCAGGAATACTTAAAAGGGCTCTTCCTACAAGAGGTCTCATCACGACAGAAAAAACGCTTGACGCTCCAATGAGGATCCCGATTTTCGTCTCCGCCGTTCCTAATCTTGAAAGAAAGATGGGAAGGGTTGGAATGAGAATAAAGAGGGAGAAAGAGAAAGCTAATTGTGCCGAAAAAGTAAGCAGAAACTCACGGCTAAAAATCTTACGAAGACTCATGGCTCTGCATTTTAATTGGATTGGGCCTTTGTTGTAAAGAGAGGAAGGGTGAAGGGTTGATCCATGGCTTGACAGAGAAAAGAAAAAAAGAGGGACAATCAAAAATTGTCCCTCTTTTGATCACAGGGGATGAAGGCTTTCTCCCCTATCTTCTGGAGTGCCTGAGATGAATGACTGTTTTCCCACTTGTTCGCTGAGAATTTTTACTGTACCGTGTTATGGACCGGTTCTATGATCCTCTCTACCGCCGAAGATGATTAAAATGCAAGAAAAATCTTTTCCAAAAGAGCAAGAATGTTTACTGGTGCAAGGAGTCCTTTGATATCCTGGATATAATAGATATCAAATAATGAAGCTGCGGTGAGGATTCCGATCATAATCCAAAGCACATTTTTGCTCTTAACTATTTTATGAAACATGCATACGAGAGAGTAATTAAATATCATCAAAACAACATAGTGAAAATAGGGGGAAAAGGATCTAATAAACTCCTTCCAACCAGGCAATGATAAATCAAGGCATATTTTCAAAGAATATATGGGCGGAACAAGGAGAAAGTTTGTGAACCCATACGTGGGTAGAGGTAAAAACAACCAAAAAGCGATAAACATAAATATCTTTTGTTTATCAAGTTTATAAAGCCATTCACGTTTTCCAAGGAAGGATATTACTACTACCGGTGTAACAATACAAAAGAAGACGTTCCATATTTGGAATAAAATATTTACAAATTTATATTGAAACCCGATTTGATCAATCTCTTTAATAGCTTTTTCTAATTCATCACGTTTGTAAAAATGTCCTGAGGTCAACCCCCTCTTATATTCCCTCCTTGCTTGATAAAACCTCCCTAAGGCTCTGTATCCATTCCCTAAGTAATAACGAACTTCGGAGGAATCAGGACGTATCTTTGCTAATTTATAAAAAACCTCAATCCCTTTTTCATATTCTCTTAGTCCATAATAAGCAAATCCCAGCATAACATAACAAGCTTCAGGGTCATACTTCAGATCGAGCGCCTTAAGGAGCATGTAAACCGCTTGATCATATTGTTGGAAATCGTAATAGGTAAGTCCGAGATTGAAATACATGGTTTTAGGATTATATCCCAGTTCGAGAGCTTTAGAATAAGCTTGAATCGCATTCTGATAATCCCCCATTTCGTAATAGGTAAGCCCCAGACTATTGTAAGCATGCCCATATTTAGGATTCAGTTCAATTGCTTTTTGGTGGTACTTGATTGCTTCGCTATATTCTTTGCATCTTCTATAGGCTAACCCGATGTTATTGGCTAGGCTTGCATTATGCGGATCCATTCCAAGCCCTTTAAGCCACAACTCCAGTGCTTTTTTATAATCTTTCTGGTAATAAAAACGTAAGCCCTCCGCTTTTAATTCACTCCCAGTCTTATCGCTTAGTAAGGGCTTATTTTCTTGAGTCACGATGGGAATTGAGGTTGTTGTGACAGGATCTGCAAATGAATCCAACACAAAAATAATTTGGAGGAACTTTAGAAAGAAAGCAATGTAAAAGAGATGTCCGATATTGTTTCTAATTAAAATAACAATTGCTCCCAAATATTTTCTTAAACTACTTTCTGTAAAAACGGGCAAGGAATCCAACAATTAGGCCAGTGGCAATAGCAAAAATAAAAAGTAAGATTGTTGCAGTAAAAAATGAAGCTATATCTCCTGTAAAAATGAGAAGCACAACGGAGGAAACCACCATACCCACTATGGCACCAATGATGGATGAGAAAATAGCATTTTTGTGTCCAATAGCAGAACCAAAGAACGCACCGACAATAATAGCTGGAGGTCCATATTTAAAAAATTTATGTAATTCGATTACTAATCCATGAGCCCAAGCTACGTTTTGAAAAGGAATAGAGGAGAAAATAATTGCAAGGTAAATGTATTTAAAAAATCTTGTTGGTGGTGATGACATATTATTTAACCAAGCGAATAATAATTCCACCCTTAAAACGACAAGGTTCGTCAGTTTTCTTTTATCAATTAATAAAACTATATCTCATCTCTCTTGCTCAATTCCAGGGAAGGAGAGAAGAACGAATACCATTAGCTTTTTTATTTTCATATTCCCCCTCCTTTTGTGAAAGACGAATCGTCTTCGGAAATAAGTCACTGATACAACCCTTTTGGACTATCCCTAAAAAAGATGGATATCTATCAAAGGATATCTCTTCATAGACCCTTACTAATCTTCACATCTTCCGTAGTAGCGTACAGAAACACCTGCTGCGCCTGCTTCACATTCATTTCCATAAGTCAATCCATCACACCCGCAGACAGGAAGGTACAACTGGATGCAAGCCTGGGGTTTGGGTCTGCAAAACCCAGGTCCTTCGCAATCCCCCATTCTCTTTTTACAGTATTCATTCTTTTCGCAATCCATGTTCTCTCTGCAGTAGCCTTCCGGATGATGCCGTTGGAAGATCACCGAGGGAAAATTCTTTACCTTGATGATATGATAGGGATTCGTAATGATGGTCAGGAGACCTGGCTCTCTATTTTCTTCTATATGAACCTTGATTCCCAGAGGGATTCTCGACCAGAAATTCATATGATAGGTGCGAAGTGGGTTTTGAATCCCTTCGATGGTTTTAATTTCGATCCATGGACCACCCCCGGAAGTTTGGTAACCGAGAAGCACGGCAAGGACCATCTCTTTCATAAAATCAATAGGGGGAAGGGCAGGGGATGGGTCGATTCCCTGGGTATGGAGTTTCCAGAACCACCCCCAGGTTTTGAGGTCGCGAATCACCATCGTTGCACCTAAAAAATCTGGATCCCCATAATTGAAATAGGAGATTTCTCCTTTATCAATTGTCTCAAATGGAACTGATTGAGGAAATCCAACACCACTCGATAAGGCTATAAATAGCAAAGGAAAAACCAATAATATTTTTCTCTTCAATCGACTCATATCCTTTACTCCTCAACATAGATCATCTCACTGGTACTTTACAAGCATTTTACCAAAGGGTCAATAAAAAAATTTTAGGTTTTGTAACCCCTCAGTTATGGGGTGTTTTAGGTTTAAGAGGGTTGGAACGTTCCGCCTCCAAAACCTTGAATAGCGGTTATAAAAAGTTACCCTCATCGAAGCCCTCATGCCCCTTGAATCGGATTTTTTTAAATCAGATTTGGTTGTTTGACGAACAGCGGTTTCGCTTCAAGGTTTTTCCGAAGCAACCTCCCAACCCTTTTTTATTTCTTTCACTGAGGGGTTACTAGATCTTTCCCACTTTAGATTAAGTTTTCGCAAGGGTTGTGGGAGGTAGGGAGTGATCTGAAAAAGTATGCAGTGATAGAGGTATGTCATTGGTGTAGTTTAAAACCTCTTCTGACATGTTCCATTTTTCTCCAGCCATTGATGAAGGTTTCGGAGTGTCCAGATTGTTGGATTCGCGGATCTTCGAGGGAGGGAAGCATGAGATTGAATTTGGGGCTCTTGGTAAAGTTCTAAAATGCCATAAACTGAAACGATACCATTAAGTCATCTAAAAGTCTCAAAATCAGACGGCAGGTGCGGTATTCACCGAATTGGCGAATCTCTTTCTCCTTCAGGACACGGAAGGTTTCGCCGGGGAAAATGGTGCCGTTTAAATTCAATAGCCTAGACTTTTTCTCAACTTGACTTTTCCTCACCCTTTCATTGCAAAGTGTATAGTGTAGCTTTGACTCCAAAACCACGATGGAGGGGAAGAGAAGCCCTTTCTTACAACAGAAATACCTTTTTCTCTTGACAGGTGCCTTTTAAATGGGTAACCCCAAATCCTGAAGACTTTGCTGAATAAATCAGTGCCGAAATATTGCAAAAAATAGAACCGCCCCCTTTTCCCTTTCAACTTTCCCACCCAAACTTCCCAAAATCAAGCTTTTGGAGGAGGGAAAAGCTTCAGTTCGGAATGCTCTGCGATTTGTGTGAAATGTTTATCAGCAGTAAAGAGGTGAAAGCGATGTGAAATGGCAACTGAAGCAATGAGTGCATCAATGGTGCTTCCCTGTTTCCCTTTTCGAATAAGATGGTTCTTCAATTCAGCAGCTCTAATGTAGTCTTCTCTTGTAAGGTCGATCAAAGGAAAAGCTTTGAAATATTCCTTCAGCGCTAAAAAATCTTTCGAGCTCTTTATCCCTTGAAGCACTTCTTGAAGGATGATCCCTAAAAGATAGATATCCTCCCCTTGCTCAATGATTGTTTTGAGCAAAACGGCTTCCGGATTTATAACCCCTGATGCCCTCCTCAGGGCAAGGGACCATATGGAGGTATCGACCAAGATCCTCATCTACCGTTTCTTTCTTTCCTGTAGTCATAAGAAGAGTTCATCTCCACTTTTCCAAAAAGAGAAAGAATGTCTTTCCGCTTCCTTCTCATAACGTATTCCCTAAGGGCTTCGTTCACGGTATCCTTCTTGCTCTTATGTTTCCCTGCTTTCAAGGCCTCTTCCAAAAGCCTTTCGTCTATGGCCAGGTTGGTTGCCATGGTTCCCTCCTTTTACACATCAATTTACACATACTTTTACACATTACCACTGGGTTGTCAATACCTGTATTTTTATTACACTGAAACCAATGACTCCACGCTAAAATTAAATGGAACGAAAGCAGCAGGCAATGAGATAAAAGTTGTTTAAGAACCTACGTCCAATTCATTTTATTGTCTTCGCACAGTTTACCCCACGCTTCTAAAACCAGATGGCGGGGGCGGTATTCGCCGAATTGGCGAATTTCTTTTTCTTTCAAAACCCGGAAGGATTCGCCTGGGAAAATGGTACCGTTAAAATTCAACAGCAAAGACTTTTTGTCAACTTGAAATTTTCCTACCTTTTTATTGCAAAGTGTATAGTGTAGCTTTGAC
>CALLAL010000041.1 GCA_938002255.1 uncultured bacterium
TGGCTTCCTCTTCAAGAAACCGGATCTCATCGTCTTTGGTCGGCGGCCCCCAGGGTGGAACCGCTGAGCCATAGCCCCAAGGATGCCAACACCAACCTCTCCCATATCGATAAGGTTGATGCCTCCATCCTGCAGGCCCCATTCCGTAAAGCATAATCACTCCTCCTTTCTTATATAAAATGATCTTATTTTTAGATTATCGACCTCTGTAAAAATCTGTTTCTTGCCATTTTGCGATTCAAGGACGACAATATGTTTAACGAGTTTCTTGATGATGTACTCCTCATCACTTAGAAGGCTTTTATATATATCTCCTTCTTTAATTTTCATGGGATTATGCTTCTATCAAGTTTCATATATGATGATGTGCGTTAGGGATATCAAAATCACCCTCGTCCACCCCTGCCTCGGCCTCCCCCCATTCCAAAGTGAGGAGGGACTGTTGCGCCACTGGCCTCCTGAAGTTTCCCTGCCTTAAACGCTTCTGTCACTTCCCTGATCGTCCCGCCAGGAACCAAGTGGACTTTAATCCCGGCTGCTGAAAGGGCAGAAGCTGCATTGGGTCCGAGATTGCCTGTGATCAATGCCTTTGCCCCCTTTTGGACAATGAGTTGTGCTGCCTGCACGCCAGCACCGCCTGAGGCCATTAGGCCTTCTTTTTCGGCCGCCTCGAATTCCATGGTTACAGAATCAACGAAAATAAAATACTGACATCGTCCAAATCTTGGGTCGATTTGGCAATCGAGGTCTTTCCCTGTTGCACTGATAGCAATCTTCATCGCCCCTCCTCCCCACATCCGTGATCATGCCCATGATGTTCACAAGCAACCACTCCTTTTATTTCTCCCTTCAGATAAGCCTCGACAATATCCCTGACTTTTCCTTGAACGCCTGTTGCCACATCAATCCCAAATTGGGTGAAAAAGTCGATGGCCCTCGGACCCATTCCACCGGCAATCATCACATTTGCATTTTGAGAATGGATAAATTGGGGAATGACACCGGGCTGATGGTTGGGAAAGTAAGGATTACTAACCACTTCAAAACCCAATATCTGATTGCCCTCCACGTTAACAAAAGTGTAGAAAGGACATCTACCAAAATGGGCGCTGACTGACCCTTCGAGGCCGGAGTTGTCATCAGAAGCCAATGCAATTCTCTTCATCGTTTTGCCTCCTTTTCTTTGAAATGATATGGAAATTTCTCTTTTTCAAATTGTTTTTCTATCTCTCGAAAGCCAACATATTCCTTGCAGCGCTCGGCTATTTCCTTAAATGCCTTGGCCGCCTCCGAATTTGGATGAGACATGATAAAGGGCATCCCCCTATCGCAATCGGTGACCATCTCCGGATCAATAGGAATTCTTCCCAAGAAAGATACCTCCATATCTTTTGCTGCCTTCTCTCCTCCACCGATCTTAAAAAGGGGTATTTCCTTTTGACAATGGGGACAGATCAAACCACTCATATTTTCGACAATTCCAATGACTGGGATACCGATCATTCGACTGAAAGTAATTGCCTTTCGGGAATCGAGTAAAGCAACATCCTGTGGTGTCGTGACGATCAAGGATCCATCTACACTTTTGATAAGATGGGCAACGCTTAACGGCTCATCGCCTGTCCCAGGCGGAAGATCAACAATAAGGAAATCGAGGTTTCCCCATTCGACCTCACCAAGAAATTGGTTGATGGCGCCATGCTTGAGAGGACCTCTCCAGACGACCGGATTGTCCCGATCGCCAATGAAGAAGGCCATGGAGATCACCCTTAAGTTTGGAAAGACCTCAATAGGAATCATTCCCCTACCAGATCCGATCACCTGCTCCGACTCGATTCCCAGCATCTTTGGGATATTGGGGCCATGGATGTCGGCATCCAAAAGGCCGACATTAAATCCATCCAGCGATAGGGTCACAGCTAAATTGGTCGCGACAGTACTTTTCCCAACCCCACCCTTCCCGCTCATCACCATAATTCGATGTTTGATATGGGAAAGCCTGGATGCCAGTCTCTCTTGAGTATGGGCCTCTTTTTCCTGTTGGCTGCAGGAACCCGATTCATTACAGGTATCACAGATTGCATCTTTCTCGCATTTTTCTTTTGCCATAGGATTCTCCTTTCTATTTAACTCCTATGATTTCAACCCGTTGACCATTTGGCTTTGTCGTCTGATCTAACTCCTTCTTCCACCGGCGCCTCTTCTCCAGGCACAAAAGCCTCTTTGCCTTCTCCGGTCACAGCAAAAGCCTGGCCGAAGCCTCCCTTTCATGAACAGATCGGAGGCGATTTCAGCCTCCCCTGCTATATTCTGAATAACTTCAATCCCTTTGCTTCCCAATTGGTTTAAGCAGAACTCATCAATCCCACCGCAAATCACCTTGTCCACTCCACAGGAAGCTAATTGGTCAAGACGCTGAATGAGGTTGAGATGAGCCACAGGAAAGTTTTCCCGACGGACCACTTTCCCATTTTCTACCGTGATGATCCGAATTTCCGGAGAGAAGTCAAAACGCGGAGAGATCCTGGTTCCAAAAAGGGGAATGGCAATCTTCATGTCCATTAGGCAATTAATAGCAAGATAAATACCAAAGAAAAGATAATAAAGAAAAGTCTATTATTTTTGGTAGGTTATCTAAGAATGGGTCTTATAAGTTCGAAAAAAACAGAATCGATATGTTGCAATAATAAAATAATTGTAACAGGTAATGTTGCCATAATGAAACACAATTTGCTATTCCATGAAAAAATGAAAATCAAAGGAGATCATATTTCCTCATTTTTCGCCAAAGGGTTGTGCGGTCAATGCCTAATGCCTGGGCTGTTTTCGCCCGGTTGCCTCCATATTTCTTCAGTGTTTGGCTAATAATCTCTGCTTCGGCTTGTTTGAAAAGGGTTTCTGCTTTTGGAAAGATGGATGGGGATATTTCTCCTTTACCTTCGACGAACTCTTTGGGTAGACAATCCAAATCGATGCAATCTCCTTTGCATAGGACAAAGGCATGTTCGATGATGTTCTCAAGTTCCCTGATATTTCCTGGATAATCATGGTCCAGTAGCAATCGTAAAGCCTCATCGGAAACCCTCGTGATCTGCTTACCCGTTTTAGCGTTAAACTTCTGAATAAAGGCATCGATCAATAAAGGGATATCCTCTCTCCTTTGCGAAAGCGAAGGCAGATCAATCTTCACCACATTGAGTCGGTAATAGAGATCCTCTCTAAATTTTCCCTCGTTGACCAATCTCGAAAGATCTCTATTCGTCGCTGCAATAATTCGGACATCTGTTTTTCTGGGACTTGATGATCCCAAAGGCTCATACTCTTTTTCCTGGAGGACACGAAGAAGTTTTACTTGAAGCGAAGGGGACATATCACCGACCTCATCAAGAAAAATGGTCCCTTCATTCGCCAAGGCGAATCTTCCTGGCTTATCTTTCTTTGCATCCGTAAAGGCCCCTTTGACGTACCCAAAAAGTTCAGACTCGAGCAACGTATCCGGAAGAGCACCACAATTCACTTTGATAAAGGGTTTTTCCTTTCTCCGGCTCAAATGGTGAATCGCTTTCGCAAAGAGTTCCTTTCCTGTTCCACTGGCCCCTTGAATCAGGACGGTGCTATCGCTTTCTGCGATGTTGGGAAGGATATTAAAAATATCATGAATCAGATGGTTTTTACTGATGATGTCCCCTATCGTATATTTTTCAGCAAGTTCTTTCTTCAGTTCTTCAATAACAGAGAGATCCCTAAAGGTCTCGACTCCGCCGATAATTTGCCCTTTCTCATTCTTCAACACAGCAGTGCTGATGCTAATCGGTATCTTCTGTCCCCCTTTCTTTAAAATAGTGGCAGGAAGATTGATGATTTCTTTCTTGGTTTTGAGGGTCTCTTTTAATGCACAACGAGTCTGACAGATATCTGCTCGGAAGATGTCAAAGCAGTAACGGCCAATCGCTTCCTTGCTGGAAAATCCGGTGATTTCCTCCGCAGCTTTATTCATGAAGGTGATCTTGCCATCATTGTCTGTGGTGAAGACCCCATCGGCAATGCTATTGAGGATCACATGGAAGAATTTATCCCCCTCTTCTCTTTTCATCTCTTTTTTTTATACCATAAAAAATTTTGGGTCGAAAGATGAAAAAAGATTTTCCCTCCACTCTGGATCGATCTGCATTTTTGACTTGACAGGAAATTAATAATAAGATTCAAGTCCTTCGAAGAAGAGCCTATGGTCTTCGGGATAAGGAATATCTCAGGCTTAAGATTCTAACCTGCATGCTCAAGGAGATATAATTTTACCCACTCAGTTCCACGAAGACCCAATTAAAATTTCTACGGCAGGGACTTATGCGGAAGAAATCAATCAATTTAGCCCTCTGATCCTAAAAAATATCAAAGAGGTTTTCAAAGAAATCACTTCTCCTGACCAAAAGGCGATGGCCTTATCGGATGCGCTTTGTTTATTAGGACGCCATAGCGAAAACTATTTAAAAGGGCCGAAAGCGTTCAAAGAAAAAAGAAAACCCATTTGGAAGGGAAGATCAGAAGAAAACCTCAGAGCATATCGAATTGATGGACTTTTAAAAAGGGGGGATGCCGCTAAAGAATGACAATTTGACCCCCTCCCCAGAAAGTACGACTGAAGAAGGACCAATCTGCAGTTGTAGATTCAAGCTCTCCTTTAAACCTGAGCATTGAAGAGGAACAATCAGTTCGGGTTTAATCTGTTTTAAATAGTTTGCTGTTTTCGGATGTCTTTTCTCGTCAACATCGCGATGATGTAATCCTCCAATCATGCCTTTAATCCTATGATTACCATTAACCCGAATTCTAAAAATGGACCTGAAATGGTTACAAAATGGTTACAATCTGAGGCGAAAGTGGTTTCTATGAAAAGGCAGGTTGCTGATTACTTATTGGAATGAAAATAAAAATTTGGCGCCCCTGGCGTGACTCGAACACGCGGCACACGGATTAGGAATCCGTTGCTCTATCCACCTGAGCTACAGGGGCTTGACTTTTAACTTATTATTTTCAGATAGATTCGTCAAGACCCTATCATAAAAATTGGGAATAATCTTCAATCTTTCTGATGACTCAGGTAGTTGGTCTTTAACCAACCAGGTTCGAACACCAGGCAAACCGAAAAGGGGTTAAAAAGAGGGATAAATTTTTCAGTGAAAATGCAAATGATTTTTTCTAAAAGGGTCGTTTTTTATGAGATTCTTGAATATTTCCTGTCTGTTTATCAATCATCACTTCAACCACATTGACGCGTTCCATATCCCAACCGTTTCCCAAGATCGTCTGGGCCCAATTATAAATGGAATCCGGAGTAATGCGTTGGGGGTCTTTTCTCCTTTCAGGAAGAATCCCGATGAGTTGAGTCTGATTCGAAGGATCACGGTAGTAGAATTCATAAGCCAATAGTGGCTCCATAGAAACCCTCTTAATTTGCGGATGGATAAGAAAGAATTTTTCTTCTTTCAACAGGAAATTTGAGGGAGAGAGAAGTTCTTCCTTTTTGCTCATCGGTTGCAGTCTCCATGACGCCCCGATTTTTTCTGACCATATCATCGACGAGTCTTAGTTCAAAATCGAGTGGCTCTTTTTTGATAGAAGTTTTCTCCTGGAAAAGAGGCTCTAAAGGTATCTCCGTTCTATGATATCCGTCAAAGAGAATGGAAAGTTCAACCTGTTTCCCAGCCCAGAGGGATAAAGGATCCGTCTCGGCTGATTCTTTGGTGGGAGATACCGATCGGGTCATCAAGCCAATAAACCCACCTGAAGTCATCCATCTCGTGGCATAATTCAGAAGGGAGTCGATGATATATTGTAAATGTTCATCAGGAACGATGGTCTCTGGAAGATCCTTCTCAAATTTCTTGAAGATTCGTATTCTCTTCTTCTCCCATTGGGCCTGATGCTTTTTGAGGGATTGTTCAATGAGGGTGTGAATCGTATTGGTTTTTGTTTCCGTAGCGTTTACTTTTACATATTGCAACACAGAACGAAGAAGCCAATCCACCTTCTCTACCTCTTCCTGGATCATACGCTGGAAATGGGTCTCAAAAGTCTTATCACTAAATTTTCCCCGAGATAGATTGGCTATTTTTTTGATGACGTCAAGGGACTGGTCAATATGTTGAACCAATGAAACCAGGAGCGAGAATTTAAATCCACCTTCTTTGGGAAGGGAAGCAATCCATTTTTTAAATTTAAGCAAGTCCGACTCTTCTGGATTGGCTGCAGGGTCAAAAGAATAAAAAAAATCTTCATGGATATTAAAGGATGATCCGTTCTTCATCGCTCATTCTCAATGGATTAACCTATAAAGATAAAGCAATTTTAATACCATCCCCTTATGAGGATTGTAGCTATTTAGAATCATAAGACTTTATCAGGGAAGAAACCAAGTGGTCTCGATTGAAAAAGGAAAATAATTTCACAATAATCCAAAACAATTACCCATAAAGCAAGATTTTTTTCTTTTCCTTTTTTCCATAATCCCTTATAGTTAAAAGAACAGAAAAACGGTTGGGAGGTTCCTTTGTAAAACCCTTATAGTGTATTATTTTTAAGGATAAACGCTTGCTTTTCAAACTCCTGATTTCAACAGCATGAAAGGAACAGGGAGTTAACCTCAATGCCCGCACTTCAAGGTTTTGCAGAGGCAACTTTCCAACTTTTTAAATCCATCATACCCCATCCCTGAGGCATTTTTTTTCCTATCCCTTCCCTTGACAAAAAAAAATGAAGAGGATACAGGAAAAGGGAAGACAATATGAATTCTGAGAGTAAACAACTCATAGCGGGCTTAAAATTATACCTCACCTACCTCAAGGGTCTGGGTATCACAGAATTACCGCTTTCTAAGAAGCAGGGTCAAATCTCTTACGAACCCGAGCTTTCCGATGGGACAGAGGTTATTGCAGAATCTACATCACTTGATCAAACACAGGTTTCTCTTTTAGCGAACCAAACCCTCGAGGAAATCCGAAAAGAGTTGGGGGATTGTCAACGATGCAAACTTTTCAAAACGAGACGTTCCCTCGTCTTTGGAGAAGGAAATGAGAAGGCGAAATTGATGATTATTGGAGAAGGCCCTGGTTTTGATGAAGATCTCCAGGGCAGGCCCTTTGTGGGAAAGGCAGGTCAACTCCTGACCAAAATTCTTCAGTCCATTGGTCTCCAAAGAGAGACCGTCTATATCACCAACGTGATTAAGTGCCGCCCCCCCCAGAATCGAAACCCACAACCTGACGAGATTGAGACCTGCTATCCATTTCTCTTAAAACAGATAGGGGCCATCGAACCCAAAGTGATTTGCGCCCTCGGAACCTTTGCGGCCCAGACCCTTCTTCGAACCGATGCCAAAATCACTTCCCTTCGAGGGAAAGTTTATCCACTTTCCGGAATTCAGATCTTTCCGACCTACCATCCTGCCTATCTTCTCAGGAATCCGGATAGGAAGCGAGAGGTCTGGGAGGATATGAAGCGAATTGCTAAAGCCCTCGCAGACAACCGATCCTAATAGCATGGCATCCGCCCACCCTTACACCCTATCGTTCATCGTATCGCTTTAGCTTCCCCTCCGGGCAGAGAGAAGCGATAGTTGAATTGGAAACCTCTTTCTCCCAGGGCTTTGAGAACAGCCTCCGTCATGCCCTCAATGAGGAGGTCAAAGAGAGAAAATTTTCTTTTGGGATAGATGACAACGGGTTTGCCCTCAATGCCAACCATCCTGGCTGCTGTGTCAATGGCATCCTGGAGATTTCCGAGTTGATCGACGAGCCCCAGCTGTTTGGCCTGTTCTCCGGTCATGATCCTTCCATCGGCTACGGGTTCGACCTTGGACCGATCCAGTTTTCTCCCTTCCATGACTGCTTGAATAAACTGCTGGTGTACGTTATCGATGACAGATTGAATGAGTTTCTTTTCCTCGGGAGTCATCTCTCTGAAAGGGGATCCGAGATCTTTGTGCTCCCCACTCTTCAGGACCACGCCCTTAATTCCGATTTTCTTGAAAAGTTCTTCGATGTTCGTAAACTCCATCAATACCCCTATCGAACCTGTGATCGTTCCAGGATTGGCAACGATGAAATCTGAAGCACTGGCGATATAATATCCTCCAGAGGCGGCAACAGAGCCCATGGAGGTAATAATTTTCTTTTTCTGGCTTGATCTGATTTTCTGAATTTCACGATAAATTTCCTGGGAAGGACCAACCCCTCCACCGGGTGAATCAATCCTCAGAATGATCGCCTTGACCCCCGCATCTTCATCATATTGACGAAGCTCCTCGATAATACCAAAGGATTGGGTAATCACCCCTCGAATCTCAATCACAGCAATCTTATCGCCAAAAGCAAACCTCCCCGATCCGGATCTTGACGTAACTTGGCCGATCATAAAGAAAAGGATAAAAAAGAGAACCAACAACCCAGAAATGGCCACCACTCCCATCAGAACTCTTTTCCGTTTCATCGCTATGCCTCCCCTTGATCACCCTGTGGATGATCCTCTCCTCATCTTTAACGTTTGGAACCAACCATTCATAACTCGTTCGTTCTCCCTTTCTTGAACCCGTGTTTTAAACCGGCGAGACCCGGATGGTCTCAAAAGGAGCGGTTTGAAAAATCCGTATCCATTTCATTTTAACCAGTTCGAGGATCGCTAAAAAGGTGATGACGATCTCTCTTCGCGTCGCCCCCTCCGGAAGGAGAAAGTGAAAGGAAAGGCTCCTTTTCTCTTTCTGGAGGAGGAGTAAGATTTCCTGGACCTTATCCTCCACGGTGAGTCGGTCCAGAACAACCTCATGGAAGGATTCTTCCTTTGCTCTTTCAAGGGCTTTCCGAAACGCATCAATGAGATCGAAGAGCGTGGCTTCGATTCTCTCTTCCCGGGGACTTTCCTCTTCAACAGAGACCAAACGAATGAAGACATCCCGGTCTAACATCGGCCTTTTGACCAGTTCTGAAGCCGCTTCTTTATATTTTCGATATTCGAGCAACCTCTGAACCAACTCCTTCCGAGGGTCCTCTCCCTCCTCTTCCTCTTCCGAGGAAGTCGAAGGAAGGAGCATCTTTGATTTGATGTGAAGAAGGGTAGAAGCCATCAAGAGATACTCGCCAGCAATGTCAAGATTAAGGGTTTTCATCCATTTGAGGTATTCCATGTACTGTTCGGTGATCAATGCGATCGGAATATTAAAGATGTCCAGTTCATTCTTCTGAATCAGATGGAGCAGCAGGTCCAGAGGACCTTCAAATGTGTCTAACCGTACGGTGTAGGAGGATCTCTCTTCCAAGGGAACATTCTGTTCAGACATGGCTTTCTCCGAACATCCGTGTGACATATTGAACCTCATCCTCACGCGTAATAATCTGCTCATCCAGACGTGCCTTCAAAAGATCTTCCAGCCCCTTTCGAATGTGAGGCCCAGGTTTAATCCCCATTCGCACCAGGTCTCCTCCTTTCAGAATCGGCTTCATGTCCTTCAGCTGAGTGAAATAGAGAGAGATGTAACGCCGTGTCTCTACCTGAGCGGTCTTGGCCATCATAAAGAGGATCACTTCTGTTGGCAGAGATGCAAGAGCTGAGTAAATCTCAGAGCGTTTGGGTTCCTTTCCGCTCTGGATCCAAGAGAAGAATTGAAACAGGAGGAGATCCGCTTGCCGTTTCCCCTCTAACGATCTCCTTTTCTGCCGATCGTTCATCGCCAACCGTTCACAAATCTCCATTGCCTCCTCTTCTTTAAGGGAATCAAGGAGTCCCAAAAAATAGATCAACCAGCGTTCATATCTCTCTTCGAGGAAGAGAAGATCAAACCAAGCCAGGACATGATGAATCTGCTCAAACAGGGCAAGCTTCTCATCGCTGAGTTGGAGACGGGGATGAATCAAGGGAAAGAGATTAAAGTCCCTCATCCGTTTGAGTGCTGGGATGGGATCCTCTTCCTGGCAGATGAGGATCCACTCGGAGAGGATTCGCCCTCCTGACAATCGGTCGAAGACTCCCATCTTCACCACATTCTTCATCAGATTCTGTGTATGTTTTCCAATCTGAAATTTTAATCTCTGCTCAAATCGGATCGCCCGAAAGATACGCGTGGGATCTTCAACAAAAGAGAGATTATGGAGAACCCTGATGACCCTCTCCTTGATATCTTTGACTCCCCCAAAAAAGTCGATCAGTTCGCCGAAGGTCTGAGGGTTGAGGTGGATGGCTAAGGTGTTGATGGTAAAATCCCTTCGATAGAGGTCTGCCTGGATTGATCCTCGCTCCACCGTGGGAAGGGCGGCGGGTGAATCATAGACTTCGAGCCTGGCTGTGGCAACATCGATCTTCAAACCATCTGAAAAGAGGATGATGGCCGTCCCGAATTTTTTATGGGTTCGAATCCGACAGGGGAACCTCTTTTCAAAGGCTTCAGCAAACTGGATTCCATCTCCCTCCACCACAAGATCAATATCGTAATTTTCCACTCTCATGAGGAGGTCTCTGACAAACCCACCTACAGCAAAAACCGAATATCCAAGATCCTCCCCCACCTTTCCACATTCTACGAGAAGCTTTCGAATTCTCTCCGGAAACCGTTCCTCAATCAATTTAGAAATAATTTTCTTCCTCGCATAAAGCGGTGTACTTTCCTTCACCGACTGAAGCATGCCTTCATGAAAAACCCTCATCACATCGGTCAAGCCCACCACCCCCACGAGTCGTTCTTGTTCCATGACAGGGATGAGGTTCTGGTTCTGTCCGATCATCCATTCCTGAATCTTGGAGAAGGGCGTTTCAGGGGAGGCAACAGAAAACTCCGTGGTCATCACGTCTTTCACCAACATGTCCTGCAAGCCATGATGGAGGGCCCTGTCCACTACCTCTTTCGACAGAAGACCGACCACTTTCCCTTCCGAAGAAACAGGGACGATATCTAAGAGATAGCGGGTGATCACCTCTCTCGCTTCCTCCAGGGTCCGGTGAGGTTCAATGGTTTTAACGGGGTAAATCATAATGTCTCTGGCCACTCGTCTGGGCCTCACCACCTGCCTTAAAACCTTCAGCAGACGGCTATGGGCTTCCAAGAGGGTCATGCCTTTGAGGGTCGCCGAAGCCGCTGTGGGATGGCCTCCTCCGCCAAATTCAGTGGCTACCTCTGCCACGTTGACCTCTTCGATCCGGCTCCTGCCAATGAGATAGACACGCGCTTCCATCTGAACAAGAACGAAGAGGACATCGAGATTTTCCATATCTTTCAACTTATGGACCAGAACAGCAATATCGCCGACATACCGTTCCACAGAGGCTTGAGCAATGACGACATCAATACCGTGGACATCATAGCGGGTTGCTGACTGGATGAGATCGTTAAGAAGAAACACCTGTTCCGACGTGAGCTCTTTGGTGATGACATTCGACAGGATATTGAGGTTGGCTCCCTTTCGAACGAGGAATCCAGCCGCCTGAAAATCTTCTTCCCGTGCAGAAGGAAAGGTGAGATTGCCTGTGTCTTCATAGATGCCAAGGAGCATCACGGTGGCTTCATCCGGTGTAATCTCAACCTCCTTCTCTCTCAAGAGGTTTAATAACAACGTAACCGTGGCTCCCACGTCAGAGATCACCTCGACCGATCCCCGGATATCTTCAGGAGAAGGTGGATGATGGTCATAAATGTGAATCTCCAGATCAGGGCGGTCAATGATTTCAGAAAATTTCCCAATCCGACTGATCTGACGGGTATCCACCAGGATCAATCGCTTAATCTCCCGGAGATTGATATTTTTGACCCGCTCCACTTCGAGGGCATAAAGGGTGGAATGAATAAAGAACTCCCTCAAGCTTCTCTCCTGGGATCCAGGGAAGACGAGGATGGCATCTGGGTAAAGTTTTTTTGCCGCCAGCATCGATCCCAGAGCATCGAAATCTGCATTCATGTGCGTGGTGATGACATCCATGACGATGGAGAGAAGGCTATCCCTTTTATCTACCCGCGAGGGTGGTACTGTTGATGAATCTTCTTCAGCCGTTCGCCGGTCACATGAGTATAAATTTGGGTCGTTGAAATGTCCACATGCCCGAGCATGAGTTGAACCGAGCGCAGATCCGCCCCCCGCTCAAGGAGATGGCTTGCAAAGGAGTGACGAAGCAGATGGGGAGTGATCCTCTTACGGATTCCAGCCTTCTTCCCATATGCCTTGATGCTCTTCCAAAACTGCTGGCGGCTCATGGGTTTTCCATACCGGCTAATAAAGAGAAACTCACTCTCCCTTCCCTTCAGGAGTTGAGGCCGTGATTCTTGAAGGTATCGCTGCACCCATCTTATCGCCTCGTGCCCCATGGGTACGATTCTTTCTTTCGATCCTTTCCCAAAAAGAAGAACATAACCCGCCTCCAGATGAACATGGTTGATGGGAAGCCGCATCAATTCAGAAACCCGCATCCCTGTAGCGTAAAGGAGCTCCAGCATGGCCCGATCTCTCAACCCCTGCAAGTCCTGGTCAGGCTGTTCTAAAAGTCGTTCGACCTCGTTCAGGTCAAGGATGTTTGGCAATGTCTTTGGAAGCTTGGGGGAGTCAATCTCCTCGGCAGGACTATTGCTCAGGACGGCCTCTTCAACCAGAAACCTGAGAAAAACCCTGATCGAGACGAGAATCCTTGCCAGGGTCTTGCTTGATAACCCTTCTTTTTTTAATAGGAGAAGAAATCCACGGATTTCCCCTTTTGATACCTGACCGAGCTCCGCGATCTCTTTTTGTTGCAAGTAAGTTAAAAACCGGTTCAGGTCGTGGCTGTAGGCTTCAATGGTATTTGAGGAGAGGCCTTTTTCGACGACCAGATAGTGAAGAAATCGATCTAAGAACTGAAACATCTTCATCTGGGTGCCACTCGAAGGGAGGGGGAAAAGAAATCCTTCGGTCAGATTCCGGTATGACCAAACCCTCCTCCCTGCCGGTCAGTGGAGGGCAGTTCATCCACCTCAATGAGCAGGGAACGAAACACTCGGGAAATCACCATTTGAGCGATCCTCTCGCCATTGTGTATGGTCACAGGCTCCTTCCCAAAATTGATCAGAATAACGCCGACCTCCCCCCGATAGTCCGAATCAATCGTCCCTGGACTATTTACGAGCCCAATTCCTTTTTGAATTGCCCATCCACTTCGAGGACGAATTTGTCCCTCAAAACCTTCAGGAATAGCCACAGAGATTCCGGTGGGGATCAATCTTCGTTCCCCGGGAAGAAGCGTGACCTCTTCGTCAAGGGAGGCGAAAAGATCCATCCCGGATGAACCTTCGGTCATATATTGGGGAAGAGAAACAGGATGCTTCCGTTTGAGTCTTCGGATATGTATTTTTACCGGTTCCATTGGCTCCAGGAATAGGAAGGACCATTGAATTCACCTCCATCCATCGGTCCCAAAACCGTCAGGCAGAAATACTTTTCATCGAAGAGATGGCACGCCAGGTTCTTGACCATCTCCTCATTGACCTCATCAATTCCCTTGAGGATGGATTCGACCGTCAGATAGGTTTCGAAGTAGATCTCATTTTTCGCCAGTCGGGTCATCAGGTTGTCTGAACTCTCCAGACTGAGAAGGAGATTCCCCTTCAACTGCGCCTTGGCAATCTCCAGCTCCCCATTCTTGAATGGTTCTTCTTTGAGTCTATGAAACTCTTTAAGGATGAGGTGAAGCACTTCATTAAAAGAGCGTTGATCCGTCCCCGCATAGACCACGCACAGACCGGTATCGATATAAGTCGGAAGATAGGAATAGACCGAATAGGCCAACCCTCGGTTTTCACGAATCTCCTGAAACAATCTGGAACTCATCCCACCCCCCAAAATCGTATTTAAGATATAAGAGGCAAATCGAAGGGAATGGTTATAACTGAGCCCTTGCGTTCCTAAACAGAAATGGACTTGTTCCAGATCTCTTTGAGAGATATGGATGGTGGAGATGGATAAGGGTTTCTTCCGTTCTCTCGGTCGGTTTGTTTTAGGGATCTGACCAAAAGTGGCCTCAATGAGGTCAACCACCTCTTGATGATAAAGATTCCCAGCCGCACAGATGATGATGCGATCCGGTTGGTAATGGGTTCGAAAAAATTGTTCAATCTGCTCCCGGTGGAAGGACTCCACCCTCTCAGCTGTTCCACAGATTGGAAAGCCTAGGGGATGCTCTCCCCAGCAAATTCGATTAAAAAGATCGTGCACATAATCATCTGGCGTGTCCTCCACCATCTTGATCTCTTGAAGAATTACCATGCGCTCCCTCTCGATATCTTTCTCGTCCATCAACGAATGGAGAAAGATGTCAGAGAGAAGGTCAATCGCAAGGGGTAAATGTTTATCGATCACCTTCGCATAGAAACAGGTATATTCCCTCCCGGTGAAGGCGTTGAGAGTCCCTCCGACCGAATCGATCTCTTTGGCGATGTCAAAAGCGGTTCGCCGTTCCGTTCCTTTAAAAAGGAGATGCTCAATAAAATGAGAAAGACCATTTTCATGAGGCTGTTCATCCCTCGAGCCCGTCGTGACCCAAACGCCAATCGAGACCGATTTGAGATAAGGGATGGCTTCGGTGATGATCTTAACACCATTGCTTAGGACGGTCTTTTCGTATCTTGGCGAATCTGGTACCAAGAGAGGGTTAAAGACTAACTTTCGATGTGTTTCAATAAAACTCATGATCCTCCTGTCCTTATTTCTGTTCTGTCCCTGACCGCGCAGCCTCTTTGAGAGCCGCCTTTCGGCTCAGTCGAATACGGCCCTGTGGGTCGACATCAATCACTTTGACCAGAACATCATCTCCCTCTTTCAAAACGTCCGTCACCTCTTTCACATGATAGTCTGCCAATTGGGAGATGTGAACCAGACCATCCGTCCCGGGGAAGATTTCAACAATGGCTCCAAATCCCATGATTCGTTTTACCTTCCCCGTATAAAGCCCCCCCACTTCCACCTCTTGGGTAAGCTTTTTGATAATTTGAATGGCTTTTTCAATCGATTCGTAGTTCGGGGAGGCCAGTTTGACGGTTCCGGAATCGTCTACATCGATCTTCACCCCTGTCTGTTCAACTATCGAACGGATCGTCTTCCCTCCAGGTCCAATGATATCCCGGATCTTCTCTTGTTTCACTTGAAGGGTGAAGATTCTTGGAGCATGCCGGGAAAGGTCCTTGCGGGGTTCTGGAAGGGTTTCTTTCATCTTGTTAAGGATGTAGAGCCTACCCTCGCGCGACTGTGCGAGCACGCGACTCAGAACCTCTTTCGAAATCCCCTTCGTCTTGATATCCATTTGAATGGCCGTGACCCCCTCCGATGTTCCAGCCATTTTAAAGTCCATATCTCCCATGTGATCCTCATCCCCAAGGATATCAGAAAGGATCGCTTCCTCCCCATTTTCAAGAATCAGCCCCATGGCAATACCGGCTACAGGCGCTTTAATTGGAACGCCTGCATCCATCAGGGAGAGGGTAGCCCCACAGACAGTCGCCATGGAGGAAGACCCATTCGATTCCAGCACCTCCGAAACAATTCGGATGGTGTAAGGAAACTTATCATTTGAGGGGAGGATTGGGAGAATCGCCCTCTCCGCCAGGGCGCCATGGCCAATCTCTCTTCGAGAAGGAGATCTTAAGGGTGCCACTTCGCCTGTGCAGAACGGAGGGAAATTATAGTGGAGCATAAAAGACTTGTAAGTTTCTCCCATCAAAGAATTGATCTTCTGCTCATCCTCAGAAGTACCGAAGGTTACGACTGCAAGAACCTGGGTTTCCCCACGGGTAAAAAGGGCGGACCCATGGGTTCGAGGAAGAATGCCCACCTCACAGGAGATGGGACGAATTTCCGAGAATGTTCTCCCATCGATCCTCTTTTTCTTCTCTAACATCCACTGTCGTTTCAGGGAACGGTCTATCTCTTCAAAGGCTTTTTTGACCACCTTCTGGGATAGTTCGTCTTCTGCCCCACAGTCGTGGAAGGTGAGATTTAAGATCTCTTCAAGGCGTTCTCGCCTTTTGACTTTTTCTGGAATCTCATAGGCCTCGGGTAACCTCTCTTGTACTACCGTCCTGACCTTTTCAATCAAGAGATCATCTGTTCTCTGGAAGTTCACCTCTCTTTTCTGTTTTCCGCAAGCCTCTCGGATCTGTTTCTGAAGTTGGATCACAGGTTTCAAGGATTGATGGCCAAACCAGATCGCCTCTAAAATGGCCTCTTCCCTCACCTCTTTCGCGCTCCCTTCCACCATGATGATGGCGTCCTCACTGCCCGCAACAAAGAGATCCATGTCGCTTAATTCCAGTTCATCGGGAGTGGGGTTAAGAACATATTCCCCATCAATTCTTCCCACTTTGACGCCACCGATGGGAATATCAAAGGGAATGTCCGAGAGATAAAGAGCAGCTGAGGCTCCGATCATCCCAAGAATGGATGGGTCATGATCCGCATCTGCGGAAAGGACAGTGGCAATAATCTGGGTCTCATTCTGAAACCCTTTCGGGAAAAGGGGGCGTAAGGGCCGATCAATAAATCGAGAAATCAGGATCTCACGGTCCGTAGGTCTCCCTTCTCTTTTAAAAAATCCTCCTGGGATTTTGCCCGCTGCATAGGTCATCTCCAAGTAATTAACGGTCAGGGGAAGAAAATCAATACCTTCTCTCTTCTCGGCTGAAGACACAGCGGTCACTAAGACAACCGTCTCTCCATAGCGAGCCAACACAGAGCCATTGGCCTGTTTGGCAACCTTTCCCGTTTCGATACAGAAGGTCCTTCCTCCAAATTCAACCTCGAATTGCTGTCCCATAACTTTATTCACACTCCTTCATCTCTTTTAAAGGCAAACCGCCTTTTCTTATTTGCGGAGACCTAATTGCTCGATGATCGTTCGATACCGATCAACATTTTTCCCCTTGAGGTAATTGAGTAATCTTCGTCGTTGCCCCACCAATTTGAGCAAGCCTCTGCGAGAATGATGGTCCTTTTTATGTGCCTTAAAATGTTCGGTCAAATAACGGATCCGTTCGCTGAGTAAGGCGATTTGGACCTCTGGGGAGCCGGTATCGTTCTCATGCGTTTTAAACCTTTCGACAATCTCCTTTTTCTTTTCCTGAACCAATGCCATGAAATGCCTCCTTCAATCGAAATAGAAAGGGGCTGTTTGACCCCTTTTCATAAGTTGTCAATGGTCTGTCGCGTGTTCCCTTTCAGAGAAACAACAGGAGGAGCGAAATACCCTAACCGGACGAAAGGCAATCTGTTTTGGATCTGCTTGGGCTATCTCGTCTCTCCTAAGTTCTGATCGAAGAATGGCAACCAGACCTTTCTCTGGTAAGGATATTCTAAGCCACTGTCCTTTCTTAAAAGAGGGGAGGGTTTGGAGATCGACATCTCTAACCCTCATGCCCATTCCATGACAAACCTTACGGATCAACTGTCCATCGCCCACCACTTCTGGTAGGCTAGAGAGGACCTCTTGAAACGGGATGAGATAGAGACGTTGCGCTTCCTCTTTTGAAAGTTCCTTCACTCGTTCCATCGAGATAGCCTGAGGGAGGGTAAAAGGACCGCTTCGAATTCGTCTCAAGGAGAAGAGGTGGCCCCCATAACCCATTTGTCTCCCAAGATCTCTTGCCAGGGCACGAACATACGTGCCTTTTGAACATGAGACGTAAAAATGGATCAGGGGAAGGTCAATCTTTTGTATCTGGAGATCGTAGAGATAGACCTCTCGCTCTTTTCTTTCAATCTCGATCCCCTTCCTCGCCATCCTGTAGAGGGGTTTTCCGTTCACTTTAACCGCTGAAAACATAGGAGGAATCTGAAGGATCCTGCCTGTAAAAGATTGAAAGGCAGATTGAATCTCTTCAAGAGAACAGTCTTTCCAATTTCCTCTTTTGGAAATTTTACCTGTAAGATCGTCGGTCGTCGTCTCTTCTCCAATCTTCATCACGGCTTCGTACTCTTTTGGCTCGTCTGGAAGGAAAGGAATCAACTTGGTCCCCTCTTCCATCGCGATGGGTAAGACGCCTGTAGCAAAGGGATCAAGGGTCCCGATATGGCCCGCCTTTCGAAGCGACCATTTCTCTTTAAGAATTCTCACCACAGTGAGAGAGGTTATCCCTTCAGGTTTATCAATCACGAGTAGGCCATCCATGTTCATCTTCATCCAACGGCTCCTGACGCTCCTCTTTCAGAGATTGAAAGACCTCTTCGATGTGGATCGCATACTCGACTGAGGGATCATACTCGAATAAAATCTCTGGGGTATAGCGCAGGTTAATCCTCCTCGCCAATTCTCTTCGGATATATCCCCTCGCACTATTGAGCCCTATGATCGACCGTTCTCGTTCCTCTGCCGAGCCTGGAACACTGAATTGGATCCGAGCCAATCGGTAATCCTCTGTTACTTTCACTTTCGTAATCGTAACGAAGCCTACCCGAGGGTCCTTGACCGTTCGAAGCAACATGTCGGAGACCTCTTTGCGGATAAGATCGGCTACCTTTTCGGATCGTTTTCCTATCATGGTTTTCACATCAAGGGCAGAGAAGGATCAACGCGATCGTTCCTGAAGGATATTATGGCTCAAACGGAAAGAATCTCCATCTCCGTATGAACCAACTCACCAAGATTTAATTTTTCAATAAAATCAATAACTTTGTCCAGACTGGAGTTGATATGCCTTCGGTCATTGCCTACCGTGCAAATACCAATCTGTGCCCTTTGCCAGAGATCGTTGTCTCCTACCTCTGAGATGGAAACATTAAATCGGTGTCTAACACGATCGATTATCTTTCGAAGGACATGACGCTTTCCCTTTAAGGATTGGTTTTCCGGGATTCGGAAATCAAGTTGACAAATGCCAACGACCATCTGCTTCTCCTCCTGCTCGGCCCTTTCTGACTCAAGACAATCGAGGCTGGACCTCCACCATCTCATAGGACTCAATGATATCTCCAGGTTTAATGTCATTAAAATTTTCAATCCAAATTCCACACTCCAGCCCTTGCGTACATTCTTTCATGTCATCTTTAAACCGGCGAAGAGAGGCAATCTTCCCGTCAAAAATCACGATATTATCCCGCAGGAGCCTGGCATGGGATCCTCTGACCACTTTTCCATCTGTGATGAGACTCCCAGCCACGGTCCCCATTCTACGGATATTGAAGAGCTGGAGCACCTGTGCTCTGCCGAGAATTTGTTCCTTATAGGTGGGTTCCAAAAGACCCTCAAGAGCCTTCTTGACATCGTTGACGGCGTCATAGATGACGGAGTAGGTCCGGATGTCCACCCCTTCCTGTTCAGCTAAGGTTTGGGCTTTGGGGCCTGGCCTCACATTGAAACCAAGAATGATGGCATTGGAAGCAGAGGCCAGGTTGACATCGGTCTCTGTAATCCCTCCCACCCCATCATGGATGATATTCACCTTAACCTCGTCATGGGAGAGTTTCTTCAAAGCCTCTTTCATGGCTTCAATCGACCCCTGAACATCCGCCTTGAGGATCACATTTAATTCTTTGATCTCCCCCTTCTTGATCTTGTCGTAGAGTTCTTCCAGGGTAACTTTGCTCAATTTGGAGAGCTCCTTGGCACGCATCTTCTCCTGACGATAGAGGCTGATCTGTTTGGCTGTCCTCTCCTCCGTCACAACGATAAACGTTTCGCCTGCCTCAGGGACGTCGGTAAACCCGAGAACCTCTACAGGAGTCGAAGGACCCGCTTGTTCAATCTTCTTTCCTCGATCATTGAACATGGCCCGAACTCTTCCATAATGGGACCCTGCGATGAAGGCATCCCCGGTCTTCAATGTTCCCTCTTGAACTAAAATGGTCGCCACAGGTCCCCGGCCTTTGTCCAGTTTAGATTCAATGATGATGCCTCGGGCAGGTTTATTAGGGTTGGCCTTCAATTCCAAAATCTCTGCTTGGAGTAAAATCAACTCCAGCAACTCTTTGATCCCGATCTTTTGTTTCGCCGATATCTCGGCACAGAGGGTCTGGCCTCCCCACTGCTCTGGAACCAGCCCTAATTCGGCAAGTTCTTTTTTAACCTTTTCGGGATTTGCATTCGGCTTATCAATTTTATTAATGGCAACCAGAATAGGAACATTGGCTGCCCTCGCATGGTCAATCGCCTCTTTGGTCTGGGGCATGACGCCATCATCGGCAGCCACCACAAGGACGACGACATCCGTCACTTGGGCTCCCCTGGCCCTCATGGCTGTAAAAGCTTCGTGGCCAGGAGTATCAATAAAGACCACGCGCCCGTTTTCAAGTTGCACGTCATAAGCACCAATATGCTGGGTGATTCCACCTGCTTCTCCTTCAACGACATTCGATTTTCGGATGGCGTCCAAGAGCATGGTTTTCCCATGATCAACATGGCCCATGATCGTAACCACAGGGGATCTGGGCTGGAGGTCCTCGGGCCGGTCCTCTATCTTTTCAAGAAGATCTGCTCGGTCAAGAGAGACTCTTTCAACTTCGTAACCGAATTCGCTGGCAGCGAGGGAAGCAACATCTGCATCGATCATCTGGTTGATCGTCACCATCATTCCGATATCCATCAATTTCCTGATTAAATCTCCACCTTTGACGCCCATCCTTTTGGCAAGGTCACCCACTGAAATCACTTCAGCAATTCGGATGATCCTCTTAATCGGTTTTGGAACGGTGATTTCAGGCTTCTTAGGGGTCTTCAGAACAAGCTTTTTCTTGAAGGGTTTCATAAAGGGTTGAGGCAACAGATCGATCTCCTTGTCCAGTTTCTTATCGTCAATCAACTCTTCTTCTACCACCATCCTTTCTTCCACCAACCTCCGCTTTTTGACCACCCCTTTCTTCTTCGCCTGGGGAAGAAGATCCTCCTTCTCCAAAACTTTGGGTTCGACCTTCTTCGGTGGAATACCCTTGGGTTTTATCTCCTCCGTCACCTTTTGAACAGGTTTTTCCTTTTCTTCCAACGGGAGGGCTGGTGCGGGAGGAGCCTCCTCTATCGGCTTGGCCGAAACGACTGGCTCTGTTTCATCTTTTATTGTTGAAACGACTGGAATTTGCTCAGCCTCCTTTTTGCTTTTGGGAGACCTTTTCTGGGTTTTTTCTTCTTTGGCGATTTTCTCTATCCCTTCTCGTTTTTCAACCTTCTTTTCCTTTCTCTTTGAGACCTTAGTTTCTGGCTTAGGAGGAGTGACCTCAGGAAGGGCCTCTGCTTTTTGAACAGACGCTTCGGGCGCAGAGGAAAGAATGGGGGGTGGCGTTGGGGCTTCTAAGGTACGCGTCCGTCTCCGGATAACGGTGGGTTTGATCCGTTTCTCAACCACCTCTTTCATGTCATCTTTTTCGATGACCTTCTCATCAGACGGTGTAAGGGATTTTTCTGGGACGTCCTGTTTTTTATCCTTAACTTTCAACCCCATTCGTTTTAATTTTAGAAGTAACTTATCGTCCCCTACCCCCACTTCTCCTGCAAGGTCGAGGACTTTTAGTTTGGACATGGATGAACCTCCTTCAACATAGAAACCTTTTCACACGATCTTCTGAAACAGCGATCCTCTCTGTAAAAAACCTTTTAGGATTCCCTACTGCTTCATGCATAAAGCAGGATACTTTTTCTTCGCCAGGGTCCAACAGGAAGGATCCGGACAGAGATACATTCCTCTTCCCCCTTCTTTTCTGTCCCCAGGAAGAATTTGGTTCTCTTCCTTCTTCAGAACAAAACGGACCAACTCCATCTTTTTTCTTCTTTTCCTGCATCCCACACACATGCGTGTTGGGAGATGGCCGATCCTGCTCATTTGGATTCCGTGTCGAACGCCTCTTTCGCTGCCTGAATTAATCGCTCGGCTCTTTTGGTTCCTATCCCCTGGATGCTGGAAAGTTGTTCTACATTGGCTTTCAAGATATCCTCTACCGATAGAAACCCATGTTGCTTAAGGGTTTCTGCCAGCTTTTCACCGACCCCTTCCAGCTGTTCAATGGATAAAGAACGAGCCTCTCCGTCAGTCCTTGAAGGTTCCTCGTCTTTCTGCTCTGGTTTTTTCTGAACCCTCTGAGACGCCAGGTCAATAATCTCAAGGGATTTCTCCTTATCGATTCCTAAAAGTTTAGCCAATTCCTCTGGGTCTGCCTCTGCCAGATCCTGTAACGATCGAAATCCTTCATTATAAAGGAGACGACTCCCCACGTCGCCAATATGAGGAAGTCCCTTGAAGCTTCCGAGAATCTCTCCAGAGATTTTTTCCATCTTCGATTCGCTCTTGATATCAATTTTCCATCCCGTCAGTTTGGAAGTTAATCGGACATTCTGACCTTTTTTCCCGATGGCCAGGGAGAGCTGATCATCCGCAACCACAACTTCCATGTGCCGGTTCTGCTCATCGATATAAACCCTGGAGACTTTAGCCGGAGCTAGGGCATTACAGACATATTTCGCCGGATCCTGGGACCAAGGAATAATATCGATTCTTTCTCCTCGAAGCTCCTGGACCACATTTTGGACTCGAGATCCCTTCATCCCCACACAGGATCCAACAGGATCGACATCGCGATTGGAGCTATAGACCGAGATTTTTGCCCTTTCTCCTGGTTCTCGGGCAGCACTGATGATTTTAATAACGCCTTCGGAGATTTCCGGTACTTCCATTTCAAAAAGTTTAATCAGAAACCCTGGATGGGTCCGGCTTAGAAAGATCTGTGGGCCTTTCGTGTTTTTCTGTACATCCAGGATGTAAGCTCGAATCCGTTCTCCTTGGCGATAAACCTCCCCGGGAATCTGTTCTTTGGATAAAAGAACGGCTTCTGCCCTGCCAATATTGACATAGAGATTTCCTTTTTCCATTCTCTGAACCGTGCCGCTGACAATATCCCCTTTGCGATCTTTGAACTCGTTGTAGATATTGTCCCTTTCAGCATCGCGCACCTTCTGAATGATGACTTGTTTCGCGGTCTGAGCTCCGATTCGACCAAAATCGGTGTTGAGCTTAACACCTAAGCTATCCCCGATTTGCACTTCATTATCCAATTCCCGGGCCTCTTCGAGGGAGATCTCCGTCGAGGGATCCTTAACCTCTTCAACGACCTGCTTGAATTGAAACAACTCCACCTCACCAATCTCTTCATTATAATGGACTTCGATCTCTCCTTGGTGACCATACTTTTTTCTTGAGGCCGTCAGGACCGCTTGCTCCAGAGCCTCAATGATCACCTTCCGGTCAATGCCTTTGTCTTTCCCTACCTGGTCAATCACATAATTCAGATTGGTCGGCATGGTCCATCTCTCCTTCTTGATCTAAAACTCCAATTCCAAGTGGGCTTTTGTGATTTCTTGGAAAGGGATGTGGAATAACTCCCCTTGTACATCCAGTTCAATACCTCCAGGAATGACCTTTAAAAGCCTCCCTTTAAACTGTCGGCGATTCCGGATGGGCTGGGTCGTCTTGACGTAGACCAATCGATTTCGATATTTCATAAAATCCCTTTCTGTCTTAAGAGGACGTCGAAGTCCTGGTGAGGAAACCTCCAAGTGATAAGGAGTTTCGATCGGATCCTCGATGTCTAATAGCCTCCCCACCTTCTGATTGATGCGAGTGCAATCATCAAGTGTGACGCCCCCTTCCTTGTCGATATAGAGTCTTAACACCCACCCCTGAGCCTCTCTTCGGTACTCCAGATCAACGCATTCCATCCCTTCCTCAGAGAGGAGGGGAGTGATGATCTTCATCACCTGAGGGAGGATTTCCTTGGACATCCCTTCCCTCCTTTTCTAAAAGACGATTTAAAAAAAAAGCGGGCAAACAGCCCGCTTTTTCAGCAGACCCTATTCTTTAAATTTAATATACTACAACTTTCAAACAAATGCAAGAGAATATTTTTAATCCCTTCAATTCAGACATAAGGATGGGGGGAGGGAGGGGAGCCATTTCATGCCATGGCCTAAATAACAATGAACCATCTTTACTATTTTGGGTACCATTTCTATTACTACTTACAAGGAGATAAATGGGGAAGAAAGAGGAGAC
>CALLAL010000042.1 GCA_938002255.1 uncultured bacterium
AAGTTTACGGTTCCCTCCCTGGGGTGGGTCTATCTGATCATCGTTTTGGATTGGTTTAACAAGAAGATTGTGGGTTGGGAGCTTTCCTTAAGGGGCCGCTCTAAGGAGTGGAGGCAGGCCTTGGAGATGGCAATTCTTAGAGAGTTTCCTGATGGGGTTAGGGGCAGTGATCTGAAACTGATCAGCGACAATGGTTCTCAGCCCACCTCAGTCTCCTTTATGAGAGATATGGCAACCTTAGGGATTGAGCAGATCTTTACCTCCTATGACAATCCCAAGGGCAATGCGGAGACGGAGAGGATGATGAGGACCATTAAGGAGGAGGTGATCTGGCTCAATGAGTTTTCTTCTCTCGAGGAGGCGAGAGAGAAGATTGGCCACTGGATTGATCTCGATTACAACAAGCTCTACGTTCATTCGGAGCTGGGCTATAGGAGTCCGGAGGAGTTTGAGGAGCAGTATGAGAGAGAGAATTCCTTCAAAGAAGCGGCTTAAGGGGGGATGCTGAGATATGGATCGGTCTGAGAAAATTGATTGTAGGGCAAATGGTGAGGTCGTTTTTTGATGGATCATAACTCTACACCTTTAAGGCCTCAAAAATGTCTTGACTAAAGGGTCGCACTACACGATGTTGAGGTTTCGCTACGGCAAAAAGGCTGAGCCATTGGGTTAAGATTGAGTCGGATAGTTCTGTGGGTGGAGGGTCAGAATAGGATGCTAAGAAACGGTCGAAACGATAAAGGAGGTGTTTTTATTTTTTTCAAGAGATTTTATTACGAATTAAGGTCTCAGTATGTTATCTTGACAGTGAGGGAATGAATAGGATAGAAAATAAAGGGTTGGAGGAAATGATGTTTGGAGTTAAAATTTTAAATTTAAACGATGGTGGCAAAGGGGTGGCTTTTGCACACCATTTGCACACCGAAAAAAGCAATCTAACTTATTGAAATTATTAAGTTTGCATAGAGGTTAAAATCCTCTCGCCCCGACCATCGTTTTTTCAAGACCTATGAATTCAAAGCCGATTCTCCTGGTGACCAATGATGATGGTATCCATTCGAAAGGCATCCTTGTACTGGCCAAAGCTCTCCAAGAGGTGGGTGAAGTGTTTGTTGTTGCCCCGGATCGGGAGGAGAGTGCAATCGCCCATTCCTTGACTCTCCATCGTCCCCTTCGTGTTGAAAAGATCAAAAAAAATTTTTACGCTGTCGATGGAACTCCTGCAGACTGTGTCCATTTAGGAGTCAATGTCCTCCTTCCCAAACGTCCTGACCTGATTATATCAGGAATTAACAAAGGGGGGAATTTAGGGGATGATGTCACTTACTCAGGAACAGTCTCGGCAGCCTTTGAAGGTACGCTCTTAGGGATTCCATCCATCGCCATTTCATTAGTCTCAAGAAGTCACTTCCGGTTTGAACCGGCGGCTCGGTTTGCCATTCGCATCGCCAGATATGTGATCCACCACGGACTTCCCAAAGATACCCTGCTCAATATCAATGTTCCTCATCTCAGGGAAGATAAGCTCAAATCGTATAAGATTACGCGGCAGGGGAGATGGGTCCATAATGGGAGCGGCGTTATAGAGAAGACCGATCCGAGAGGGAAAAAGTATTATTGGATAGGAAGCGGGCAGTTTATTTTTGATCGGGAGAAAGACAGCGATTTTGAAGCGG
The DNA here is from genome assembly GCA_938002255.1 of uncultured bacterium. Taxonomy (GTDB): domain Bacteria; phylum Desulfobacterota; class BSN033; order BSN033; family UBA1163; genus RBG-16-49-23. The sequence continues at coordinate 1,677 of CALLAL010000042.1, forward strand.
TGTCAAAAGGGTATATCTCCGTCACACCACTGCATCTCGATCTTACCCATTATGGATCAATTCGCCTGTTGAAGAAATGGAAGCTTTAAGATCGTCAAATCTAAAAGAAAGGGGGGTGTCCATGAAGACCACACTCAGCATTATTAAGGCGGACATCGGAAGTATCGGAGGCCACATTCGACCCAGTGAACGACTGGTTCAAGCGATCAGGAATTATGTGGCGGAAAAAGGTAAAGGCGTGATCATCGATTTCTATGTTAGCCATACGGGTGACGACATTGCCATTCTCTTTTCGCATAGTCTCGGGAAGGGGAACGAGAAAGTCCATGGATTGGCTTGGGATGCCTTTGTCGCTGGAACAAAAGTAGCCAAAGAACAGGGACTCTATGGAGCAGGGCAAGATCTCCTCAAAGACTCCTTTTCAGGGAATGTCAAAGGGATGGGACCTGCCGTCGCTGAAATGGAGTTCGAAGAAAGGCCCAATGAACCCTTTCTCTTCTTTGCGGCGGACAAAACCGATCCCGGAGCCTATAACCTTCCACTCTACCTGGCCTTTGCTGACCCGATGTATAATGCAGGCCTTATCCTCAGCCCCGCCATGAACAAGGGGTTTAAATTTGTGATCATGGATGTCAACTATACCGAAGGCGATCGGGTGATTGAACTAAATGCACCTGAAGAACTTTATGACATTGCGGCTCTTTTAAGGGATAATCAACGCTTTGTCGTGGAGGCCATCTATTCAAGGAATAACGGAGACATCGCAGCAGTGGTCAGCACCACCCGACTTCACAACATCGCTGGAAAATATACAGGAAAAGACGATCCAGTGATGCTCGTCAGGGTTCAGGGAGCATTTCCTGCCACCGGTGAAGTGCTGGCCCCCTTCAATATTGGCCATTATGTGGCCGGCTTTATGAGAGGAAGTCATACCGGACCTCTGATGCCTGTGAAAATCAATTCTCCGATCTCTTTCTTTGATGGCCCACCTGTGGTGGCCTGTCATGCCTTCTGTGTTCACAACGGGCTGCTGACTGAACCCGCCGATGCGTTTGATCATCCCTACTGGGACTGGGTGAGAGATAGGGTATCCCGGAAAGCAACGGAAATCCGACAGCAAGGGTTTTCTGGAGCGGCCATGCTTCCCTATAATGAACTCGAATACGGTGGGATTGTTGAAAAAATGAAAATTCTCGACAGCCAATTCAAGGTTAGAAAGTGAGAGCCTATGATCCAATTTGAACAGACTTTCATGAATTTTCTTTTACACCATCAAGAAAAATATGGGCGGACCTATCACTTTCTCATTCTCATGGACGCCCTTGTTAGCGCTGGGAAATATATTCAGCATTATTACTTGACGGGGGCCTTAAAAGGACATCTCGGACGGGCAGGGGATATCAATGTGCAGGGCGAAGAGGTGATGCAAATGGATCAGATCGCCCATGAGATCACACTCCATTACCTCAGAAACTCAGGAAGAGTGATTCATGCCGTGAGCGAGGAATCTGAAGAGATTATTCAGATCAACCCCGATGGACGCTATTTTGTCTATTTTGACCCAATGGACGGGTCCTCCAATATTCCTCATGGCTTACCCATCGGTTTTCTCTTTGGCATTGCCAAGCGAAACCTCGAAGGCCCTGAGGATGGCCATTTGAGAGCAGGGAAAGATTATATTGCAGCAGGCATGTTTGTCATTCCCACGGGAACCTTTACCCTTGGGTTGAAGGAGGCCGGGACCTATCAATTTCACATCGATGAGACCATGAACTTTGTAAGACCCCGGCAGGTCATGCTTCCTCAAGACCCCAAAACCTGGGAGTTATCTTTTAATGCTGCCAATCGCTATACCTATGATGAACGCATCCAGAGATGGATCACTGAAAACGAGAGGAAATATGCCTTCCGCTATTTAGGGGCATTAGCAGGCGATTTTCACAGGCTTCTCAATAATGGTGGGATGTTCATGTACCCAGCCATTGTGAATCACCCTAATCCCAAAAAGAATCGTCCAGAAGGTAAGTTGCGTCTCATGTATGAGGCTTCTGTGGTGGCCTTTATCTGTCGTGAAGCAGGTGGGATGGCTGTGGATGAGACAGGCACTCCGATCCTTGAGATTCAACCCCGTAAACATCACCAGCGTTCTGCCCTCTATGTCGGCTCAAAGACATTGGTGGAAGAGATTGCAACGATCCTAAAAAAGTCGGGGTAAGGTTTCGGTGGGGTTAGCCGATCAGGAGAATATGATAGGTCCATAGGGAAAGAAATACCTTTTCAACGGCATGTATTCTATTTTAGAAGATAAGGAGAAATGACACATGGTCATCAAAGGGATTTCAGAAACCGATTGGGAGAAAGCCATAGAGATTGGAAGGCCCCCTAATATTAAAAGATTGTTTCCAAATTCAAAGGCTCTCCTTGTAAGCGGTAAAGTGGTGGATCGAGCGATGAGGGCCAAGGGAAAAGCCATTGCCATGGCGGCAAACGCTCGTAATCAATTGATCATCAGAGGTGTCCTTCAGGCTGCTCAAAAGGCCAATGCGCCTGTCATCATTGAGATTGCCAAATCAGAGGGAGGGACCAAGGCTTATTGTGCTGTCAATTATTGGAATATGGCGACCCTGGTGGATCAGATCTGCAATGAATGCCATATCACCATTCCAGTGGCCATCCACGCCGACCATTATGGGATCAGAAATGAAAAAGATTTGGCGATGGCTAAAGTAGAAATTCCTTCTTTCTTCGATGCAGGGATGACTTCCATTGCCATTGATGCCTCTCACCTTCCAGATGATCAGAACCTACTTGCCAATATTGAGATTAACCCTTATATCCCCCAATGGGCAGGGCTTGAGACAGAGGTAGGAGAAATTAAAGGGGAGACAGGGCTCTCCACAGTGGAGGAGGCTCTTTTTCTCATCCAGGGACTGAATGCCCATGACATCTTCCCGGACTGGATTGCCTTAAACAATGGAACGACTCACGGCATCGAGGAGAAAGATTCCGGGATTCAGGTTCAATTGACGGCTGACATCCATGCCGCCCTTGAAAAATATAAGATTTCAGGGGCTCAACACGGTACTTCTGGGAACAGTTCTGAAAGGCTTCGTCAGATTGCCCAACAGACCCATACGACCAAAGCGAATGTGGCAACGGCTCTCCAGATGATCTCCTGGGGCGTTCAAGTGAACGATTATGGGAATGCCATTCTTGACCCAAACGGAAATTTCAGCAAAATCGAGGGCGAGGGGGTCACTGAAGAGTTATGGCAAGAAATGGTTGCCTATGCTCAATCAAAGAACTGGAAAAAAGGGGATTATAAGAACCTCAATCTTCCTTTCGAAAATAAACTGCTTGCCCAGCCCAAAGAGGTTCGAGAACGGATCGTCAGACAGATCGAAGCCTTCTCATTCAAAATGATGACAGAGGTTTTTAATGCAGAGGACACAGCACCATTGGCCATTGAAGCAATCTTGAAAGCGGGTTCTTATGACCTGGGCCCCAAGGTTGGACGAATTGAAAATCCTTCTGAATGGACCAGAGAGAAGATTCTCGAAAAGGGTGCCCGTCTGAAGGGAAATAAGGGACCTGCAGGAAAGTTTGACGATTAAAGAGCAGGGGTAAAAGAGAGATGGCCAAACGTATCTATATCGAAACTTATGGCTGTCAGATGAATGAGCACGACTCGGAACAGATCCTGAGGCTTCTGGAGCGGTCGGATTATCTCGAGACAAAAGATGCTCAACAGGCTGATCTGATCCTCATCAATACCTGCAGCGTCAGAGAAAAACCGGAGCAGAAGGTATATAGTGCACTGGGTCGATTTAAGAAGTTAAAGGAGAAAAAGGGCACGATTATCGGGGTAGCTGGATGTGTGGCCCAGCAGGAGGGGTGGAGACTTTTAGAGCGGGTGCCTTACCTCGATTTGGTGGTTGGCACTCATGCCATTCCCTCTCTTCCACAACTGTTGGAAAAGGTGTTGACCCTCGGAGAGAAGGTGTGCGAAACAGATTTTGATCCGGAGGGAAGGTATCTCGATCCTTTTCTTCCTGAGCGGCCACTCTCCTCAGTAAAATCCTATGTCACAATCATGCAAGGATGCAACCATTTCTGTTCCTACTGCATTGTTCCCTATGTGAGAGGGAAAGAAAAGAGCAGACCCAGTCAGGAGATTGTTGAGGAGGTTAAGTGTCTGGCACAAAAGGGCGCGAAAGAGATCTGCCTGCTCGGTCAGAACGTCAATGCTTACGGAAAGGGGATGAAAGAGGGAATCGATTTTCCGGAACTTCTCTCAAAGCTCAATGAGATTGAGGGAATTGAACGGATTCGGTTTACTACCTCTCACCCCAAAGACCTCTCTGAAAAATTGATTCAAGCATACGGAAGCTTGAAAAAACTCTGTGAGCATATCCATCTTCCATTCCAATCTGGCTCCAATCGAATCCTTGAGAGGATGAACAGGGGATATCACCGAGAAACTTACCTCGAAAAAGTGCATCGGTTGCGCGAGGTCTGCCCCTCAATTGCCATTACAGCAGATGTGATGGTCGGATTTCCAGGTGAGGAAGAGAAAGACTTTGAAGAAACCCTGGACCTGATGATCAAGATTCGCTTTGATGACCTTTTTTCTTTCAAATACTCTCCGAGGAAAGGAACAACGGCCGCCGGATGGAGCGATCAGGTCGAAGAGCAGGTGAAGCAACAGAGGCTTTCGATTCTCCAGAACATACAGAAGGAGATCACCCTCCAGAAGAACCAGGCTCTTGTAGGTTATCTTGAGGAAGTTTTGGTAGAGGGCCACAGCAAACAGAACAGGGAGGATGTTACCGGGAGAACTCGCACCAATAAAGCAGTGAATTTCAAAGGAGACGATCATCTGATCGGGTGTTTAGTTTTAACGAAGATCACCCGGGCTTATGCCCATTCCCTCTACGGCGAATGTATTACAACTTGGAAGAAGAAAGACCCCCTCAGAGGCAAGCCCGATCCTGATGAATTGGGGCTGTTGGAAGGGATTCCTTCATGAGGTTTCTATCACATGAGAAATTCGTGACATTCCATCCCACCTTATTCGATAACGACATAAATTTGTTCAGAGATGAGGTATAACTGAATAAAATATGTTCACTTCGGCAAAAATTTTGAGACTGTTGCGAAAATCCCTTTTTCTTATATTTTAAAATAAAATTAGAGAGTTATAAGCCATTTAAAATATCTGGTATAAATATTGCTTAAAGTTTCTCTTGACAAATCATAGATAAGGGGCTAATTTCAAACATTCTTTTTAACGCCATAAAATTTCAGGAGGTTATTATGAAAAGGGTGATGGGAATCCATCTGTGGATGATTTTGATTATGTTATCGCTCTGTTTTCCTATAACCATCATGGCTGAAGAAAGGAAAGAAGCGGAAGGAGTTTATACGATTAAAAAAGGGGATACGCTATGGGATATTTCGGCTAAGTTTCTAAAAGACCCTTTCCTCTGGCCCAAATTGTGGCAGAGAAATCCTTATATTACCAATCCACATTGGATCTATCCAGGAAACCCTGTTAGGCTTTCGTCCCTGGAAGAGTTGAAGAAAGAGGAACCCCCTAAAATGGTTGAAGAAAAACCAAAGGACATTAAGGAAGTTAAAGAGGTAAAACCCGAGGTGATGGAGGTTAAAAAAGTAGAAACCCCACCTGTGGCGGTGGTAAAACCTGAGGTCATCGTCGAGAAAAGACCGGTGGAGGAAAAGAGGGTGATTCATGAAATTAGATCTGCAGGATTTATTGCAGGGTTTAACTATCAGGGCATCGGGTTTGTCCTCGACAATAAGGAAGGAAAAAACTTGATGGCTGAAGGAGATGTCCTCTACCTTTCCTTCAAAACGTCAGAACCTGTTGCAATCGGGAATAAGTATACAATCTTCCGGGCGTCGGACATCGTTCGAGATCCTGTGACAGCGAAAAAAATTGGCAGAAAATATAGCATTTCAGGAAATATTGAAATTATCGATCAATTCGGAAATTATTATACGGCAAGGGTGCTCGAAGCTTTTGATGCCATTTATCGTGGAGATATGATCCAACCTTATTTAAAGGAGAAGATGGAGGTAGAGTCCAAAAGGTAAATTGAAACGTTGATCTTTTTGTGGCAGATTAAAAGCTTTGGAAGTCGTTTTGGCTTCTAAGGCTTTTTTTGTCATTAGAGTTCTCCCGGAAAGGGAAAGCAGGTTTACATCTGGTGGATCATGGCGGAAGATCTTTTTTACTGGGTTGCTCTTAACTCCATTTCGGGAGTAGGGAGTATCTTAATGAAAAGACTTCTTGAGCGGTTTCAAACTCCTGAGGCAGTCTTCCGTGCTTCTGTAAAAGAGTTATTAGACATTGAGGGACTAGGGGAGAAGGTTGCCCATGAAATTCGAAAAGGACCTTCTTCATTATCCGTTAAAAGAGAACTCTCAAACCTTGAAAAGGTCGGAGGTAGAATGATTACAATTAAAGACGAGGCTTATCCCTCTCGTCTTCGAAATATTTATGATCCTCCGGCCCTTCTTTATCTTAAGGGTGAATTAAAAAAGGAGGATGAATTTGCCGTTTCAATTGTGGGAAGCCGTAAAACCAACCCCTATGGAAGGTGGATCACCGAGCGAATCAGTAAAGATCTTGCCCGCCATGGGGTCACCGTGGTGAGCGGAATGGCACGAGGGATTGATTCTGTGGCTCACTGGGGAGCCATTTCAGAAGGAGGCCGAACGATAGCGGTCTTAGGGTGTGGCATTGATGTCATCTATCCTCGAGAGAATAGAAATCTTTACGCCAAAATTGTTGAACACGGAGCGATCCTTTCAGAATTCCCTATGGGTTCTCCTCCGGAAGGAAGTCACTTCCCGAAAAGGAACCGAATTATCAGTGGCCTTTCCATTGGCGTGGTGGTCGTTCAAGCCAGTGCGGATAGTGGGTCTCTGATCACCGCCAACTATGCCTTAGAACAGGGTCGGGAGGTATTTGCCATTCCGGGGAATGTCGGAGCGGATGGAAGTCGAGGCACGAATCGGTTGATTAAAGACGGAGCAAAGCTGATAGAGTCCAGTGAGGATATTCTTGAAGAGATCCTTCCTCAATGGCAACGAGAAAAGGAAGACATCAAACCCAAGGGCCCGGAATTGGACGGGGAAGAGAAAGTCCTTTACGCCATGTTGTCAGAGACTCCTCTTCATATTGACTCAATTATTCGGGAGAGCGGTTTTGATCCGGGGAAAGTATCCAGCCTTCTACTCCATTTAGAGTTAAAAGGGCTGATCACCCAATGGCCCGGCAAATGCTTTACTAGAAAGATGTGAAAAATCAAACATTATAAGTTATGAATGGGGTTGATTCATTGAAAATGGGGTTGATTCATTGAAAATGAAATCAAAGAGAGGAATGGACGGTCGATGACAAAAGGAATGATTGTGGTAGAGTCTCCGACGAAGGTGAAGACCCTTCAGAAATTTTTAGGAGACGATTATATCATCAAAGCGTCGGTAGGGCATGTGAAGGACCTTCCGGAGGATGAATTAGGGGTGGATATCGAAAAGGATTTCCAACCCAAATATGTGACTATCCCGGGAAAGAAGAAGATCCTTGGAGAACTGAAGAAGGCAAGCCAGAAAGTAAAACAAATCTATCTCGCTCCTGATCCGGACCGGGAGGGGGAAGCCATTGCATGGCATATCGCTGAAGAGATTGGCAATCACGATAAAAAAATCTACAGGGTTCTTTTTAATGAGATCACCCAAAAGGCTGTTCTTGAGGCTCTGAAGAAACCCGGAACGTTACAGCAATCGCTTTACGAAGCTCAGCAGGCCCGGAGGATTCTGGACCGGTTGGTAGGGTATCAGGTTAGTCCCATTCTCTGGGAGAAGGTTCGACGAGGATTGAGTGCCGGCCGCGTACAATCCGTTGCTGTTCGAATCATTTGTGAACGGGAAAGGGAGATCCAGAGTTTTGTTCCTCAAGAATATTGGAGTTTGACAGCCACCCTCAAGGGGAAAGACTCTCCTATCTCTTTCAATGCCAAACTGATCAAATGGAAAGGGAAGAAGGTCAACCTGACCAATGAGGCTGACGCCCTGACCATGAAAAAACGGCTCGAATCAATTCCTTTCGTTGTTTCAAAGATTATTGAGCAAGAGAGGCAAAGACACCCTCTTCCCCCCTTCATTACCAGTCGGCTTCAGCAAGAGGCTTCCCGAAAACTCTCCTTAAGCGCCTATAAGACGATGCGGGTTGCACAAAAATTATATGAGGGAGTAGATCTCGGAGGAGCGGGAACGGTTGGTTTAATCACCTACATGAGGACCGATTCCCCTCGGGTTTCTACAGAGGCCATTCACCAGGTAAGGGAATGGATCAAGGATCGCTTTGGGGAGACCTATCTTCCGAGCAAACCCAATCACTATAAAAGTCGAAAAGGGGCTCAGGAGGCACACGAAGCCATCCGACCCACTTCCATGGATTTAGACCCCGAAACGATAAAAGCTTATCTCAGTAAGGATGAATACGCCCTTTATAAATTAATCTGGGATAGATTTGTAGCCTCCCAGATGGCTTCAGCCACTTTTCTCCAGACCACCGTCGAAATCAAAGCGAGCGAAGCGATCTTCACAGCCACGGGAAGTGTCCCGATTTTCCCAGGGTTTATGGCCCTCTATGTCGAATCTGAAGATAATCATCTGTCTTCAAATGGAAAGGCTGAAGAGGAAGAAGGAAAGTTGCCACGCTTATCAGAAGGAGAGAGTCTTGAATTGTTAGGCCTTACCCCCAAGCAGCATTTTACCCAGCCCCCTCCCAGATTTTCTGAAGCCACCTTGATTAAAGAGCTTGAAGAGAAAGGGATCGGAAGGCCTTCCACCTATGCCACCATATTGAGCACCATTAAAGAGAAGGGCTATGTCAGACTGGAGAAAGGAAGATTCTACCCGACAGAATTGGGTTATATCGTCAACGACCTTCTGGTCGTTAACTTCCCTGATATCGTCAATGTTGAATTTACCGCCCTCATGGAGGAAAATCTGGATAAAATTGAGGAAGGGGAGAAAGGTTGGGTGGAAACGCTAAGAGAATTCTATGCCCCTTTTGAAAAAGACCTGGCCATGGCAAAGGTCTCCATGAGGGATGTGAAACGGGAACAGATCCCTACAGATGCTGTATGCGAAAAGTGTGGTTCGAAAATGGTAAAACGATGGGGAAAGAGAGGTTATTTCTTGGCATGCTCAAGTTACCCTAAGTGTCGTTTTACCAGAGAGATAGAGGAGAACGATGAGAATCAAAAGATTGAAACAGATGTGACCTGTGAGAAATGCGGAAGTCCGATGGTCGTCAAACATGGTAAGTTCGGAAGATTCCTTGCCTGCTCAAACTACCCAACCTGTAAGTCCACCCAGTCTCTTCGTACGGGGGTTCGCTGTCCGCAGGAAGGGTGCGAAGGTATGCTGGTGGAGCGAAGAACCCGTAAAGGAAGAACCTTCTATGGATGCACCCAATACCCCGACTGTACCTTTGCCCTGTGGGACAAACCCATCCCAGAACCCTGCCCGCACTGTCAGGCTCCTTTTTTGATTGAGAAAACAGGAAAAGAAGGGACTATCAAACGATGCTATCGAAAAGAATGCGGCTACCGCGCTTCAGAATAGTCTTTTTCGATACCTGCGTCTTCCCTCAAGGATCTTCTTGCGGACAAATCGACTGTGCATCCACTGAAAGGGAAAGTAGACAAACCGATTGATCAGAGTCGGAGGATAGTTCCAGTGAAATCGTTTTAAGATGGAGCGGTAAGCATAGAAGGTTTTCCATGCCTCTCTCCAGCGTCTCTTGAGTTCAGCTCCGCTCATTGTTTTCGGCACGAAATAAGGTGCTGATTCATCCGGATTTTCTAAAAGCCACCATCGATCGTGAATGAGACGGCCTTCCTCTTTCAGGCGGTGATAAAGGGCTGTTTCCGGATATGGTGTCAAAAGGGCGAAGGTGACAGCAAAGAGTTTGGTCCGGATAGCAAACGATACGGTTTCCTCAAAGATATCCGGCCGATCTTCATCAAAACCAAACATGAAGGAACCCCAGACGGTGATCCCGTGCCGGTGAAGGGCATCGATAATCTTCTCGTATTCGGCCGGGTCATTTTGATATTTCATCGAGAGATTAAGATTCACTTTGGAGAGCGATTCAAACCCGATCAGCAGGCCGATACAGCCACTTTGTGCGAGCATTTGAATATTGTCGATTTCCTTTAACCCTGTCAGCGATGTTTCTCCAACCCATTTCTTCTTAAGAGGGATCAACGCCTGTAACAATTCTTTTGAATAAGCGAGATGACCAAGGATATTATCATCATTAAACACGATGAGTCGGTGGGAGAGCGATTTGATCTCCTCGATGACATCTGCGATGGGCCTGAAGCGATAACGATCGCCAAAGAAGTTCCTGACCGAACAGAATTCACAGCGGTAAGGGCATCCCCGGCTAAACTGGACCACATCAACTGGAAAGTAGCCTCTCTTTGGGAGAATCTCCCTTCTGGGCCATGGAATCTTCGAGGGATCGACCGGGATTTCCTGTTGATAAAAAGGCTTGAGATTACCTCGTCTGAAATCTTCGATGAGCCGGGGCCAGATCTCCTCAGCCTCTCCAATCACTACCGAATCCGCATGTGCCTTTGCCTCCTCGGGTAAGGCGGTTGGATGAATGCCTCCTAAAACCACAGGGATTCCTCTCCGGCGATAGGCCTCTGCAATCTGATAAGCCCTGAGAGCCGTTTTCGTTAGGACAGTGATTCCAACCAAATCGACCTCTTCCAAGCCTTTTTTGAGATCTATGGGCGTGAGAAGATCATCGGTGAAAGAGATCTCAATATCAGCTGGGGTCAGGCTGGCGAGAATGGGGAGAGCAAGATTGGGAACAGGCGCATTCTCTTCAGTTGCCGGTGAGATCAGTTTGATCTTCATCTCAGGGATCCACTGGGAGCTATCTATTTCATTTTAAGAGGAAGGAACCTTCTTTTGCAAATGGCCATGAAAAGGCATACAATAAAGTTGATGGAACCTATTTGGATTATTGGTGGAGGACTGGCGGGGTGTGAAGCTGCATGGCAGATTGCCAAACGGGGAGGAAAAGTCATCCTCTTTGAGATGAAACCCAAGGTCTTTTCCCCTGCCCATCGTTCTCCTTATCTTGCGGAATTGGTTTGCAGCAATTCACTCAAATCAGAGTCTCCGGAAAATGCTTCTGGCATATTAAAGGAAGAGCTGGCAAGGCTTGATTCACTGATTCTCAAGGTGGCCCGGGAAACACGAGTTCCTGCTGGAGAGGCTCTTGCTGTGGACCGGGAACGTTTCTCGAAAAAAGTTACCGAAACCCTGGAGGGTTTGGAGGGGATAGAGATCCTCCGGGAAGAGGTGAGAACCCTTCCAGACGATAGACTGACCATCCTGGCTACAGGACCTCTCACCTCGGAAGCCTTGAGTAAAGAGATTCAGAAAAGAACAGGGGGGCAACATCTTTTCTTCTACGATGCCATCTCACCGATTGTCACCGCCGAATCGATCGATTTCAAAAAAACCTTTAGGGCTTCGCGATATGGGAAAGGAAAAGACGATTATCTCAACTGCCCGATGGATCAGGAGGAGTATCACCGGTTTGTTGAGGCACTCTGTCAAGCCGAAAAAGTCCCTTTAAGAGACTTTGAAAAGCCATATCTTTTTGAGGGATGTTTACCCGTAGAAGAGCTGGCAGGACGGGGAAAAGAGACGCTGGCTTTTGGTCCCCTTCGGCCTGTGGGTTTGACCGATCCGAGGACAAAGAACCCCCCTTTTGCCGTGGTTCAGTTAAGACAGGAAAATGAGTTTGGGACTCTCTATAATTTGGTCGGATTTCAAACCCGGCTAAAACAAGGAGAACAGGCCAGGGTCTTCCGGATGATCCCGGGATTGGAGAAAGCGGAGTTTGTTCGTTGGGGATCGGTTCATCGGAACACCTTTATTGATTCCCCGCGCCTCCTATTGCCCTCACTCCAAATGAGAGATCACCCTCTCCTTTTTTTTGCAGGTCAAATCACCGGTGTGGAAGGGTATGTGGAATCGACCGCCATGGGACTTCTGGCAGGCATGAATGCCCTTCGCCAGGCTGCAGGAAAAGAGCCAACTCTCCCTCCTCTTGAAACCGCCATTGGTGCTTTGATCCATCATGTGAGTGATTCTCCTCTTCGACCTTTTCAACCTATGAATATCCATTATGGTCTCTTTCCTCCTCTTCAGAGTCGAGCGAAGGGGTCGCAGAAAAAAGATCTTATCCGGAAACGAGCACTCATGGCCCTTGAATCATGGGTGAAGCGAGAGTTCCTTTAAGGAGTTGAACGAATGAAGTCGCAGGAAGTCCATAGAGAAAGAGATCACCGCTGCTTTCGATGTGGAAAGGAGCTCCCGGCAGGGAGTCTGAGCTATATCACCCAGATCCGAATCTTTGCGGGGTTTGACGGTGTTCTCCTGGAGCCAGAGGAGGGGGTGGATCAACAATTCAATCAGCTTTTAAAACAGGTGGAAGAGGCGAATCCAGAAGACCTCGAAAAAGAGGTCTATCAGGAGTTTCATCTGATTCTCTGCAAGAGTTGTCGGGACCGATTGGTCGAGGAGATCGAACATCCTTGGGGAAATCCTGGCCGCTTTGTCCACTAAACCTGATCAAAAAAAACCTTGACAACCTCTCTCCCTTTTGCTTAAATTATTTCAACTGAATCAATTGAAATGAAACCATGTTTCGAAAAATCCTTTCCTTAAAAAAACTAACTCAGGACCTTTTCAAGAACGGCACAAAAGAGATGACGGGGCGTACTCGGGGGGCTCGCCTCCGAGAGACGATCGAAAAGATTCTACGGGAAGGAGAAGAACCCTGCCTGGTCATCGATTTTTCGGGAATGGGGTCTATCGATTTCTCCTGGGCGGATGAGGTGGTCGCTAAAATCGTTTCTCGGCTCTGGAGCAATGAATATGGAGAAAAGTTTCTGGTCTTGAAAGGACTCAATCCCTCCCAAGAAGAGAATATCGGCGTTGCCCTTGAACGGAAGAGATTGGCGATCCTGACCATTGGTCCTGGAGGCTGGCGGGTCATCGGCTCCCTTAATAACTACCTCATCCAGACCCTCAAAGAGGTGATGAAACAGAAGAGGTTAACTCTGCGCCAGTTATCCGAGAAAGAGAAGATCGGAATGAATACCAGTGGAACACGCTTGCTGAATCTTTACAAAAAGAGGTTAGTCTTGCGGATCGAAAGGGGAGATGACTTGAAACGAGAGACCCTCCATCGGGGGAGACCGTATATCTATCAATCGCTGCTTTCTTGAGGAGTCTGTATGGCGCAATTGAGAAGAGATCCCATTACCCGGATGTGGGTGGTCATCACCAATGACCATCCGAAAGGCCCTTCGGATTACCTCCCTTTCAAACCGCCCTATCAACTTCCAGAGCCAGAAGGTCCCTGCCCCTTCTGTCCAGGCAATGAGGCTCTCACGCCACCCGAAATCTATTCGATCATGAAGGAAGGTGAGAAAGGATGGGGAGTGCGAGTCATCCCTAACAAATATCCTTTCTTTCGCATTGAAGGGGAGTTCGATCGAAGGCCCGAAGGAATGTATGATGTCATGGAAGCCATCGGTGCCCATGAGATTGTGGTTGAGGCTCCCGAACACCAACAGACGCTTGCGTTGATGGAGAGTTCCAAGATTCGTAAAATCCTTCAGGCCTATCAGGAAAGGCTGCTTGACCTTGAAAAAGACCAGAGGTTTAAACAATTCCTGATTCTTAAGAATTATCCGGGGATCTTTAATCGGCACCCTCATTCTCACATCCTCGCCATGCCCGTAGTTCCTCGAAGGATCGATGAGGAGATCTGGGGAATTCTGGATTATTACCAACGAAAAGAACGATGCATTTTTTGCGACATTCTTAAAGAAGAGATCTTGATGAAGAAACGGATTATCCTCGAGACCGTTTCATTCTTGGTCTTTGCTCCTTTTGCCTCTCGCTATCCCTTTGAAACCTGGATTGTTCCCAAACGGCATCGGTCTGATTTTCATCGCCTTCAGGAAGAAGAGGCAGAAGATCTTGCGCTGGCGATTCACTCTCTTTTTCTTCGTTTCTATCGATTACTTTCTGACCCACCTTACAGTCTAACGTTTCATACCTCGCCAGTTCAAGAACCTTTCCATCGATCCGAATTCCACTGGCATATTGAAATCCGATTGAGGATTGGGCTGAGAGAAGGCTTTGAATGGGGGACAGGGTTCTTTGTCAATCAGACTCCTCCTGAAGATGCGGCGGCCTTTTTAAGGGAAGTCGAACGTTGAGGGGCTGGAGGTAGGGTCAAAAGGTTCGGGGACTCCCATGGAAGGCAATTGAGAATTTCAAGAAAGACTGGAGGTAACGGTGACAGCGATGAATCTCAAAAAGATAGATCGCCTGGGCAAAGAGAGGATGAGGCATCCGCGAAAAACATTGAGATGGGTTTTTCTCCCGTTTTGTCTGATGATCCTTTTCGGATTATTCGCTTACTTCTACATCCTCCCCAACCAACCGATTCCCCCAAGAGAAGGTCCTGCCGAAATCGTTTCACCTGCCCAGGAATCCCAACCTGCTGAGCCTCTCTATCAAGTGATTCAAGGGGAAGTGAAAGAGAACAGCACATTTACGAAAGCCCTCGCTGAAAAGAATATTTCGCGGACATGGATCGAAACCCTTGTGGCTGCCCTGAACCCTCTTCTCAATTTCAAGAAATTGAGAGGGGGAAAGTTTCAATTGGTGTTGGATGAAAAAGGGGACATGGTCAGGTTTCTCTTCGAAACAGGACCGATCGACGTGTATGAAGTGGAAAGGGGGACTCAGGGATATGTTGCCAGAAGAAAAGAAATTCCCCTGGAAACTTATTTAGTCAAAGTGGAGGGAGTGATTCGATCTTCCCTCTTCGAGGCGATGGATGCTGCAGGAGAGAAAGATCAACTGGTTCTCGCCTTTGCTGAACTACTGGCTGCCGAGATCGATTTCTATAAGGATGTGAAGGAAGGCGACCGTTTTCAGATTCTGGTGGAGAAAGTTTATAAAGATCAGGAGTTCATCCGATACGGTCCTATCCATACGGTTGAGTATCAGCAGGGAGAAAAATCAATTATAGGCATTTCCTTTGAGGGCGATTTTTATAATGAGAAGGGAATGGCTTTGAAAAAAGCTTTTTTGAAATCACCTCTTCGGTTTACGAGGATCAGTTCAAAATTCAGCAGAGGAAGAAAACACCCCATTCTTGGGGGCATCCTTCCTCATTATGGTGTGGACTATGCTGCGCCCCCAGGAACTCCAGTCTGGGCTGTTGCGGATGGGATAGTTGTGTCCTCTGGGTGGGGAGGAGGGTTTGGAAAACAGGTTGTCCTTCGGCATCCAAACGGCTATATGACCTATTACGGTCATCTGTCCGGTTATGGACCGGGGATCAGGAAAGGGGTCAGAGTCAAACAGAAACAGGTCATCGGTTATGTGGGATCCACAGGGCTTTCCACCGGTCCTCATCTGGATTATCGGTTGGCGAAAGATGGACGGTTCAGAAATCCTCTGAAAGAGAGTTTCCCGAGCGGGGTTCCAATCGCTCCCCCCAAGATGGAGTCTTTTCAGAAAAAAAGAAATGAGATGGTTGGCTTGCTTCAGGATTCTGCTTTCAAACGAAAACGGCTCGATGACGCAAAAGAAACGATGGAATGAGATTTGGAATGGCGCAAAAAAAGAAGATCCTCATTGTAGATGATGAGCGGGATATCGTCAAGGCATTAACCCTTCGCCTCCAGGCAAATGGCTACCATACCGTGGCAGCGTTTGATGGGGTTCAGGGTGTTTTTATGGCTCATAAAGAACGACCCCAGTTGATCATTCTCGATATCCGTATGCCAGCGGGTGACGGCTTCAGCGTGGCAGAAAAATTAAAAGAATCCAAGCGAACCAGTCGTATTCCCATTCTCTTTGTCACAGGGAGTCCGGATCGAGACGCAGAAGAAAGAGCAAGAGCTTTAGGCGCGCGATACTTTATCAAAAAGCCCTACGATCCAGAGGAATTACTGGATGCGATCCGAAGAGCGTTAGCATTCCAATCCGTCGATCATTAGGGGATGAAAAAAGAAGATTTTATCATCCAATCTGAAGTCCGGCGTATGCTCATTCGCTCCAATATCGATTATTCTAAAATTGATTTTGGAACGGTGAAAGGTGTGGTGTATTTCCGCGGAGTCTTCCGACTGCCCATGGTTTTGGATGGTCAGGAAGAGGTCAAAAAAATGATTACCGTAAAAACCCTTTTATCCTTTGAGAAGAAGGTGAGGAGTATTCCTGGGGTGGTGGATGTGCTCTTTCAGTTTAGCAATTGGCGCAAGGAGAAAGGACAGTGGATCCCAATTCGATCTTTGAAATCTGATGAGAAAAGGAAAGGGGATGAGGAGGGGAAAGAGGATTACCGAGGAGAAGAAAAAAGTGAGGGAGAAGATGAACGTAAGACCACTCAAGGTCTACAAAAGAATCAAAAAGGAGATTGAAGAAAAGATTTACGCCTATCCCCATTATGCTGACCTTCACCATCAAATGGGTTTGATTTTGGCGGTGGAAGGAGATTTTGAAAAAGCTCAGAAGGAATTTCGCAACGCCCTCCAGCTTAACCCTCAATATGCCGAGGCCAGACTCAACCTGGGATTCCTTTCCGTTTTGATGAAGCGATGGGAAGAGGCCGAAAAGATATTTCTCTCTGAACTGATGAAAGACCGAAAGTCAGGGGTTCTTCAACACGTTTTAGGCATGATCTATTTTAAGATGGGGAGAGAGAAAAAGGCCATTCGATGCCTACGCCAGGCTCTACAAACAGATGATCATTTTCAAAAGTACTATCAAACAAGGGGGATCTGGAGGGGTGGCCAGATCTTCATTGAAGCAATGAGGAGAGAGGACGTGGGAACAGTCCCTCTACGATACCTTTATCATAAGTTTTATAACGTCATCGGTCTCTATCTCGCCAGGGAAGGCCATTTGGCCCAGGCCCTTCGTGAATTAAAGAAGGCAGAGAAGTTCCGTCCGGATTCTTTCCTGTCGCATTATCATTTAGGATTGATCTATTATTACACCGGAGACGATCAACAAGCGATCATGGAATTTAAGAAAGCCATCCAGATCCATCCCAAACATGGATTAGCCTATGCCTATCTCAGTTATGTCTATGGGGTGAAAAAACAGACTCGGCAGGCGCTTGCGTGTATGGAGAAGGCTGTGGCGCTGAATCCGCGATATGCGGATCTCCATTATAACCTTGCTCTTCTTTACAGCGATCAGGGCCGCTATCGAGAAGCCATTTCTGAGTTAAAAAAAGCTATTCAGATCAATCCTAACTACCTCTTCGCAAGGGTTAATCTGGGCGTTCTTTATGAAGAACAAAAACAGTGGAAAGCGGCAAGAAGCGAATACGAATGGGTTCTCAAGGTAACCCCTGAGGATGAATATGTTCGAAATAGACTCGAGGCAATCCTAAATCGACAGGAGAGTAAAAAGTGACGACCCTTTCTCAGAACAAAGCCTTACCCGAGGTCGAATCGATGCTGGTGATCCACCAGGGAGCCTTGGGAGATTTCATCTTAGCCCTTCCTGTTCTCAAAGCTCTTCGAATGGCTTTTCCTCATGCCAAACCTTTCCTGATGGGATATCCAAGAATCCTCCAACTAGCTGAAGGGCGATACTATGGGGAACAGGTTTTTTCGATTGACCAAAAGGGAATGGCCACCTTCTTTGTGGTGGATGGTCCTCTGGACAGAACCCTCTCCCAATTTTTTAGCGCCTTTGAACTCATCGTCATCTTTGGAAAAGATGCGGAAGGGCCCCTCATTAAGAATTTGAGGAAAGTCTTTCAGGGACGGCTTCTTCATGTCAACTCTCTTCCTCATTGGGACAGGAGGGTCCATCTTACCGACTATCTTTTAACTCAACTTCGTCGATTTGACATTCCTCCTTCGGAGCCCTATCCGAAACTCTATCTAAACGAATCAGATCGAGAGTGGGGGAACCACTTCTGGAGGGAGAGAGGGATTTCCCCTGAAGAACGATCAAACGTTATCGTCCTGCATCCAGGGAGTGGGAGCCGAAAGAAGCTATGGCCTCTGGAAAATTTTTTAGCCCTTTTTCTTCATCTCCGTAAACAGCATAGGGGAAAGTTTCTTGTTGTTCTGGGTCCTGCTGAAGGAATGGAGATTCAGCAAGCTTTTAAAGAGCTGGGGACTTCCGACCTGATATTATCCAGAGGACTTTCTTTGGTTCAGCTTGCCTCAATCTTGGAAGGATGTCGCCTCTTCATTGGAAACGATTCAGGGATCTCCCATATGGCCGCTGCTCTTGGATTGCCAACCCTTGCCATCTTCGGCCCTACCGATCACAGGGTATGGTCTCCCCGGGGAGAAAAGGTTGAGGTGGTTCGTATTGGGCTTCCCTGTTCTCCCTGTCCCGAAGAGCGGTTCTTTCTGTGCAAGGATATTCAATGCCTGAATCGGATTGAAATGGCTGATGTTTTAAAAGGGTTGCAAAGGATAGGAGTGGAGGTGTAACTTTGGCCATTTCTATTGCTGAAGCATTGGACGCAAAATCATGAACCTAACGGAAAGGAGGAAGGCCATGGAAGAGAAGAAAGTGGGATGGGTACTTAAGTATTTTGGAAAGATTGGGGTGGCCGCGATTCGACTCTCTGAAGGTTCCCTCAAAGTGGGAGATCAGATCCATATCGTTGGCCATACGACAGACCTCACCCAGACGGTAGACTCCATGCAAATCGAGAATCAGAATGTCCAGGAGGCAGGGCCGGGTGCAGATATCGGGATCAAAGTAAAAGATAAAGTCAGGGAACACGATACCGTCTATAAGGTCATGGGATAATCCATTCAGGGGACTGGTTTGGGTGTGGGTGAAGATAAAACCTTTTTTTACCTGTTCTTCAATCTTGACCTTCACTTGAACCTCAATCTTTTGTAAGGTGGCCTCCCATGAGGTTCATTGCCGATTTTCATCTTCACTCAAAGTATAGTCGTGCTACCAGCAAAGATATGGAGGTAGAAACCCTTGCCCGATGGGCGAAAAAGAAAGGGATTGCCCTTCTTGGAACGGGAGATTTTACTCATCCTACCTATTTTGCAGAACTGCAATCAAAACTGGTTTCCTCAGGGGATGGTCTCTTTCAGTTGAAAAAGGGAGATGAGGGTGTTCGTTTCATTTTAACCACAGAGGTAAGCAATATTTACTCTCAAGGAGGGAAGGTCAGAAGAATCCACAACCTCCTCTTTGCTCCCTCCTTTGAGGTGGCAGAAGCGATTCGTTCGAAACTGGGACATTTCGGTAAACTCTCCTCCGATGGGAGGCCCATCTTTAGATTCTCCGCAAAAGAGCTCCTTAAGATGATTCTCGATATTTCAGAAGATTGCCTCCTCGTTCCTGCCCATGCCTGGACCCCCTGGTTCTCGATCTTTGGAGCCCATTCCGGGTTTGACTCTATTGAAGAATGTTTTGGTGAAATGTCCTCCCATATTTTCGCCATTGAAACCGGACTTTCTTCAGACCCGGAGATGAACTGGAGGCTTTCGGCGCTCGATCCCATCACGCTCATCTCCAATTCTGATGCCCACTCTCCCAATCGATTGGGCAGAGAGGCGAATGGATTTGACTGTGAATTAAGTTATCAGGAGGTGATCGATACCCTCCGTAAGAAGGACCGGAAAAGGTTGCTCTTCACCATCGAATTTTTCCCAGAGGAAGGGAAATATCATTATGATGGGCATCGACAATGCGGGGTCATTTTCTCCCCTTCAGAAACCAAGTTCCACCAGTATCTCTGCCCTCGGTGTCAGAAAAAGTTGACCGTAGGCGTGATGCACCGCGTCGAAGAGCTTTCTGACCGTCCTCCAGGATTTGTGCCTAAAAACGCCATTCCCTCGATCCACCTCATCCCCTTAGAAGAGATCATTGCAGAGGGTTTAGGAGTTCGGATAGGGACAAAGGCTGTGGATTCCGAGTACGAGAGGCTCATCCAGAGAGGAGGTTCTGAATTCTACATTCTATTGGAAGCCAACTTAGAGGAATTGACTTCCTTTGTTCCGAAAAACATCCTGGAAGGGATTATCCGGATGAGGCAGGGAAAGGTCTCGATTGTTCCAGGTCATGATGGTGTCTATGGAAGGATCAATCTCTTTCCGGAAAAGCAAGCTGCAAGCCCTCCAGAGGGACAGTTGAAGTTGTTTTGATTTTTTACACTTAGGGAGGACAAGATGGATAAAGAGGTAGAGGAGAAGTTCCTTCAGGTCTGTCGGAGCGAGATCAAAATGCTGGAATTGATTTTTGAGGGGTTCAAGACACTTAAGGAGAAATCGATTCAGGAGGCTGAACAGGTTAGAGAGGAAGTTCAAAAATACTCCTCTGAGCTGGCCAACTTTTTAATTCAAAAATCCTTGCCTCATGAAAAAGGGAAAGAATGGGCAAAACCTTATCTCTCCATGGCTACCAGTTTTGATCGAATGACCCATCATATGGAAGGGATGCTGGATCGACTGAAGACCATGTTAAAAGATCACATTCTATTCAGTGATCGTGCCGTGAAAGAGGTCAATGACATCTTCCAAGGAGCGATGGACCTTCTCGAAAGTCTTCCTGATTTGATTCGAACAAGAAATAAGCTCCTCGCACAGCATATTGGGGAGCAGGTGAGATCCCTTCTGAAAATTGGGAATGGATTTTCAGAAGAGCATGAAGAGAGGTTGATTCAGGGAGTCTGTATGCCAAAATCGTCCCCTCTCTATTTGGGTCTGCTTGAGTCTTTGAAAGGGATCATATCGAATATCTTGGAGGTCAGTGGGAAAATTGTCTCCCTTTCGCCCAAATCATAATTCAGGAAAGGTTCTTTATTCCTTAGGAACCAGCCAAAGAACCTTACATCAATTTTTAGACCTCTTTCATGAGTACCATCTTGAAACGGGAGTGGACATCCGGAGTTTTCCCACCAGTTATTTCCCTCACTTTTCCAGAGAGCCTCTTTCACGGTCCCTTGAGGCTGAAGGGATAGAATATGTCTATTTGGGAATAGAATTAGGGGGATTTAGGAAGGGTGGCTACCCAACCCATATGAAAAGTTGGGCTTTTAGAATGGGCCTGGAAAGACTCGAAGAGATCGGAAAAAGGAATAGAACGGGTTTCTTTTGTTCAGAGAGATACCCATGGAGATGCCATCGACGCTGGGTTGCAAGGGCATTAGTTCAGAAAGGATGGTCGGTCATTCATATCATAGAGCCTGGAAAAGTGTGGATCCCTAAGGGTAATGATTTAAACTCTAATTAATTGGAATTTAAAGAATAAAAGGAAAAAAATGAGAGTTATTGACACTCTCTTTATTTTGCGTTAAAAATGAATTATGCTTCATATTATGAACCACCATTCTTAAAATGGATAGATGTTATGGATGTAATGAGCAGGAAAGAAAGGGAACGGTTGGCTCACCGGTCAGAAATTTTGAGGGCGGCGGAAAAGGTTTTTGCTCTTAAGGGTTTCTTTCAGACAACAATGAACGAAATCGCACGGACCGCTGAGTTTGGGACTGGGACCCTTTACAAATTCTTTAAGTCGAAAGAGGACCTCTACTTTACGCTTATTGATGAAAAGACCGATGAAATTTACACCAAGGTTCAAGCTGAACTCACCAGAGAAGCTCCTGCTATTGAGAGGATTACGAATGTTCTCTTTTTTGAGCTCGAGTTCATGGAACGTAATCGGGATTTTTTTAAGATCTATACTTCAGAGGGAGGACGTTTTGAGTGGTCCATCCAGAATGAATGCGGCAAGAAGGTCCACGAAAAAATGGTTCGTTATATTCATCTCTTGGCTCAGGTTTTCCAGCAGGGTATTGATACAGGAGAGTTAAAATCCTTTAATCCCCTTGATCTGGCCCATGCCTTTGAAGGAATCGTTCATTCCTTTATTTTTGAATGGCTGATTCACCCAGAACCCTATTCACTTGTTTCGAAGGCTGAAACGATTCTGGGGATCTTCTTAACGGGTGCGAAGGAAGGAAAGGAGGAGATAGGTTGATGAAATGGAAATGGTTGATTGGGTTAATTTTCGGAATCATTCTCTCTGGAGGCTCATCCTGGAGTCAGGAGTCCCCCAAACCCTTAACGCTTGAAGAGAGCATTCAAATCGCTTTAGAGCGCAATTTGAGCCTCCATATATCCATGCAAGGCGTGGAGGGTTCTGAATTCAGAAGAAAGGCGGCCATGACCGATTTTTTTGCAAAATGGACAGGGCAATACAGTCAAACCCGATACAATGAGCCCACGGTGGTAGGTGTTTTTGGTGGAGGGATTGCAGGGACCAGTCGAAATGTCTCCGCCTTCAGTACCACCGTTCAGCAACCTCTTTTTGCAGGAGGGTCTATCCTGTCCAATTATCGTCTTGAAAAATTAGGGGTGGATATCTCCAAAACAGATGTAGAGACGATCAAAAGGGAGATTGTCCTTCAGGTAAGGGAAGCCTACTTCAATATTCTGAGGGCAGAGAAATTTTTAGAGGTTGCCCAACAAACCGTGAAACAATTTTCAGCGCAATTAGAAGTTACACAGGCTTTCTTTGAGGTGGGCATGGTCGCTAAAAATGATGTCCTGCAGGCGGAGGTGAGGCTTGCCAATGCTAAGCAGGGACTTGTGAGGGCAGAGAGTGATCTTGTTCTGGCTAAGTCAGCGTTCAATATCCTCCTCCGAAATGAGATTGAAGCCCCATTACAAATCATCGATATTCTCCATTATCAACCCTTTCCGCTTCGTTTTGAAGAATCTTTAAAGGAAGCCATTGAGAAAAGGCCGGAAATTAAAACAGCCGCCTTAAAAGTTGATCAAGCCAAAGAAGGCGTGAAAATCGCCAAAAGTGGGTTTTTCCCCACGGTTAGCCTTCTGGGGAATTATCAACGATTTTCCGAGGAGCCTTCTCTCTTGGGGGATTTTCGAAGTGAACGTTGGACAATTCAGGGGTTGGTCACCTTTACTCTGGGAGACTGGGGAAAAACGGCCTACCGCGTAGGCGAAAGTAAGGTCAAAGTCACACAAGCCGAAGATGTGAAAAACCAGGTCGTTGAGAGGATCGTGCTCGAAGTTAAAAACAATTATCAAACGCTGCGGGTTGCTGAAACGAATATCCGGGTTGCAGAAAAAGCCATCGAACAGGCTGAAGAAAACTTAAGGATGAACGAGGAACGTTACAAGTATCAGGTAGCTACGGCCACTGATGTACTGGATGCGGTTACCCTGTTGGCACAAGCAAGGGTAAATTATTATAGCGCCTTGAGCGATTTTAATATTGCCAAAGCAAGGCTCGAACGAGCGATGGGAAGAATGTACCCCTAAATGAACGTTAAGCGAAAGAGGTTGAGTGAAAGGCAAAAGGGAAAGAGATGAGGAGAAAATTATTCATCCTATTGGGTTTGATGCTGTTCTGTGGTGTTGGATCGGGATGTGGATCAAAAGAGACGGCAAGTCTCCAGAACCCATCCCTTGCACCTGTCCAACTTTCAGAGGATAGAGAGGTAGAGGTTTTTGAGGTTGTTTCACGCCCTCTCTCCTATACTCTTTCGGCTGTTGGAAGCTTACGGACCCCGGAACATGTGACCATCAGCCCTAAAAAGGCTGGGATCATCAGTAAAATTTTAGTCAAAGAAGGCGATCGAGTCAAAAAGGGACAGCTTCTCGTTCAGCTCGACGACGTTGACGCCAGACTCCAAGTGGAGAGGGCAGCAGCCCGGGTTCGGGAAGCAGAAGCCTCGCTGGAAACCAATCGAAACACCCTTGCCCGATATCAAAAACTTCTTGAATCAAAAGTGGTTCCACAACAGACCTATGATGATCTGAGCCTAAAGGTGAAACTGGATGAGGCACGTTTGGCATTAGCTAAGACTGAATTGGATTTAGCCAGACAGAATTTAAACGACCATCAAATCTATTCTCCTCTTGAAGGGGTGGTCAATCTCAAGATCGCCTCTTTGGGAGAACATGTCAACGTGGCACCCAAGGATGAAATTTTAACCCTTGTTCAGTTGGATCCTCTGGAGCTGGAATTTCATATTCCCGAAAACTGGGCCGGGAGAATTCATCAGGGGAATGAAATTCAGTTTTCCGTGAAAGCTTATTCCCAAGAGACCTTTAAAGCCCGTCTTCAATTGATCAGTCCGACTGCTGATCCAGCCACTCGGAATGTGAAACTGAAGGCGATCGTCCCCAATCCCCATCATCGTTTGAAACCAGGATTTTTTGCTGAAGTGATTCTTCCCGCTGGTGGAAATCCAAATGGGATGGCCATTCCAGAATCAGCCCTTTTTAGCCAAGAGGGGAAGCTCTATGCCTTTGTGGTGAAAGATGGAGTAGCTTTCAGACGGGAAGTTGAAACGGGGATCCGATTCGATGGGAAGGTGGAGATCCTTAAAGGAATCCAGAAGGGAGACAAAGTTGTGACCCTCGGACACGAACAACTTAGCGAAGGGATGAAAGTGAGGATCAACAATAAATCCTATCACATGTCAAAACCCGAAGTTCAAAAAAGCCAAAAAACAACATTTTAATTGAATGCGTCACCCCAAAAGATTTTGACCATTAAGTGTTGCATTTGCATTTGCATTGGCTTTTGAGTTTTGGAGAATTGCATTCTCATCTGGAGCAATCATGTTTCTCTCTGACACTTCTGTTCGACGGCCTGTGGTTGCGACGATCGTTACCTTCGCTCTCGTTTTTTTTGGGATTCTTGGTTACCAACGTCTTGGTATCGACCTCTTTCCACAGGTCGATTTTCCTTACGTCACCATCACGACCACGCTTTTCGGTGCTGCTCCGGAGGTGATGGATACCGATGTTACCGATCCCATTGAAGAACAGGTCAATACGATTGAGGGGGTCAAACACATAACGTCCACCAGTGGATATGGGTTTTCTCAGGTCGTGGTGGAATTTGAGCTGTACCGGGACATCGATTCAGCTGTTCAGGATGTAAGGGCCAAGGTTGATCTGGCAAGACGAAGGCTTCCCACGGACATCGATCCACCTGTCATTGATAAGCTTGATATCAACGCCATTCCTATCCTGTGGCTTTCGATGAGAGGAAACCTTCCCCTTCAGAAATTAGGGATGATTGCGGATGAAATTTTAAGGCCCCAAATTGAATCGATCGAAGGGGTGGGGACGATTACTCTGGAAGGGTATGCGAAAAGGGAGATTCGTGTCTGGCTTGATGGCAAGCGGTTGGAAGCCCATCGCTTGACCTCCAATGATGTCGCTCGGGCCCTTCAGGTTAAAAATATAGAACTTCCTGGTGGCATCATCGAAAGCGTTGATCGGGAATTCACCGTTAGAAATTTAGGAGAGCTTCGAAATATTGAGGAGTTCAATCAATTGATCATCGCCTATCAGAATGGAGCCCCCATCCGTTTAAAAGAGATAGGCTGGGCAGAGGATGGCACAGAACCCGTTCGTTCCATCGCCCGGTATAACCGAACTCCAGCAGTTGGGTTGAGCATCATTCCACGGTCCGGAGCCAATGTCGTTCAAGTGGCGCGGACCGTTAAATCGAGGCTTCCCGAAATGAACAAAGCCCTACCACCCGGGGTTGAAGTCTTTGTCTCTTTTGACAGCTCCAATTTTATTGAAGAAGCCATCGCAGATGTGGGGTATGATGTTTTTCTGGGTGGGATTCTTGCAGCGGGCGTTATGTTTTTCTTTCTCCTGAGCCTGCGGAGTACGCTGATCACGGCTTTAGCCATTCCTGCTTCGCTCATCACCAGCTTCGGTATCATGCATTTCATGGGATTCACACGAAATTATATGACCATGCTCGCCCTTTCGATGATGGTAGGGGTAGTCATTGATGATGCCATCATCGTTCTTGAAAATATTTATCGTCATATGGAAGAGGGGAAAGATCCGATGCGTGCGGCTAAGGATGGAGCCTCGGAAATTGCCTTTGCCGCCACTGCCGCCACCTTCTCCATCGCCGCCGTATTCATTCCTGTTGCCTTCATGGGTGGCATTATTGGAAGGTTTTTTTATCAGTTTGGAGTCACAGTTGCGACCTCTGTCATTGCTTCGCTGGTGATTGCGCTTATCCTCATTCCCATGCTCTGCTCCAGGTTTCTCAAATTAGAAGAGAAGAGGAGCCCATTCTCTCTTCTCTTGGAGCGAGGGTACACACGCCTTGAACAACGATATCAGAAGACCCTCAAGTTCTGCTTACAACATCGTTGGTTCATTGTCCTCTTGGCGACGGTCATCTTTTTGGGGAGCGTTACGATCCTGATCCAATTAAAGCGAGAATTCGTTCCTAAATCGGATGAAAGTCGTTTCCTGATTCACCTGGAAACCCAAACTGGATCGACCCTTTCGTACACTGATGATAAGATGAGGAAAATCGAGGAGCTGGTTCTTCGCCTCCCTGAGGTGAAAAATATCTTTTCCACGATTGGGGTAGGAGCCCGGAAAGAGGTCAATAAGGGGGTGTTATTAGTTGCTCTCAAAGATCGGAAGGAGAGAAAGCGGACCCAGCATGAGATTATGGCAGACCTTCGAGAAGAAGCCCAAAGAGTCCCAGGATGTAAAGTTTACATCGAAGATTTTGAGCCCATTGCTGTTGGAGGTAGAAGAAGTGCTCCTCTGCAGTTTGACATCAAAGGTCCGGACATCAAGGAGTTAGAGACCCTCACAGGTCAGATGATGGAAGAACTGATGAAAAGGCCGGGTTATGTGGATATCAGCACAGATCTTGAGCTTACCAAACCCGAAGTGAGGGTCTATGTGGACCGAAATAAAGCTTCCGATGCAGGTATCGACATTCGAGAAATATCTTCTGCTGTTCGACAGATGATCGGGGGGCAGGAAGTATCCAAATTTAAGGATGTGGATAGGGCGAAGCGTTATGATGTCAGAATCAGGTTAGTGAAAGATCAAAGAATGACTCCCGAGGACATTGAGCAGATTACGATTCGAACCCCTCGGGGGGGATTGATTAAACTGACACAGGTGGTCCGTGTGGAGGAGGGAATCGGTCCTAATTTGATTAACCGCAAAGATCGTCAGAGAAGTGCCACTATCTACGCCGATACAACCAGAAATAAGTCTCTTGGAGAGGCCATCCAAGAGATCGAAGCGCTGGCCAAACAGATGATTCCTTCTGGATATTCACACAGTTTTTTTGGCCAGGCAGAGGCTTTTAAAGAGTCCTTCCGATACCTGATCAATGCGCTCATCCAGGCGATCATTATCATTTATATGATTCTAGCCATGCAGTTTAATAGCTTCCTTCACCCCCTGACAGTGATGCTCGCTCTTCCCTTAAGCACAGCAGGGGCTTTTGGGGCGCTTTATTTAACCGGGGATAGCCTCTCCATTATTAGTATGATTGGAATGATCACACTCACGGCTCTGGTTGTTAAAAATTCGATTCTTCTCGTTGATTATACAAATACCTTAAGAGAAAAAGGAGTTGAACGAAATGCCGCAGTGCTTCAAGCGGCTCCTGTCAGGTTAAGACCCATCCTGATGACCGCTGTGACAACCATGCTTGGAGTTCTTCCCGTCGCCTTGGGCTATAGTGCAGGTGGAGAATTGAGAGCCGGGATGGGACGGGCAACTTTCGGAGGGATGTTTGCCTCGACCCTCCTCACTCTCTTTGTTGTACCCGTGGCTTATACCCTGATTGATGATATCCGATTGAGAATGATTAGGTTTTTAAAAAAGGGTAAGGCATAAAGCTTGCATAAATTATTGGATATCCTAAAAAATACTCTTGTCTAATTTTTTAAGTTATAACTTATTGAAAATAAAATGAATTCATTGATGAGAAGACCTGGTGAAAATGCCTTTTCATCATCGTTTTTTATTGACAGAAATGGTCCGTTCTGTTAAGTTTTTTATCAGTTTTTTAATCAGGGATTGACTTTCTATGGCTAGGATTTTTTCGGTATTTTTGATCCTTTGTTCGCTTGTCTATTCTGAAATCTCCTGTGCAGGAATCTATCGTTGGGTCGATGAAAATGGAACGATCCATTTTACCAACTGCCCGAGGGATGCCAAGTATCAACTCTATCTCCGTGAGAGCAAGGACGATGTAGGTGGAAATGAGAATGAAAAACCTTTGATTATCCCATCCAGGAATGCAACGGTCTTTGACCCTTTGATTCATGAATTTTCAAGAAAATATGATGTCGATTTCGCCCTGGTGAAGGCGATGATTCGGGCAGAATCAGGATTTAATCCCAACGCTGTTTCAAAAAAAGGAGCCAAGGGGTTAATGCAACTCATGCCGGAGACAGCCCTTCGATTAAATGTCGTGAATGTCTTTGACCCCAGAGAGAATATTGATGGAGGGGTACGCTATTTTAAATATCTTCTCTCTCTCTTTAACAACGACTTACGCCTTTCTTTGGCTGCATACAACGCTGGTGAGAATATCGTGTCGGAACTTCGAACGATCCCGCCTTATCGAGAGACCATAGATTATGTGCGGAAAGTATTGACCTATTACCAATCCTATAAACCCTGATGCTTCGACCGAATGGAATGGGAACCCTCAGTTACCACCCGATTATGAACCTCCCGAATGGGGTAACGATTATCCGGATTTTGGCTATCCCGGTGATCTTGTTTCTTCTCTTTGCCACTGGACGCATGTTCCAAGTCATTACCGCGGTGATCTTTCTTCTGGTTGCTTTGACCGATATGCTGGATGGCTATTTTGCGAGGAGCCGGAAGATGGTGACCACGTTGGGGAAATTTTTGGATCCGTTAGCAGATAAACTCCTCATCGTAACCTCTTTGATTGCCTTGATTTCTGCGAGAGGAATCCCTCTCTGGATGGTCATTGTGATCGTGGGAAGAGAGATTGCGATCACCGGACTGAGAGGTATTGCAATGTCCGAAGGGATGGTCATCCCTTCAAGCCTTCTCGGAAAGTATAAAACGGCCTTCGAGATGACCTCCATTTTCTGTCTCATCTTGAAGGGACCTTTCCTATCGATTGACTTTCATTTGATCGGTATGGTTCTCCTCTGGGTGGCACTCTTGTTAGCCGTCATTTCAGGAGTAGATTATTTTAGAGGATTTTTGAAAACCATCCTTCCTTAGAATCAAGATTTTCACTTGGTACCCCCTCAGTTAAAGAAATGAAAAAGGGTTGGGAGGTTCTTTCGGAAAAACCTTGAAGCGAAACCTCTGTTCGTCAAACGACCCAATCTGATTTAAAAAAATCCGATTCAAAGGGCATGAGGGCTTCGATGAGGATAACCTTTTATAACCGCTCTTCAAGGTTTTGGAGGGGGAACGTTCCAACCCTATTAAAACGAAAACACTCCATCACTGAGGGGTTAATTCACTTAACTTTTTCCTATTGACTTTGAATTCCAAATCTATTAATTTTTTACCTTAGAAAAGCGGGAATAACTCAGCGGTAGAGTGCAACCTTGCCAAGGTTGAAGTCGCGGGTTCAAATCCCGTTTCCCGCTCCCGGGGCGGCATAGCCAAGTGGTAAGGCGACGGTCTGCAAAACCGTTATTCACCGGTTCAAATCCGGTTGCCGCCTCCAGAAGAAGTGTTCAGGGATAAGGCGATCAACCTTATCCCTTTTTTGTGTGTTTCTCTTCAAGGTATATCCACCGTACCTATGAAAAACGTATAATAGAAGGCAAAAGAGAGCAGAGAAAACCTTGACCGTAAGGCGGTTAGAGATGCGAAAAGAGCCCCGAACATGGACCCTTCATAGGAATCCAGGCACCGTGGCCATCTATCTGCGTTCCCTTCGACAGATGCTGGGTCGGTCTCAAGGCGATATCCCGAAGGAAAAAAAGGGAATGCTCTCACCTATTCAGGTGATTCAGCCTGGAGTTCGAATCGATCCTGTTCGGCTTGAATTGTTTCGAAAGGTTTGCGAAATTCCAACCCATGGGCTTGCAGTGCCACCAGCCTATCCGGAGTGCCTCTTTTTCGGGCCCATGGCAGAAGCTGTCCTTTCGGGGACCTTCCCGCTAAGTCCTTTTGGCCTCATTCATATACGACAGCGAATTGCCATGCAACGTCCAATCGATCCGAATGCAAGGCTTGATCTAAACTGCATGCTTGACGAAATTAGAGAGACGGATCGGGGTTTTGAAATTGATTTAGAATTGTCTGTTTTTGATGGAGGGCAAAAAATATGGGAGGGGAGGACAACCGTCTTATCCCGTAACAAGAAGACAAGATCAAGGGATCAGCCCCGTCAAGAGAAGCCAATTTCCTGGATACAGGAAGATAAAGAAATATGGTCGTTCGTCATTCATGTTCCAGAAGATACAGGCAGGCGTTACGCACAGGCCTCGGGCGATTGGAATCCCCATCATTTATATCCGATCACCGCACGTCTCCTCGGATACCGTCGCGCCATCGCCCACGGGATGTGGGCCCTTTCCCGAACCCTTGGAATGATCGAAAGGGAATGGCCTTTTGAGTTTCCGTTGAATGTAGAAGCGACTTTCAAACGACCTATTTTTCTTCCCTCAGACATCGAACTCCGATATCAGAAAAAAGGAGTGCAAGCCGATCATCACCGACAGTCCCTGCGATTCGAACTCCGAAATCCCTATCAGGGTGTGCCTTATATGGTCGGATCGATTCAAATAGACTCAATGATTCAGTAAGGAAAAAATCAACTCGGGGGATGAGAAGTTCCCTATGGGTGAATTAGAAGGTAATTGCCAACGTGACGGATCCGAAGGATTGGGCTTTGTCCTGACCATCAAATTCTTTTGTACGATAGACATGGGCATAGGTAAGTTTAACATGTTTGTATAAGATAGATAATCCTGCGGCCATGTCCGCGACAAATCGTTTTCGATCAACCCGGTGACTTTCCTTCCAGGTATTTCCATCTAAAAAGATATCCCGGGCTACGGCCCGACCGTCCACATCCATAAAAAGATGGGCTCCAAAGTTATGGCGACGGCGAAGCCTTGGGTCAGATTCGGTGACAGGGGCTTCAATACCGCTACCCAATCGTATAAAAGAAGTACCAAAGTCCAGTGGGATGTTGTATCCGAAACGAATCTCTCCACCCAGATTGACATAGGTGTATACATTACCGACGACACCACCCAGGTGAGGGATAAAATCAAATCCGAATCCGTCTCCCTTGCCGATATTCATAAGTCGCCAGTTCCGTTGCCACCCGATATTTAAGCCTGGTTCGTTTCTGAGCTGATGCTCCCATCCTTTGGGTTCTTTAGAGTCAATCCAGCGATGAACGGTCCGCTGGGTCTGTTTGGCTAAGGAGGAAGGACCCACCATCCCAAGGGTCACTTCAAAAACATCCATTTGAGTTATGTTCTTGACATGAAACGTTAGGGAGAAATAGGTCCATCCTGCGTAAGGGCGGTCATCTTTAATAAGATCCTTTCGGGAAATATCTTCCGGAGTATACATGTTCTGGCCCAGCGATAGCCCAACGTTTCGCTGGAAACCAGGCCGATTAATTAAAGGAAGTTTTCGAAGCAAGGGAAGACCCCAGCGAGGGAGTCTTGTGTCTTCATCATATTCCGTAAGATCCGATGAAAGCCAGGTAAGCCGGAGGGCATTCGTGTAATGTCGATCCGTCCCGCTGAACACGTCGTTTTCGAGATAGAAAAAGAAGGTCTGAAATTTTTCATTGGCGCCAGTTTGGGCGGAGGAAAAGGAGAGGCCAAAAACAAAATAAAAGAATGGGACGAAGAGCAGAACCTTTCTGGTCATCTTTTCACCTCCTGGAGTAGCCAGCCCATGATCAGTCATGCCTTCGGAGAATTGGAGGTAATATATTCTAATGAAAAAGAAAAATCAACAATCAGAAATATCCCTTTGACAAGGGTATGACAGTATATTAAACATAGAGACATAAGTCAATTTAAGATCTCAAGAAATCAAATCCAACACTGCCTCAACGGAGGGACCATGAGAACTTCTTTCAACGCCTTGATTAAAAAGATAGAGACCAAGGATTGGAAGCCGATCAGCGTTGAATTTGGTCGAGATTCATTGGAGGTTCTGGTTCCTCCAGGGTGCATGGAATTGACGATGAAGGATGTGCCTTATTTGTCCAATCCACAAGAGGCCATAGAGTCGGCCCTTTCTTATCCCATCAGCAGCCCTCCCCTGGAGGAGATCATCCGAAAAAAAGGAAAGCGTCCAGAGGAAATGACCGTAGCGATTGCCGTTTCAGATATTACCCGGCCGGTCCCTTACAAGGGAGAAAACGGCATTCTGCTTCCTTTGCTCAGGCGATTGGAATCCTCTGGGATCCGAAAAGATAAGATTAAGATCATTGTTGCTACGGGGATGCATCGGGCAAGCACCGAGGAAGAAAAGATCGAGATGTACGGAAAAGAGGTGGTTGAGCAATACACCATTCTCGACCATGATTGCGAACGGAAGGATCTCCTTGAAAGCATCGGAACAACCCGAAGAGGGACACATGTCTATGTCAATCGGGATTTCTTCTTTGCGGACTTAAAGATTGCGACTGGATTGGTCGAGAGCCATTTCTTTACGGGAATCTCTGGGGGTAGGAAATCGATCTGTCCAGGGTTGGTCGATGTGAAGACCATCCAAAAATTTCACGGTCCAGTGTATCTTGAAGACCCGAGGACAACCAACCTCGTCCTCGAAGGGAATCCCTGTCATGAAGAAGCGCTCGAAGTGGCCCAAACTGTTGGAGTTGATTTTATTGTTAACGTCAATCTGGATAAAGACTTGCGCCTCGTTCGGGTCTTTGCTGGGGATATGATGGAGGCAAACCTAAAGGCGTTTGAGTTGATCAAAGGCTATGCTGAAATTCCGATCGAAGAGGAATTTGATATCGTACTCACCCATAGCGGGTATGTCGGGCGAGACCATTACCAAACAGCGAAAGCTGGCGTGGGTGCTCTCCCTGCGGTCAAACAGGGAGGTACGATCATCATTGCGGCTAACAATAGAGACCTCATCGAACCCATTGGGTCACCCGAATACCGAAGTTTGATCCATCTTCTGAAATTACAAGGACCAGATGGATACCTGAATATCCTTCAAACTCCCACCTGGAAATTTACGAAAGACCAATGGGAACCAGAGGTTTGGGGAAAGGTTCTGAGAAAAGTGGGAGAAGAAGGTTTGATCTATTGTTCTCTCGAAATTGAGAGAAAAAATTATTGCCTTCTCCCCGGGGTTTGTGGCCTCGACTTTTTAAAGGGAAAAAGGGTTAAACCCTCCCTGGAAAAGGCTCAAGAGATGATTCAGAATGCCATTCTTTTTGCCATTGCTCGATACCGTGAGAAAGAAATCGAACCCACTTTTGCTTTCATCAGGGAGGGTCCCTATGCAGTTCCAATTCTAAAAAATCGTTAACCCCCCCACCTGTCATTGTTCGCTACCACTTAAAAACGGCTCCGGTGTTAGCCGATGTTACTAAATTTGCATACCTTGCCAGGTATCCTTTCAAGACCTTTTTCCGGGGTTTCCAGTGGGCAAGCCGTTTCTTCATCTCTTCGTCGGAAATGAGGAGGTTCAATTGTTTGTTGGGAATATCGATTTCGATCATATCGCCATTTCGAATGATGGCAATGGGGCCCCCTTCTGCTGCTTCTGGGGAGATGTGACCGATAGCCGCCCCTCGGCTTGCGCCTGAGAACCGGCCATCGGTAAGAAGAGCCACCTCCTTATCCATTCCCACCCCTGCAATGGCTGAAGTGGGTGCCAGCATTTCTCTGAACCCA
Source organism: uncultured bacterium (assembly GCA_938002255.1). Classification (GTDB taxonomy): domain Bacteria; phylum Desulfobacterota; class BSN033; order BSN033; family UBA1163; genus RBG-16-49-23. The sequence goes on from CALLAL010000042.1 coordinate 35,509, forward strand.
GGACCTCCTTTTGGTCCTTCATTGCGAATCACAATGACTTCCCCTTTTTGGATTTTTTTAGCAAGGATAGCTCTTAGGGCTTCCTCTTCCGATTCAAAGACCCTTGCTGGACCTCGGTGCTGGAGCATTGAGACATCCACAGCAGAGCGTTTTACCACCGAACCTTCTGGAGCCAGGTTACCAAAGAGTGCCACCAGCCCTCCATTGATATGATAAGGTTTTTCAATGGGGCGAATCACTTCGGAATCCAGGCGTCTTTTTCCTTTAATATTTTCTCCAACCGTTTTTCCCGTGACAGTCAAGACGTCCTGATGGATCAATTTTTTTCGGGTTAATTCTGCCATGAGGGCTGGAATCCCTCCTGCTCGATGAAGATCTTGGAGATGGAAGGGGCCCCCTGGAGACATATTGCAGAGGTGCGGAGTTCGATCGCTGATCTGGTTAAATGTGTTTAGGGGCAGGGAAATTCCTGCTTCGTGGGCAATCGCGGGGAGATGAAGGGAAGTATTGGTGGAGCCTCCAAAAGCCATATCGACAGTGATGGCATTTTCAAACGCTTTTCGAGTAAGGATCTTAGATGGCTTTAGATCTTTTTTGACAAGGTTCATGATCTGAATCCCTGATTCCTTTGCCAGTCGGATACGATCTGCAAAAACGGCAGGGATGGTGCCATTATAGGGAAGGGCGAGTCCTAAAACCTCTGATAAGCAGTTCATCGAATTAGCTGTAAACATTCCGGCACAAGACCCAATGCCCGGGCAGGCACACCCTTCGATCTGCCTCAATTCTTCCTCACTCACTTCCCCAGTTTTGACCTTCCCAACCGACTCGAAGACGGTGGCGAGATCGATCTCTTTCCCATGAAATTGACCTGCGAGCATTGGACCCCCACTGATCAGAATCGCAGGAATATCCAACCGAGCGGCTGCCATCATCATTCCAGGAATGATTTTGTCACAGTTTGGAATCAAGACCAGACCATCAAAAGGATAAGCCATAGCCATTGATTCGATGGAGTCGGCGATCAACTCTCTTGAACTGAGAGAGTATTTCATCCCTTCGTGGCCCATGATGATGCCGTCACAGATCCCGATGGTATTGAACTCAAGAGGCGTTCCCCCGGCCATGCGAATCCCGGCTTTTACTGCCTCGCCGAGTTGGTGTAAATGGAGGTGGCCCGGAATTACCTCGTTGGCTGAATTGGCGATCCCAATCATCGGCCTTTTCATCTCTTCATCGGTAAGTCCCAGTGCTTTAAAAAGAGAGCGATGAGGCGCCCTTTCCAATCCCTTCTTCATCCGGTCTGATCTCATGAGTCTCTCCTCGTTGAATGGTTTTAGAATCGTTGTAATCCAATTTTTTAAATCTCGTTTCTCAAAATTATGAATAACATATCTTGACAAAAATCGTCAAAGAGTATAAATGAAGAAAGAATGAAGGGTCTGATCTAAACTGCCTGGGTGGCGGAATTGGTAGACGCAAGGGACTTAAAATCCCTCGGTACTTAGTACCGTGCCGGTTCAACTCCGGCCCTAGGCACCACACCTATAAAAGGGGGGAGTCTATTAAGACTCACCCCTTTTATTTTTCGGTTCGAATCGTTTCGTTGAAATTTGGGTGATTAACG
>CALLAL010000043.1 GCA_938002255.1 uncultured bacterium
ACAGCCAAAGAACTGGGAGTCACCCGGGCCTCGATCTATACCAAGTACACCGGACTCTCTCCTCCTTGATTAATCCACATACCTGCGCCGAATCGATTGCAACACCATAACTACATTCAATCCTTATATCGGAGTTCCAGAAATATATAGCCCCTATTGACAGCGTAAATATTGTTTGTTAACTATTTTTAGAAATATGGTTGACAATTTTTCGATTTCAAATATCGAACTGCAAATCAGGGATTTTAGACAAGTGTAAAAGGAGACTCTATTGATGCCTATTGAAAATTTGCGAATAGTAGTACTTGCATCCTTGATGGCAGCCTTAATGGCAGTAGGAGCCTATCTTCATATTCCACTGGGACCCGTTCCGATTGTCCTGACGAATCTTTTTGTCCTACTGGCAGGTCTTCTTTTAGGGAGCCGGTGGGGAGCCATCAGCACCGGAATCTATCTCCTCATCGGAGCGATTGGCATGCCTGTCTTTTATGGCGGCAAAGGTGGACTCGCTCACATTTTGGGTCCGACGGGCGGCTACCTCTTTGGTTATGTTCTCTGTGCCTTGTTCACAGGCTTTCTCTCCAAGCGTTTTCACTACTACCTGATCGGAGAAATCATTGCAGTAGTAACGGGCTCCCTCATCATTTACAGTCTCGGAGTTCCCTGGCTCAAAGTAATCACGAATATGTCCTGGAATAAGGCTTTTGTCGCAGGAATGATCCCATTTCTTTTAGGAGATACCATCAAGGCGGCTGTGGCAATTGTTCTCGCTCGAGCGGTCAGGCCAATGTTACAGAGACAAGGGATACACAAATGATTCCAATCCCAACAAATTTCAATTAAGATTCGAGCCATTCCTTGATTGGTCAACATGATCCAAATACAGAATCTTCATCATCGTTATCCTGATGGGACATATGCCTTAAAGGGCATTCATCTCACTATTTCTAAAGGGGAATTTATTCTCCTTTGTGGTCCCAATGGAAGCGGCAAAACAACCCTTTTCCGAGCTATGGGTGGACTCTTGAAACCCTCCGAAGGTTCTATTTTGATCAATGGGTTTGATGCCTTTAAGGACTCCTTTCAGGTGAGACAGAGGGTGGGATTGGTTTTCCAAGATCCAGACTGCCAGATAGTTGGCGAGACGGTAAGAGAAGATATTGCCTTCGGACCTGAAAATCTTGGCCTGACTCAAAAAGAGGTTAGTGAACGGGTGAATTGGGCCATGGAGATGATGGGCCTTCAGGGTCTCTCTGAAAAGCCTTGTTACTTGCTCTCTGGAGGAGAGAAGAAGCGTCTTGCCATCGCTGGCGTGATGGCGATGAAACCCGAAGTGATCCTCTTCGACGAACCCTTCTCCTCTCTCGATTATCCAGGCATTCAGGAAGTCCTGAGATATATGATTCATTTACATCAGGAGGGGCACACCTTAATGGTAACCACTCACGATGTCGAAAAGGTCATCGCCCATATCACTCGAATGGCCATTCTTCGTCATGGAGAAATTCAAGCTCTTGGGGAACCTGAACATCTGGTCAAAGGGCTCTCACAATTTGGAGTCCGACCACCCTGTTATGTGCTTCTTGGAAAGGAAAAGATGACGTGGCTCGAGTAGTCCTTCACTACCTCCCGGGAAATTCCTTTCTTCATCGTTGGGACGCACGATGCAAATTCATTGGATTTCTAATGATAACAGCGACTTTGGTTCAGACAAAAATCTCCTGGTTCCTCTTCGATTCGGTCCTCTTCATTGGTCTTTTCACCCTTTCACGAATTCCCTGCAAACCACTTTTTAAAGAAAGCAGATTCTGGCTAATCTTCCTTTCCCTTTTGTTTATCTTCCAGGTTTTTTTGACTCAGGGGACTCCCCTTGATTCATTTTCTTGGCTCCCGGCAAGCAAGGAAGGGCTTCTTTTGGGGGGACTAACATTTTGGCGATTAGGACTCATCCTTGGCTATTCGATACTTTTTACGGCGGTGACTCGGCCCAAAGACCTTCGAGATGCCCTTATCTGGCTATTCAAACCCATCCCCTTCTTACCAGAACGCCGCATAGGATTAATGGTTTCTCTTACCCTTCGATTCTTTTCACGCACTCTCGATCAAGCCCAAGAGGTAAAACTGGCTAATAAAGCTCGGTTAGGGGATCAAAAGAAGAACCCTATCCAGAGGATAAAATTTCTTGTTCTGCCCATTCTTCGCCGTTCTTTTTTAGACGCTGAAGAGATCACCTTCGCTCTTGCCGCCCGAGGCTACCGCGAGGATCTCACTATGCCGATTTCAAACATACCACTCCCTCACCTCATACCGCTTTTCTTTCTTTTTGGAATCATAGGTGTCATCGGATGGTTTTAGGGAGGAACCAAGATAAGGTCAAAAAAATAGCCGCAAACATTTTGCAGCTATTTTCACCCCCCATTTATCTAAATCCAGAGGTTTTGAGACCCCTTATTTTCATCTTTTAGGCCGGAGCAAGTTTGGGAAGCAGGAAGGAGAAGAACCCCTCTTTCTCATTCTCCCTCTCGATCTTCTCAAATGCACACTCCACAGCTGAACGGATTTCTTCCATGTCAACGGGTTTCATCGCCTGATAGAAAATACCAGCCCCCCGAAGCATTCGTGCCAGCCTCAAGGAAGCCTCTGAGGAGATCATGATGACTTGAATCTTGGCATTAACCTTCTTAAGAAGGGGGACAACATCACATGCTTTTAATCCCTCAATCTCATCATCCAGGAGAATAACCTGATATTGTCCATTCTTAACTTTCTTCAGCATCTCACTCAGGATTCTGACAATTTCCACCTGGTAACCTAATCCATGGAAATAGGTGGCAAGTGATCTGACCCACAAATCGTCCTGATAGGCTATGAGTATTTTCTTCTTTTGCATAACTGATCCCCCCTCTTCTATTAAATCGCTCGGACTGGAACTTCGCTCTCGCGATATGGGGTGAATATGGTTTTAAGAAAAGATGTCAGGAGAATTCCCGCAGGAATCACCTGTGCTAAAACAACGATGATTCCAAAGGTTAAAAAGAACCAGACCCCGATAAGGCCTATACCTCGGATCCCTCCTGCATAGGCAACCACAAGTGAACCCATCGCAATCGCTAAAATGAGTGTCAAGCTCAAAATCACCACTATTTTTTTCATATTTTTAGACATGGGAGACCACCTCGTTTCGTTTTTTAAACAGGTTACTTTTTCACTGCAACAGGTTCAGTAGCTGGAAGCACCACCTCTTCTGCGGCCTTTTTCTCTTTCTTGAAGGCCATGGAAGTGGCAGTTCCAATAAAGCTAAAGAAAAGAATCGCTGCTGGAATCAACTGAAGAAGGATGATAACCGCTCCGATAATGACAAAAATCCAGAGAGCCGGGCCGGCATCCTTCAGGCTGATCGAACGCGCAAACGCAGGAGATGCTGCAAGAGTCATTAACCCTACCATCAACCCAAGCTTTAATCCTTTTAATGTTCTTTCCATCTTCATTTCCTCCTTTCTCTGAATTTCATCCTATATTTAGCATTTCCTGTGCCAAAAATAATAATTTTATTAAGTATTTGATTTTATTAATTTTTTTAAAATTTATATTTCAAAAAATAAATTTTCCCCATAAAAATGAATTTTTTTGATATACAATTTTAGGGGTTTTTTGAATTTATAAATTTATAAGTTATTGAATTTATTAAATTTAACTATGAATATAGATTTTATTCACAATTTGGATAAGTATATAAAAAATTTATACTATAATGATTACAATTTGTTAGGCAATTATTATGTTGTAAACGTTACGGGTTCGTGAGGGTATAGAATAAAAAGAACAATTTTTAATGGAGGAACATTGGTTTTTAGAACTATACCAAATGACAGGCAACCCAATGGTTTTCTTCAACTTCTCTAAGTAAAGGAATCTCTCTTTGGCAAACTTCGACTCCAATAGGACATCTCGGATGGAAATTGCACCCAGGGGGTAAAGCCATGGGGCTTGGGGGTTCTCCTTTTAAAATAATCCGTTCCCTTGTTGATTCTACATAAGGGTCTGGGATCGGGACAGCAGAGAGTAAGGCGATGGTATAAGGATGTTTGGCAGAACGGTAGAGGGCATCTCTGTCTGCAATCTCAACGATCTTTCCAAGGTACATCACCGCTACTCTGTGACTGATATGACGGACCACAGAGAGGTCATGGGCAATAAAAAGATAGGTAAGGTTAAATTCGGTTTGGAGGTCTTCGAGAAGATTGATAATCTGAGCCTGGATGGAGACATCAAGCGCGGAAATGGGTTCATCACAAACAATGAACTTTGGTCGGATGGCAATAGCCCGGGCAATTCCCAATCTCTGTCGTTGACCCCCGCTGAATTGATGAGGGTATCGTCCGCTCATAGCGGGATCTAAACCAACCACCTTGAAGAGCTCTCCTACCTGTTCTCTTAATCTTTTGCCCTTTATTTTCTGATGAACCCGCAAAGGTTCGGCTACAATCTCCCCGGCAGACATCCTCGGATCGAGGGAATCAAAGGGATCCTGAAAGATGATCTGCATTCGTTGGCGTATTGGCCTTAATTCATCTTCTTTAAGTCTGCAAAGGTTCTCTCCCTCGAAAAAGACTTCTCCAGAAGAAGGCCGGATCAACTGCATCAGGGTTCTTCCTAAAGTTGTTTTTCCACAACCACTCTCCCCGACCAGTCCTAAGGTCTCGCCTCTTCGAATAAAAAAACTTACTGCATCCACTGCTTTGATCTCAGCAATCCTTCGTTGACGGATAATCCCTTTGGTGACAGGAAAATAGACAGATAAATCTTTAGCCTCAATTAAAATGTCATTGACCATCTTTTATCGTAACCCGTTCTAAACAGAATGGATGTCCACCCAGCAGGCGATTCGATGATCCGGGCCTACCTCCCTCAACTCTGGTCTCTCTGTGAAACATCGGTCCATTCGATGTATGCATCTTGGAACGAAAGGGCATCCCGGTGGAAGATGAATGAGATCAGGCGGTTGACCTTCAATAGGAATCAACCGGGCTTTTCTGGGCTGATCCAATCTCGGAACCGAAGCCAGCAGGCCAATGGTATAAGGATGTCTGGGTTGTCGATAAATTTCTTTGGATGGACCAATCTCTACGATCCTTCCTGCATACATTACTGCCATCCGGTTTACATATCTTGCCACAACCCCCAGATTATGGGTGATCAGAATAACGGCAGTCCCCAGGCGGGAGGTTAATTCCTTAATGACCTCGAGAAGTTGAGCCTGAATGGTCACATCAACAGCGGTCGTAGGTTCATCCGCAATGAGAAGCTTGGGATTGCAACTGAGTGCCATCGCAATCATGACTCTCTGACGCATGCCACCGCTGAATTGATGGGGATAATCATCGATTCGTCTCTCGGCATCAGGAATGCCAACCATCCTTAACAGTCTGATCACTTCCTGCCTAGCCCCTTTTCTATCAAAACCACGATGAAGCTCCAGGGCTTCACCAATCTGAAACCCAATCGTTAGAACCGGATTGAGTGAGGTCATCGGCTCCTGAAAGACCATGGCGATTTTATTTCCCCGGATATGCCGAATCTCCTCTTCTGAGATTTTTAAAAGGTCTTTCCCTTCAAAGATCGCCTCACCGCCCATAATTCTTCCTGGAGGGTAGGGAATCAGGCGTAAGAGAGAAAGAGCACTTACGCTTTTTCCACAACCACTCTCACCCACCAACCCTAACGTTTCTCCCTCACGGAGATTGTATGAGATTTCGTCAACAGCTTTTAACACTCCATCGTCTGTATAGAAATATGTTTTTAAATTTTTAACCTGAAGCAAACTCATAAAGGTTTATCGTTTTCCCCGAATACCCTTTCTGCTGAAGCCTCATCGCAGGCAGGCACGAACTGTCTTTATGTCTTCAGCCTTGGATCGAGTGCATCCCGTAACCCATCTCCTAAAAGATTAAACCCAAGCACAGTAATAAAAATCATCAATCCGGGGAAGGTGGCGACATGGTAGGCCACTCGGATATAAAGTCTTCCTCCGTTGAGCATGGCTCCCCATTCCGCTGTGGGCGGACTCACTCCCAGACCAAGAAACCCGAGTCCAGCTGCCCAGAGGATGGCCGTAGCCATATGAAGGGTTGATTGGACAATGATGGGAGAGAGACTATTCGGAATGAGATGTTGAAGGATGATTCTCAAATGGCTTGCTCCAATCGACCGAGCCGCTTCAACAAACTGCCTCGATTTGATCGCAAGAACAGAACTTCTGGCTAACCTCGCGTAGATGGGAATCGTCGAGATCCCCACAGCAATCATCACATTGTGAAGTCCCACACCAAGCATGGCAATCAGCAAGAGAGCAAGCAGAATGCCTGGAAAAGCGAGCATTGTGTCAACGAAACGCTGGACGATGAAGTCCACTTTCCCTCCGTAATAGGCGGACACCACTCCAACAGGAACCCCAACAAAGATCCCAATAGAAATAACGATGAGTCCGATGAGCAGGGAGATACGCGCCCCATAAATGATCCGGCTCAGGATGCAACGGCCTAATTCATCCCTTCCGAGGGGATAGTCCCATGAGGGTTTTGCAAGTTTATGTGCCAAGCTATGTTCATAAGGATCGTGCGGCGCAAGGAGGGGTGCGATGAGAGCGGAGATGAGGAAGAGAAGAACAATCACAAGCCCTATCAGAGCCGTCACCCTCTTCGAAAGGCGACGAAACACCTCCCAAACGCGACCCCTCTCTTTTCGTTCCGAATATTCAGTCTCACTACTGCCCACTGCTATCTGCCCTCTAACGATTAATGATACCTGATTCTTGGATCGAGAAAGGAGTAGATGATATCTACGATTAGATTAATGAAGATAAACAACGTGGCAACCAAGAGCACAACTCCTTGAATCACCGGATAGTCACGGGAAAGAATGGATTCCACCAAAAGCCTTCCAATGCCGGGCCAGGCAAAGACAATTTCTGTAAGTACGGCTCCACCTAAAAGCGTTCCGGTTTGAAGCCCAATGACCGTCACCACCGGAATCAGAGCATTTTTCAGGGCATGCCTCCAAATGACCAATTTCTCTGTTAACCCTTTGGCTCTTGCCGTTCGAATATAGTCGAGGCGAATCACTTCAAGCATGCTCGATCGTGTCATTCTGGCAATGATGGCCGTCGAATTGGCACCCAAAGTGATGGCTGGTAACACCAGATGTTTAAAACTATCTGCTCCCACGGCAGGAAACCATCCCAATTGAATGGAAAAAAGGAGCATCAGCATCAAACCCAGCCAGAAGACTGGCATGGAGATCCCAAAAAGCGCGACCAACATGCTGAGGTAATCGAATTTCGAATTCTGTTTGACGCCAGCAATAATCCCTGTGAGCACACCGAGCACAGTAGCAACCAAGATACTGGCAAGGGCGAGGAGTAGAGTATTTGGAAATCTCGCCATAATCTCTTGAGTCACAGGAAGTCCTGTTCTCGAGGAAGTCCCCAAATCTCCTCGAAAAATATTCTTAAGGAAGATGACATATTGGGTCACAGGATGTTTGTCTAGCCCAAGTTGTATTCGTACCTGTTCGACCACATCTTTGGTTGCATGAGGACCAGCCAAGACAACAGCAGGGTCTCCTGGAAGAACCCGGACGATGGTAAAAATGATCAAAGAGACTCCAAAAAGAACAGGAATCATGATGAGGAGTCTGCGGATGATATACTGACTGGACATTTCTCTAAAAACACCTGAGCTTGAAAAAGAAAGGGCTGACTTTTTAAAGATTTCAGAAAAATCAGCCCTTTCTATGGAACGGTGCCATCCTTATTCGATCCAGGCCTCCTTAGCAATGACTCTTTCGGTTGGATGAACAATGATGCCCTTGACATTTTTCTGGACACCTACCATCTGAACCTCACTATGGAGGAAAAGCCAGGGGGCTTCATCATGGATGATTGTAAGAGCTTCCTTGTAAAGTTTCTTCCGTTCTTCGGGATTCGCAGTACTTCTTGCGGCATCGAGGATCTGGTCTAACTTTTCATTTTTAAAGAAAGAAGCGTTCATGCCCTTTTTAGGCCATTCTCCGGAGTGAAAGAGGGTATAAAGGCCATAATCCGCATCGCCGGTGACACACCCCCATCCTAACATATAGATCTTATGCTCCACCTGATCTTTTTCTCGAAGAATGGAAGGAAGATAGGTTCCCCATTCCATCATCTTGATCTCTGCTTTTATACCAACCTTGAGCAGATCCGCAGCAACAGCCGTGCATACAGAGGCATCCATATAATATCGGCCGACGGCTGGATGGAGGGTCGTTTCAAATCCCTTGGGAAAACCTGCCTCCGCCAATAGCGCCTTTGCCTTTTCAATATTATATTCATAAGTCTTGATGGGTGTGTATCCAAAGATGCCCGGGCTGATGGCCGCATCGGAAACACGGCCTACACCGCCAAGGACGTGTTTTACAATCGCCTCTTTATTAACGGCATAATTAATCGCCTGTCTCACCCTCTTATCGTTGAAAGGCTCTTTGAGACAATTGAACCCGAGATAGATGGTCCTCACACTGGCAGCATCCAACACCGTGAGTTTCGGATTCGCCTTCAACCGGGGAATATCAAAGGGGGGGATACGAACCGCAACATGGACTTCCCCTGTTTCAAGGGCAACAACCCTCGAAGCATCATCCGGGATAACACGCCAGGTGACCTCTTCCAAAAGGGCCTTCTTTCCCCAATACTGGTCATTGCGAGCCATGACAAATTTATTTCCTGGGACCCATTCTTTAAATATAAAAGGACCGGTCCCAATGGGTTTTGCCACGGCTTTATCCCAGGATGCCTTCAGAGACGTAGGACTCTGGATGGCGGTAGCCTGATGGGTGAGATTGCTCAACAGCGCGGCAAAAGGAGCCTTGGTTTTTATCTTCAACGTATAATCATCCACTACGGAAACCGTAGAGATCGGTGCCACTAAAAATCGGTACCGGATAGCCACCTTCGGATCGAGCAATCGATCAAAATTGACTTTGACCGCCTCTGCATTAAAGGGAGTATCATCATGAAACTTTATTCCTTTTCTTAATTTTAGAGTGAATTCGGTCGCATCGGATGAAACCTCCCATTTTTCCGCCAGTCTCGGTACAATTTCTCCTTTAGGAGTCAGTTCAAGAAGTGACTCAACCATATGGTCGAGAATGGTAAAGGTCGGAGCGTCCAAACCAAAATGAGTGTCCATAGTAAGAGCATCTGTTCCTGAGGCCACAATGAGTTTTTGAGCAACTTTCGGCTTTGGTTTGGCTGCCACCGGCTTTACCTTTTCAGCAGGTTTGGTTTGAGCGGCAGGGTCTTCAACAACCCCCAAGAGTAGAAAAAAGAAGAAACCGAAGGCTACCAAAATGATCATCCCTAAAAACCCTTTTCTTTTCATTTTATTTCCCATCTTTCTCCCTCCTCTAAGTGTCTAAACAAATCTTGAACCATTGATAACCTTTCCTCCATTAACCCTTACCCTCACCCCCTCTCCTCCCGATGGTTAACCTTCTTTGAATCACCAATCTGAAATTCTTGAAGTGAACCAAATTTACACGAACTCCTTCCAGAAGTCAACTCATTTTATTAAAGGGTTTGGTGGTTCTATTGCTTGATTCCGGTTCAGCTCAGGTAGAATGGTTATTGGGACAGGACCAAGGTCCATCAGTAAAGACGACCCTGGGAAACCATAGGATCCGTGGTTTTAAAACCCCAATCGATACTCATTTCTTTTTAACCATAACCTGAGCGTTCGATAATCCGGAAGGACCGATTCTAAAAATCTCCAGTATCTTTCTGAATGGTTCTTTTCCTTGATGTGTGCCAGTTCATGGATCAGGATGTAATCAATGATAACCACAGGGGCAAGAATAAGTCTCCAGCTGAAGGACAGCCGGTTATCATGAGAACAGGAACCCCAGCGACCTCTGGCGTTGGTGATTCTGATCCCCTTGGGAAAAAGATGCAGTCTCTGACTGTAATACGTCAATCTCTCAGGAATCACCTTTTGAGCTTCTCTCCTATACCAGTGGGTAAAAATATCTCTTGCCTCCTTGAGATGATCTTGATCAAGGACGAATTTGCCAAAAGAGAGTTTCAGAGGAGGTTCCCGATGATCAGACTCCCGGAGTTCCAACGGATAAGATTCTCCCAGATATAAAAATCTTTCACCCGGGATAAAAACCTTTTGGTTTTCTCTGATCGCCTTCTCTCTTTCCCAAACCTTTTTGGTGATCCATGCTTCTGCCTTCCCCAAAAATCTCTCAATCTCTCTTCGAGGTGTGTGGTAAGGCACCAAAAGAAGGACTTTACCATTCTCCTGAATGCGTAAAGAAAGGGTCTTTTTTCTCTTCTTACTGCGGATCAAATGGATGTTAAGAGAAGGATCCATGGGCCATGTAATTCAAGTAATTTTTGCTTGTGATCTTATGAAAGATGTCCGGGTCAGAAAGGAATCGCTTCATAAATGCAATGGCTAAGAGGATGGTTTCAGGCTGGCCGATCACAGCATCACTTCCAAAAAGAATCCGATCCTGGTGCTGCTCAATGAAACTTTTATAAGAAGTTGGCTCTTTCTCCATATAAGATATCAGGGAGGACATGTCCGTATAGCAATTGGGGTATTTGTCTAACAGGATGGCCATAGCCTTTCTCGAAAATCCAAAATGAGGAAGATTGAAAGAGATTTTGGGATGTGAGCGAATCATCTCTTCCACGAATTCTCCATATCTTCTTAAATCGACATGCATCAGGATGGGCATGCCCAGGGAAGAGGCCTCTTCGATGATGTGCGAGGTAATCTTTTCTGACTGTTTAGGGGGCCGTCCAAAAGCCTTTTCCATCCCCCTGATCTGAAAGGCTTTGTCCTCCTCAGGGACATAGAGCAGTTTAATCCCCTGAAATCCCCTCTTCCTGTACATTCTGATTTTTTCTTCAATGCGGTTCTCCATAAATCGGGCGTCCAGAAAAGGCACGATTTTAAGAGGATGCACTAACCTCACCACTTCAAAGGGGTCCTTTTGATGTTCAAGTGCTTTTGGGGTGACATGGGAATGGTAGGCACCAGGGATCATTTTAAGACAGGTCTCTCTTTCGGTGGGAAATTCACCGATCACCAGGATATTGATCCCTGCAAGGCCCTTCTGATTCAGGAAAGCAAGTTTTTGACCGAGTTCCTCTAATGAACGGTCATAAAAAAAATGGACATGCACATCATAATATTCCATATGAATGGGGCTTTCTTAAAATCTAAACCACTTCCTAAGACCAGACAAGTTTCGACGAATCTCATTCAGTTTTTCCGCTGCGGCCCTTTCGCCTTCGTCAATCAGGCTGAGGGCCTGAGAGAAATCGGACCAATGCAAATCACCTACCTCTGGAAGGATGACCACATCCGCCTGATCCAATTCATAACCTTTGAGTCTTTCTCCCATGATTTCACTCACGCGATAATAAATATCCACGACATTCCGCAACTCCGGAGGATTGACCATACAGCGGTCCACTGCTACAGATATGACAATATCCGCTCCTTCCTGCCTTGCTACAGAACTGGGGACGAGACAAGTAATTCCCCCATCGGAAAGAAGTTTTTCACCTTCTTTAAGCGGCGCAAAAGCTCCGGGTACAGCACAACTTGCCATAACAGCTTGTCGAATAGAGCCTCGAGAAAAAGTGATCTGCTGGCCACTCACCAGATCAGTAGCCACAGCTCGAAAAGGAATAAGAGTCTCTTCAATCCGAATATCAGGGATAAAATAATCGATGGTCTTTTGGAAATCCTCATTCGAAAGGATCCCTGGCTTGAACATCGCCTGAATGAGATAGAAGTAATTTTTTAAGTGGGCCTGAATTTTCTGAGCCAGCCCTCTCTCTCCCCTTGCATGAGCCACTCCAAAGGCCTTGATGGCTGAATCTCGAAAATCTGGACTATGAAGATAAGCCTCTACCTTCCTTTGCAATTCTTCTGGACTGCTCCCACTCGCATAGGCTCCACCCACCAATGCCCCAATGCTGGTTCCCACGATAAGGTTGATAGGAATCTTTTCTCGCTTAAGGACCTTTAACACGCCAATATGAGCAAGTCCTCTTGCCCCTCCACCTCCCAGAGCGAGTGCTATGCGTCTTTTTCTCCAAAACATGATGAGCGTTTCCTCTGGTTTCGATTGAGATTATTTTACTCTTAATTCCTCCTCAACATCAAGCCCTCAATTCCCGACAACGGTCTTGATGCAACCTTAAGGTAACCCCTCAGTTAAAGAAATAAAAAAGGGTTGGGAGGTTGCTTCGTAAAAACCTTGAAGCGAAACCTCTGTTTGTCAAAACGACCAAATCTGATTCAAAAAAATCCGATTCAAAGGCCATGAGGGCCCCGATGAGGGTAACCTTTGATAACCGCTATTCAAGGTTTTGGAAATGGAACGTTCCAACCCTTTTAAACCGAAAACACCACATAACTGAGGGCTTACACCTTAAGGTCAAACCTCTTAGAATATACTTCTCACTTATGCTAAAATTAATTAACCATTGACCTATAAAACCTCAGGAAGGAGTGAAAAAACAATGAAACCCTTAGACCTCAATGCTACCGTGGAAATTAATAATCTCTGGAAATCTGTCTATCCTTATTTAAGTCAACAAATTTGCGAGTTCTATAATCGAAAAGATGGCAATATTCTTGAAATCGGTCCATTTAGCGGTGTGATCTTCGACTTAAAAAAAAGAAACATAGGCCATTCTCATTTGATCGCTACCTTTCCCCCTGAGATGGTAGAGGTTTTTAAGGAAGAAGTAAAAAAGCAAAAATTGGAGGAAGGGATCAGGGTAATAAAAACCAATTCTGACCTTACAGGCGTGGAAGAAGGTAGCATTGACCTTGCCATCTTTCGGGGAGCTTTCTTTTTCCCCTCAATTTTTCAAGTCAATCTCTCAGCCATTTATAACGTTTTGAAAATCAATGGAGTCGGATTTATAGGAGGAGGGTTTGGTAAATTTACCCCTGATCATATTATTAAGGACATCGGAAAGAAGTCGCGGGAACTTAATCTTCAAATAGGAAAGATTGAAGTCAGTGAGGAGGAGTTACAGGAGGCCATACAACAGGAAGGCCTGAGGGGTGAACTTCAAATCATCTCTGAAGGGGGGCTTTGGCTTCTGATGAGAAAGGGCTTAACTGCGGAAAAGCCTCTTTAATGTTTAACGAGTAGGATAGGAAAAAATCTTCTCCCAATCCTACCTGGTAAAATTGGGGTACTTCAGAGGTAGACTATTCTACTCCATACTGGCGGCGGTAGGAAAGGATATAATTTTTTACATCTTTCTTTGTCTTAAAGATTCCAAAATGTCCTTCACAAAGGATATCGGCTTCAAGGACAAGAAGTTTCTGGGTTGAACGATCCCAATCCTTGAGATTGGAACCAAACTCTTCGAGCAGAGGTCCATGGAGGTCCTGGGCAAAGAGGATTCTTTTTCCTCCTCGATCCAAATAGATACAGATTGACCCAGGTGTGTGGCCCGGCGTATGAAGACAAAAAATCTTCTGTTCGCCAATCGTTAAAATCTCTTCGGGAAGATTAAATTTCACGTCCGCAGAGGTAGGTGGAAAAGTGGTTTGATACCATGTAGCCGCTGTCCGTATGGGATCTCCCTTTTCCAACGGTGGTGCATCCAATTGGTGAATATATAACTTTGAACCAAATCTATTTTTAATCTCGGGAGCGCCTCCAATATGATCAATGTGGCAGTGAGTCAGTATGATTTTTTTAAGATTTTTGGGATCGAACCCAAATCTTTTGATATTGCCAATGATCTGTTCAACGCTCCATCCTGCCCCCGTATCGATCAGGATCGATTCGTCCAGATTCAATAGATAGACGCACCCATCCCGACCATCCGTGAGATCCGGTCCCCCTACGATAAAAATATCTTGGACAATTTCATAGGGCTTCATCAAAATTCTCCTCTCTTCAATCTCTCCTTTAATCTTCTAAAATCTGTAAGAGTAAAACCTTTCCACTGACAGGGAAGGAGGGAATTATTTTGAAAGAGCGGTTCTCTTTCTATGTCAAAAGAAGAAAACCGCTTCGCCTTTTCAAAAAGGGGGGTATGTGGAATGGGTGAATATTCCACTAAAATAGGTTTTGCTCCTGCATCTCTTACAAAAGCAATACTTTCTTCAACCTCCCCTAAACTTTGACCGGGCAACCCCGCCATGATGTAAACACCAATCTCCTCGCTGCAATACCCTGCCCTTTTTAAACAGTTAACCGCCTTCTGGAACTCTCCATTATTAACTTTTCCCCCCATTTCCATTTGAACTTTTTCGTCGGAGGTTTCAAAACCGAGTCGAATGGTCTTAAATTGACCCTGATAGAGAAGGTCAGCCACCTCCTGATCAATCTCCCGAATATGAAGGGCATTCGGAGCGTGAAAATTGCAACGAATATTTCGCTTGATCACATCTTTTATCATCGGAATGAAATGTCTGGAAGAATCAATCAGAAGGGCATCATCATAAAAGGCAATATTAGGAACTCTAAAACGAGAGGTCCAGTATTCAATTTCATCGACAACCTGCATAGGATCTCTTTTAACAAACCCTTTGGACAGAATGGGTGAAGCGCAATAAATGCATTTTAAAGGACAGCCTCTCGTTGTGGCGATGCAGACATAATCAAGATGAGGATAAAGGTCAAAAGCGGGATAAAGATCAGTTCGTAATTTACCTGCCTTCAGCTTGGCTTCATCAGGAAGGGAGTTCGGAATTTGGTGTGGAAAACCGGTTAATTCTGAAATACATTTTAAAGCTTCCCATTCATTTCCGTTTTTCCACACAACATCTGCCCCGGAAAGTCTCATGGCATGGTCATAACATAAGGTTGCATAAATACCACCAAGTACTACAGGAATATATTTAAAGAATTTCTTTGTGATTTCAATGACTTTAAATACTCCAGGATACCAGTAGGTCATTCCGGAAGTAACCCCGATGAGGTCAGGTTTTTCTTCAAGCAATGAGAGCCTTTTCAACAATATTTCTTCAGGAATTCCATACTGGCAGTAATTTCTTGCAATAGTTTTAAGAGGATACGGTTTTTCAATCTTCGTTTTAAAAAATTTTCCATCGCCATACTTCTTGGTTTTACTATAAAAATCGAGACAATCGATCAGAGTGACCCTAAATCCATTCTCCCTCAGCAGGCTTGCAAGCCGTAGAAGTCCAAGAGGTCTGATCCAGAAATTATAGGCAGCAAAATCTGTAATCCAAGGATTGATGAGAAGAATATGGGGCGAAGTTCTCGCTTGGGACATTACTTTAAATTTGAAAATTGAAATTGGGGTAGTGTAGCTAAGAATGTTTGTGGTTTGTTGGAGAAGTAATGCTCATCTATGCCTAGCACTTCTCCAGTTCCCAACGACCAAAAATCAGTAATATAAAATTAGCCAAGTAAAAAGTATCAAAATCAGAAGATGCATCAACGCCACAGTATTGGCATTTAAAACCATCCCGCCAAAAATCCGCATTTTTTTATAAGAAACATTATACATTTTATCCTTTTAACTTTGAAACTGTGCGGCAGCTATCAGCTGTCTGCACCAGTGCTTTATTAGAAACAGATATTTTTATTATGCTTTTTCGAGTCGATATGTAATAACTCCTGACCAGTGCTTTCCTGAAATCTTCCCGATCACCAAAAACCTCAGTTCATCACTGGCTTTTACCGGAATCTCTATAACGTCTGGATCATCCCATAGATTCTGGGCTTCATAAAAATCAATACCATGTTTCTGCTTGTTGCTCTCACTTTTTTAGTGTCGAATTCAAACTCTATAATTTAATTAATATAATTATTATACCTTAAATATACTTAATTTCAAAAAAATTATTGAGTATGGTTAATGAACGGACATAAATTGTGGGAAATTGTCGAGGATCATGTTATATCCCCCCTTTAGACGGGGTCGGGATCATCTCATTTCCCCCCCCAGGATCACGATAATTCCCCCCTGCTTTTGAGTGGCGAGAGAGTATCCCATCCATGTATCTTTCGAGGGTATGACAATCCCTTGAAGGAGGACGCGGATGGCAAGGATGCAGGTGAGTATGAACGAAATTGTTGAGATGATTTATCAATGGCATCAAGGAAAAAGTGTTAAGGGCATTGAGCGTTCTTTTGGGATCGATCGCAAGACGGTTCGTAAATATGTGCGGTT
>CALLAL010000044.1 GCA_938002255.1 uncultured bacterium
GACAATGGTCCGGAGATGAAACGAAGGGATATGCTGACCGGAATGATGGAGATCAATATCCCCATCTTTTATAAGTCCAAACAGGAGCGAAAGGTGGCGGAGACTTTGGCAGATATAAAACTGACAGAAGCTCAATACAGAGCGATGAAGAATGAGATTCTGTATATGATCACGGATATGGCATCAATGCTTGAGAGAACTGAGAAGCAGGTAGAGCTGTACAAAACCGGCATCCTCCCACAGGCAAGTCTTCAGGTAACTTCGGCGATGAGTGCCTACAGGGTGAATAAAGTCGATTTTATGACCCTTCTTGACAGCCGAATGACGCTCTACCGGTATGAGTTGGAGTATCATCAGGCTTTGACTGAATATGAAAAGAAGGTAGCCAATTTAGAGGCAATTGTTGGAACGCGACTCTTTCAAAAGGGGGAGCAGAGATGAAAAGACCGATCTGGATGGTCCTTTTAATATTCATTTCCTGGTGGGTTGTGGGTTGCGGAAAGGAGACGGCCACCCCTCCCTTAAGCGGACCTGCCTCGGCCGGGCATGAACATAAACCTGAAACAAAAACTGAATGGAAAAACGTGGAGGATCTCGATATCAAAGGACTGACCATGGAGTCGATCCAGAAGGAAGGAAAGATGCAAGAGCTAACTCCCGGAACGCTTCAGATCACTCCCGAACGCCAGCAGTTAATAGGAGTAAAGATCGGAACTGTGGAGATGAGACCCCTTGAAAAGGTTATCCGAACCGTAGGAAGGGTGGATTATGATGAAAGAAGAGTGGTCACGGTTTCACCCAAGATCGGTGGCTGGATCGAGGACCTTTATGTCGATTTTACAGGAAGGTTCGTAAGGCAGGGTGAACCCCTTCTTACCATCTACAGCCCGGAGCTGGTCTCCACTCAGGAGGAGTATCTCATCGCTTTGCGGGCGAAAAAGGATCTGATGAAAAGTCCTTTCTCAGAAGTGGCTGCAAGCGGACACTCCCTTGCAGAATCTGCCAGGCGAAGGCTGAAGCTTTGGGATATCAGCGACGATCAGATTAAAGCCTTAGAAGAGAACGGACAACCCCGAAAGACACTTACCCTCTATGCTCCTTATAGTGGATTTGTTCTTGAAAAGATGGCCTATAAGGGGATGAATGTGATGCCAGGGATGGCTCTCTTCAAACTGGCTGACCTTTCGACTGTCTGGCTCTATGCAGATATCTATGAATATGAACTTCCTTTCATCCGATTGGGACAACAGGCATCTGTCCAGCTCACTTATCTGCCCGGAGAGATCTTCACAGGGAAGGCGATCTATATCTATCCCTCTTTAAATCCGGAGACTCGGACCGCAAAAGTGAGGTTTGAATTCCCAAATCCTAACGGAAAACTGAAGCCAGAAATGTTTGCCAATGTGGAGATCAAAGTTCCCCTTGGAAAAAGGTTGGTTGTTCCGAAAGAGGCGATCATCGATACAGGTCTCAGACAGATGGCCATCCTCGATAAGGGCAATGGCTATTTTGAACCGAGAGAGGTGAAGGTGGGAGCAAAAGTGGATAACTATTACGAGGTGACAAAAGGATTGAACGCAGGGGATCGCGTCGTAACGAGTGCCAATTTCCTGATCGACTCCGAATC
This sequence comes from uncultured bacterium, assembly GCA_938002255.1. Lineage (GTDB taxonomy): Bacteria > Desulfobacterota > BSN033 > BSN033 > UBA1163 > RBG-16-49-23. The sequence goes on from CALLAL010000044.1 coordinate 1,628, forward strand.
AAAGTTTAAAGAGGCGGTCGGTGCTATGGGACATTCCCATTAGGTGTTTTGGGAGATAGAATGATCGAGAAGATCATAGAGGTCTGTGCGAAGAACCGGTTCATGGTTTTCACTGTCGTTCTCCTGGTGATGTTAGGAGGGGTCTATTCAATCAAGCATATCCCTCTTGACGCGGTGCCCGATATCTCTGATGTCCAGGTAATCGTCTATACTCCATGGGAGGGAAGAAGTCCAGATCTTGTAGAAGACCAGGTGACCTATCCCATTGTCTCCGCTCTCATTTCAGCGCCCAAAGTGAGGACGGTGAGAGGTTTCTCAGACTTCGGTTACTCCTATGTCTATGTGGTCTTCGAGGATGGAACGGACATCTACTGGGCAAGATCACGGGTCCTCGAATATTTACAGCAGATCACTGGAAGGCTGCCAGAAGGAGCGAATCCAACTCTTGGACCCGATGCAACCGGAGTGGGATGGGTCTTCACCTATGCCCTTGTGGATGAAAGCGGCAAGCATGATCTTGCCTCTCTCCGCACCCTTCAGGACTGGTATCTCCGTTATTCCCTGGCCAGCGTGGAAGGTGTGGCAGAGGTGGCAAGTGTCGGCGGATTTGTGAAGCAATACCAGATCAGCATTGATCCGAATCGGATGTCTGCCTATGGCATCTCTCTTAGGGAGGTGATGGAACGTGTCCGGATGTCGAATGCGGATGTGGAGGGAAGGCTTCTCGAATTCGGCGGCAGAGAGTATATGGTGAGGGGACGGGGATACATCAAGTCGATTGAAGATATCGAGAAGATCGCGGTGGGCAACCGGCGGGGAACCCCGATCCTTCTCCGGGACATTGCTCAGGTTAGTCTTGGGCCTGAGATCCGCAGGGGGATTGTGGAAATGGATGGGAAGGGTGAGGTCGTTGGCGGGATCGTCGTGATGCGATTCGGCGAAAATGCCCTCAATGTGATCGATAAGGTCAAGGCAAAAATCGAAGAGATCAAACCCGGACTTCCAGAGGGCGTGAAGATTGTTCCAACTTATGACCGCTCTGAACTGATACGGCTCTCCATTGAAAATCTTCAGAAGACGCTCCTCACGGAGATCATCGTCGTCAGCGTAGTCATCATCGTCTTTCTCCTCCATTTTCGTTCTGCCTTTGTCCCTATCTTTGCCCTGCCCATTGCTGTAGTTGCCTCTTTTATTCCGATGTATCTCTTGAAACTGACATCGAACATCATGTCCCTCGGAGGCATTGCCCTCTCCATCGGAGTCCTCGTGGATGCCTCGATCGTCATGGTGGAAAATGGCTACCGCCATCTCTCAGAAGGGTCGGAAGAGGATCGGAAGAATAGCTGGGGGACGATAGTTCGGTCCTGCCAGCAGGTGGGACGGGGCATCTTCTTCTCTCTGGTGATCATCATCATCTCCTTTATCCCGGTCTTCATGCTTGAGGCTCAGGAGGGAAGGCTCTTCCGTCCTCTTGCCTTTACAAAGACGTTTGCGATGGTTGCCTCATCAATCCTCGCAATTACACTCGTCCCTGTTCTGATGACCCTCTTCTTAAAAGGCAAACGCCTCAAACCCGAGGCTGTGAACCCGATCTCAAGGTTCTTCCGATGGTTCTATGAACCCCTCATCCATTTTGTTTTAAGATTTAAGAAGACGGCGCTATTTATCAACTTTCTCATCATTCCCCTCAGCCTAGTCCTTCTCTTAAAAATCGGAAGCGAGTTTATGCCTCCTCTTTACGAGGGGACGATCTTCTATATGCCCGTCACCAGTCCTGGGATCTCAGTGACCGAAGCAGCAAGACTTCTTGCGATTCAGGATAAGATCCTTAGGAGCTTTCCAGAAGTCCACACCGTCTTTGGAAAAGCGGGAAGAGCGGAGACCTCGACGGATCCAGCACCCTTCAGCATGATGGAGACGACGGTCCACCTCAAACCCAAATCAGAATGGCGGAAAGTGAGAAAGGATTATTCCTCTCTTCCCGGATGGATGAGACCTGTCGCCGAAAAGATCCTTGGAAGCCATCGGACGATTACCTATGAAGAGTTGGTTGAGGAGATGGATCACAAAATGCAATTTCCGGGGCTCCAGAATGCCTGGACCATGCCCATCCGGGCAAGAATCGATATGCTGACGACCGGAATCCGGACACCGGTAGGAATCAAGATTTCGGGTCCGGATTTAAAGACGATTGAAGAGACAGGAATCCACATCGAAATGATCCTCAAAGAAGTTCCTGGCACAAGAAGCGTCTATGCCGAGAGGGTATCGGGAGGATACTTCACCGATATCAAGATCAATCGGGATGCCATTGCCCGGTATGGTCTGACCGTTGGCGAGGTACAGGAAGTGATCCAGTCTGCGTTGGGCGGGATGAATATCACGCGGACGATCGAAGGAAGAGAGAGGTATCCTGTCAATATCCGTTATCCAAGGGAATTACGGGATGATCTTGAAAGCATCAAAAGGATACTGGTTCCGGTTCGGGGAGGGGGGGCTTCAAGCATGCAACCCATAGCCGGCCCTTCGCCAGCGATTTATCATGTTCCTCTGGCCCAACTGGCAGAGATCAGTCACACCACCGGGCCTGCCATGATCCGTGATGAGGATGCCATGCTCACCGGTTATGTCTATGTGGATGTGACTGGAAGGGATATCGGTGGGTATGTAGAAGAGGCCAAACGGGTGGTCCAAGAGAAGTTGAAGCTTCCTACAGGATATTCTCTTTCATGGAGCGGGCAGTATGAGTTTCAGGTAAGAGCAAAGGAGCGATTAAAGATCCTGATGCCTATCGTCTTTTTCGTTATCTTCATCCTCCTCTATATGACCTTCCATTCGATTTCGGAATCAATCATTTTGATGGTTGCGGTCCTTTATGCCATGACCGGCGGCGTCATCCTCCAATATCTCTTGGGATACAATTTCAGCGTGGCGGTCTGGGTGGGTTACATTGCCCTTTACGGGATTGCGGTTGAGACTGGTGTGGTGATGATCATCTACCTTCACGAGGCCTTAAATAAACGGCTGATGAAGGGTGAGGTGACCCGGCAGGATATTCACGAGGCTACGGTGGAGGGTTCTGTTCTCCGGCTTCGTCCAAAGTTGATGACCGTTGGAACGACGCTCATCGGACTGGTCCCCATCATGGGGTCTTCGGGCGTGGGCGCGGATGTGATGAAGCCCATTGCCGCTCCCATTATCGGAGGACTTTTAACCTCAACCATCCATGTCCTGATCATCACTCCGGTCATCTTTGCCCTGGTCAAAGAGAGGGCTCTGAAAAAAGGGAAATTAAAGGTCAACGAGATGAAAAAGGAGGGACCAATATGAAGAAGTATGTTATATTTTTTATGATTTCAATGGCGGGGTTGTTTGTGTATCAATCCTTAACTCATGCTCAGCACGGACATGGACATGGTCACGGAACAGGCTCAAAGATGGAGACAAGAACAGTACTGGTCGAAGGGGTAAAGGTCGTTATTGAGATCATGGACAATGCCGAACACAGGAAGATGCTAAAAGAAATGAAGATGAAAGAGGATATCGAACCCGCGACCACCCACAATATCACGGTAACACTCAAAGACGGAAAAACTGACAAGGAGATTACGAATGCTGAGATCCAGATGAAGGTGGTCGACCCGAAGGGAAAGGATCAGATCAAGACCCTGAAATATGAAGAACATATGAAAAGTTATGATGCGTATTTTAATCTTGCTCAAAAGGGAAAGTATCAGGTGATGATTCTCTTTAAAGTAGGGGAGCAGAAAAGAACAGCAGGAATTTATTATGAAGTGAAGTAAATTGTCAATTCACCCATTTATTTTAATGATATTTCAAGAAAATATGGTGGAATCCAAAGATCAACACAGAGGCTTGAAACGGATTGACCTTCCTATTCTCGGAATGACGTGTGCCGCCTGTGCAGCACGCCTCGAGAAAGGGTTGGGCCATCTCGAGGGTGTTTCTCAAGCGACGGTTAATTTTGCTGCAGAGAGAGCCACCATTCTCTTCAATCCTGAAAAGACGGATCCTTCACGTTTTATTGAAAAGGTAAAAGATCTTGGATACAGTGCAAGGGTGGAGAAGATTGTCCTTCCCATACAGGGAATGACCTGTGCCTCATGTGTGAGCAGAGTGGAAAAAGCCATCCGTTCACTGAAAGGGGTTGTTGAGGTTCAGGTCAATCTCGCTACAGAAAGGGCCACCATTGAGTATCTGCCGGGGATTGCCTCCGTTAAAGATTTCGCCACCGCTCTTCAGGCTGCAGGTTACCAGATTCTCGAAGATCGAATCGGAAGGTTAACCTTTGAAGAAGATATCCTGGAGAGAGAAAGACGTTCTCGAGAGGTTGAACTGAACCGATTAAAATGGAAGTTCATCGTTGGCGCTATCCTCCTTGCGCCTATTTTCATCCTCATGTATGGCGCAGGGTTTTTTGAGAAATGGATTGGCTTTTCGGAGCAAACGAATTTCTTCATTCAATTTTTACTCGCCACGCCTGTCCAGTTCTGGGCAGGGCGTCAATTTTATGTCGGGTTCTGGAAAGCGTTCAGACATAAAACGAGCGATATGAATACCCTAATCGCCGTGGGAACTTCAGCGGCTTATCTCTACAGCTTGATCGTCACCTTCTTTCCCCATTTGATTAGGGTTGAAGGTCTGATGCTTGATGTCTATTTCGACACGTCTGCTGCGATCATCGTCCTCATCCTCCTTGGAAGATTTCTTGAGGCAAAGGCAAAGGGAAGAACCTCAGAAGCGATTAAGAAATTAATTGGTCTTCAGCCGAAAACAGCCAGGGTCATCCGAAATGGTCATGAGATGGATCTTCCGATTGGAGAAGTGGTTCCAGGGGATATCCTGGTGGTTCGTCCAGGAGAGAAAATTCCAGTGGATGGAGTTGTCAAAGAGGGATATTCCTCGGTTGATGAATCCATGGTCACAGGGGAATCCATACCCGTTGAAAAAAAGGCTGGAGATCGAGTGATCGGTGCGACCCTTAACAAGACCGGGACCTTTAAATTTGAGGCGACGAGGGTCGGAAAAGAAACGGTTCTATCCCAGATCATTCGTCTAGTGCAGGAGGCACAGGGTTCAAAACCTCCCATTGCCAGGATGGTTGATGTGATTGCCAGTTATTTTGTCCCGGGGGTCATCCTGATCGCCATAGTCACCTTTGTCTTCTGGGCTCTTTTCGGTCCTTCACCTGCGCTTACCTACGCCTTCCTCAACTTTATCGCTGTGCTTATCATCGCCTGTCCGTGCGCCCTCGGGTTAGCCACTCCAACCTCCATCATGGTGGGAACCGGAAAAGGAGCAGAACATGGCATCCTGATTCGCGGAGCAGAAGCCCTGGAAACCACCCATCAGCTCGACACCCTCATCCTGGATAAGACGGGAACCGTGACTCGGGGAGAACCATCGGTGACAGATGTCATAGAATGCGAAGGATTTACAAAGGAGGAAATCCTCATTCTTGCAGCTTCCGCTGAGAAGGGATCAGAACATCCTCTGGGAGAGGCGATTGTGAAGAAAGCCAAAGAAGAAAAATTACCCCTCCTTGATCCGAAAGGATTTCAAGCCATTGCGGGCCAAGGCATTGAAGCAACGATTGACTCAAAGGAAATCCTCCTGGGGAATGGAAGACTGATGGAAGAGCGGAAGGTTCGGCTCAATCGATTATCGGAAATGGCCGAAGAGCTGTCCGGTCAAGGCAAGTCCCAGATGTTTCTTTCTGTCGATGGAAAGGCTGCAGGCTTAATCGCCGTGGCGGACACTCTGAAAGAAAATTCAAAAGAAGCCGTGAACGCCCTTCATAGGATGGGTATCGAAGTAATCATGATCACGGGTGATCATCGGAGGACGGCCGAGGCCATTGCCAAGCAGATTGGCATTGATCAAACACTCGCTGAAGTTTTGCCTGAAGGAAAAGTGGAGGAGGTCAAGAAGCTTCAAGCTCAAGGGAAAAAAGTAGGAATGGTAGGAGATGGTATCAACGATGCTCCGGCTCTTGCCCAAGCCGATGTGGGAATCGCTATCGGAACGGGAACCGATGTGGCTATGGAAGCCTCTGATATCACCCTCATCGGAGGCGATTTAAGAGGCGTGGTGATTGCCATTGCTTTGAGTAAAGCCACCATTCGCAACATCAAACAAAACCTCTTCTGGGCCTTTGCTTATAATACGATTCTCATCCCTGTGGCCGCAGGAGCACTCTTCCCTTTTTTCGGAATTCTGCTCCATCCTATCTTCGCTGCAGGTGCCATGGCTTTTTCGTCTGTGACAGTTGTTTCAAATGCTTTACGGTTAAGAAGGTTTAACCCCCCCTTGATTTAAAAGCCCGATACAAGGGAGAGTGAAAGAGTAAAAAGTCCGGAAGAAACATTCATGAAAAAGGAGGCTCTTATGGTGCGATTTTTTGAAGACAATTCATTATCAATTGGAAACACTCCTATGGTCAGAATCAATCGAATGACTCAAGGGTTAAAGGCAACGATTCTGGGTAAGATCGAAGGCCGGAACCCTGCATACTCTGTCAAATGCCGAATTGGAGCAAACATGATCTGGGCGGCGGAGAAACAAGGGGTCCTTAAACCGGGTATGGAAATTATTGAACCCACCAGCGGCAACACAGGCATTGCATTGGCTTATGTGGCAGCCGCCAGAGGGTATAAACTCCACGTGACCATGCCTGAGACCATGTCCATGGAACGGCGCAAGGTGCTTGCCATTTTTGGAACCAATATCATCCTGACTCCGGGAGCAAAAGGGATGAGGGGGGCTGTTGAAGAGGCTGAACGAATTTCGGCATCCGATCCTAAATTCTTCATGCCTCAGCAATTTAAAAACCCTGCCAATCCCGAAATCCATTTTAAGACCACAGGTCCAGAGATCTGGGAACAAACCGGCGGGGCCATCGATGTCCTTGTTTCTGGCGTAGGTACGGGAGGAACGATTTCAGGGGTTTCTCGATTTATTAAACTTGAAAAAAAGAAGAAGATTCTCAGCGTGGCGGTTGAACCGGTTGAGAGCCCTGTGATTACCCAAAAGCTTTCCGGCCAAGAACTCAAGCCTGGTCCTCATAAGATTCAAGGCATTGGGGCGGGATTCATTCCGGATACACTCGATCTTTCAATGGTTGACCGGGTGGAACGAGTTTCGAGCGAAGAAGCGATCGAATATGCCAGAAGACTTGCTCGAGAGGAAGGTATCCTTTCGGGGGTCAGCTGTGGGGCAGCCATTGCCGTGGCCTTGAGATTAGCAAAGAGCGGCGAGTT
>CALLAL010000045.1 GCA_938002255.1 uncultured bacterium
TCTATGAAAAAGAGCGGGTATTCTGGTTTCTGGCCGTTATTTTGTTGGGCCTTTTCCAATTTAAGTGAATCAAAGAAAAGGTAGATCGTCCCATAGGGCTCGTTTACAGCATAGTTTTTCAGTAAGTAATAAAGGTCAAAAAGGGCAAGGTCATAAGTCCTGCCAGCGAGGTATTCTTTTAATTTTGTATAATAATCTGCCTCATCTAAAGAACTTTGGGCAAGGTTCTGCAACTGGTCGTATATTTCTTGAGTAAAACTCCTCAGATTAAAAGATGGCGGAGGAAATTTATCGATTTTGTACCCATCCTCCAGGCAGGAAAGAGCATCCTTTTGTAGCTCTTTGATGATTATATCAATGGTCTTCCTCAGGCTTAAATTGAAAAGGCGGATTCCGTCCAAAAACACACGTCGTTCATCAAGAATTTCATTGCTTTCGCCTTTTTGTCTATCTTTTTCCTGTGAAATACAGGTTCTTAAAAATTCAAAATTATGGGTTGATTCCAGATGGTCGGCCAATTTTTCTTTGAAATATTTGGCCTGAATTTCGATTTTAAACTGATGCGGCTTGATTTCTACGGGACTCTTGTCATTCGTTCTTAGTTTATCGAGCCATAAGCTTCTGAATTGTGGGAAAAACGAAATATCCAGGGTAAAGTTTGGGTCATTCGACCATTTATAGTTAAGGGTACTCGCGCTTGAGAACCGCGTCTCTGTAAAAGCCGCATAATAATTTAAAATGCTTTTTACGAATTCATTCAAAGTTGCGCCTCAATATAAAAAGAAATTCTCTAATTTAAACCTCCAATTTTAATTCTGTGAACAGAGAAGACGTAAGTTCTGAAACAATTTCATTCACTGCGACTTTGTTTTAAGAATCTTGTTCGCCCCTCAACTTCCATGAACAACGTGACCGAGCCCGTGTCTCGTGTCCATAAAAATCGCCTGATTTGGACCAATATTTCGTTAATGGCAGTCTCATGAACATCAAGCCTTACGGTTCATTCTTTTTCCAATTCTATGAGTTTGTGTGTAAGGACCTGTGAATGGCCCCCTTATTGCGAAGGATATTTGATGCCCTAACCGCACCGTGTTCGGTGAATGCATAGGGTAGTTGGTTGCCACCCTATAGATCGTAGCCAGCTCCATATACAGGGCGACTCGTCTTCCACGAATGATGAGAATCTCAGGCTCTATTTCTTGTAATATGCAATTTCGCCTAATATACCAAAAACCAAACATGATGGCAATTCAAACCAGAAAATTTTTCCCTTATTAACGAATAATAGAATTTGTTTCCCAGAATTTTAGCAACAATAGACCAATCAATTATAAAAAAAGGACCTATCCCATAAGATGTCCTATGTTTTTTTATTTAATATCAATGGGTTATTTTGACCCTTCGCAAAAATGATGGAATAAATCCGTTCATCCGATAGAGGGCCCAATAACCTGAAAACCTGAGATTGGGTGCCCCTTTTTTTATGGAATGAAGGAATTTTAGAATGAAGTTAGATGCTTCTTCATTATATGAGAATCAGGAGAGAGGCCGGGATTCTAATTTTTCAAGGCGGTATTTAAGGTCGAGAAATTCTTTTTCGAGGTTTGTAATTCTTCTATCTAACTCTGCATAGGAGAATTTAACAGCTGCCAGTATTTCCTGTCTCGTTTCGTGGATGTCCGATTTCAATTCTTGATGAATCCTATCAACCTTCTCATCGAGCACAGTGACCTTCCCATCAAGGGTAGCCACCTTCTCATCGAGCACGGTGACCTTCCCATCAAGGGTAGCCACCTTCTCATCAAGCACGGTGACCTTCCTATCAAGAGTAGCCACCTTCTCATCAAGCACGGTGACCTTCCTATCAAGAGTAGCCACCTTCTCATCGAGCACAGTGACCTTCCCATCAAGAGTAGCCACCTTCTCATTGAGTGTAGCAACTTTACCGTTTAATTCAATTACAGCTTGGGCGATCGGTTGGGTTTTTTGATCTATTTCAGCTTCTAAATCGTTAAACCTTCTGTTAAGCTTTTCGTCAATATTGGCAACTCCTTCCGCCACCTGCTTAACCTGGTTCATCATATTCTCTGAAATGACATGGAATTGATGAACAATCTCTTCTTTAAATTGCTTCAAATCTTCCTTACTCCCTGAGGTTTTCCGGTCACCCATCTTTTAATCCCTCTCACAGGTTAATCAATGTTTCTAAAATGTCATAAATTTTTGATTTGGTCAAGATTTATTTCGCCCTGGCGACAATATTCTTCCCTTCTTTCTCAAATAGAAAAACAGAAAGCCAATGACTTTTCAGTGCGTAAGACCAGACTGCATCATTCCATAACCTTCCGATTTATCGCATTGATCCCTTAAGCATTGTTGACGACAGGAGGCTTCTAACTCCTCCTACCCTATTCCGCATTTCAGAGTAATTTTATCGGGGTTCGACTGCCAGGGCCAGAGAGCGGCGTAGGTCACATTCTGACCCTCTTTCCTGTAGTAAAAAGATTGGTCAATCCTCAAACCGCCTAATTGCTCCACAATTTCCTCAATATCCCCCGGGAGAATGGGTTCTTTATTGGGCTCTTTAACCGCTGGCCCCAAATGCTTTTGCAATAGGGCAAGAAGGGTTTCAAGTTCCCCTCTATGAATCACTGCCTCTAAATATTCTAAGTCCTGTGAATTCGGTCGGATCTCCAGATTGAGCCTTCTCTTCATCTCCTCTAACAGATTCATTGAAATTTCCTCTTTTTTTCTCATCAAACTGGTTTAAATTTCATCTCATCGATTGCCTTTTGCATACCAGTCCGGATCTTTCGCTAATCGGTCACGAGCCTCCTGGACCATCATCTCAAAGGCGGGGTGAGTGCTTTCCCAGGACCGGTTTTGATACTGGCCATCCCGCATCTTTTCAACTTCGGCCTTAATCTCCTCAAGATATTTTCCATAGAGATGGAGCGAATCGCTGATATCCACATACCTGCCAATTCTCACAGGTCTTTTTATCTTTTCGGATATCCGTTCAGCGATCAATCGCTGTAAATCTGTTAATGCATAAACGTTCATAAACCATGCCTTATAGAGATCCCTGCTCCGCCAGTGCGTGTTCATATTCAGAATGAATTGACCTGATCCATCCTCTACCAACCTGCACCAGATCCGTTGAAGGCAGGGAGGATCGTCTGTATGAATATCGGCCGTTGGCATCCAGGTAATGGCCTGGGCCCTCCTTGTATATGTCGTCTTTGAAAGTGAATCGATGATGTATTCGATTTGATCGACTGGCGAAAAGGGCTTGGGAGTTTTCACAGGACCTCGCAGGTCCTCCACCGGACAATAGGCAAAAAGCCTTTCATGATAGGTGTATGTCCATTTACCGGAGACTGGATCAATCCAGTGATCATGGATTCCTTTCACAACTTCCTGTCGATAGACTTCCAGTTCCACTGGACCCCCAGGAAAATTTTTGTGAATCCGGGGCTCAGAAAATGGAGCATGAATGGTGATCATGACCGTGGCATCTTTACTGGGAGGATCTTCCTGTTTATCATATTGCGTTTTAAGATCCAGCCCTTGATCCCACACCGCTAAAACCGCCTTCTCCCAAGCCTCTGGCAAACACTTCGCTTCCACCAGTAAGGTAGGAATATTCCCGGATCCTTTCATCTCTATCTCCTGGCCCAAATCTTAATTCAACCCTTCTAAGGCATGCCCCTCCTTATACCCCTACCGAAATAGGTTCCATCAAATGGAGAAAGAAGAGGATGACCTCTTTAGGTGGTTGGCCAAAGATGGACCGGATGGCATCGGAATAGACCTCTACCTGGGGTTTATAGTGTTCTACTCTTAAATGCAACTTTTTTTGATCCACGAGGTCGGTTTTAAAGTCAAGAACGACCAGACCATCCTTCTCTTTGAACACAAGGTCCATGACACCCTCATAAAGGATCCCATCCTTTTTATAGGCAAAGGGAACTTCTTTTTGGTATTTCCTCGATTGAATCACCCGTTGGAGGGTTGGAGAATCGATGGTCTTCTTAACCATCTCCTCTGCTCTTTTGATCATGGGGCCTGTTGCTCCGAGTGCTCTTCCTTCTGCCTCCGCCATCTTCTCAAGTAAACCCAGTTGGCTCCAATCGGATTTCTCCAAAAGACGATGGACGAGCTTTCCAAAAGTAGCTCCCTCACCGCCAGTCCCAGAGATCGAATGCCATTCCTCATCTCTGTCGACCTCTTCAACTTTTTCGATGGCAGTAGAAATGGGGCGTCCCATTGCTTCCCTTTTCTTTAACTCCTCTTGGGCCTCTTTCCATCGTTTAAATTGAGAAAGGGACGAATCAATCTCTTTTTCGTTCCATGTCTTAATGTCGATCGGATATTGAAAGGAACCTCCCTCTTCTGGAGCAAGATCCAATTGATTCGTATCATAATACATCATCTCCTGGTTTCTTTGTCCATAGGGTACAGCTTCAGGTTCTACCAGATAGGGCTGAAGGTATCCCATAAAACTTCCTGTTGGAATCTCCTTTTTCCCATCTTTCTTCTCTTTCACCCAGAAAACCGGTAGGACCAAAAAATCCCTTGCCCGTGTCATCGCCACATAGAGAAGCCGTCGTTCTTCTGCCTCGCCCCGTTTCTCCTCCCACTCCTTTAGCTCTTCATAATGACGCGACCAGAGAAAATCCTCTTTATTTCCTATTTTTATGGCTATCCGTCCTCCTTTGCGGTCGATGATAAAATCTTCTCCTTTGGTGCGCCTATAAGCAAGGTCCGCGAGGATGACAATCGGAAATTCCAATCCTTTGGCTTTATGGATCGTCAGGAGCCGGACGAAATTGTCCCCCCGTTCGAGTGTTGGAGGTTCTTGCTCTTCAGCTTCCTCTTCCTGCCTTTCAGACAGCCATCGTACAAAACCTCTGTAAGTTAGCACTCCTCTTTCGTTGAGGGCCCTCGCTATATCGCCAATCTTGAGAAGATTGGCAACCCTCTGTTCTCCCTGGGGCTTCATCAGAAAGAGAGCCAGCCCCCGCGTTGCTTCGTAGAGCCTCTTTAACAAACTTGAAACGCTGACCTGATTTCGCATTTCGTAAAGTTCCCGGAAAAGACTGAAAGGCTGCTCCAGCTCCGTCCCATCAGCCTTGTGCAGGTAGTTCAAACTTCCTCCCCGGGCATGAAAGAGAAAGAGTTCCTCATCCGAGACTCCAAAGAAAGGCGAGCGGAGTGCCGCAATTAAAGAGACCCTGTCATTCGGGTTGTCCACCGCCTGAAGAACGGACAGAAGTTGTTGAACCTCCTGGCGCCTGTAAAAATGCTTTCCCCCTATGACCCGGTAGTCTACATCATAGGTCCTTAAGGCTTCCTCCAGGATATTTAAAGGATTGTAGGTCCGCATCAGGATGGCTATATCCTTGAACATCACGGGCCGAAAGTGTTGATCGGATTCATCCCAAACCTCCCATTTCTCTTCATCCACCAGCTTCCGGATAAAAGATGCAAGACAGCGGAATTCCCACCGCCGACAATGATCCAGGCTGGTCAATTCGATTTCTCTCTTTTTGGGTGGGTAGAGAAACACAGTTCCATGCTCTGGAGGGACGCTTTCGTTGGCTCTCCCCAGATGGAGCGGCACATATCCTGGCTGGTAATGGCCATCTTCCGGAGGGCGGATGAGGTCTGCAAAGATTTTATTGACAAACCTGACCAGTGAGGGTGCGCATCGAAAATTTTCTGAGATGCTTAAGAGACGACCCTCACCCATCAGGGTTTTCACATCTTCATACATCTCAATGTCAGCCCGTCGGAACCGGTAGATGGACTGCTTCGGATCTCCTACAATAAAAAGGCGTCTGGAGGCAACCTTGACGTCTCTCCATTCGGATGCCCCTGTGTTCTCATCCTCAGAAAGGAAGAAGACGATTTCCGCCTGAAGGGGGTCTGTATCTTGAAATTCATCGACCAATAAAAAGCTGTATTTCCTTCGGAAATATCTTCGAACCTCAGGATGTTCCTTGAGCACACGGCTGGTCAACATGAGAAGGTCCTGGAAGTCAAGAAGGTTTCTTTCCTTTTTGGCCTGCTGGTAAGCATCGACATAGCCAATCAGACATTTCGAAAGTCCTGTGATGACCGAATCAGCAATGGTTGCCTTGGTCTCATTGAGATGTTCTAAGATGGAGCCGAATCGCTTCTTCACCCGTTCGAGCTGATGATCAGGTTTCCAGTTTTTCTTGGCCCCTTTGTTCGGTGATCCCATTGAGATTTCTTTAAAAATGAATCTCTCTCTTTCTTCATTCTCAGAAATCGACTCCAGCTTTTTCAGTTTCATGTTCAAGTCTTCAATAGTCAGGATCGCCTTGTCGTCTGAATTCATACAATAAGGCTGGAGTTGATTCAAAAACTCTATATCCTCCTGAAGTGCCCTGACAAATCGGTCAATCGTTTTTTCCAGATCCTCAGGGGATATAGAAGATGGGAGGAATCCCAATACATCACGGTTTTCCAGTAGGGATCTGCTCAGGTTCCATATTTGATCCGGTTTCATTCCAATAAGCACAGCTCGACGCAAGGCGGGGTCATTGGCACCCAACTGCTTCTCAAACCAGCTCTCCCACACTTCTGCCTGGAGGAGTTTGGCCATCAGGTCGTCTGCCACTTGAAAATTGGGATCGAGCCCTGCCTCCACAGGTCGCTCCCGAAGTAGAGAACCACAGAAGGAGTGAATCGTTGTCACCTGCATTCGTTCAAGATCAGAAATGGCTTCTGAAATTCGTTGATTTTCGGCAGAACGTAATTTACCTAACAGGGCTTTTTCCAACTCCTGACGCAACTTTACTTTTAATTCGGCAGCCGCTTTCTCTGTAAAGGTGATGGCAACTACCTCATCCCCCCCTGCCTCCCCTTCTCTGATAATCTTGATGATCCGGCTGACCAGCACCGTGGTCTTTCCCGTTCCAGCCGCCGCTTCAACGAGGTAACTCTGAGAGAGGTCTTCGGCGGCCAGGTCTCGCTGTTTCTGGTCGATGAGTTTCATTTCAGACTTCATGTTTCTATCTCTACAGATTCTTCTCGGGTTACTTTTAAATATCGCTTGACCTTCGGGTCATTAGACTTTCGGTCAAAGAGAACTTGAGCCCAGGATCCACAGATAGTTCTGAAATCGCAATATCTAGATTTGCAATCCTGACGGTCTGGTACAGGAATGAAAATCCCATCTTCAATTCCACTGGCAAGGGTTTCGAGAATCTCCAGAAGTTCATCTTCTTTCTTCTCCAGTTGAGCCCCTTCAAACATAATCGGTTTGTCATCCTTGAGAAAATAATATTCTGCAGATTCGATCTCGATCCCCTGATGAATCCGCCCGAGCAACTGTCTGGCCGCAAGGAGATAGAGGGGAAGCTGTAACGTCCTTCCCCCCTGAAAGCTGTTGTCCTTGGCTGATATCTTGCCAGTTTTATAATCCCTCACTCGCCCCTTCTTTCTATCCTGTGTCAGATCAATACGGTCAATCTTTCCCTTCAGACTCAACGTGTTGTTCCCAATATGGAGGAGGACCGGTTCTTCGGTTGAGATTTCACTTTCTTTCAAATCGTACGGTTTCATTCCATATCGAACTTCAAAATACGTCGGAATAAACTCCGTTTCTTCAAGCTCCTTGTTGAAGAAGTCCCTTAGGCAATCCAGCATACCTTTTGTTTCCATCTCCCACATCATCGAGAAACCCGTGACACCTATCTGCTCAAATTCGTTAAATTTCTTGCGGGCTGTCTCCAGTAATCTCTCAAGGTCTTCCTTCCTTAATCGAAGAGACATGCCCCGTTCCTTTTTAAGATCCGAATAAAACTCATAGAGGATGTCGTGAATCAACTTTCCTTTGTCCAGATGGGTGAGGGTAATCTCCTTTTCAGGTTCGATTAGAGCTTCAACCCCCATGATCACATTCAGTAGATAGCGATAGGGACAGGTTGCATAGGTTTCGAGCCGCGTCGGCGAGATACTCCTTTTATAGATAGAATAACGCTCGCGTAAAACCTGAAGGGCCTCATCCGAATCGAGGATGCCGTCATAGCCTGTAAACTTTTTCTTTCCCCAGCGGGAGGATTCGAGGCTTAAACCTTTTGCAAAGAAAGAGGAAACTTCCCTCAAATAGAGCAGGCCACGTAAACTCTTTGCCGCCGACATTCTTTGTCCGACAGAGAGGTCATATTCTACTTCGTCAATGGCCTTATCCGGGTTTTTTACAGCGATCTCAGAAAGGGGAATTCTAACAAACCCGGTAAACTTCTCCATCTGGGTGAAGTCAAGGCTTTTGCCGGTAAGTGACTTGATGGAGGCAAGAATAAATGATGACGGTAGCCTCTCCTTCTCTGTTCCGATTTCCATTCGGGGATAACTGAGAATCAACTGTTTGGTTGCGGCGCCGATGGTTAGACGAAACAGGAGTCGTTCTTCATTGAGCCTTGCCTCGGCTTTCAACGGGAGAGGTTCGTTTTTCTTCTCTCTCATCCATCGGTTGATTGCTTTTCTCTCCTGATCCAACAGGATTGCATCCTGTCGGATAAGAGGGGGAAACGACTTCTCGACCATCCCAGGAACAACCACCATCTTAAAAGGAACGCCACGGACTGCCATCAGATTGACAATGCTTGGTCCGTTTCGCTGAAACTTACCTTGCGGAATCCCTTCTGTCTGTAACACCTTATCCACGAGACGCAAAAAATCTGACGTAGAAGGAAATATTTCGCAAACATCCAGTTCGGAAAGTCTCCTCACCGCCTGTTTAACGAGTTGTCCCTCTTGATCCTCTTCCAATAATGCATCAAAGGCTCCAAGTAAGGCTTCGATCTTACCCCTCCAGGTCTTTGCCCTTTCTACCTTATGGATGGAATGAAACAGCGTTCTCGTGAACTGAATCAAATGGTCGAGGGCGATGAGATCTTCTTGGTTAAGTCGCCTCTTTCCTTCGTCCTCCCCTTCTGCCCCCTGTTTATTTATTCTACTTTCCCGAAATTTATGGAGTCTTTCTTCCCATTCCTTCTCCCCTTCCACAATGCCTGCCTGCCTTGAGATGGCATCCCAAAGGGGTAGATTGAGCCTAACCCCCTCTTCTGAAGAAAAACCATTCATTCTCAAATTTGCAAAGGTCGCAAATTCCATGACAGACTGCCTTGAAAAATTCCCATTCATAACATTTAAGAGAAGTTTAAGGCTTCGTCCTGCTCGCGTCTCCATGAAAGGCATTTTTTCCCGGAGATAAGCTTCTATGCCAAGAGAATAAAAGGCCTCTCTGAAAAGCCGTGAATATTCTTCTGGAGCCCTAAGCAAAATCCCTACCTCATGAAAGGGGATCTCCTCTGCCTTTGAGGATTGAAGTATGGTTCTGACCACTTCTCGGACCTCTCTGGATTCTCCCGGGGCTGAGATTATCTGAATTTCCTTCGGGTCGCTTCCAAGAGGCTTCTTATCATCGAAAAGATTGTGACAGAGATGATCAAGGGCCTGAGATCTGACAGGTGGCATGGGTTGCTTGACTTCAACCTGATGAAATCCTAAATGCTTCAGCCATTCGAGGGCTGGTTTCACGAATTCGAAAGCAGGCGTGGGCTCATAGGGAAGAAAGGCTGTGACCTCCTTCTCTTCGAAACAGACCTCCAGTAGTTGTTTCTGTGCGGCATTGAAGTCGTAAAAACCGTAAATCAGTATCCCGGGGGTCTGTCGTAAAAAGACTGAATCCTTTACCCAACTATGTGCAGATACCATCAGGTCCGACTCGTCATAGCAATTCATCTCCTTTAGCCTATCCTGATATCCCTTCCAGAGTTTGAGTAAATCCCTCAATTTGGAAAGATGAACCCCTCTGGATACGTTGACGTCTTGAAGAACCCGATCAAGATCCCCAGGTAGAAGACAACCATCTTTTAAGTCTTTAATGGTCGCCAGGAGAGCCTGGTGAAACCCCGCCCGATCGGCGATGTCGCGAAAATAGAATTGAACTTTTTCTTCAGCCAGGGATTTCGCTAAATCTCCAATGATCAGTTCATCTGCATAAGAGGGTAATTCTCTTTTCCCCTGAGCCAAAAGGTGAGGGGTACTGATCTCTCTCGCAAACTCTTCCAATGTCCAAAATCTAAGGTTAAGATGTGGAAGGCCCTCTTCTGCAAGGAGTCGCCGAAGGTGAAGCCCAAGGAGTTTGGAGGAGACCAGAATCAGAAGAGGTTGAAAAGGCTCGCGCTCTCTGATGGTCTTCACCTTCATGACGAAAAACGGTTCCAGTACGGGATAGTCACCGATGATGAGACTCAGCTTTTCCCTATGAACCTTTTCCATTACTCCCCTGCCTCCGCTCTTTCACTCCAGGATATCCCTTTAAAAATAAACCTTACCTTTGCAAAAAGATGAACCAAACGGACATGGGTGAACCCTTCGGAAAGGCTTCGAGGCGACCCTTCAGGTTAATGAGCACCTACGTTTGAAACCCATACGGGAGTTCATCTTAAATGAAATCCAGCCATTCCATTTAAACATCCGATTAACCGCCATTCGAAGCGTTAAAGAGCGGATTGCCCATGGCCGTTTATCTAACTCGAAGGTAAACCCATTTAACGTTTGACAGTAAAATTGACCTTTATTGTATTCATTATCCTCCAAGAATTCAATTCCCTCTTTCTTTCACTCTCCATCCAAGAAGGGGGCTGAGTTCATTGATTGAAGGAAAGTGTAATGCGGAGTGGAAAAGGATGCCCTGTAGAGAGCTTTGTAACCCCTAATCATGATTAGGGTTGATGATCTTTCCCCGGAACGTATGGGGGCAGGGAGAGAATGAGTCCGAGACCAGTGGCAGCGACCACAACATATCCCCAGAAGGCCATTCCATAGTTACCCGTGATATCAAACACCGAGCCTGCAAAAATGGGACCGAGAAAACCTCCAACCGTACCTGCAAAGGCAGCTACCCCAAAGAGAAGACCGTGTGACCGAATCCCAAAGTACTCGGCAACAATCGGTGAAATCACAGTAAAGAGGCCTCCATGGGTAAATCCATAAATCGCAGCAAAAAGATAGAACATCCAAAGTTTTGTTGAGACCTGAAGCCATAAGAGCATAAGGATGAGCAACATAAAACAAAGGATCATCGAGCGTCGATTACCCATGCGATCGATCGCATGACCAATGAAAAACCGTCCGACCATACTTGCGCCACCAATGGTGGAAAGAATCGAAGCAGCGGCTTTCGGCGAAATCCCTGTGTCAATGGCATGGGGGACGATGTGTGCCATAATACTCATCAGGCAGAAACAGGCTGAAAGGTTGGCAAAAAAGATCATCCAGAATTCTTTGCCTCTTGTCAATTTCCAGAAGGATGTCTCTTCACCCTTAAACCCACTCTCTGATGTTGCCGTTTTTGAATTGTCAGGAAAGAGCCCCATTCGGAACGGATCGTGCCGCAGAACCTGAGCGATGAGCACAAGTAAGATCATTCCCATCCCCCCGATGATCGCATAAGCCTTACGCCATCCTAAGGCGGTGATGAAAATATTTGCCAAAAAGGGGATGAGCATCTGTCCAAATCCCGTGCCCATTTTCACAAGGCCAGTCATAACTCCTCGTCTTCGAACAAACCACCTTGCCGTTGTATTCAGAGCAATGACATCTACAGCACTCAACCCTATTCCGAAAATGAGACTGTAGAATAGATATAACTGCCATGGAGCCTGAATGGTTGAAAGAAGAAGGAGCGAGGAACCAAAAAAAAGGGCTGAGCCTGTCATTAAGAGTCGTGGACCAAATCGATCCGTCAGCCTTCCAACGATTATCCCCAACCCCCCTGAGATGAGAAAAGCTAAGGAATGGGCTCCTGAAAGCGTTGTCCTTGACCAGGTGAACTCTGCAAGAAGGGGTTTAAAAAAAACACCAAATGCGATATAGGTGCCAATCCCGATGGCCTGAATTCCGGCACAGGCCGCAATGATGTAGTACCCATAGTATAATGGAGTTCTCTGTTTTCCTTGCTGCTGAAGCGAGTCGATTTTCATACAGTCTCGTCCTCTTTTATTCCAAAGGTCCGATGTATGGACACAGTCTACCTTGCAGTTGCATAATGGGCCATGGGTCAACCGCTCTCCAACGCTTCGAACGGCGGTTAACCGTATGTCTTAAAGGAATCGCTGGACTTCACCAAGGGTGAATTCCAGTATGGGTTAGCCAAGTGAGTGCTCATTGGTCTGAAGGTTCGCCTCGAATCGTTTCCGAACGGTTCACCCCTGTCCCTTTGTTTCAATTTTTTGAAATGTTAAGGTCTATTCAAACCTGATAACCTCTTCTTTTTCAATGAATGAAGTTCAAATTCTGAAAGAAAGAAATGATGTTGAGATATTGAATCGAAAACAAGCTGTTTCTAAAAGGTTTTTAAAAGAAATCCACAAAGCTTGTGGATTCGTTGTGGAATATGGGGCCGTGGCTATTGTTAGCACTGTTTTTGCACCGATTGCCTAATGATTGGGCAATAATAACCTATTGATATTTATAGATTAACTAAACATCTGCATAAACTTATACTCCGCCTCATAGGTACCTATGATTAGCAATTCGGAATCATCTTTGATGGGAAGATGGGGGTCTGGATTTGTAAAAAGAACTCCATCCTGTTTAATGGCAATGACTGTACAACCTGTCTCCCGTCGGATTTTGGAGTCTGCAAGGGTTGAACCAATTAACTTCTTAGGCGTTGGGATCTGAAAAATATCAAGTCCCTCTACCATTAATAAAATATCCTGCTTGATCAAAAAATGAAAAATTGCACTGGCTCCAAGTGAAGGGTAGGACACGACAAAATCGGCGCCTGCCCGATGCAGGGTGGAAACGTTTCGATCTTGATTGGCACGGCTAATGATTTGCATATCCGATCGAAGGCTCCTGCAATATTTTGTCAAATAGATATTTGTCGCATCGTCATGAGTGGTGATCAGGGCTGCAGGAGCTTTTTCGATCCAGGCCTTTTTCAACGTATCAATATCAGCGGCATCACCCACCACAAAATGATTATCCTGGGTCACTCTTTTCGGATTTTTATCAATAATCACATAAGGGATTCCCCTCTCTTTTAAGCGATCCGAAGCCGCTTTGCCAACGCGGCCTCCTCCAATAATAATGACCGGGTCACCTGCATGTTTTTCCATTTGATAAAGAGAAAAATTCTCATTATAGGCGGAAATCTGTTTTTCTGTCCCGGCAATGATGAGGACCGTGCTCCGTTGAATGACTTTTTCTGGTGTCGGAATTTCGAATTTTCCCCTTTCCCAGATGCCTACCACAGTTACACCAAAACGGTTTCTCAGGTCACTTTCAACAAGGGTTTTCCCAACCAGAGGGGTATGAAGGGCAGGGGCTTCCGCAAGGACCAGTTCGTCAAAACGTCCTACAATGTTTGCCATGCCATCTCCGCCAAGAGTCCACCCCGCGAAAGATCGTCCCATGATATCCGTGAGCTGGAGAACCCGGGAACTTCCAGCCATCGTCAGAATATCAATCGAATGAGGGGAGTCAGCCGTGGAGATGATTGGAATGGTTTCGTTCAACTCGCGGACGGTAAAGGCGATATTGGTATTGATTTCATCTCGGTTCGTAGCGACAATGAGGGCAGCCCGATCGATCTTCATTTTTCGATAGGTGTCCGGATCATCAATGTGCCCCAGAGCCACCCGAACATCCCTGTTATGTAACGCAATGGCTTGATCGAGATCCTCTACGATGACCACGTAGTCTCGCTGATTTATTTTTAATTTCTCAATTAAGGCGATGGTAATTGCGTCATATGAGGTCATGATGATATGGTCCTGGATCTCTTCCGACAATTCAACAGGGGTCCGACGCCTGGATTCTGCCTCCATCCATGGAGCCAGAAAGAACTTGATGAAGGTGAAAGGAAAAAGGACCATTAGAAACACAACTCCCGATAGCAAGACAAGGATGGAAAAGGCTTTTCCAATGTCTCCGGTAAAAGTGATATCACCAAACCCCAGTGTGGTCATCACCACCAGTGTCCAGTAAAAACCAGTCATCCAGGAATACTCCCTGCCTTCCGCAGCCATGAGAAAATGGAAAATGACACTGTAGACCGTTATCATGATTCCAAGGGTGACGATGAAACGCAGAAGGATGCGGATGTTCTGTTTGTTGATTTTACTCTCAAGGAAAGAAGTGATAATGGAGGAATATATAAATTTCATCGAAATGAAGCAAATGGTATCGCTTGATCGTTTATGAAATCTCCTGTCTTAGTTTCCGAATGGTCTCTTTATAGTTAAGGGTTTTAAAAATTCCTGTTCCCAGAACAAAGATATCCCCCCCTGCCCTGGAAACCTCTTTGATATTATCGAGTTTGATGCCCCCATCCACTTCGATCTCTATGGGATAGCCATTTTTGTCAATGATCTTTCTCAACTGTTCTACCTTTTTCAAAACATTAGGGATGAAAGTCTGGCCACCGAACCCTGGATTTACAGACATGAGAAGGACAAAATCAACCTCATCAAGAAAAGTAAATATTTTTTTTAGAGGGGTCTGGGGATTAAGCACCACGCCAGGCCTGACCTTCAACTGTCGAATAATTTTTAGAACTTGCTTCATATTACGGCACACTTCAACATGGACAGTAATCCAGTTAGATCCTGCCTGGGCAAAGGGTTCGATAAAGTCTTGAGGTTTTTCAATCATCAAATGAACATCCAGAGGGAGAGAGGTCAGTTTCCTTAATCCCTGCACAACCAGCGGTCCAATGGTGATATTAGGGACAAAATGTCCGTCCATGACATCAACATGGATAAGATCAGCCCCAGCCTTTTCCACTGCCCGCACTTCTTTATCAAGCTTGCTAAAATCGGCAGAAAGAATCGAAGGTGCTATCTTTTTCATAGGAGCCTCCAGATCCTTTGACACCTCAGAAATTAACCTTAACATTCCAAAAAATTGAAATAAAGGGACATGGGTGAACCGTTTGGAAACGATTCGAGGCGAACCTTCAGACCCATGGCACTCCCATGGCTAACCTATACTGGAATACACCTTTAATGAAGTCCAGGGCTCCTTAAAGAAATCCGGTTAACCGCCATTCGAAGCGTTGGAGAGCGGTTTACCCATATGGCCCTTTACGCAACTGCAAGGTTAAACAAATCATACAAGAGTCATCAGATCGATTCAATTATTTTTTTCTATTGCCTGTTTACCAAATCCATCTAATATTTTTTGATCAGCCTTGCAATAAAGAAACCGTCCATTCCGTCTTTAGGAGGAAAGGTTTTGAGGTATCCATTTTTGATGAGAGGATCAAATCTTTTCGGGAAAAAATCGTCAACTGACTGAAGTTCGAAATTGGGATGATGATTTAAAAATTGTTCAATCACCTGTTCGTTTTCTTCACGGAAAACCGTGCAGGTGCTGTAAACAAGCACTCCCTCCTTTTTCAAATAGGCTGATAGATTATTGAGAATTGCAAACTGCAGGGCACTCAATCGTTTCAAGTCAGTTTCTTTTTTTCTCCATTTTAAATCAGGGTTTTTTCTAATCGTTCCAAACCCAGAACAGGGAACATCGGCAAGGATACGGTCAAACAAGACTTCTTTGAAAAAAGAAATCGGGTGGCTTGCATTGCCTTTCAGATACTTTACGATCTTGATACCCAATCTCTCGCAGTTCTCTTCGATGAGGGACAATTTCTCTTTCGTAAGATCAATGGCATAAATTTCTCCAAGATTCTCCATCTTCTGAGCGATATGGGTCGTTTTTCCACCAGGAGCGGCGCATGCATCCAGAATTTTTTCTCCCTTTTGAGGATCCAAAACCAAAGTAACCAACTGAGAGGCTTCATCTTGTATGAAGAATAAACCCTCATGGAAATAAGGAAGCTCTGAGACAGGAGGGGGATCGTCGAGCAGGATTCCCTCAGATGAAAAAGAGCTTGGAATGGGTTTCAGTCCCTTCGCTTTCAACCTCTCCATTAACTCTTCCCGACTGACTTTTAAGGTATTAGTCCGCAAGGTCAGCGGAGAAATCGTGTTATTGAATTCACAGGCTTTGATCGTTGCTGCGATCCCCATCTCTTCAACCCACTGCCTGACAAGCCAGAGGGGGTGAGAGTGGGTAACCGAAATATGAAGGGCTGGATCCTTTTCGATCTCTGGATAAGAGATCTCTTTACTCTTCCGGAGATAGGAGCGAAGGATGGCATTGACAAAGCCCCCACCTCCCGAGCCTCGAATCTTTTTAGCCAATTCGACAGATTCGTTGACTGCGGCTGACACTGGAGTGCGCGTAAGGAAGTCAATCTGGTAGAGTCCGAGGCGAAGGATATTCAATGTCTCCTTCTCTATTCTTTCGAAAGGGATCTTAGAGAAAGTACGAATGCTCCAATCGAGTTTTTCCCGCCACCGGAGCACGCCATAGGCCAACTCCCTGAGAAATCCCCGATCTAAGGAGGTAAGGTGACGATATCTTTTGATGGAATCGTTTAAGAGGTGATCGAGGGGGCGATCTGTCCTTTCCAGCTGATTTAGAATCTCAAGGCAGATCGCCCTTGGGGTCTTCTTTCTCAAAACCTGCCTGTTCTCGCCATCTCCTCAAGCCTGGCAATGCGTTCATGAATGGGGGGATGAGTGCTAAAGAGGGATAAAACGCCTCCTCCACTTAGGGGGTTAACGATAAACATATGGGCAGTCGATGGATTTGCCTCCATCGGAATCCGGCGAGCAGCCATGTCAAGTTTGCCGAGGGCCTTCGCAAGGGAGAGAGGATGACTGAGGTGTGCACCTCCCTCATCAGCCAAATACTCCCTCGACCGAGAAATAGCCATCTGGATGAGGACAGCGGCAATCGAAGCAATCATCGTTGCAACAAAAACAAACAGAAAGTTCGCTCCACCCCCTCCTCCTTCGTTATCGCTGGAACGACCTCCTCCGAAGATCGCACCCCAGCGGGCCATGGAGGCCAGCATGCCAATCGCACCTGCAATAGTGGCAGCAATTGTGCTGACCAAAATGTCTCTGTGCTTGATATGGGAAAGCTCATGACCAATCACTCCGGTCAATTCCTCTCGGGAAAGAATTCTCAACAAGCCGGTAGTGACAGCGACGGCCGCGTGATCGGGATTCCTCCCTGTGGCAAAGGCATTGGGGGTATCGTTTTCCATAATGTAAACTTTTGGCATTGGCATCGATGCCTTATTCGTCAGGTCAGAAACGATTCTATGCAGCTCAGGGGCTTCCTCCTGGGTAACCTGCCTGGCTCCATACATCTTTAAGACAATCTTATCGCTGAACCAGTAAGTGAAGAAGTTCATCAGAGCCGCAAAGACAAAAGCATAGAGGGCACCCGTTTTTCCTCCAATGGCTGACCCCACCAGGATGAAAATGGCGGTTAAAACCAACATCAGAAGAAACGTCTTAAAATGATTCATCTTTTGATCATCCTCCTTTCGTTCATCTAATATAATGATCTGATGTAGGTTTGTCAAATACCTCTGGGCTCGAGAAAATCAAGAATCGCCTTTTTTACCTTCTGGATGTCGGCTTTGGTGTTAATGCAGGGGCCATAAGGTCTGTCATTAAGGATGCCGATGACCGGAATGGGATAAGTGTCCTGAATCCCACTCGTTAAATCCAGTTCGCAAGCAACCGCCACAATGGCTTCTGGTCTATTTTCAACAATGATTCTCCGGGCCAGAGTACCACCCGTTGCGACGGCGATTTTGACTTGATACTGGTCTGCCAGTTCAATCAGTTCTTTAATTTCACATTTTCCACAACCCTTGCAGTTTTTGATGTTCCCTGTAATTTTGATCTGGCAGTCGAAATCTTGAATGCAATGGGGAAGGAGAAGAAGGAGCCGGTTCGGTTTCGTCCGATGATGGTTTGACCGAACAAGGTGATTATTTAACTCGATAAAAGACTGCTGAACTTTCTCTTTGGAGACCCCCACCATTTTTCCCATGAGAATCATAAAAGGGAAGAGGACTTTGGCCACTAAACCTCTCAAACGTTGTGTAAAGAGGATATCTTTCCCTCTCAGAATGGTAAAGATGAGAAGCAATCCTCCAGCGAACATAAAGAATACAAACATGGCAAGGGCAACACTGTAAAGGTAAGGTAACGAAGGATGGATGTTCTTGAGCCCCAATAAAGGAACATACCAGAGAAGAAAGAGGAAGAGGGAGAGAATGAGGCAGGTCAAGACCAGCAATCCGATAAAAATTCTTTTTTTAGGAGTGGGTTCCAAGGCTACCTCTATGATGAAAAGATTGTTCCCGTTTTTATTTTATGTCCAGCAAGAAAATCCCGAACGCTCATCCTTCTTTTCCCTTCAGGTTGAACCTCACGAAGCAGCAAAGAGCCATCGCCCGTAGCAACCTCAATAAAATCTGAACCGGTCCAGGTCACCAAACCAGGTTCACCTTTAGGAGGTTCCTCCCTGACCTCTGCTCTGAAAACCTTCAAAAACCCCTTTTCATAGCGGGTAAACGCACCAGGCCATGGGTTGAAAGCCCTGATCTGACGTTCGATCTCTTCTGCTGAATGCTTCCAATCAATCTTGCCATCTTCTTTTTTAAGGGGGGGAGCATAAGTGGCTTTCGAATGGTCCTGTGGTCTAGGAACGATCGCGCCTGCTTTCATCCCGGTCAGGGTTTTCATCAACAGTTCTCCGCCAAGAACGGACAACTTTTTCTGAAGAGTCTCTCCAGTGTCTCCCTTTTCGATAGGAACTTCAACCTGCAAAAGGATCGCTCCCGTATCCATCCCTTCATCCATCAGCATGGTGGTGATTCCTGTCTTTTGCTCTCCTTTGAGAAGAGCCCAGACGATGGGTGCCGCTCCCCGAAACTGAGGGAGGAGTGAGGCATGGACGTTGATGGCTCCAACTCTTGGAAGATCCAGCAACGCTTTGGGTAAGATCTGGCCAAAAGCAACCACCACAAAAAGATCAGGTTCAAGACGTTTGATCGTCTCTATAAATTGATCGTCCCGAACCTTTTCGGGTTGGTGTACCTGGATTCCATGACGGATGGCAAGTTCTTTAACCGGGGAAGGATTTTTCTTTTGCCCTCTGCCCTTTTCCCGGTCGGGTTGAGTGACCACCGCAAGGATTTGATCCCCTCCCCCAATAAGGCTTTCCAGGCTGGGGATGGCAAAGGCAGGGGTCCCAAAAAAAACGATGCGCCAGGAAGAAGATGTCATCAATCTTTCTCTTCCTTCTTCCGCTCTTTTCTCAATCTGTTTCGATAGAGTTCCCTCTTCAGACGACTAATCCGATCGAGGATGAGGACTCCATTGAGGTGATCAATCTCATGCTGAAGAGCAATCGATAAGATCCCTTCAGCCGGGATCTCGATGGGTTTCCCTTCTGGAGAAAGGCCCTTAACGACCACTTTCTCTCTCCGCTTTATCTTTTCTGTACATTCCGGAACACTCAAACATCCCTCTTCATGTTCGATCTCCCCTTCTTCAAACACAATTTCCGGATTGAGCAAGGCAAAGAACTCTTTCTCCGGATCGAGGGGGCTTACATCCACGACGATCACCCTTTGAGGCACCCCGACCTGGCAAGCTGCAAGCCCAATCCCATTCGTGTGATACATGGTTTCCGTCATATCTCTAATGAGTTCTTTGACGTCTTCGTCAATCTGCCCTATTTCTTCACATCGTTTTTTCAAAATGGGATGGGGATACTTTAAAATTTCCCGAATTGCCACCTTTCTATCCTCCTCGTACCCTATATAAATAAATTAACATAAAAAGGGAGGTTAAAGCCAAACCGATTCCAATTCCCTGAGAAGTGGAAACCAACTCCCCAAAGAAGAAGCCTCTCGGGTCATCTCGAAGGAATTCGATGAAGAAACGGAGAACGGAATAAAGGAGGAGAAAGAGCCAGAAGATCTGACCTTCAAATGTTTTGTGCTTTCTCTTCCAGATTAAAAAGAGAAAGAGAAAAAGGCTCCCTAAGGCCTCATAAAGTTGGGTCGGGTGAAGGCTGACATTGAGGCGAGCCAGAGAAACCGGATCTGTAAAGGTGACGGCCCAGGGGAGGGAGGTCTCTTTTCCATAACAACATCCCGCCAGAAAACACCCGATCCTTCCGAAAAAAAGGCCCAAGGCAATGGATGGAGAGAAAAGATCCGCCATCTTCCACACCGGATGTCGGGTCCTCCACATATAAACAAGGGAAACACCTGTCGCCAGAATCAGGCCTCCGTAAAAGACCAGTCCTCCCTCCCATAGGCTAAAGATCTGAAGGGGTTGATGGCGATAATCGTTAAAGTTGATCAGGATGAAAAGGGCTCTCGATCCAATTATAGCAGAGATCACAACCAAGAAAAAGAGGTCAATGATTCGTTCAGCAGGGATCCCTTCAATACGACTTCTTCTTAGGGCGAGGAAAAATCCAAAAATAAACCCGATAGCAATAAAAATTCCATAGGCATAAATATTGAGACTGCCAAGACGAAAAAGGATAGGAAACATAGATCAGAGGTCCAAATCACGAGATCTGCTTCAATCTCTTTTTATCGTGAATCAATAGGTCAACGACCATCAAACCGATGCCAAGGGTAATGCTGGAATCTGCTATGTTGAAGGCTGGCCAGTGGTATGTAAAGAGGTAAAAATCAAGAAAATCAATCACTTCTCCATATCGAATTCGGTCAATTAGATTCCCCAATGCTCCACTCAAAATCAGTGAAAGGGAAAGAGGGAAGATACGCTCTTCTTCTTTTAAACGATAAATGAGGAAGAGAATGACTGCGGTAGCTGTCAGGGAGACCACCATGAAGAAAAGAGAGCCCAAGGTTCCTTTCCCTGCTAAAAACCCGAAAGCCCCCCCAGTGTTTCTGACATGGGTTAGGTTAAAGAATCCTTCAATGACTGGGTACGACCGATGAAGAGGAATCCTCTGCTGAACCTTAAATTTGGTATATTGATCCAGAGTAAGGATCACGGTCAGGCTGATCAACAACACCCAGTATTTTCGTTTCATTCGTTTTACGATACCTTAAGACCTAAGCGCTTCAATGCATCTCCTGCAGGCGGAAGGGTGCTCTTCATCCTTGCCAACGCTTGTGTCGTGGTTCCAGCATCGTTCGCATTTGGCTCCGTCCGCTCGATCGACTTTAATCCTGATCCCTTTCTCCTCCTGATGGAGCGAGACCGAAGACACAATGAAGACGGATTTCAATTCTTTTTCATAAGTCTGAAGAAAAGTGTAATCCTTCTCGGGCAGGTAGAGATGGACTTGGGCATCGAGGGAAAGTCCGATCCTCTTCTCTTTTCGAGCCTCCTCGAGAGCTTTGGTGACCAGCCCACGGATCTCCCAGAGTCGTTCCCATCGTTCATTTAATGCTTCATTTACATACTCCTGTTTGACCTCAGGAAACAGAGTCAGATGGACACTTTCTGATTTATGTTCTCCTCCAGGTAGGCATTGCCATACTTCTTCAGAAGTGAAGGAAAGAATGGGGGCCATAAGCGCTGCCAATCCTCTCAGGATCTCATAGAGGACTGTCTGGGCCGATCTTCTCCCGTGTGACCGACTGGCATAGGTGTAGAGGCGATCCTTCAAGATATCGAAATAGGTTGAGCTCATCTCAACCGCACAGAAATTTTGAACGCTATGATAGACAATGTGAAACTCGAATCTCTCGTAAGCTTCCCTGACCCTTAAAATCAGTTTCTGAAATCGGTGGAGTGCCCATCGATCGATCTCATAAAGGTCTGAATATGGAATCCGGTCCGTTTCGGGATGAAAATCGTAAAGATTTCCAAGGAGAAAACGAAAAGTATTCCGGATTCGAAAGTAAGCATCTGCCAATCGTTTCAAAATCTCATCGGAGATCTTGATATCGTCCCGATAATCCTCCGCCGATACCCAAAGCCTCAATACATCTGCTCCTAATTTATTGATCACTTCTTCAGGAGCAATGACGTTTCCCGCAGACTTTGACATCTTCTTTCCCTCTCCATCCACGACAAACCCATGGGTGAGAACAGAATGATAAGGAGCATATCCCCGGGTTCCCACCGACGTCAGAAGTGAACTGTGAAACCACCCTCTGTGTTGATCGCTCCCTTCAAGATAGAGGCTTGCTGGAAATTGAAGATCCTCTCGGTTTTCCAATACGGCTGCCCAGGAAACGCCGGAATCAAACCAGACGTCCAGAATGTCGGTCTCCTTGGTAAAAGTGGTGCCTCCACATCCAGAACATCGGGTTCCCTGCGGGAGAAGAAAATTTGGATCCTCTTCGAACCAGACGTCGGCTCCCCTTTTCTCAAAGAGTGTTGCAACATATTCTATTGATTCCTCTGTGGCAAGCATCTGTTTGCATGAGGTGCAGTAAAAGACGGTAATGGGAATGCCCCACGCTCTCTGCCTCGAAATACACCAATCCGGGCGGTTTTCAATCATCCCATAGATTCGGTCTCTTCCCCAGGGTGGGATCCACGTAACCTCTTGAATGGCTTGGAGAGCCTTCCTCCGTAATTCGTTCTTTTCCATGGAGATAAACCATTGCTCCGTTGCCCGAAAGATGATTGGATCATTCGTTCGCCAGCAATGGGGATAGGAGTGGATCATGACCTCCTCTTTGAGCAGTGCCCCTACTTCCGCTAACTTTTTATTGACGGAGGTATTTGCATCGAAGACGAATTGCCCTGCGAAGAAAGGAACTTCCGGCGTGAAACATCCATCGTCGTTCACCGGACTGTAGATCTCAAGCCCATACTGGACCCCAGATTCATAATCTTCTTGACCATGGCCAGGAGCGGTGTGAACACAACCTGTGCCTGCCTCCAGAGTCACATAAGGAGCCAGAATCACAACCGATTCTCGATCATAAAGGGGATGTTTCGCTTTCGTTCCCTCCAGGTCTCTGCCCACAAATTTTTTCAGAACGGTATAATTCTTAATTCCGAATTTCTCCATCACGGTCTCAAGAAGACCTTCTGCCAGGATATAGATCTCGCTTCCGACGTCAACCGCCACGTAGATAAAATCTGGATGGAGGGCAATAGCCAAATTGGCTGGAATGGTCCAGGGAGTGGTAGTCCAGATGACAATGAAGATGGGCTTTCCCTTCCCTGCTTTCTGAATCTCAGAAAGGTTTGAGATCATTCGAAACTTCACGTAGATCGAGGGAGATCGGTGATCTTCATATTTCACTTCTGCTTCGGCAAGGGCAGTCTTACAGGTTGGACACCAGTGAACGGGTTTTTTCCCTTTGTAAACCGATCCACTCAAGAGGAACTTGCCGAACTCTCTCACGATCGTGGCCTGATACTCAAAATTCATGGTTAAATAAGGGGTTTCCCACTGTCCAAAAACCCCAAGTCTTTTAAATTCCTCCCTCTGGATCTTCACAAATTTATCGGCATACTCCCTGCATCGTTTTCGGATATCGATGGTTGAAAGCTCCATTTTTTTCTTCCCGAGGCTCTTTTCTACCTCGTGCTCAACGGGCAGTCCATGACAGTCCCAGCCTGGGATATAATGGCTATTAAAACCAGACATAAATTTTGACTTAACAATGATATCTTTTAAAATCTTATTCAGCGCTGTCCCAATGTGGATGTTCCCATTCGCATACGGGGGGCCATCGTGAAGAATATATTTTCTCTTCTCTTTGGCCTGTTCGACTAATTTCTTATAAATGGCTTTGGTTTCCCAGAATTTCAGGATTTCAGGTTCCCTCTTGGAGAGATTGGCCCTCATGGGGAAATCCGTTTGTGGAAGATTGAGCGTATTTCGGTAATCCATGGTGATCCTTTCTGGTTAGAATTCAAAATAATTTGAAAAATCCCTAATTTAAATGTAATTCATTAACACAAAAAAGGAGGCTAATCAAGAAATGAAAAAAATGGAGGAAATTCAGTTGATTTCTAAGAACCCGCCAAAACGATTGAAGAAAAAATTTGCCCCAACCTCCAAGACAAACCGCTCTCTCTTAGAGGGGGTACCCGACCATCTCCCTCCACTTCAAAAAGCCCTTGAGGTTACAAAGAGAGTTTCTCAGGTGGGTTTCGATTGGCCAGATCCAAAAGGGATTCTGGATAAATTTGAAGAAGAGGTTCAAGAACTTCGACTGGCCCTTTCTTTGAAAAATAGAAGGAAGATCCGAGAGGAGATCGGAGACCTCTTTTTCGTTCTGGTCAACCTATCACGGTACCTCCACATTGATCCCGAAAACGCCCTGGATAGAACCATTGCGAAGTTTGTCTCACGATTTCATTATATTGAAACCTCGCTTCAAAAGAGAGGAAAAACGATCCACCAATCGAACCTACCCGAGATGGATCTCCTGTGGGAAGAGGCAAAAGGTAAAAAAAGATGTCCCTCAGGCGTTAAGCCCTCATCTGGGTGTTGAAACACCGAGAGCGCTAAAGCAGGTATTCAGCGATGTTGATGGCATATTCATTGGGGTCGAGGGCTTTGACAATGCTCCGCTTAAACTGACCTGTTGTTATGTCTCTTTCGGTGAGATCCACCCTCTCCCCTTTCTGGTAATATCCATCTTGATAAAAGAGAAGATCAATCAGGGGGCGATCGAGAAACTCAGATTCTTCTTGAACCCTAACCACAATCCCCATTTCATTCGTATTGAGGAGAACCAGAGTTCCCAGAGGGTAGATGCCGATCATGTTGACAAACACTTTTACCAGGAGAGGATCAAAATCCTTTCCACTCCGTTCCATCATCCATCCTAAAATTTTTTCTGACACATAGGGAAACCGATTATATGCCCTTGGCCGACCCAGAGCATCATAGAAGTCGGCGAGAGTGATGATTCTTCCCATCAGGGTGATGTTCTGTTTCTGGGATAGTTTAGGATAGCCACCTAAATCGTATCGAAGATGATGTTCAAAGGCCCCCTGAATCATCCGGGTGGAAAGCTCTCCCCACTCTTTCATTCGAATCACGATCTCCGTCCCAACAATCGGATGAGCACGGATAATGTTCCATTCTTCCGGACTCAGTTTTTCTGTTTTATTGAGAATCTCCTTCGGGATTTTTGTCTTTCCAATATCATGGAATAAACCTGCCGTACCCAAGTGAGAGAGATGTTTTTTGGGAATTCCGATCCTCTGGCCAATGGCAATGGCGTAAATGGCTACATTGACCGAATGATTTAAAATATATTCATCATAATTTTTGATATTCGCCAAACCTAACAGGGTCGAATCATCCCGAAGGATCAAATTCACTGCGTTTTGCATGAGGCGTTTGGCTTTTCGTATGTTGAGGACCTTTTGAGACGTAACGTTTTCCATTATCTCTTTGACCAGATGAATCGATTTAAAATAGACCTCTTTCGATCGCCTCTTTTGATCCTCCGAGTCGACATCGATTTCCTCATCTTTAAAGAACTCCAGTTTTTCCAGATGGATATGACGGATCCCTCGATATTCAAGTTGTTTGTTCACGTATAGATCGTTACTCTCGTTATTCTCCTCAAGCCCCACAAGAAGATAAACAAGGTCTTTGAGATGTTCCTGACTGACCTCTTCAGATATCTCTATCTCTCCGATCCGTCTTTTTTTTAATTCATTGAGGAATCCTCTGAAAATAGGATAATGATCGGCTCGCACTTGGATCTTCGCAACATTTAGATATCCATGATCTCGGGCGATTTTAAAGACGAGATTTCCCTCTGACTTGATGAAGGGATTGATCGTCTGGAGGCAGTCCTGAGCATACTGATCAACCACCACATTTTGGCGGTCATAGAAGATCGCCCCTTTCAACATGCGATAAAATCGGATGATAAATTCCATACCGACTTTAGAACGCAGCTCATCCGTTGCAGTCATGGTTCTCTCAGACATCAAGCAGAGGGCTCCTTGGCGAAAGAGGTTTTCAAAGCTTGTTGACAGGCATTCCGAACCAGTTCGTCCTTTGAATTTTTCCCTCGCTCTAAGATGGCTCTTGCCTCCGGGGTCCCGATCATGGCCAAAGCATGGGCGACAGCAGGCCGAATATCCTCTTTTTTTCCAAGTCCCAAAAGGCTTTTCCTTTCCAGGATCTGTTGGAGAACAGGAAGGGCTTCATTGGATCCGACCATTCCGATTGCATCGAGAAATGCCTTGATCTCCGCGGTTTCCTTTTTCTGGAAATCTTTCGATTGAACAATTTCCAGGAGGGCACTCAGACCAATATTTTTCCCGATCCTTCCGAGATGGGTAGCGGCCATAGCCCGGATGCGTGAATCTCTATCATTGAGTGATTTAATGAGAAGAGAGATGGCTTTGGGACCACCGATTAAACCCAAAGCCTGGATGGCCTCTCGTCTCACACGTAACTCCTCATGATTGAATGCCTTCTGGATATAGGGAAGAGCTTTCTCTTTGCCAATGCGACCCAGGATGTAAGTGATGTTCCGAACGAGAAACCATCGCCGGTCATCGATGAAAGGAGTAAACAGGTCGATCGCGTTTTTTCCGATCTCCGACAGGGCATCACAGACCACCCTTCGGGATTTGGAATTTTTTAATTCTCCCAATAGCTGGATGAGGGGTTTGATGGAATTTTGTTGAAGAAGAACCAGATACGCACTCACGTCTTCGAGCCGGATCCCTGGGTCCTTCTCAATGACCCTTCCGATTCTTTCAATTCTCACCTCATCACCGGCATCCTCTATCCATTGCCGAAGGATCTCCAATTGCCAGCCTTGAAGGCCGTTTTGACGCAGCAGCTGGTAGAAGCGGGTTAATAGCTCTGTCGCCTGTCGAAATTCTCCAATCGTGAGAAAACCATCCAGTATCTTAAGAAGGAGAGTGGTGGCATCTCTAAAGGGTTCTGTCTCTTTTTCAAGAACCAGGATCTCAAAAAGGATCTCCTTTGTTGCATTGAAGACAAAAGTGGAATCAATCTCTTGTTCCACCTCAGCCTTCAGGCAATCTATTTCCTCATGGGTAAGGGAGTAAAGGGTTCGATCCTGAAGAGCAGAAACGCTGGCAGATGGTGCAAGGAGCCTGTCTAAGTCAGGTTCCTCTCCATCAGCCAGATCGACCTGAACATTTTGGGCAACAGGTTTAAAAACCAATTGACTTCGAAATTGATCGATATGTTGTGGGATGAGGACCGGTAATTCCTCAAGGAAATCATCGGTGGCGAGGTAACTTATATTCATAAAATCTTTTTCCCAAATGAGGGTGACAAGGTCGTCTTCAAGTTCGTTGAGGGTCTCACTTGCTTTAATGATGTCTAACAGTCCGTTCATTTCCCATTCTTCGAGCCCCCTTGCAAACCGAAGTTCTCTCAAACCATCTTTATAAAAGAAAAAAGCCAGGCTGGATTTGGGGTCGTGATTCTCGTAAAACATGCGACCTTTGAAGGAGAGGGTATATTCATCAATCTGGAAGATGAAGGTGGGATATTTATTTAAAAAAAATTGAAATTTTTTAAAAAGTTGTTCTCTGAAACCTTTCACCGTGGGATTGTCTGAGGGATAAAACCGGATGGCTTTGAAGGTTTTAAGAAAATAACTCAGCAAATCTCTGGCCAGGAGTAACTCTTCATCGGTCTCCACTCCTTCGATGGAAGGGATTTCATCTATAAGCTCAGCGATCTTTTTTCCAGCAGAAATATCTTCTGACACCTATTTCCTTTCGGCCCCTGTCAACTTCATCTATATTTATTGATTTTAAATAAGATTGTCAACAATTTTTTGGAGATTTGTTACGGAAGAATCATTTGTGTACTTTTGGGAAAGATCATTTGTGGACATAGGGGAGAAGGAGTAAGGGAGGTGGAAAGAGATGGAGATATGAGCCATCTTAGATCTTTGAGGAGGGAAGATTTAAGGTGGCAGAGAAAAGATGTCATTACTGTGGAAGGTTATTTGTTCCTGATCCGAGGGTGGGCAATCGTCAGAAGGCTTGTTCGGTAGCCTGTCAGAAGCTGAGGAAAAAGGAGAATAACAGACTCTACAGGGAGAGGAATCCGGGCTGCTGGAAGAACCATTACGAGGACTATGTGAAACCCTGGAGACAGAAGCATCCCGATTATCAAAGGCAGTGGAGGCAGAAAAGAAGGGTTCAACCAAAGCCCTCACCCGGTGAGATACAAGCCGAGAAGCTCAGGAGAGCGATTGAATTGACAGAGAGAACCCAGGTCTACCTTCGTGAGATACAAGCCGAGATAATCCTTAAACCCTCTTTCAGAGCCTCTTCGATGTTTCAAGCTTCGTGAGATACAAGCCGAGTGAAGAATGGAGTCTAAGTTTTTCAATAAGTAAGGAGCTCCTCCACAGAGTGAGATACAAGTCCATATTGTCTTTTTAGGGTTCTTGGATCAAGAATCTTTTCAGGATGAGGGAGAGGATTCATAAGAGGCTGCCGGTTCAATTTGTGCAGGAGGTGCTGGAGTCCTTCAATGGCCACCGGATCTCAGAGGAAGAGGCCATGGAGCTTTTAGGGGTTGGCCGAAGTCGTCTTCACCAACTGAGAAGGAGATGGCTTTTGAGTGGTAAAAAGAGGCCCTTTCGTTTGTGGCAGAGGCAGGACAATGCCTTTCATGTGATCTGCCCAGAGCTCAAAGAGTGGTTGGATAAAGAGCTCCGCTATATTCAGAAAGAAGCAGAGCTGTTTCGTGGGAAGTTCAATTTTGCCTTCTTAGCCGAGGAGGCCCAGAAGAGATTTCATCGTCCCTTTTGCCGCAATAGCCTTCGACTCTATGCCCTAAAAAATGGCTACTATCATGCCCTGCCTGAGGAGAAAGGCAAACTCTATACGAGGTTTGAAACCTCTGGACCAGGAGCCCTCTTTCAACATGATTCCTCTTATCATCTCTGGCTTCCCAGGGCAGAAGAGAAGCACTATCTGATTTTGACCAAAGATGACTACTCCCGAAGGGTTGTTGGGGCTAGGATTGTAGGCAGAGAGACGACCTTTGAGCATCTTCAGACGGTGAGGCAGACCATTACCACTTATGGAATCCCTTTGGCTTACTATTTGGATAACCATTCCATCTTTCGGTTTGTTCTTCACCAGGGGGTTCATGTGAGATACAAGCTTCGTGAGGATGAGGGGGAGATCCAGTTTCGCAAGGCCCTCCGTAGCCTTGGTATCGGAATGATCTATACGGGAAAGAGACAGGCTCAAGCCAAAGGGAAGGTGGAGAAGGCCTTTGATTACTTCCAGAGGAGACTCCCCTATCTCTGTGAAAAACATAAAGTCCAGGAGCTCTCAGAGGCTCAGAAGATCTTGGATGAACTCG
The DNA here is from genome assembly GCA_938002255.1 of uncultured bacterium. Taxonomy (GTDB): domain Bacteria; phylum Desulfobacterota; class BSN033; order BSN033; family UBA1163; genus RBG-16-49-23. Next base: position 29,239 of record CALLAL010000045.1, read on the forward strand.
TGAGCTACTACAATGAGCAGAGGATTCACGAAGAGACCAGGGAGATCCCAGCCAAAAGATGGCAGGAGGCTGTGAGCAACGGGAAAGGTAAACTAAGACCCCTTGAGCCCTCCATTGATCTTGATCGAATCTTCTCCATTCATCTCCAGAGAAAGGTCAGGAAGGATGGAAGCATCATGTTCATGGGAAGGAAATGGTCCATCGGATGCCCCGAGGGAACACCGATCACTATCTGCCTCATCCCAAATGTGAAGTTTATGATCTACAAGGAAGAGAAAAAATTATGGGAATTCCATCTATGAATGATGAGTTAAAAAATATCCATAAATCGTTTCCCAAATGTACACAAATGATCTTTACGTAACA
>CALLAL010000046.1 GCA_938002255.1 uncultured bacterium
ATGGTGACCTGGTGGAAGAAGATTTTTTTCTTTGTTTCTGTTTGGCCTAATACTTTTTTGATCCAGTTCATGATGGATTCGTTGGTGATACGATTCTTATCTTTTCTACGTTCCGGTAAGATTCCAATGAGGTGGGCGTTACCTTTGCCATCGAGTGTATAGAACTCGTAAGCGACCATAAAGCTAAAAGGGGTTATCGAAGAATTTATTAATAAACTGATTTAAGCAAGCAATTATAGTACCATAGGGGAATAAAATAAAAATATAAAAATATCAATAAGTTATATCGTTTCTTAATGTGGAATCGCAGGGACATTGTAAAAAAACCAGACAGTTCAGGATACGGTATGATAACCGACCGATAGTATTTAACTTGTTGGATAGATGAGTTGTAAAATTTTTAAACCATGTTTCTAAAATTATGGGCGCCGAAATCCAGATTTAAAAAACGGTTCATCAGGTTATTGGGGATACACACAAGGCCCGTGTCTGCGCATGCCGAAGTACCTTAAGGCGCTCAAACGTGGCAATCTCATCATTAAAGAAATATTGCTTCAGTATCCTTGCAATGCGAGTTTTAGTCGGAATTGGTGGCTAAATTAAATTTGACGTCTTTAGGAGGATTGTGATAGGTTTTTAACATACGGATTCCAAATGGGAAAGGAGCAGGTTCAATGAATCCTTCTTTTAAAAAGAAGATCCTGATAGGTTTTTTAATCACCTCTTTTTTTATGTCTTTGAGTTTTTTAGGTTGTAGTAAAGAGGCGAAAAAGGAGCGTCATTGGAAAAGGGGAGAAAAGTATTTTTCTGAAAACAAATTCAGAGAGGCTATTATCGAGTATAAGAATGTACTTCAAATTGATCCAAAACATTTAAAGGCGCAATATCAGTTAGGGCTTGCACACCTCAAGGTTGGTCAACTCCAGGAAGCCTTTTTAGCATTCTCGAAAACTGTGGAGTTAGACCCTGAGTCCATAGAGGCAAGAATCCAACTTGGAAACTTCTACCTTCTCGCAAGGGATAAGCCCAAGGCCTTAGAACAAGTTCAAAAGATTTTAGAGAAAGATCCAAATAACTCACAGGGCCGTCTCATGATGAGTTCCATCCATTTAATGGATCGGGACCTTGAGAAAGCCATTTCTGAGGCCAAAAAAGCAATTGATCAGGATTCGAAGAGAATCGAAGCCTATCTCCATCTGGCTAATCTCTATATCATGAAGAAAGACTTTATAAAGGCTGAGGAGACGCTGAAAGATGCGATCAAGGTGGATGAGAAAAATTTACGGGCTCGATATGGGTTGGCAGAGTTTTATCAGAGAACAGGGAAGTTGGATCTGGCAGAAGTCCAATTCAAAGAGATCGCCCAGATTGATCCAAAGGATCCAAACCCTGTTATTTCACTTGGCAACTTTTATGTCTCTTTGAAAAGAATGGAAGAGGCCGAGAGGGAGTTTCTCAAATCGGTGGAGATTGATCCGAAAAGGGTTCCCTCCTATCTACACTTAGGAGATTTTTATCTCCTCTGGGGGAAAAAGGATAAAGGGATTGAGACCTACCAGAGGGCCATTGAAGTGGATTCTAAAAATATTCCAGCTCGAGCCAAACTGGCTGAAGTCTATTTAAATGAGCAGAAGTTTGATAAAGCCACAGAAATGGTGGCAAAAATTGTCGAAATCAATCCTAAAAGCAGTGAGGGGATCTTTCTAAAGGGTCGAATTCATCTGGCAAAAAGGGAATTTAATGAAGCCACCCAGCTCTTTCAATCCTATCTCAAGGATCATCCTAAATCGTTTCTTGCCCATCATTATTTAGGGCTTGCGCACCTCGGAAACAGAGATATCCAGCAGGGAAAAACCGCACTCGCGGAGGCGCTAAAGTTGAATCCTGACTGGATTGAAGCAAGGGGAATCCTTGCTGATATTCATCTTCGAACAGGTGCACCTGACCTGGCTATCGATGAATGCCAGGAGATACTTAAGAGGAATCCCAGATCTGTTCAGGCCCGTCTGATTCTTGGGAGTGCCTACTTATCCAAGAGGGACTTCCAGAAGGCAGGACAATCTTTTGATGAAGTCATTCGATTGGACCCCAATCTTCCCCTCGGATATTTTCATAAAGGCCGACTTCTTCTCGCTCAGAAGAAAGAGAAGGAGGGAGAGACCCAACTGGAGAAGGCTCTCTCCCTTCAACCGGATTTCTTAGATGCCCTGAATCTTCTTGCGGCTTCTTTGATCAATCAGAAAGAAAATCGGAAAGCCATAGAACGGGTGGAGGCACAGATTCAGCGCTCTCCGGAGAATCCATTTTTTTATCACCTCCTTGGACGGATTCAAGAGCATAGCAAAGAGATGACGAAGGCGGAACTGAATTATAAGAAAGCCATCGAACTGAATCCCAACATCTCTGGATTTTATACCACCCTTGGTCATTTTTATATTCGTCAAAATCTAACTGATAAAGCGATACGGGAGTATAACACGGCTCTCGAAAAAAGTACTGATTCGATTCCCGCCCTTATGGGTTTGGGGATTCTTTATGATTCGCAGAAGAATTACGAGAAAGCCAAAGAGTATTACCAGAAAGCGTTGAAGGTCAACCCGAAATTTGCCCCAGCGGCCAATAATCTCGCATATCTCTATGTCGATCGGGGCGAGAATATTGATGAAGCATTGAGTCTTGCCCAGATTGCCAAGGAACAATTTCCAGATGATCCACATGTTTCGGATACTCTGGGCTGGATTTATTACAAGAAGAATATTTATGGCCGCGCCATTGTCTTCCTTAAAGAGGCAGTGGAGAAGCTTCCTGAGAGCGCTGTGATTCGTTATCATTTAGGGATGGCTTATTATAAAAATGGAGATAAGGAGAATGCCAAGAGAGAATTGAAGAAAGCTCTTGAGCTGGATCGCAAGTTCCCCGGGGCAGAGGAAGTCAGAGAGACCTTAGATAAGCTCAAATAAGGTTGCTGTCCATGAGATGTCCATTCAGAATCAAGATCAATATATCGATGCAAGGGTTAAGGTTACCGGCATATCCGTTGGATCGCCTCCCCAGCCTACACCGTAAGGAGTACCACCGCCTGAAGGAAGGATATACCAGGCCCCTGTAGAAGAGCGATAGACTGCGATATCAGCTTTTCCATCTCCGTCATAATCACCCGGGACGGGTTTATCTGAAGAATTACCTCCCCAACCTACACCGTAAGGCGCACCACCGCCTGAAGGGAAGATATACCAGGCTCCTGTAGAGGAGCGATAAACTGCCAAATCTGCTTTTCCATCGCCGTCATAGTCGGCTGGAACAGGCTTATCTGAGGAATCACTTCCCCATCCTATTCCGTAAGGGATAGTGCTCTCCGATGGATAGACATACCATGCTCCCGTAGAAGAACGGTATATTGCAATATCAGTCCTGCCATCACCGTCATAGTCGGCTGGAACAGGCTTATCTGAGGGATCCCCCCCCCAACCCAAACCATAGGGAGCGCTACCGCTTGAAGGAAAAATATACCAAGCTCCTGTTGAAGTCCGATAGATAGCTATGTCTGCTTTGCCATCACCGTCATAGTCGCAAGGAACAGGCCGGTCTGATGCTTCCCCATTCCAACCCACACCGTAGGGAGTTCCTCCACCTGATGGGTAGATAAATAGAGTCGTAACGGATCCCCGATAGATGACAAGATCTGTCTTCCCATCTCCATCAAAATCACCTGCCACAGGTTTATCAGAGGCATCCCCTCCCCATCCCAAACCAAATGGAGATGCTCCTGATGAAGGTCGAATATACCAGGCACCATTATTTGCGCGATAAACGGCGAGTTCGTTCTTGCCATCGCCCTCAAAATCAATTAAATTGAGGTAGGGCCATCGAACCTCATTAGAAAAGCCGCTTTCATAATTTTCTGTGTCATATGCAGTGATGGCGATATAGTATCTATTCTTTGGATCAAGATTCAGAGTATAGGTTGTTACATTTCCAACGTTGATTGAGTTTGTATAGACACGCGAAGCATTTCCATAATAGATTTTATAGCCGGCAAGATCGGGTTCAGTATTGGCGTCCCATGATAACCTGATGTTGACTGCAAAAGCCGTTTCGAAAATAAGCATTAAAAAGATTGGAAGATATAGTGTGAATCTCATTAAAAACATTATGTTTGTGCCGGATCTGATTGGCATGGAAAACCTCTCTTTTAAAACTTACAACTTTGAGATATGAAAAAAATTACCATTTATTTCCAATTTTTTTCCACTTTTTGTCGAGAAATGTCAAGTAAAAAAAATTTCATTGTAAATCCTTTAAATTTTATTGTTTCTGGACGCTTAAATTTCTCGGTGCCGCTGGCGGTATAGTATCGAGATTATAACTGTAAGAAGCAGGAGAGCTATCGGCGCTTTCGTTATTATTTGTATCCACAGCCGTTAAGACAAAGGTGAGTGTTCCAGCCGATTGATCTGGAACGGTTATAGAAAAATTGTATGAGGTGTTGGGATGAGGAATGGTTCCGATCAATGACCTTGTTCCATCTGTGCGATAAAGTCGATACTCTTTCATGTCAGGCTCTGTGTTGGCTGTCCAGGTTGCTCGAAGGTTAAGAGTTGCAGCAAAGGAATAGTTGATGATGAATAAAGAGATGAGAATGATTGAAATGATCCATTTCACCATATTCCTTTTCTCCTTTCCTACTCTTCTTTTGCAATCTTGGAGACCTGATATTGCAAATGGAATGCCTTAAAAAAATTTTTAATAAATAGGAATTGGCAAGTGGAATTAAAGGATGTCAAAACGAGTCAATGGATTTAAGTTTTTTATGAGATAAAAAATATTTTTTTGTCGGAAAAGTGAAAATGATTTTAAATTTTTTTTCGGCCAACACTCCGCAGATGAAATTCGAATTTTTAGTAAAGCAAAAAGTGTCATTCCAAGAAAGTTTTAAATCGGTAATTGAATTGTAAGGTTATCTCGAAATAACTTCAGAAGTGACGAAAATTGGAAAATCATCATTCCTTTCTATCTTTGAGGGAGAGGTTAAAAAAAGTAATGAATTCTTAAGTTTTTGACATTTTATTCAATATACATAACTAATTGTAATTTAAATATAAAAATGTGCTTTAAAATAAAAAATTTGACAAATAGTCAGATATCAAATTTAAGAGTTACCAATACCCGAACCTATCTTCATACTCATTCCAGGATCATGGTCGGTCAATTATTGGATTGTTTAGAAATCACCAAATTCAGGAGGTAGAGATGAATATTTTATGGGTCGTCAATACGAACACATTTCTACTTGTGGTATTGATTATTATGGTCTCTTATCTTATCACCCAGGTGAGTGCACTGATTCGATGGTTGAGGAGGGAGTAGGGAACCACAGGATATCAAAGAATCAGGATATCGGGCTGCCATGATATAGGGGAGAACTTTGTGAGACTGCTTTTAATTGGCATAGATATGGGAGGAACAAATACAAGGATGGGAGTCATCACTCCTTATGGCAAAATCCTCAATAGGATTCAGTATCGCACTGATGTCTCAAAAGGAGTCTTAAAGATGCTGGAAGAGCTGGCTTCCAGGCTTCAAGACCTGATCCAGCAGATTCCTGAAAAGGACCATTCAGAGATAAGAGTGGGAATCGGTGTGCCAGGGCCTGTGGATCTAAATCGAGGGATTCTGATAGAACCACCCAATCTCTCAGAGCTTCATCAATTTCCTCTGAGGGATTTTCTGGAAAGAAGGATTCCATTTCCTCTTGTCCTTGAGAATGATGCCAACGCCTTTACGCTGGGAGAGGGATGGGTTGGAGCAGCACGGGGCGCACGACATTATTGTGGTGTTACCTTGGGCACAGGTGTTGGAGGAGGGGTCGTCGTCAATGGAGAGATGCTTCGGGGAGTGGATGGGTTCGGGGGAGAGGTGGGCCATATGGTCCTGAATCCCGAAGGGCCTATCTGTGGTTGTGGAGGAAGGGGATGTCTTGAAGTCTTTGCTTCTGGAACAGGAGTGAGAAGAATGGTTCTGGAAGCCATTGAAAGGGAGGGGCATAAGGGCCTTCTTAAAGAAGAGACGAAGGATTCTGAGAAACTGACCTCGGAAGAAGTTTTCAGGGCGGCTGAGAGAGGAGATGAGCTGGCACAGAGGGTTTTTCAAGAGATGGGGCGGTATTTAGGGTTGGGCTTGGTCAATCTCACCAATCTTTTCAACCCCGAGAAGATTGTTATTGGGGGAAAGGTTTCAGGGGCATGGAACTACTTTATTTCGCAGGCAAGAGAGGTCCTTTATCAGCGTGCCATGCGAGGCCAGAGGGAGAGGGTAGAGGTCGTCAGGGCTGAATGTGGTGATGATGCAGGGATTCTTGGAGCGGCTTACGCTGCTATGAAGCAGAATTGAAAAATAAAGAAGCCAGCCATTCAGAAAAACTATTTGATTTTCCAGAGGGTGCCTGAGGGTGTATCTTCAAGAATGATTCCTTTTGAAAGGAGACTGTTTCGGATTTCATCGGCTTTGTTCCAGTCCTTGTTCTTTCGGGCGACGTTTCTTTCATCAATATGCTTCAGGATCTCTTCTTCTGAAAGTCCCAGTCTTTTCAGCCCTTCTCTCTTTTGTCTTTCCAGGTAAGTTTTAGGGACCTCCCCAAAGAGTCCGAGGACTTTTCCCATCTCTTTTAATTTTTCATATCCCTGAAGAAGAAGGGATCGAAGAGAATCGGAGGCTTGTCCCTTTGAACGATCCAGCAGATGGTTCAGGACTGTCTGTAGTTCATAACAATGTCCAAGGGCCTGGGCTGTATTAAAGTCGTCATCCATGGCCTCTTCAAACCGCGATGGAAAGGTTTCAATTGTTATTTGTTCTTGATGAAGATCAGATGGATCCGCCTTTTTCTGTGAGGAAGGAGATGGTTTTTTGAGCTCTTCCTGAATAGCATCAAGCGTGGCATAGAAACGATCCAGCCCTGTTTTTGCTTTTAATAGACCTTCCTCAGAATAGTCCACCGGGCTCCGATAATGATGGGAGAGGAAGAAGAGCCTGAGGACTTCCGGGTGCCAGTGCTTGAGGGCTTCTTTAATCGTCAGGAAGTTGCCAAGAGATTTAGACATCTTCTCCTTGTTCACATTGACAAACCCATTATGGATCCAGTACCGAGCAAAGGGTTTTCCTGTAGCAGCCTCAGATTGAGCAATCTCATTTTCGTGATGAGGGAAAATTAAGTCCTTTCCTCCCCCATGAATATCAAATGTCTCTCCAAGATATTTCTGGCTCATCACCGAGCATTCGATATGCCAGCCCGGCCTTCCTTTACCCCAGGGGCTTTCCCAGAATGGTTCTCCTGGTTTACTCGTTTTCCAGAGGGCAAAGTCAAGGGGATTGTCTTTCTTTTCATCAATCTCCACCCGTGCTCCGGCCTGCATCTCTTCAAGATTTCGCTTTGAGAGTTTCCCATAGTCTTTGAACTTTTCGACAGAATAGAACACATCCCCGTTCCTCTGGTAAGCAAATCCTTTCTTGATGAGGGTGGCAATGAGATCGATCATCTCTGAGATGTGATCGGTTGCCCTGGGTTCGAAGGAAGGTTGTTCAAGGCCAAGCCCTCCCATGTCCGTATAGAATTCTTCAATATACTTCTCTGCAATGATTTTGTAGCTGACCCCTTCTTCATTGGCACGCTTGATGATCTTGTCGTCGATATCGGTAAAGTTCCTGACAAAGATAACCTCATATCCACGGTGTCTTAGGTAACGATAGATCACGTCAAAGACGATGGCTGAACGGGCATGACCGATATGACAGAGGTCGTAAACGGTTACGCCACAGGCATACATCCCCACTCGATTTCCGATGAGGGGGATGAAGTCCTCTTTTTTTCCAGTTAAGGTGTTATAAATGCGAAGGGTCATCATGAGGTCAACTCCAGTGCTTTTTTAAGACGTTTGACCATCCTCTCTTTTCCAAGGAGGGGTAAGATCTTTGCCAGTTCAGGGCCCTTCATCTTGCCTGTAATTCCTGCTCTTAATGTGGCGTAGAGAGGTTTCCCTTTTTGACCCGTCTTTTCTTCCAATTGGTGAAACAGAGAGGTATGGACCCCGGCTGCTTTTTCAGGCAGATCTTCTATGATCTTAAGAACCTTTTGGAGCGTCTCACGAGAAGCGGGCTCAGAAAATCGTTTTTGGGCCTCTTCTTCGAAATAGAATTTTTCGTCAAAGAATATGCCTAAATAGTCCCTGACCTGAGAGAGGGTCGTAAGATTATCCCTGAGCAGGTGGCAGACCTCCTTGAGATAGGTAGGATCGTATTGCTGGGCAGGGATCCCTTCTTTTTCGAGATAAGGGAGAAGCAGATGGAAAAGGCGATCCTTATCGATATGCCGGAGGTAATGACTGTTCAACCATTCCAATTTCTTTAGGGAATGGGTGGGCGCATTTCTTGAGAGGCCTGTAAAGGAAAAGGATTGAATCATTTTTTCAAGGGAGAGAATCTCATCCCCTTCAGGAGGAGACCATCCAAGGAGAACAAGGTAATTGAGAAGGGATTCCGGTAAAAAGCCTTCTTCCCTGTATTGAGAGACGGCTGTGGCGCCATGACGTTTGCTCAGGGGGGTTCGGTCTGGACCGAGGATAAGGGGATGGTGAGCAAAGGTTGGAGGGGACCACCCCATTGCACGATAGATCAGAATCTGCCTGGGAGTGTTGGAGAGATGGTCATCGCCTCGAATGACGTGGGAAATATCCATGGCATGATCGTCGATGACACAGGCGAAATTATATGCCGCCATCCCATCGGAACGGATGATGATAAAATCACTCATCCCTGTCGAGTCAAAACTCATACGGCCGTGTATAAGGTCCTGAAAGGCGATCCCCCCTCGATCGACCTTGAACCGAAATACCGGACGAAGCCCCTCTGCCTCCCTATCAGAAATCTCTTCCTTTTCTAAGAAGCGGCATTTCCCATCATACTTTGGCATCATTCCCTTAGAGAGTTGTTCCTTGCGGAGGGACTCAAGCCTTTCAGGTGAGCAGAAGCATTTATAGACCTTTCCTTTTTCGATTAACTCCTCCACCGCCCTTCGATAGAGAGAAAGTCGTTGAGTCTGGCGATAAGGCCCATAAGGGCCTCCCACATCCGGTCCTTCATCCCATGCGATTCCCAGCCACTTTAGATCGTGAAGAATGGCCTCGATGGAGGCCTCAGTGGAACGTTCCACATCGGTGTCTTCAATTCGAAGAACAAAAGTCCCTTTCTCTTTTTTTGCAAAGAGGTAATTGAAGAGAGCGGTTCGGGCATTGCCAATATGGAGAAGCCCAGTAGGTGCTGGAGCAAAACGGACACGGACCTTTAAAGTCATCTGGACACCATCTCTTCTATCAGAACGATAGCGTAAGCAGCGATTCCTTCGCCTCTTCCTGTGAACCCGAGTCCTTCGGTCGTCGTCGCTTTCACACTGACTCGCGACGGTTCAATCTCAAGAACCTGACTAATTTCGTTAATCATCCGGGGGATAAAGTCCAGGAGTTTGGGCCTCTGTGCGACAAGGGTGGTATCGAGGTTGAGGAGGAAAAACCCCTTCTCTTTTACCTTCTCTGCCACTTTTTTGAGAAGAAGGGTGCTCTTAATGTCTTTGTATTGCGGGTCGGTGTCCGGAAACTGTCTTCCAATATCTCCCTCTGCGATGGCTCCGAGAAGGGCGTCGCAGATTGCATGGAGAAGGACATCGGCATCGGAATGGCCCTGAAGCCCGAAGAGATATGGGATGTGGATCCCACCCAGGATCAAAGGCCGGTTAGGGACGAGGCGATGAACGTCATAGCCGAACCCCACCCTCATTCCTTTTCTCCTTTCGTGTGGGCTCTCATCTTCAGGATGAGATTTGCCAGCATCAGATCTTCTAAAGTCGTTATTTTAATATTGGTGTATGACCCTAACAGGATGTGGACTTTCTTGCCCAGATGTTCAACCAGGGAAGCGTCGTCTGTCCCGACGAAATGATCTTCTCCAGCCTTGCGATAAGCCTCCCGGATGAGAGGGGTCTGAAAGGTCTGCGGGGTTTGAGCCTGGTAAAGCCTCTCCCTTTCAAGGGTTTGAAGGATCGTTCCATCGGGGTGAGCCATTTTGATGGTGTCTTTAACAGGCATAGCCGTGATGACAGCACCGAAGCGAATGGCGGATCGGATAGAATCTTCAATCATCTCTCTCGTCACAAAAGGCCGGACGCCGTCATGGATGACGACCACTTCTGAATCCATCGAGAGAGCATCCAGCCCGTTTTTAACAGAGTCCTGCCTTCTCTTCCCTCCCGGGACGATTTGAGAAATCTTCTGGTATTGAAACTTTTCAATAATTTCTTTTAAACAGTACTCCTGATCTTCCTGGCCAACGACGAGGAGGATAGAACGGATGAGGGGGCTGGCGTCAAAGGGATCGAGGGTGTGAGCCAGAATAGGCTTACCCCCAAGAGAGAAGAACTGTTTTTTTCTTCCCTCCATAAACCGCTGGCCGATACCAGCGGAGACGATGACGGCATCCGCTTTGACCATCAGGAATTTGAACCATTGAAATCAAGGGAAGGTGGAGGGTCGATATCACCAATTCACCCTGACGTTCCACATCCTTCTCTGGTTTCCCTCTTCAGAATTCGCTGTCCAAAGGATAATAATACTCTTTCCCTCTCGTTTCTTTGACAGAATCCTCCTTCAGCCGAGCGAAGATCATTCTGCCCGCAGGAGTCTGGAGCACACTGGTGACGACGACATCGATATTCTTTCCGATCTGACGTCTTCCATTATCCACAACAATCATCGTTCCGTCATCAAGATAAGCTACTCCCTGGCCCATCTCCTTTCCTTCTTTGACAATTTTGATATTGATTTCTTCTCCAGGAAGAACAACCGGTCTTAACGCATTAGCCAGGGCATTAATATTGAGCACTTCTATGCCCTGAAGGCCGGCAACCTTATTGAGATTTGAATCATTGGTAATGATTTTGCCATTGACCTCTTTAGCCAGTTCGATCAGTTTCGCATCGACCTCTTTGACCGAAGGGTAGTCTGTATCCACAATCCGCACATCCACGTTGACCTGTTTCTGGATATGGTGGAGAATCTCAAGCCCTCTTTTGCCACGGGTTCGTTTAATAGGATCGTGCGAATCTGCGATATGCTGGAGTTCGCCAAGGACGAATTGGGGGATGAGGAGAGGGCCCTCAATAAATCCGGTTTCGGTGATATCTGCAATGCGTCCATCAATGATGACACTCGTATCCAAAATCTTCGTAATTCCGGCCTGAACAGAACCTTTTCCCATTGCATTCAAATCCCGGGAACGGAAGGGGAGATGGATGTCTGACCCTTTGATCAGACCCACTCTCAAACCAATATATCCACAGATGGCATAGAGTAATCCGTAAAGGGGGAGAAGGGTTTGCTGTTCGTTAAGAAAAAAGGGGAAAAAGACGCTGGCTAAAAGATTGGAAAAGAGGATTCCGACGATTAGCCCGATGAAACTTGCCAAAAGATTTTTCAAAGGGACCTTTCTCAGCCGTTCCTCGAGGAAAAGCGTGAGGGCGGAAAGGAGAAGACCGCCCAAAAGTCCCCACCCGCTAAATCCCGGGGCAATCCCTTTGACGAAAAAGTAGCCACTTGCCCCACAAATTAGGAAAAAAATGAGACGAAGAATCCATCGCTCCAAGGTGTTCACCTCCTTTCATCAAGATATTGGTGCTTGAATAGACAGGAAAGAGGGAAGTTTATGAGCCAAAGATGTTTCGGATCTCTTTGAGGATCTCCGATTCCTTCACATCTCGGGCAATTGCCAGTTCTTTGACCAGGAGTGTTTTGGCCATATCCATAATTTTTTTCTCACCAAAGGAGAGTTCCTTTTCCGCCTTTAAAAGATGAAGGTCTCTTAAAACCTCTGCAATTTCATAAATCGATCCCGTATTGATCTTTTCCATGTATTCTCGATATCTTCGGTTCCAGGTTTGATTATCGAGGGTGACTTCCCGATCTTTTAAAATTTCCATGACTTTTCGGGCATCAATTTTTCGGATGACCGTCCTCAATCCCGCTGATTTCACATTATCTTCTGGAACCATGATGGTCATCCCGTTATCTACAAAGCGGAGAATATAGAAGCTCTGTTCCTTGCCTGAAATGCGCTTGGTTTCAATTGCCTCAATGACTCCTACGCCGTGACCAGGATAGACTGCTTTATCACCGATTTGAAACATAACGTGACCCCCTTTCTTAACAATCAACTTATCAAGAGGAAATAGCCCTCTCTCTTCACTCAGGCCGAAATAACTGATTAACGGGATGTCAAGACCCTCGGCGTTCTAAAAATTTTAATATATCTAAGGCGTCAGGTTTATTCCCGTCAATGGGTTTACCAATCGAGGCGTCCGTCCCGAAGGTGGTTAAGATTTGAATCTTTCCCTTTGCGTCTCCCTTTTCTCCAAGCCTTTGAGGATCAAACACCGCCAGCACATCTCCAACCTTGACGCCACTTAACTTTCCCGCATTGAGATAGATGGTTTCTCCTTCAATCTTGGCAATCCGGCAGAACCAATCCAGGCGGTTTAATTCCCTTAAAAGGGAACGGCTTAATTCCGATAGGGTAAGATCGAAAGCCTTCCCTTTGGCTTTCTCATCGGAGAAGAGTCCCCGTTCCTTGGTGGGAACAATTGGGTTCTGAGCGGAGAGGCTTTTGGTTATCGTCCCGGAGAGGGTATCGATCATTCGGGTTTCTATTTTCATGATAGCCGTAGAGGCTGTTTCCTGATCCTTGGTTCCCTTGGTGGTAAAAACATAAGGCCCTGAGAGTTCTCCAGTGATAATGATATGGATTCCAAAAACCTCATTCAGCATTTTTGAAATTTTTAAAAATTCGTCACCCGAAAGAGGTTCCCTCCCTTTTTGAAGAAATTCCTTAATCATTTGATAGTCAACAAAAAGAACGTTTGAAGATCTCTGGGCCATTTCTTTCATCAATTTCTCGGCAAGCCAGTCACCTAATGTCTCATCCTGGGATAGGGTACGATCGTCAAAGTGGGCGATCAGCACCTTTTTCTTTAAGGGAATGATAGGAGAGATTGGAACAGAGGTTGAGATGGTTTCCCTTACAGAGGTTATCGGTGAGAGAGTTGGACTCCCTTCTTCGATTTGGTCTTTTTCGGGTTCAAGGCGAGGCATTTTTGCAGAATAGAGGTCTCGCTCGGCAAGATATTCCTCAACAGGAATATAGAGATACTTTGGTTGATGCCCTCCCCCAGCCCCTTGAGGGTTGAGAACTTTTACATATTCTTGCCTATCGATGATGATGACCTCTTTGTCGATCAGTTCCTTCATTTTTGCCTTGTGTGGAGGCCCCTTTTTGATTGGAAACCAGGAGGGTGTAGAACAGGCTGAAATGAGGAAAAGGAAGAATAAGAGGAAGACAAGATGTTGAGGTTTTGTTCCGCTTGATTTCATCTTTTCCCTGATAACTATTAATATTTTACCCTAAAATTGTGAAAAAATCAACGAAGATTGTTTTTAAAATGAACTCAAAAGACAGGTCTGTTTTACCTAAAAAGGGGTGGATTGGGAAATAATCTATTTGACCATTTCATGCCTTACGGGTGAGATGGGAGATGACCTTTTCGACATCTTCTGGAATGTCCACCCCAACGGGTTCGTAATCAACAGGGATCACTTTGATCTTATAGCCCTTCTCCAGAACACGGAGCTGTTCCAGCTTTTCCATTTTTTCTAAAGGGGTGGGTTTCATTTTTGCAAGTTTTAAGAGGAAGGAACGGCGGTAGGCATAAAGGCCAATGGTTTTATAAAGCTTTTTAGACAACAGTTTCTCTCTCGTATCGGGGTTGGAGAGGATCTGTTCTACCGAAAAGTCTCTTGGAAAAGGGATGGGAGATCTTGAAAAATAAAGGGCAAATCCACTTCCATCTACGACCACCTTGCCCTGATGGGGGTTGAGCCAATCCTTGATCTCTTTGATCCTTGTCATCAAGGAAGTCATCTGCAAGGTTTTGTCCTTCATAAGGGGCCTGATAGCCTTATCGATGATGGTTCCTTTGATCAGGGGCTCGTCTCCCTGGACATTGACAACGATTTCGGATCTTAGCCTCTGGGCCACCTCAGCCACCCGGTCGGTTCCAGTGGGATGACTTTGAGAGGTCATCACAGCCCTTCCACCAAACCCCTGTACTGTATCGAAGATTCTCTGATCATCTGTGGCGACTATGACTTCACCAATCCATTTCGACTGGCAAACCCCCTCATAGACCCATTGGATCATCGGTTTGCCAAGGATGTCGATCAGGGGCTTTCCTTCGAAGCGCGTTGATCCATATCGAGCAGGAATTATGGCTGTAATCTTCATCAATCTTATATAATCAGATTCTTCATAGACTGTCAATTGTTGCTGATGATGGCTCAAATTCCAAAGAGGGGGAGGTTGACGACCTCCTGTCAAATCTGGTAGGTATTATGTAGGAGGGAACGTGAGGGAGAAGATTAAAGAGAAAAAAGACCTGTGTCAGATCGTCCAGGCATTGAAGGGAAAAGGGAAACGAATTGTCTTTACCAATGGATGCTTTGATCTTCTTCATGTTGGCCATATCCGTTATCTTGAAAAAGCCAAATCACTTGGTGATATTTTAGTCGTGGGAGTGAACAGTGATCGATCCGTTCGAGAGATCAAAGGTCCGCTTCGCCCCATTCTGTCCGAAGAAGAGAGGGCAGAAGTGATCTCAGGGCTCGGATGTGTAGATTATGTGACGTTATTTGATGAACCGACTCCCCTTCAACTGATTACCTCCCTTCAGCCTCATGTGCTTGTTAAGGGTGGCGATTGGGCCAAGGAGACTGTTGTGGGAAAAGAGGTGATAGAGGCTTCAGGAGGGGAAGTGGTCATTGTTCCCTATATCGAAGGTCCTTCGAGCTCAAATATCATTGAAACGATTATAAGACGCCATGAAAAAAGATCGTGAAACGGATTTTTTATCTCCCCCAGAGAAACTTCCCCTACTTCCGGTAAGAGACATTGTTGTCTTCCCTTACATGATTCTTCCCCTTTTTATCTCTCAAGAGAAATCGATCAAATCCCTTGAGGAAGCGCTAGCCCGAGATCGTCTCATCTTTCTTGTTTCCCAAAAAAATGTTTCTTCCGATGAAGAGCCGACCCTCAAAGACCTCTATCGAGTGGGAACCGTGGGACTCGTGATGAAAATGTTGAGGCTTCCGGATGGAAAGATCAAGATTCTGGCTCAAGGGTTGTCCAAAGCGGTGATCAAGGAGGTCGTTCAGGCGACCCCGTATATTCAGGTTAGAATCGAACATATCAAGGATCCCTTCATCACGGAGATTACCCTCGAAATAGAGGCTTTGATGAGGAGTGTCAGAGAGCAATTAGAGCGCATTGCTTCCTATGGAAAATTTATCTCTCCCGATTTGATGTTTGTCCTCGAGAGCATTGACGAACCTGGAAGACTGGCAGACCTGGTTGCATCCAATCTTGAACTGCCGGTTGAAAAAGCCCAGGAGATATTAGAGACCTTCGATCCCATTGAAAGGCTGAGGATGGTAAGTGATCTTCTGGGCAAAGAGGTCCAGGTTCTTGCCATGCAGGCCAAAATTCAATCTCAAGCCAGGGAGGAGATGACCAAGACCCAGAGGGAGTATTATCTGCGGGAGCAGATGAGAGCGATTCGAAGCGAATTGGGCGAGGTGGATGAACGAACCAAGGAATTTAAGGAACTCCGACAGAAAATCAAGAAAGCGAAGATGCCCCAGGAGGTAGAAAAGGAAGCCCTCAAAGAACTGGAGCGCCTTGATCAGATGCATCCTGATTCTGCCGAAGCTTCCATCGTTCGAACTTATCTTGACTGGTTGATCGAGATGCCCTGGTCCAAGTCCACTCCCAATAACCTGGATATTAAAAAAGCCAAGAAAGTTCTCGATGAGGATCATTACAACCTCGAAAAGGTGAAAGAGCGAATTCTTGAATATCTGAGCGTCCATAAGTTGAAGAAGAAGATCAAAGGGCCCATTCTATGTTTTGTCGGGCCTCCGGGTGTTGGGAAGACCTCTTTGGGAAAGTCGATTGCAAGAGCCCTGGGAAGAAAATTTGTCCGTATCTCTTTAGGTGGGATTCGCGATGAAGCCGAGATTCGAGGCCATCGCCGAACGTATGTGGGAGCCATGCCCGGGCGGATCATCCAGTCGATTAAACAGGCAGGAAGCAACAACCCTGTCTTCATGATGGATGAAGTAGATAAGATCGGGGTTGACTTTCGGGGTGACCCGGCTTCTGCCCTTCTGGAGGTTCTTGACCCTGAACAGAACAATGCCTTTAGCGACCATTATCTTAATGTTCCCTTTGACCTCTCCCAGGTGATGTTTATCACCACGGGAAATGTCACGGACCCGATTCCCTCTGCTTTGAAAGATCGGATGGAGATCATCGAAATTCCAGGATATACCGATCTGGAAAAGTTAAAGATCGCCAGGACCTATCTTCTTCCAAGACAGATGGAGGAGAATGGTATCGGTCCAGAATATCTCGACATTTCTGATCAAGCCATTTTACAGATCATCTCCCAATACACGCAGGAGGCAGGGCTTCGGAATCTCGAAAGAGAATTGGCAGCCATCTGCCGTAAAGTGGCGAAAAAAGTGGCAGAGGGTCTGTCTTCCAGTAGAAGAGGCAAGAAGGAAAAGACCAGAATCACGGCAAGAAATCTTCATCAATTTTTAGGGCCTCCTCCATATCTTCCTGATGAGGGACAGGAACGAAATGAGATCGGGGTGGCCACCGGCCTTGCCTGGACAGAGGTTGGGGGAGAGATTCTTCATGTGGAGACTTCCACCACTCCTGGAAAGGGATCTCTGATCCTGACTGGCCATCTGGGAGAGGTGATGAAGGAATCAGCCCAGGCTGCTTTCACCTATGCACGTTCAAAGGGGAAATCCTATCGGATCCGAAGTAAGGACCTGAATGAGAAGGACGTCCACATCCATGTCCCTGCAGGGGCCATCCCGAAAGATGGTCCTTCTGCAGGGATCACCATAGCGGTTTCACTCTTCTCCGCTCTCTCAGGGATTCCTGTCAGAAAAGATGTTGCCATGACTGGCGAAATCACTCTTCGGGGTAGGGTGCTTCCGGTGGGGGGGCTCAAGGAGAAGGCTCTTGCTGCCCTTCGTGCTAATATCAAAAAGGTTATCATTCCTTACCGCAACAGGAAGGATCTGCTTGAACTGCCATCCTATGTCCGCAAAAAAATGGAATTTTTACCGGTTCAACATATGGATGAAGTCCTTCGAATCACTCTGGCAAAACCCAAAAGATAGAAGATCTGAGTTCGGAGTCTTAAATTGACCATTTCCAAGAAAAGCCTTCAAGAGATTGGAGAGTTTGGACTCATCGACAGGATTAAAAACTGGATGGGCCTCCCCTCCCCAGAAGTCCTTCGAGGCATTGGCGATGATGTTGCTGTAATCCATCAGGGGAAGAAGGCTCTTCTGGTGACCACTGATATCCTTATTGAAGATATCCATTTTGAGAGATCCTGGGTGGACCCTTACCGTTTGGGGAGAAAAGCCTTGGCAGTCAACCTCAGCGATATTGCAGCCATGGGGGGAGTTCCCAAATACTTTCTCATAGCGATGGGCCTTCCCAAAAACCTCTCCTTACCCTTTGTTTCCCTTCTCTATCAGGGTTTGAAAGCTGAAGCGAAGCGGTTTCAAGTCGATTTGATTGGCGGAGATACCTCTCTTTCACAGAGAATTATGATCAATGTCTGCCTCATCGGCGAAGGCATATCAAAAACTCTTCTTTACAGGAATGGTGCAAAGATTGGAGATGATCTTTATGTCTCAGGCACCTTAGGCGATTCGGCATTAGGTCTCAAACTTCTTCAGGATAAGAGGATCAAAAGAAAACCAAAAAGATTGATCGAAAAACATCTTTTACCAAGACCAAGGATTGAGTTGGGACAGGCCCTGGCTAAAAACCGTTTTGCTTCTGCCATGATTGATGTGAGTGATGGCCTGATTGGCGATACCTTCCATCTTTTGAGGGAGAGCAGGGTTGGAGCGAGGATATGGAAAGAATGTATTCCTCTTTCGAGGTCTTATCGAAAATGGGTCCAAACCTACTCAGAGGACCCCTATGAGTTAGCCCAGGCTGGAGGGGAAGATTACGAACTCCTTTTCACCGCCTCTCCTCGAAAAAGGAAGGAAATTTTCTCTCTTAGCCGTTCTCTCCAAATCTCAATCTCCCGAATCGGTGAGATTGTAAAGGCTACGGAGGGGTTTCATTTTCTTAGTAAGGACGGTGAAAGCATCTCTATCGATCGGATGGGTTATGACCATTTTAAATCCCTACCTTAACCGAGCCTTACCGATAGTCCCTTGCCTTAGGCTTTCTAACTCTAACAACTTAATATTAAATGCTTTTCTCTATTTTTGAAAAACTATTCTTTGTCTTGACAAACACTCCCCCCATTATTATCTTTAGGTCAACGAAATGGGCTGGGGTTGTTTTTTATATGTTAAAGAGGTGTGAAGTAGAATGGATCTCACCCTCACGGATCGGATGAAAGAGGTACTGAGGCTGGTGATTGAGAATTATAACCAGACGGCTGAACCGGTTGGGTCGCTGGCGATTGCAAAGAAATCAAATCTTCACCTCAGTTCGGCGACCATTCGGAATATTATGTCTGAACTGGAAGCCATGGGACTTTTGGTTCAACCTCACCCATCGGCAGGTAGAATTCCAACAGAGAAAGGCTATCGGTTCTATGTGAATTATCTCCTTGACCTTCATGAATTAAGTGGTGAGGAAAAACAGGAACTCAGGTCGAGATACCCGATCTATCAAGCGGAGGGGAAGGATCTTTTCCGGGAAACCTCCAGGATTCTCTCTGCTTCCTCGCATCATCTTGGAGTGGTCTGGGCTCCGAGGATGAATCTGCTTGTTCTCCAACATATTGAGTTTGTGAGACTGAGGAGGCATCTGGCCCTTGCCATCCTGGTCAGTACGACTGGCATTGTTCAGAATCGCATTATTGAAATGGAAGAGGATCTTTCGCAATCGGCTCTCGATCACCTCTCTGAATATCTCAATAGTTTTCTCACTGGGCTGACACTCTTTCAGGTAAGAGAGAAACTGCTTGAGGAGATGAGGATCGAAAAACGGACTTATGATCATCTCTTCGAGCAGGCCCTTAAACTGGGGGAGCAAGCCTTCTCTTCTTTTGATGAGACCGATGTGTTCATAGAGGGGAGAACCAATATTTTTTCAGAGCCAGAGTTCGGGAATGTTTCAACGATGGCTGATCTCTTCAGGGCTTTTGAAGAGAAGGCGACCATGGTGAAGCTCCTCGACAAGTGCATGGCGCCTCAAGGAGTTCAGATTGCCATCGGTTCTGAAAGCGAAGTACAAGAAATGGAAACCTGCAGCATCGTTACCTCCACTTATGGGTGTGCAGGAGAGGTGTGGGGGGCTTTAGGGGTGATTGGTCCTCGACGGATGAATTACTCACGGATCGTCCCCCTGGTGGATTATGCCGCAAGGGTGTTGAGCGAAATTCTGGATACTTATTATCATTAAAATAATGGAGTACATGCCATGGCAGATACAGGACATAAAGAATTTTCGCCGGGATCGGAGACAGGAGGGGAGGGCTTATCCGAAGAGCATCCTGAAACCAAGTCCCATAAGAATCATAAGAAAAAAAAGGATGACAAAGATCGGGACATAGAAGAGCTAAAAAAAAGGCTGGAGGAAAAGGAAAAAGAGGCTAAAGAGAATCTTGACCGGCTTTTGCGGACTGCAGCCGATTTTGAAAATTTCAAAAAGAGAGCCGCCAAAGAGAAAGAGGATTATTTGAAGTATGCTAACGAGGATTTGATTAAATCCATCCTCCCTTTCATCGACAACCTTGAAAGGGCGGTTAATCATGCTGAAAAGGTTGTGGATACGGGGGTTTTAATTGAAGGGGTGCGGCTCACCATTCAACAGGTCCTTCAAACGCTGAAGCGGTTTGGATTAGAAGCCTTTGACTCTGTGGGTCAACCCTTTGATCCCGAACGGCATGAGGCGATGCTGATGGTTGAAACGGATCAAGTTGAGCCGAACCAAGTGGTGGAGGAATTTCAAAAGGGATATCTGTTGAATGAACGTCTCTTACGACCTGCAACGGTATCCGTTTCGAAGGCTCCGGCTAAGGAGAGTCAAGCGGTCGAATAAGAGATGGACATACTAAAGAAGGGAGAACGATTATGGCAAAGACAATAGGAATTGATTTAGGGACAACGAATTCGGTGGTTGCGGTCATGGAAGGAGGAGATCCGGTGGTGATCGCCAACCCAGAAGGAAGCCGGACCACACCCTCAGTGGTCGCCTTCACGGATAAGGGCGAACGCGTGGTAGGGCAAATCGCTAAACGTCAGGCTATTACCAATTCTGAGAATACCATCTTTTCCATCAAACGACTGATGGGGAGAAAATATAGTGATCCTGAAGTTCAAAGAGACATCAAGGTCCTTCCCTATAAGATTATTGAAAATAAGAATGGGGATGCCTGGGTCCGGGCAAGGGATAGAGACTATAGCCCACCCGAAATCTCGGCATTCATCCTTCAGAAGATGAAGGAGACGGCAGAGGCCTACCTCGGGGAGAAGGTGAGCGATGCCGTCATCACGGTCCCGGCTTATTTTAACGATAGCCAGCGTCAAGCCACGAAGGATGCAGGGAGAATCGCCGGGCTCAATGTCATCCGGATCATTAATGAGCCAACGGCGGCTGCTCTCGCCTATGGTCTTGATAAGAAGAAGGATGAGAAGATAGCGGTCTTTGACCTGGGGGGAGGGACCTTCGATATATCCATCCTTGAAATTGGAGATGGAGTTTTTGAGGTCAAATCGACCAATGGCAATACCCATCTGGGGGGAGATGATTTTGATCAACGTCTGATTGACTACCTGGCGGATGAGTTTAAGAAGGATCAGGGAATCGATCTCCGAAAAGACCGAATGGCCTTACAGAGATTAAAGGAGGCCGCGGAGAAGGCAAAGATCGAACTCTCCAATATGATGGAAACAGACATCAACCTTCCCTTCATCACAGCAGATGCCTCGGGTCCAAAACATCTCAATATGAAACTGACCCGTGCAAAACTGGAGAAACTGACCGAAGACCTGATTGATAGCGTTGAGGGACCCTGTCGTCAGGCGTTAGCGGATGCAGGTCTTTCACCTAAGGACATCGATGAGGTCATCCTGGTAGGTGGCATGACTCGAATGCCAAAAGTTCAGGAGAAGGTCAGACAGATTTTCGGAAAGGAACCGAACAAGAGCGTCAATCCTGATGAGGCAGTGGCCATTGGGGCGGCGATTCAAGCTGGCGTTCTTAAAGGAGAGGTGAAGGATGTGCTCCTTCTGGATGTCACTCCGCTCTCCCTCGGGATTGAAACGCTGGGCGGGGTCTTTACGAAACTGATTGAACGGAACACCACGATTCCAACGAAGAAGAGCCAGATCTTTTCAACGGCTACTGATAATCAACCCGCGGTGACCATTCATGTGCTCCAGGGTGAAAGGGAGATGGCAGCGGACAATAAGACCCTGGGGCAGTTTGAGCTAGTCGGCATTCCTCCTGCTCCGAGAGGAGTTCCTCAGATTGAGGTGACTTTTGACATTGACGCGAACGGGATTGTTCATGTCTCAGCGAAAGACCTTGGAACTGGGAAAGAACAATCGATTAAGATTACTGCATCGAGCGGTCTCAACGAAGAAGAGATCAAGAAGATGATTAGGGATGCGGAAGCCCATGCCGCTGAAGATAAGAAGAGGAGAGAACTGGCTGAGGCGAGAAACCATCTTGACACCCTCATCTACACCACAGAGAAGTCCTTGAGGGAGTATGGCGATAAGATTGACTCTTCAGACAAGCAGAACATCGAGGAAGCGATCGCCAAAGCCAAGAAGGCGATGGAGTCGAATGACCTCGGAACGATCAAGTCGGCCCAGGACGAACTGACCCGATCCTCCCATAAGCTGGCGGAAGCGATGTATGCCAAAGCCTCCCAGAAGGGAGCCGCAGGTGCCGGTCCTGGAGCAGGTTCACAGGAAGGTCCTCGGGCGAAGGCTCAGGAGGATGTGGTGGATGCCGACTACGAGGATGTGAAAGATAAAAAATAATTTCTGTACATTGCCCTTAAATAAAAAAGGCGAGGAGTTCCTCGCCTTTTTTATTTTGAGAGTTTGATTTTATCCTTTGGCAATGTTACTTTTTAGACCGCCGGGGAGAATGAAGATGTTCGGCTTCTTTGATAAATTAAAAAAAGGGCTTGCGAAAACCCATCAGGGGTTTGTCGAGAAGATGGATCGTCTCTTTCTCGGAAAGAAGACGATTGATCAGGATCTTCTCGATGAACTGGAAGCGCTTCTTTATGAAGCGGATATTGGAGTTAAGACGACCACTGATCTGATTGAGGGCGTTCGACAGGGACTGAAAAGGGGAGATCTTCAGGATCCTGAAAAAGTTAAAACCTTTATTAAAGAAGAGATCCTTCAGATCCTCCGTTCAGGTGAAAAACCTCTCTCCATTGATTTTGCCTCGACAAAGCCTTTTGTTTTTATGGTCGTCGGAGTCAATGGCGCGGGTAAGACCACAACGATCGGAAAGATTGCCCATCAATATTCGGCCCAAGGAAAGAGGGTTCTGATCGGGGCGGCAGATACCTTTCGGGCAGCAGCGGTCGAGCAGCTCGAGATCTGGGCAGACCGTGTGGGGGCGGACTTTATCAAACAGTCCAAAGGGTCTGATCCCTCCGCCGTTGCCTTCGATTCGATCCAGGCTGCCAAAGCCAGGAATACGGATCTCGTGTTTATCGATACAGCAGGAAGGCTCCATACCAAAGTCAATCTCATGGAGGAGTTGAAGAAGATCAAAAGAATTGTCAGCAGGGAATGTTCGGGAGCCCCTCATGAGATCTTACTCGTTTTGGATGCCACCACAGGCCAGAATGCCATCTCCCAGGCAAAGCTCTTCCATGAAGCCATCGGTGTCACAGGAATTGCTCTCACCAAACTGGATGGGACAGCCAAAGGTGGAATCATTGTAGGTATTACAGAAGAGTTAAAGATCCCTATCCGTTATGTCGGAGTGGGGGAGGCGATTGATGACCTCAAAGAGTTCAATGCCACTGACTTTGTCCAGGCCCTGTTTTAAGAAGGATGATCTTGTTTCAAAGAGGACCCCATCCAGTGATGGCCTGGAGATAAGCATTCGATCAACCATTCAAGAACTCTAAAAACAGTTTTTCGCCAAAACGTTGGTAGGCGACATTAAGGCCGGTTCTGCTTTTCAAGGGCTTTGACACGGGCCTCAAGAGCGGCAATCCTCTTCTCCAGATCAGCATAGGAGAATTTGATCATGGCGCCCAGCTCTTCTCGAACCTCAATAAAACCCTCTTTAACCTTTTCGTTCAAGACGGCGATCTCTCCCAGAGCGGTTCTGACCTGGGCTTGAAGGCTATCGATCCCTTTTCCTATGTGGTTAAGCTCACCCTTCATCTCTTCCTTCCACAGAGTAAGTTGGGTGAAGCCTCTTTCCCAGGATTGGGTGAGGTTGGCGTTTCCTTCTTCTTTCATGAATCGGAGGTCTGAAGCCATCTCCTGCTTTGTTTTAAGCAGGTTGGTATGGATTTCTTCCCTGAACGCCTGAAGCAAGGACTCTATTTCTTTTTGACTGCACAGGAAGGATGATAACGTCTCTTCTTTCATCCTGCCCAAAGAGGACTCCATGGGCTGGATCGATTGGAGAAGCATGGATTGAACCTTTAATTCAAGGTTTCTTGTTTCCTCTTCGAATTGTCTGGCCAGGGGGGCGAGATCTACCTGACTCTCTCTTCTCAAATTTTCCAGCTCTGTTTTTATTTGTTCCATTTCTCCGATCAGGAGATTTCTACTCTCTTCCTTTAATTTGTGGAAGCTGGCATGGAAATCCTGTCTCAACCTTTCGAGATCTTCTCTTTTAGAAAAGGCAAACATCTTCTGCTCCAATAATTCCATCAACTCTTTATCCATTTCGATCCCCCTTTTTATCCATTTATCTTTTTCATTATCACAGAGAGGGTGTAAGATCAATTTATTTTTTCCTCTTGACATAAAAATTAATTGTGGTATATTTCACAAAGTTTATCGTTAATATCTTATTTTTATTAATTTCCCAAAATGGGTGAAAGGGGGGATGAAAAAATTCGGTAAAAAGTTTTTAATCAAAATTTAAAAGAAAGGAAGGTGAATTGAAATCTATGAAAATTACCCGGAGAAATTTTCTAAAGATTTCAGGTGCTACCGCTGCAGGAGCAGTGGTAGGCGGACTGGGCTTTGATTTTTCACCGATTGAATCCTATGCCCAGGAACTCCGAATTAAAGGAGCCAAAGAAACAACCACGATCTGTTGTTTTTGTTCTGTAGGCTGTGGGATCATTGTCCACACCGATGCCAAAGGGAAAGTGATCAATGCGGAAGGTGATCCGGATCACCCCATCAGTGAAGGGGCTCTCTGTGCTAAAGGAGCAGCCAGTTATCAAATTGCGAACAATCCTGCCCGTCTTCAAAAGGTCCGTTATCGTGCCCCCTATAGCACTCAATGGAAAGAGGTGAGCTGGGAGTGGGCACTCGATAGGATCGCCGCAAACATCAAGAAAAGCCGAGATGCCAGTTTCATGGAAAAGAATGCACAGGGGCAAGTGGTCAATCGGACCAATGGGATTGCCTCTGTGGGAAGTGCGGCGCTTGATAATGAGGAATGCTGGCTCTATTCGAAAATGTTAAGGGCCATGGGTCTGATTTATATTGAACACCAGGCCCGTATCTGACACAGCGCTACTGTAGCGGCTCTGGCAGAGTCGTACGGACGCGGTGCCATGACGAATCATTATATCGATTTTCGGAATGCCGATGTGATTCTCAATATGGGTGGGAATGTGGCTGAGAATCATCCGGTCTCCTTCAAATGGATTCAGGTGGCCAGAGACCGGGGTGCCATTTTCATCCATGTGGATCCGAGATTTACCCGGACCTCCGCAAAAGCCGATATCTTTGTACGTTTACGTTCAGGAACAGACATTGCCTTTCTGGGCGGGATGATCAAGTATATTCTTGACAACAACATGTATGATGAATTTTATGTCAAGAACTATACGAATGCTTCATTTATCGTCAATCCAAAATTTAGCTTTGATGATGGTCTTTTTTCTGGGTACGATCCCAGGAAGCGAGCTTATGATAAATCTACCTGGACCTTTGAAAGGGATGAGCAAGGAATTCCCAAAAGGGATATGACGCTTGAGGATCCGAATTGTGTCTTCCAGCTCTTAAAGAAGCATTACTCCCGTTATACGCTTCAGAAAGTTTCAGAAATAACGGGGACACCCACGTCTGATTTAGAAAAGGTCTATCAAGCCTATGGCTCAACCTTTCCTGCCAATAAAGCTGGAACGGTCCTGTATGCCATGGGGTGGACACAGCATACCGTCGGTGTCCAGAACATCCGAGCCATGGCGATTATTCAAGATCTTCTCGGCAATATGGGTATCGCAGGAGGAGGAGTCAATGCCCTGAGGGGTGAATCGAATGTTCAGGGGGCAACAGATGCGGGGCTTCTCTTCCACATCTGGCCGGGTTATTTACCCACTCCGAGGGCTTCTTTGGCAACCCTGGAGGATTATAATAAGACAACCCCGGTTTCCAAAGATCCCAGAAGTATCAACTGGTGGAAGAACCGCCCTAAATACGTTGTGAGTTTCCTGAAATCGATGTTTGGGGAGAAGGCAACCAAAGAGAACGATTTTGGATACTCTTGGATGCCCAAGCTTGATGTGGGCCAGGATGCCTCATGGCTCAATCTCTTTGATGAGATGTATAAAGGGACTTTCACCGGATTCTTCGTCTGGGGAATGAATCCAGCCTGTTCGAGTGCTCATGCCGGGAAAGTAAGGCAGGCTCTGGTGAAATTGGACTGGATGGTCAATGTTAATGTTTTTAATAGTGAGACAGCAGAGTTCTGGCGGGGACCGGGAGTGGATCCCAAGAAGGTCAAAACAGAGGTCTTCCAGTTACCGTGTGCTGCCTTCTTAGAGAAAGAGGGTAGCATTTCGAATAGCGGTCGCTGGATGCAGTGGCGTTATAAAGCCGCCAATCCTCCTGGAGAGGCCAGACCTGATGGTGACATTATGTATGAACTCTTCAAGAAGGTTAAGGCCCTCTACGAGAAGGAGAAGGGCGTCTTCCCGGAACCGATTTTGAATCTAAAGTGGGACTATGAGACCAATGGACATTTTGATATCCATAAAGTGGCTAAAGAGATCAATGGCTATGATCTCACCACAGGCAAATTGATGGCCAATTTTGTTGGGCTGAAGGATGATGGGACGACCTCCTGTGGGAACTGGCTCTATTCAGCAAGCTATACAGAGGCTGGCAACATGGCGGCTCGGAGAAAGAAAACTGATCCAACAGGATTGGGGCTTTATCCGGAGTGGTCCTGGTGTTGGCCCCTCAATCGAAGGATCATATACAACCGGGCTTCGGTGGATCTGGAAGGGAATCCTCGAGATCCCAAGCGTCCGCTTCTTAAGTGGGATGCCGCAGAAAAGAAATGGGTTGGGGATGTTCCGGACAATGCGGTTCCTCCCATGGGGACCAACGGGGCTTATCCCTTTATTATGAAACCGGACGGAGTGGCTTCTCTCTTTGGGCCAGGACTGGCAGACGGTCCATTCCCCGAGCACTATGAACCTCTGGAATGTCCTATTGAGAAGAATCTGATGTCGAGTCAAAGGATCAATCCAGTTATCAAAGTGTTTGAAGGTGGGCCAGATACCTTTGCCACCTGCGATCCCAAATATCCCTTTGTGTGCACCACCTACCGGGTTACCGAGCACTGGCAGACGGGGGTTTTAACCCGATGGCTTCCCTGGTTGATCGAGGCGGAGCCTCAGGTATTTTGCGAGATCAGCCTTGAGCTTGGTAGATTGAGAGGAATCAAGAACGGTGATCGGGTCATCGTTGAGACCCCGCGAGGCAAACTTGAGGCAGTTGCAATTGTCACCTCTCGGCTTAAACCTTTCAATGTTGCCGGTCAGACGATTCACCAGATAGGCTTGCCATGGCATTTTGGCTGGCTTCATCCGAAAGACGGGGGAGAAAGTGCCAATCTTCTGACCCCGACGATCGGCGATCCCAATACCATGATCCCTGAATCAAAGGCTTTCATGGCGAATGTGAGAAAACTGGCTGTTGCACCGGCCAAAAAACCAGCTGGTAAGAGCTAAAGGAGGTGACCATCATGGCAGACAAATCCTTTTTCATCGATACGACGAAGTGTACAGCCTGTCGAGGATGTCAGGTTGCTTGTAAGCAGTGGAATAAAAATCCTGGGACGAAGACGGTTCAGCGTGGGAGCCATCAGAATCCGGCTGATCTTTCTTCGTCGACGTTTAAGTTGGTGAGATTTAGCGAGGTAGATGTTCCAGGAGGAGAGCCCAGGTGGTATTTCTTTCCGGATCAGTGCAGACATTGCGTGACCCCTCCCTGTAAGGAGGTGGCGGAGGGGAAGGCAAAGGGTGCTATCCTTCACGACGAAAGTACTGGAGCGGTGATTTTCAATTCGAAGGTGAAGGTGGCGCCAGAGGTGTTTAAAGAGGTGCGTGAGGCCTGTCCCTATGATGTTCCGAGGATTTCGGGTGCAGGGGTGATGGCGAAATGTACCATGTGTATGGATCGGGTCAAAGAAGGGATGCTTCCGGCCTGTGTGAAGACCTGTCCGACGGGGGCGATGGCTTTTGGGGACCGGAAGGCGATTCTTGAGTTGGCCCATAAGAGGCTTTCAGAGGTGAAGGGGAAGATGAAAGACGCTTCGTTAGCGAATCCTGATGATGTTCGGGTGATTTATCTTCTCGTGGATGATCCCAAAAAGTATCATAAATTTGCAGTGGCAGAGAATACGATCGGGATCACTCGCAAGATGGCTTTAAAGCGTATCTTCAAACCCTTCAAAGAAATTCGTGTGATTGGATGACGTTGACAACATGGGGGGTGAGCGGGCTTGTTTCAATCTCAAGGTCCCGAAACAAGCCCGCTTTTTTTAAATACAAATAAAACAAATTGCGACGAATCACAGGAGGATAGGCTTCATTCCCTGCCATTCGTCATCTTCGAGGAAGGAATGGAAAACCTTAAAAGACGTATCCATCAGATTGAGAAAAAAAGACCTGGCTACAAAGAGATGCTTCGTTTCTATGAACGAATTAAAAGAGAACAGGAGAAGGTGAAGTCTTCCCTTAATCTTTGTCCTTTCTCATTAAGAAAAGAATGGAAAGACCTTCTAAAACAGGAAGGATTTTCTTTGATTGAAAAGAAGGATTTCCCAATCGATATAGGAGCTTCCACGAACCTATTTCACACACTCTGTGATTTTGGTAAAGAAGCCAACCCCCATATGGCCCAGCAGATTCGGAACATTGAAGAAGGGCTTTTGAAGAAGAAAATCGACTTAGTCGAAATCCTCCGGTCTCCCTTCGATGAACATTTATTAACTCCTGCTATTCCAAAATTAAAGCTTGATAAAAAGGTGATCCTTTTTCTTGCAATGGAAAGCATTAGACCCTCCATCGAAGCCAGCGTGGATGGGCTTCGCTCCGAGGTAGAAATTGACACCTGGCTCAAAGGGTACTGCCCGATCTGTGGTTCTAAACCCCATCTCAGCCTTCTTAAGGACACGGAAGGAAAAAGATTCCTCCTCTGTTCTTTTTGTGGGTATCAATGGCGTATCGATCGGATGACCTGCCCTTTTTGCATGAACTCGAAATCGGATTCCCTTCACTATTTCTTCGGGGAAGGGGAGGAGGCCTATCGAATTGATACCTGCGATCAGTGCAGGACCTACATCAAAACCATCGATACAAGAAAGATGGATCTTATTGATCCGGTGCTGGAGGACCTTGCGACCCTCCACCTCGATCTTCTCGCCACTCAAAAAGGCTACCAACGGTCTGTTCCTCATCCATGGATTCCTTAACAGAATCTCGAAGGGTTAGTCTTTTTTATCTCCATTGACTTCCCTCCCCTTCATTTAGTAAAGTTAACTTGGTCCTGGTTCATTCTTGGATGATCAGGAGGGACATATGATGTCAGGAAAATATAATTTCTCGATTTGTAAAAGGGCCATTTGTTTATTCTTCTTTCTTTGGTTTTTCGCTTGTGAGCATTCCCCTGAAATTGGCCCAAAGCCCTTGGTGGGATATTATGAAAAGGTCACCACCCTGGTCACCTCCACGGTTAGAAGTCAACTGAGAGACCGCCCTCCGAAACAGAACCTCCTCCTGTCTCAACTTCCGTCTTTTGAAAAAGCGACCACCCTGAACCAGTTGATGGACGAACTGAAAGGGATTGATTCTCTAAAGGACCTCGCCTACCTGATTGAAACGGATGTCCTGTTTGAACTTCAAAAGCCGGAGCATTACAATGAAAAAATCCATTTCGATTCCCCAGAGGTCCAGCGCCAGCTCGTCGCCTCTATTCTTGCTGGCATGAGAAGGGCCCTCGATCAGCTCAAAGGAAAGGGCGAGGATGGATAAGAAAGCCTTGGTCTTAAGCGGAGGTGGAGCCAAAGGGGCGTTCACCGCTGGAGCCGTTAAGTATCTGATGGTGGAGCTGGGAATCACCTTTGACCTCGTTATTGGAACCAGCACAGGTGCCCTCATCGCTCCACTGGTGGCGAGTGGGGATATTGCCAATCTTCTCCATTTTTATGAGAATGTTGAGCAACAAGATATCCTGAAGGATCGACCTGACCTCTTAGCCTTTCTCTTCTCCGATGCCCTCAACGACATCAAACCCCTTGAAAGGCTGATCCATACATTCTTCGGTGACCGAAAGCGTTACGAAAGGCTCCTCAAATCTTCCACCGAGTTGTTTGTCACCGTCGTCAATATGCAGACGGGTGAGATAGAATACGGAAACCAGCATCAGGACCCGAAACCCATCCTTCTTAAGAAAATTCTTGCCTCTGCCTGTGTTCCAGTGATGATGCCACCCATTCAGATCGGGAGACATCAATATATTGATGGTGGGGTCAAGGAAATTGCCCCCTTCCGCAAAGCGATCGATGAGGGTGCAACGCATATTCTCGCCGTTGTCCTCTCTCCTGAAATTGAGCGTCGGGCACCTGTTCTGAAGGAATTTAAGAGTTCCATGGATATCTTAAAGCGAACCTTAGAGCTTCTGACAGACGAGATCGTGGACAACGATTTGAACGTTGCTTTGATTTACAGAGAAGCCATCCGTTCCCTCCACCAGATCAGGACCAACGCAAAAGAAAGGCTTGCTCTTTCCGAGGCAAAGATACGAAAACTTTTTGAAGGGGTGGACAGTCTATTTAGTGGGAAAAGAGTAGTTGGGATCACCACCATCCGACCTGATCATGAATTAAGGGTATCCTCTCTCGAATTTAATCCCGGTCAGATGAGGGAATTGGTTGATCGGGGATATCATCAAGCAAAAAAAGCGATCAGACAGGAAAGGACGTTGGGCGATGGTTTTTTCATGCCTTCGGATCGATAAACATCCTTATCTTCAATCGAGTTGATTAAATTTAATTTGACAAATCACTCTCCCATCAATGATGATTGAAAAACGATGATCAAAATGAATAAAAAGGCGCTCGGCCTCCTCAGCACTTCCCATTTCGTTACAGACCTTAATCAGGGGGCTCTACCAGCCCTTCTCCCCTTTTTTAAAGAAGCTCTTCAGCTCTCTTACACTATGGCCGGAACCATTCTTCTTTCTGCCAATCTGACGTCGTCGATTATTCAACCTATCTTTGGTCACCTCTCAGACCGAAAACCGATCGGATGGTTTCTCCCTTTGGCTCCTTTGATTGCCTGCATGGGTATTTCCATTTCTGGATTTGCGACTCACTACGTCCTTCTCCTTAGCTGTGTCGTTGTAAGCGGCATTGGAATTGCGATCTTTCATCCCGAGGGTTTCAAAACTGCCTACTTTTTCACCGGAGAGAAGAGGGCTACCGGAATGTCTATTTTTGCGGTCGGTGGAAATTTAGGAATTGCCCTCGGTCCCATCTGGGCCCTGCTTCTCGTTACTTCCTTCGGCATTCAAGGGACCTTAGGCATGATTACGCCAGGCATTCTGATAGGCATCGTCTTGCTTTTCAACCTTTCTCAAATCACTTCTCCTGTGAAAAGGGCTCACAAAGAGATCAAGAGGGAGGTCAAAAGGCCCCTTACCCAGGAGCAAAAGTGGACATTTTTTCTGCTGGTTAGCATTGCCACTGTGCGCGCCTGGATTCAATTCGGGATGGCCACCTATATTCCCTTTTATTATATCAACTACCTTAAAGGAAATCCGCTTTATGCTGGGAAGCTGGTCTCGACCTTTCTCATCTCCGGTGCTGTGGGAACCCTCGTAGGGGCTCCTCTGGCAGACCGTTGGGGCCACAAAAAGTTTTTACAGCTCTCCTTGTTTTTTTCTTTTCCTTTGCTCCTTCTCTTCTTTTATAGCAGCGGGTTCTTTTCTTTTATCTTTATTGGAATTGCAGGGATGGTCTTGATCTCCTCCTTTGCCCTTACGACGGTGATGGGACAGGCGGTTCTCCCGCAGCACCTTGGGATGGCTTCAGGAATGATGGTAGGCTTTACCATGAGTGCAGGCGGCGTGGGGGTAACCCTTTTAGGAACGATTGCGGATCACTGGGGCGTACCCATGGCGATGAAAGCGATCGTGATTCTGCCTCTCATTGCCTTTGTCCTTAGCCTGTTGGTGAACTATCCTTTAAAATTGAAGGAAGAAGGATGAAAACAATTCTGGTCACAGGCGGAGCTGGGTTCATCGGTTCCCACCTCAGCGAACGGCTTCTTGGAGAAGGATATAAAGTCATTTGTTTCGACAATTTCGATCCTTATTATGATCCAAATTTAAAAATGAGAAATGTTGGCGAGATCAACAAAAAATTTCCTGATTCCTTCACGTTGGTTACAGGAGATATACGGAGTCGAGAGCAGCTCTCAGACCTTTTCGAGACAAACCAGATTGAGGCAGTCTTTCACCTTGCTGCACGGGCAGGGGTGAGACCCTCCATTGTTGAACCGCTTCTCTATGTGGATGTCAACTTAAAAGGGACGACCCTGCTTCTGGAGGCCTGCAAGGAATTCGGGATTAGATCGTTCTTCTTTGCCTCCTCCTCCTCTGTTTATGGGGAAAATCAGAGGGTTCCGTTTTCAGAAACGGATCTTGATATTCAACCCATCTCTCCCTATGGAGCCACCAAAAGGGCAGGGGAACTCCTCTGCTACTCCTACCATCATCTTTATGGGATGAATATTGCCTGCCTGAGGATTTTTACAGCTTATGGACCCAGGCAAAGGCCTGAGATGGCCATTCATAAGTTCACCACCTTGATTGACCAGGGGCAAGACGTTCCCCTCTATGGGGATGGTTCCGCCAAAAGGGACTACACTTATATTGATGACCTCATCGATGGAATGATGGGCGTTCTCCATTACCACCATGGATACGAGATTTATAATCTTGGAGAGTCACGGACCACTTCCTTGAGAGAGTTGATCGGCTTAATCGAGTTGGCCCTTGGGAAAAAGGCTAGGGTTAAGGAAATGGAAGCCCAGCCTGGTGACGTCTCCATCACCTATGCCGATATCACCAAAGCAAGGAAGATGCTGGGATATCAACCGAAAATGGATATGGAGAAAGGAATTCAAAGGTTTGTGGAGTGGTATAAAAAACAGAGAGTCTAAAGCTAAAGGGAGCTCACTTTGAAGCCTGAGTCCTCTTCATCCCTTTTTTCTTTAGGTTTCTCTCGTAAATAATTCTCAACCCTTCCAGAGTAATAAATTCATCCACGGCTTCGATCGTTTCTGATTCATTGGCAATCAGAGGAGCCAGCCCACCTGTTGCGATGACCTTTGGATTTGATTTCACCTCTTTTTTCATCCGTCTCACGATCTCATCGACCAATCCTACGTATCCAAAAAAGATGCCTGATTGCATACTTTGAATCGTATTTTTTCCAACAACCCTTTCCGGTTTAGTGATCTCAATCCGGGGAAGCTTCGAAGTCCTCTGGAAGAGGGCTTCTGCTGATATTCCGATCCCTGGAGCAATGGCTCCCCCCATATATTCCCCTCGAGAGGAGACATAATCGAAGGTGGTGGCGGTTCCGAAATCTACCACAATACAACTCTTGCGGTACCGGTCGTAGGCAGCCACTGCATTGACAATCCGATCTGCCCCTACCTCACCCGGATGATCGTAGAGGATCCTCATTCCGGTGTCCACCTCGGGACCTACGATCAGAGGTTTGACGTGAAAGTATTTTTTTGCCATCTCCTGGAGCATATCCAGGACTGGCGGCACCACAGAGGAGATGATCATTCCTTCGAAATCCTTAATGTCAATCTGATCGAAACGAAAAAGGTCGCGAAAGAGAATCCCCCATTCATCCGCTGTCCTTTCCCTCTCAGTGCGAATGCGCCAGTGGTCCACCAACACTTTTCTGTCGTAAACCCCCAGTACGGTATTCGTATTGCCAATATCAATGACCAGCAGCATAAACCCTCCTTTGAGTCTCTTTGCGTCGGATCGTCATATCGCCAAAAGACAATGGGACGATCCGACGATGAGGCGATTAGACGATTCGACTTTTCTGCTGATATTCCACATCCCCTGCCAGAATCCGTTTCTGACGCCCATCCTCCATTTTCAAGAGCAAGGCCCCATCCGAATCAAGGCCAACCGCAATACCTGACAGTGTTTCCCCGAAGGAGGTCACTTTAACCGTTTTTCCTTCAAGTTGGGCTCGTTCTTTCCATGCCTTCAGAATCGGTTCTCCTCCTTCCTTTAAAAAAAGGGTGTATCCATCCTCCAATTGGTGCAATAAGACTGAAAGAAAATCTTTTCTCGAAATGGGCCTTCCTCTCTCTCTTTTGATAGAGGTAGCAAGGGAACGAATTTCTTTTGGAAAGGATTCTCCGTCAACATTGAGATTGACTCCGATGCCAAGGATGACGAAGTGGATTCGGTCGGTCTCAGACTGGATTTCATTCAGAAGGCCTGCCACCTTACGCCCATCAAGAAGGATATCATTGGGCCATTTGATAGATGGCCGGAGGTCTGAGCATACCTCTATCGCCTTTGCTGTAGCCACGGCTGCCAACAGGGTGATGAGCGAGGCCTGATGGGGAGGAATGTTAGGCCGTAAAATGATCGAGAGGTAAAGATTAACATAAGGGGGAGAAAACCAGATCCTTCCAAGCCTCCCTTTTCCCTTGGTCTGGGATTCGGCAATGACCACTTCTCCTTCTTCGGCTCCTCCGACGGCCAGTTCATAGGCTTTGGTGTTGGTTGAATCGAGGGTATGGAAATAATGGATTATTTTGCCCAGCCTTTTGGTTTTGAGAAACGGTTTTATTTCTGTTGGAGAGAGAATATCCGGTGCCCGGATCAGTCGGTAACCCAAGCGGGTTGAGGCCTCGATTTCATACCCGAGTTCTCTGAGATGTTTCATTTTCTTCCAAATCGCTGTCCTGCTAACATGTAAACGGCGGCTGATTTCTTCGCCTGAAAGAAAGGTGTTTGGATAGGTCCTGAGAAGGTTTAGGATTTCCTCATCCATGATAAGAATGGTTGAATGGAAATGGTCTTTGGATTAGGGCAACGAAGCCCATCTGATCAAACGTTGATGGGGCAGGGGTCTTCATTTTTAGTTTCACCTTTTCCCATAAACTAAACTGGTCTCCTTATCCTTACTTTAATCCAAGGACTTTATTTTTTAAGTCATCACTTTATCATATCGTGAAAACTGCATAGAAAAAGTTCCCCGCCCCTGTGTGAGAGACCTTAAGTCCGTGGAGTAACCAAACATTCGGGTCAGTGGAGAGAGGGCTTTAATGAGGATGATCTTTCCTTTTGGGGTGATCGCCTCGACGGAACTTTTCCTCGCTTTTAAGTCTCCCACCACTTCTCCCATAAATTCTTCAGGAACAATAATGTTGATTTCCATCATAGGTTCCATGAGGACGGGTTGAGCCTTTCGGCAGGCTTCCTTCAGGGCATTGGACGCAGCAATTTTGAGGGCGAGAGGAGACGGATGATTCGGATCCATATTGACCCTTAGAAGGCTTACCCGCACATCGGTGAGTGGATAACCCATAATCACTCCAAAGGTGGCGCTTTCTCTGATGCCCTCCTCAATCGAAGAGAGACAGTCCTGGGATAAAGTGTCTCCAGGGACCTCCGAATAGAATTCGATCCCTTTCCCTCTCCCATTTGGAGAAACACGCAAAAAGACCTCGCCGAATAGTTTGGTTTCCTCAGTTTCTTTTGCAAAGAGGAAGGAAGCTTCGGACTCTTTCTCCACCGTTTCCCGATATACGACCTGCGGTTTTCCAACATTGACTTCAAGATGGTAATC
This sequence comes from uncultured bacterium, assembly GCA_938002255.1. Taxonomy (GTDB): domain Bacteria; phylum Desulfobacterota; class BSN033; order BSN033; family UBA1163; genus RBG-16-49-23. The sequence continues at coordinate 35,512 of CALLAL010000046.1, forward strand.
CGTTAACAGCCGATTGACCAACACATCAAGGTGTAACTCTCCCATTCCCGAAAGGATCGTCTGACCTGTGTCTTCATCCACCTTGACGTGAAAGGTGGGATCCTCTTCGCTTAATTTTTGAAGCGACTCGATCAGCTTGTCTTGATCCCGACCGGTCTTAGGCTCCACGGCGATAGACATAACAGGCTTATAAAAATCAATAGGTTCGAGAAGAATGGGATGACTTTTGTTGCATAGGGTGTCGCCTGTAGTCGTTTCTTTCAGGCCCATAATGGCCACTATTTCTCCCGCTCGAGCTTCCTCAACCCGGGTCCGTTGATGAGCATGCATCTGAAAAATTCTTGAAACTTTCTCGGTTTTTCTCAAACGAGGATTATACACTTCATCTCCCACTCGCAGCACCCCGGAGTAAATTCGGATATAGACTAACTTTCTTCCTTCGTCCATCATCACTTTGAAAGCAAGGGCTGTGACAGGGGCATCATCTCTTGCCTCCCTCTTTTCTTTCTCACCGGTGAGAGGGTTTGTCCCTTCCACGGATGCAATATCCAGAGGTGAAGGGAGAAAATCGACAATGGCATCGATCAGAGGCTGTATGCCTCGATTCCTCAAAGCCGCTCCACAGAGGACTGGAACAGCCCTCATGGAAATCGTCGCTTTTCTTAAAGCGCCTTTTAGTTCAGCTTCTGAAATCCCTTCCCCATTAAGATATTTTTCTGTGAGAGGTTCCTCTAACTCAGCGATGGATTCAATCAGCTTTGAGCGATATTCGGAAACCTCCTGATCCATCTCTTGAGGGATAGGAATCTCGTAGTATTCAGTCCCCAGACTTTGTTCATTCCAGATAATTCCCCTGGATCGCATGAGATCAACGACCCCCATAAATTTGTCTTCCGCTCCGAGGGGAATCTGAAGGAGGATGGGGTGGGCGCCCAACCGATCTACCATCATCTTGACGGTTCCATGGAAATCGGCCCCGATTCTGTCCATCTTGTTGATGAAGGCCAGTTTGGGAACCCGATATTTATCTGCCTGATGCCATACGGTTTCCGATTGTGGCTCAACCCCTTCCACTGCACTGAATATTGCAATCGCTCCATCTAACACTCTAAGTGAACGTTCCACTTCGATGGTGAAATCGACGTGGCCTGGTGTATCAATGATATGAATCGTATTCCCTTTCCATTCAACGGCTGTAACTGCAGAGGTGATGGTGATTCCTCTTTCCTGTTCCTGCTGCATCCAGTCCATGGTCGCGGTTCCGTCATCTACCTCTCCCATACGGTGGGTTTTTTTGGTGTAAAAGAGGATCCTTTCTGTAACCGTTGTTTTGCCGGCATCAATATGCGCCATAAATCCAATGTTTCTGGTTCTGGCGAGCCGTTTCTCTCCAGCCATCTTTTTCAACCATCGTTTAGAATAAATATATCCATGCAATATTAAAGGGATTTTTATAAAATGTCAAATTCTCCCTTGACAATAGGTAACCAAATGTTTTAAATTTGGCTCAAAAGGAAATCCTATGGGTTGCGTACAACATTTCTTTTATTTTTATTTTTACTTTGGAAAGGGTCACCCATAAGGACCTTCCTGAAATGGAAGTGTGAGCCATGGGTGACCGTGAGGCCCCATGGCTCTTTTATTTTAAGCCATAGGGGCAACTCTATGGCTTTTTTATTATTCACGAAAGGAGAGATCAGGGATGGCTATTTCAGAGAAAGTGAGGAGTGCACTGGATGGTGCCTCTTGGGTGAGGCGGATGTTTGAGCAGGGAGAGGAATTGAAAAAACTGTACGGAGAAGAAAATGTCTACGATTTTTCTCTCGGTAACCCCAATTTAGAGCCTCCGGCCTCTTTGAAAAAGGCCTTGAAAGCCCTTGCAGACCAGCCCATTGCGGGGATGCATCGCTATATGCCTAACAATGGCTATGTTGAAACCCGCAAAGCCATTGCTCAGTTCTTAGAAGAAGAGTCCGGGCTCCCTTTTGAAGAGAAGCACGTGGTGATGACGGTTGGGGCTGCGGGCGGGCTTAATGTTGTCTTTAAGGCGCTCCTCGACGATGGCGATGAAGTGATCGTTCCTTCTCCTTATTTTATGGAATTCAAATTTTATATCGAAAACAGTGGCGGTCAGATCCGTTTAGTAGAAACCCATGAGGATTTCTCTCTCGATCTGAAAGAGATTGAAAAAGCATTGGGGAAGAAGACGAAAGCCGTTCTGATCAACTCACCGAATAACCCAACGGGTGTGGTTTACAGTAAGGAGTCTCTGAAAGCGCTCGGCGCCCTATTGACCGAGAAGAGCCGCCAACTGGGGAAGACCATTTATCTCATCACGGATGAAGCCTATCGCAGGATCGTCTTTGATCGGATTCCACTCCCGATCGCTTTTCAATACTATCCCCATACCCTGCGGGTGACCTCTCATTCCAAAGACCTTTCTCTGCCAGGGGAACGGATTGGCTATGTTGCGGTCAACCCACTCTGTGAAGGTGTGGATGAGTTGATGGCCGCTATTGTCTTTGCCAACCGGACCCTCGGGTTTGTCAATGCTCCGGCACTCATGCAGAGGCTGGTGGCGCCCCTCCAGAGAAATTCGATCAACATTAAAGAGTACGAGGAAAAAAGAGATCTTTTCTATCAAGCCCTCACTTCCTATGGGTATCAACTCGTCAAGCCTGAAGGTGCCTTCTATCTCTTTCCAAAGGCTATGATTCAAGACGATGTTGCTTTTGTCAAAGAACTCCAGTCCAAAAGGATTTTAACCGTCCCGGGAAGGGGATTTGGCAAACCCGGTTATTTTAGAATTGCCTATGCCGTAGAGCGAAGCACGATTGAAAAGGCCCTTCCAGGGTTTAAGGAGGTGGCTGAGAAATATAGGGCAGGAGGGAGATAAAAAATCGCCATTGCCAATCTTCAATTTTCATTTTAAGATTCTCTAAAATTGGGTTTTATGTTCCCTTTTGAAGAGAGGCGCCTTATGAAAAGGTTTTTGGGATTTCCCTCCATTGCTTCAATTCTCCTTGTCTTCCTTCTTTTTTTCTCTGGATGCGTCGTGGGACGATATTATGAAGGTCCACAAATTCCTCCAGAGAAGATCAGAGAAATCAAACCGGGGATCACGACGAAACAGGAGATTATTAGCTGGTTTGGTCCACCCCAGAACTATATTAGTCCAACCCTTTTCAATGAAATCCTCCGAGAGATTGATGTGACAAGGGAACCCCTCACCCATTATCCTTTCGCAAATATCCTCTCCTATCAATACAATCGGGGAAATATCAAAGCCATTGTTTTAGTGTTATTTAATTTCGTTGAAGCCAAAGTAAAGTCCGATCACCTCGTCATCTTCCTCGACGAGAACGACCGAGTCAAATATTATGGATTCCATAAAGGAACGGATGAGTTACGGTAGAATCTTTTTGGTTCTTTCTCTGATAGCTTTTTCATGGGGATGTAGCATTGGAAGGGTTTATGTAGGCTCTGAAATCAAGCCAGATCCCAGAGAGAGCATTCAGGTCGGTTTGACCACAAAGAGCCAGATCCTTGAAACCTTCGGTCCTCCGGACCGAATCCAGAAACAGTATGATGGAGATATCTTTGTCTATGCTTATCTTCGAAAGAACTCCACAAAATTAACCCTTGAAGAACCCTACCTTACCAATCTGACCCTCTTTCAATACTCCAAGGTTCAACAAAAGAAAGATGCCCTTGTTATCCTCTTCGATAAAGAGGGTGTCGTGAAGAATTATGGATATCAAAAAGGAACTCAGGAGCTCACCCCCTTTTAATGTGTCCCCATCGGTTAAAAACTTGACAATCCAATGAAATTCCTTTAGTTTTTTAAAATGCCAAAAGGGTTGATCCTTGCTTCTTCCTCTCCCCGAAGATACGAATTACTTAAACAGTTGGGTCTTGATTTCGATGTCATTCCAAGTAAAATTGAAGAAGAATTCGTCTTCGATGAATCTCCACAAGAGCATGTAGTACGACTGGCAATGGAGAAAGCGCTCGACGTGGGGAATCAATTTCCTCATTCCTGGATCATTGGTGCGGACACGATCGTCTATGTGGAGGGCACCGTTTTAGGAAAGCCAAAGAGCCATGAAGAGGCAAGAGCGATGCTACTGCGGCTTAGCGGGAAAGACCATCAGGTCTTTACAGGTATTGCCGTTTGTCATATTCAGAAAGAAAAAAGTGAACGGGAAGTCGTCGAGACAAAAGTGAGAGTGAAGCCCCTTAGCCAGGTTGAGATAGAGTGGTATGTGGATACAGGAGAACCTTTTGATAAAGCAGGAGGATATGGCATCCAGGGGCTCGGATCATTTATGATTGAGTCGATCAATGGATCTTATACGAATGTGGTTGGGCTTCCTCTTTGCGAGTTGATGCAGATGTTGACCAGGTTGGGTGCCCTAACCCTTTCAGATTGCAGATGGCAGATTTCAGATTGAATAGGCTATCCATTCGGGAGAATTATCTAAAAGTGATGGAGCGAATCGCAAGAGCGGCCCAACGAGCTAAACGGGATCCCGACGAAGTCAAGTTGGTGGCTGTTTCAAAGACTGTAGAGCCTTCGCGGATTCAAGAGGCTATTGAAGCCGGGGTTTCCATCTTGGGAGAAAATTATGTTCAGGAAGCGCAGAAAAAAATAGAGGCCATCAGCCAGAAGGTTTCCTGGCATTTTATCGGACACCTCCAAACCAACAAAGCAAAGTATGCGGTGCGCCTTTTCGACATGATCCATTCCCTTGACAGTCTCTCTCTGGCTGAGGAGTTGAATCGAAGGGCTGAAAAAGAGGGCCGGAGGTTAAAGGTCATGATTGAGGTCAATCTCTCCGGAGAGACGACGAAATTTGGGACCGAACAGGAAAAAGCCTTGGAACTTGCCAGAAGCGTTCTTCTATTGCGAAATTTATCTCTGGTCGGACTGATGACCATGCCCCCTTATTTTGATGATCCTGAGCGGAGTCGACCCTATTTTATCCAACTGAGAGGGCTAAAAGAGAAAATGGAACAAGAAGGGATTTGCCTCAGCGATCTTTCGATGGGAATGTCGAATGATTTTGAGGTAGCCATTGAAGAAGGTGCCACCTATGTGCGGGTGGGGACAGCAATTTTTGGACCAAGAAAATAAGGACAGATATAATAACTCGGCGCTGGAGTGCGAATAACGATCAACAAGTAAATTCAAAAATTTTGGGTAGGAAGCGATCAATCGAGAACGATGAGATTTACTATTTTATTGAGTCTGATTCTAGTCCTGATCATGGGTTGTGGTCGAAAAGCTCCTCCCGTGCCCTGGTCAACGGTTGTTCCCAAAAGAATTGTTGATCTTGAAGCAAAATCGAGAGAGGAGCGTCTTCTCCTCGAATGGACCTTTCCTAAGGAGAACACGGATAAATCGGTATTGATTGACTTGACCGAATTTAAAGTGCTTCGTTCTGAAGGGGATTTAATCGGAGACCAGTGCCGGGGGTGCGGGGAAAAATTCAACGTCGTCTTTGAGGGGAAATTGGATCCGAAAGGGGAGGATCGAGGTAAGAGAATGTCTCTCCTTTTCGAAACTCTGGAGGCAAGAAAAGTCTATGTGTTTCAGGTGATTACCCTGAATCGAAGGGGACATCCCAGTTCTCCTTCAAACCCTGTAACAGTATTCTGGGATTATCCACCTCCTGCCCCCCGAGCCCTTCGGGTGGAAAGCGGAGACAAACGAGTGGATCTCCAGTGGGATTCTGTTTTTAATGCAACAGGCTACAATGTTTACCGAAGAGGGGAAGACGACCCCTTTCCCCTCCAACCCCTTAACAGGGAAGTTCTGACCATCCCCCAATTTACGGATTTGAGCGTGGAGAATGAAAAAAGATACATCTATGCGGTCAGGGCGACAAAGCGTGTTGTAAAAACGGACATTGAGGGAAGAGGATTATCCAGTCTTCCTGTTATGCCTATAGACCTCATTCCTCCGGCCGCCCCTGTCGGATTGGTGGCGTTCTCCCTCAGACAGGGAATGGAGTTGAACTGGAGAAAAAATCAGGAGCCGGATCTTTTGGGCTATTATGTTTATCGGAGAAAAGTGGGAGAAAGGGATTTCTCGAGATTGAATCCAACCCCATTGACCAAAGAGATTTATCTTGATTTAAGCGTTCAAATTGGAGAGGAGTATGAATACGTGGTCACTGCGGTGGACAATTCGGTTCGAAAAAACGAGAGCCCTTTTTCTGAAGAGGTGAGGGTGAAATACATTTACTGAAGTTCGGAGGCATTTAGTTCGGAGTTCAAAGAATTAAAGATCTCTCCCCTCTGAGCTCCAGACTGCTAACCCCGAACGGAGCAGGAGCGTCGAATGCACTACTTCGAATATAAGAAAGGTGAACTTTATTGCGAAAGGGTTCCGATCCGTCGGATCGCTCAAGAGGTGGGCACGCCTTTCTATCTTTACAGTTACCGGACCCTGGTAAGACATTTTAAAGTTTTTGATGAAGCCTTTGAAAAGGTTCCACATCTTGTGTGTTATTCAATGAAGGCCAACTCCAACCTGGCGATTCTTCGTCTGTTTGTTACCCTCGGGGCTGGCATGGACATTGTCTCCGGAGGAGAACTCTATCGCGCGCTGAAGGCTGGGGCCGATCCCCAAAAGATTGTTTTCTCGGGAGTGGGAAAGAGAACCGACGAGATGGAGGATGCTTTAAAGAGTGGCATTCTTATGTTCAATGTCGAGTCTTCAATGGAGCTCCAAACCCTTAATGAAGTGGCAGGTCGATTGGGGATAAAAGCCCCCATTTCGATCCGTGTAAATCCGGATATCGACGCTAAAACTCATCCGTATATCACCACAGGGATGAAGCAGAATAAGTTTGGCATTGATATCCTTCGAGCGCCCAAGGCTTACCGGCTGGCTTCTGAATTGCCAAATCTTGAGGTGGTCGGAATCGATTGTCACCTCGGCTCTCAATTGGTCGATGTGGAACCTTTTGTTGAAGCCCTAAAAAAATTGAAGGCTCTTGTGGAGGATTTAAGAAAAGAGGGGATGGAGATTCACTACCTCGATCTCGGAGGAGGTCTGGGCATCACTTACAACGATGAAGAGCCACCCCATCCTTATGAATATGCGTCGAATGTCCTGGATGAGATCCAACGGTTCAATTGTACCCTCATCTTAGAACCCGGCAGAGTCATTGTAGGAAACGCAGGGATCCTCGTCACTCAAGTGCTCTATACCAAAGAGAATGAGGAAAAACGGTTCGTCATTGTGGATGCAGCCATGAACGATCTTGTCCGGCCCAGTTATTACGGTTCCTTTCATCAAATTTTACCGGTGCAAATGGACACTCGAGAGGAGATCGTCGCGGATGTGGTAGGCCCAATCTGTGAATCGGCTGACTTCCTGGCAAAGGGACGGAAAATACCAAAACCCAACCCTGGAGAGCTCTTTGCCGTGATGAGTGCAGGGGCTTATGGATTTTCGATGTCCACCAACTATAACTCCCGACCCCGGGTGGCAGAGGTCATGGTTCGAGATGATGAAATTCATGTGATTCGGCAGAGGGAAGACTATGAAGATCTGGTGAGGGGCGAGAGCATACCAGATTTTTTGATTCACCCGTAACCTGTTCATGAGCCAACATGTTTAATGCCAACATTCAACATCACTGTTAGGCATTTTTCATGCTTTTGACAATTGGCATTTGATGAAATTGCGTTTCGCTGGAGGCGTCATGAAGATTCCTTTCATGAAGATGAGTGGGAGTGGCAATGACTTCATCCTTATTGACCATCGGAAACCGGTCATCGATGAGAAACATATGAAAGCGTTTGTCCAGAAGGTCTGTCAGAGGAGGATCTCCGTAGGCGCTGATGGTCTCATCTTCGTAGAGCCTTCGGAAAAGGCTGACTTTAAGTGGCGTTTTTTTAACGCCGATGGCAGTGACGCAGAGATGTGCGGCAATGGAGGCCGATGTGTGGCTCGATTTGCCACTCTAAAAGGGATTGCAGGCTCGACATTAACGTTTGAAACCCTTGCCGGTGTCCTTTCTGCACAGGTCAACGGGAAGAGGGTGAAACTGGAAATGCCCCAACCGCACAGCCTAAAACTGGATGAATCCCTTTTCATCGAGGGCCAACCCATCACGTTATCGAGCATCAACACCGGAGTCCCTCATGCTGTGGAGTTTGTGGAAGACCTCGAAGGAGTAAAGGTGATCCAGAGGGGAAGAGCGATTCGGCATCATCCTCATTACGCTCCTTCTGGAACCAACGCAAATTTTGTCCACCGGGAAACAGATTCCCAACTGTCCGTCCGAACCTATGAACGGGGAGTGGAAGATGAAACATTGGCCTGTGGCACAGGCACAGTGGCCTCTGCCCTGATTGCCGCATTCAAAGGCCTGGTCAAATCTCCAGTCTCTGTTAAAACCCGAGGGGGCGAACTCTTGACCGTCCATTTCGAAATCGAAAATCAGGAGGCCAAGAAAGTCTATTTTGAAGGGGAGGTTCATATGATCTACGAGGCGGAAATGTGGGAGGAGGCTTACCAATGAAAGAAAGTATCAGAGCCATCGTTGTAGGAGCAGCAGGCAAGATGGGGAGCCGAATTATTCATATCCTCCGGGAGACTCCATCGATTGAACTCGGCCAGGCGGTTGAACGACCGGACCACCCCTCTCTCGGAATGGATATTGGAGAGATGATTGGCTTGGGCAGGTTGGGAATTTTGCTGGAAGGGAAGATGAGAAAAGAGAGTGGAGAGGTCATCATCAATTTCAGTACTCCCACGGCTTCTCTGGAATGTCTTGAATTTGCCAGAGAACATAACCTCGCCATTGTCATTGGGACGACGGGTTTTAACTCAGGACAGTTAGAGAGAGTCAAAGAGCTTTCCAAAAGCGTGCGTTGTGTCCTTGCTCCCAATATGAGTGTAGGAATGAACGTCATGTTTCGCACCGTTCAGGACATGGCCCGGGTGTTGGGACCAGAATATGATGTTGAGATCCTCGAAGCCCACCATCGCTTGAAAAAGGACTCTCCCAGTGGAACTGCTGTCAAATTAGGAGAGCTCATTGCCAACGCCTTAGGACGAAACCTGGATCAGGTGGGAGTTTATGGAAGAAAAGGAATCATCGGAGAGCGGACAAGGGAAGAGATCGGGATGCAGGTCATTCGGGCTGGAGATATTATCGGAGAACATACAGTCCTCTTTGGAGGTATTGGGGAGAGGCTGGAGATCACTCACCGGGCTCATAGTCGTGACAACTTTGCAAGGGGAGCCATTAAAGCAGCCCTCTGGGTCGTGAATCAGCCCAACGGTCTTTACGATATGCAGGATGTGCTGGGGTTGAAGAAGTAACAGAAACTCGAAATAGGAAGCACGGAATCCGAAATAATTTTTAAGGTAACCTTGCAGTTGTATAAGGGGCCATGGGTAAACCGCTCTCCAACGCTTCGAATGGCGGTTAACCGGATTTCTTAAAGGAATCGCTGGACTTCACCAGGGGTGAATTCCAGCATGGGTTAGCCATGTGAGTGCCCATTGGTCTGAAGGTTCGCCTCGACTCGTTTCCGAACGGTTCACCCATGTCCCTTTGTTTCAATTTTTGCAACGTTAAGGGTAACTGTTCAAAGTTCAAATGTTCCTCACCGTTTAGAAGGTTTTATTTTGGAGGTTCAAATTGGTTTCGGATGAATCTTTAGAGGCGGACCTACCCCTGGCATAACCCTATTCGGGTTTGGGATAGGTTGGAGGAAAAGATGAAAATTGTTCGGTATCAAGATGAATCTGAAATCAAGTGGGGTGTGATCGAAGAAGACCTGGTTCGGGAAATGGAGGGAAGTCCCTTTCATCCAATTCGTCTGTGTCCAAAGTCAAAAAAGCTTGAAGAGGTAAAACTTCTTGCTCCCTGCCTTCCCTCAAAGATTGTTGCGTTGGGACTGAACTATCGGGATCATGCTGAAGAGGTGAAGTTGCCGATTCCCAAAACACCTCTCCTGTTTTTGAAACCTTCAACCTCGGTGATTGGGCCGGGAGATGGCATTGTCCATCCCAAGATGTCGAAGCGGGTGGATTATGAGGCTGAATTAGCGGTGGTCATTGGAAAAGAGGCAAAAGCTGTTCCTGAAGGGAAAGCAAACGAATATATCCTTGGCTACACCTGTTTGAATGATGTAACTGCAAGAGACCTCCAGCCGAAGGATGGCCAGTGGACACTCTCAAAGAGCTTCGATACCTTTGCACCTATCGGTCCCTGGATTGTAACAGATATCGATCCATCTCAACTGGACATTTCAACGTATCTCAACGGAGAAAGACGTCAGCACTCCAATACCAAGCACCTTATTTTTGGACCCCATCAATTAGTGAGTTTTATCTCTTATGTGATGACCCTCTTACCCGGAGATGTGATTGCCACAGGAACGCCATCTGGCATTGGTCGAATGAAGGTGGGAGATCGGGTGGACGTTGTCATTCAGGGGATCGGAACTTTGGCAAACACGGTCATCTCAGAAGACTGAAAGGGATGGAAAAGGATGAACCGAAAAAAATCGATTGCCTATTATCGTCGCGCCTTGGAGTTGATCCCGGGAGGAGTCAATAGTCCTGTTCGTGCTTTCAAAGCGATTGGCATTCCTCCTGTCTTTATGGAGAAAGCCAAAGGATCGAAAATCTGGGATGTGGACCGGAACGAATACGTGGACTATGTCGGTTCGTGGGGGCCAATGATCTTAGGCCACGCTCATCCCAGGATTATTGCAACGCTGAAACGCGTTGCTTCGAAGGGAACCAGTTTTGGCGCTCCAACTCCCCTGGAGATTGAACTTGCCAGTCGAGTGAAGAAAGCCTTTCCGTCAATTGAACTGGTGAGGATGGTCAGCTCAGGGACAGAAGCCGTGATCAGCGCCATTCGCGTTGCAAGGGGATATACCGGAAGAAATAAGATCATCAAATTTGAAGGATGTTACCATGGCCACGGAGATAGTCTTTTGGTGCGGGCGGGGTCTGGCGCAACAACCTTTGGGATTCCGGATAGCCTTGGGATTCCAGAAGATCTTGCTAAACATACCCTCACAGCCCCTTACAATGATCTGGAGAGGGTGAAAGCGCTCGTGCACCAGTATCCGGATCAGATCGCCTGTATGATTGTGGAACCGATTGCAGGCAACATGGGCGTGATTCTGCCTGAGAAAGGATTTTTAGAGGGCTTGAGGGAAATCTGCAATGAGAAAGGGATCGTCCTTATTTTTGATGAAGTGATTTCTGGTTTTCGAGCCGCTTATGGCGGCGCTCAGGAAGTTTTTGGCATTGAAGCAGATCTGACCTGCCTTGGAAAGATCATTGGAGGAGGATTGCCGGTCGGAGCTTATGGAGGAAAAGAAAAGATAATGGAAAAGGTTGCTCCCCTTGGAGGCGTCTATCAAGCGGGAACCCTTTCAGGAAATCCTCTTGCCATGGCTGTTGGCATTGAGACCCTTGAGATGCTTCGGTCCAAAAAGGTCTATCAGGAGTTGGAAAAAAAGACCGTCACGTTAAGCGAAGGAATTGCAGAGTGCGCTGAGGATAGGGGGATACCTGTGACCATCAATCGAGCTACAGGTATGCTTACCCTTTTCTTTACAGGAGGCCCTGTGAGGGACTATGCCTCAGCAAAAACGAGTGATACCAAAAAGTTTGCGAGGTTTTTTATTGAAATGTTAGAGCAGGGGATCTATCTTCCTCCCTCTCAATTTGAGGCCTGGTTTATCTCCCTCGCTCACACCCAGAAGGACCTCGACCAGACCATCGAGGCGTGTGACCATGCTTTTAAAAAAATAGGATGAATGAGTAAGGGCGGAGTTGACCCTTCCGCCCGTTAAGTTTATTAGTAGGATCGGTAATAGCCTTCCACCCATACTCTTTTCTCCACGTACCTTCCGGGAGTCTGTCTTTCTTCGTAGTGTCCAGCGACCCAGTTTCCCCACCGGTCATAATAACCCGGAACCCAGACGCGTTCCCATGTTCCAGGAACCCATTCCCGCACTGTCTCCCAGTGGCCAGGAACATATTCTGAACGATATCGATATTCATACGGTTCTGGAGGAGGTGGCGGAGGATAATAGGGCACAGGAGGCGGGGGATAGGCGTGGATGTGATGAGCCACGATTCCACCCAGTGCCAGAGCACCTAAAGCGATGGCAGCCCCCTGCCACCGATGACGTGTTTTTGATCCTGCTTCTGCAGAAGACAGGATGAAAAAGGAGACCCAGATCAAGATTAAAATGACTATCCCAACTCTCTTCAACATAAAGATCCCTCCTTTCAGATCCTTTCGCTTCTCTTTGTCTTTTTAGACGTGGAAAAGATGGTATTTATTCAATGTGGAATACCAGCCGAAGGGATGCTGGATCGCTTTGAAGAACGGAGAGATTTCTTGTTAGAAATTGGCGGAAAGGGCTAAGATGGCAACGCCTTCGCGGTGCTTTGGGCCTCCAATGAGAACGGTTCTACCCGGCGAAAGCCTGACCTGAGTATTGAGCAAGTCTGTTCCGTCCCGTCTGATTCTCACCCTTAATTCAGCCATATTCGGCTGGAACCCCACCTGGGTGATCTCGATCAATCTTCCCTCATGAATCGGGATGGAGGCTGGTTGGTTCGGAGAAAGGCTTAATCGATCGTCCCTCAGGAGGCGGTAGGACGTATATTTGAAAAGGGATCCTAATTGGTCGTGAAGGTCCTTTAAAGAAGGATCAATGGAACTCCCGACGTTGGAAGCTTCGATCACCCTCAATCGGGTCTGGATCTGAGCCGAAGTGGTGGTTGGAATGGCAAAGAAGAAAAGGGTAAGCAAGAGCAGAAGAAAGGGGTGACTCTTTAAGAAGGGGGAGACCCATTCTGCTCTGTCTCGAAAAGCCATATGACTGTCACCTTTCCTGATTCATAAACCATGACATTATAAACTTGACTTTCCACGTATTCTACAACAGATCGTTCTAAAAGGGAAGGGGTTTTTTTAAAGAAGAGAGGAGAAACGATCAAAGCCAGGACAAGGGCCATCGCCAGAGCCGGAATCCATACCTTCTTTCTTGGCCAAAAGGAACGTCCAAGCCATGAACGAAGCGTTTCCCACCGGGGAACGTTTCCTTCTTGCTGGAGGCGTTTCTCAATCTTCTCCCACACCCAAGGAAAGGTCTCTTGCTGGAGGGCTTGATCCACAGGCCCTCGAATCATTTGTTTCAATCCTTCGAGTTCTCTTAACCTCTGATCGCATAAGGAACAGGCCAAGAGATGCTTTTCGACAAGGCTCCGTTCTTCCTCTGTTGCCTGTCGATCAAAATATTTTTCTAAAAGGTGTGCAATCGATGAACAGGAGTGATTCATTCACTCATCCTCCCCTTGAAGAACATCTTTCAACAGTTCCTGCAATTTTTTTCTCCCGTAGTGAAGTCGTGACATGACCGTTCCTATGGAACAGCCCATCACCTCTGCGATCTCCTGATAGGAAAGTTCTTCGATCTCCCGGTAGATCAGTGTTGCCCTTTGATCTTGAGGAAGTTGGTCAATCGCCCATCTCACCTTTTCTTCCATCTCTTTTTGTGCCGTCAAGTGGTCTGGCCTTTTCTCCTTCCTGTCGGCAGGTTGAAACCCTTCCTGATGATCGAGGCTGACCAAAGAGGACCGCTTCAATTTCCGGGAATGATCAATGGCCGTATTCATGGCTAAACGATAAAGATACGTATAGAACGCCGATTTTCCTTTAAACTCTTTAATCGAACGATAGAGTTTAATAAAAACCTCCTGAACCACATCAAGAGCATCTTCCCTTTGCCTCAGGACCCCATAAGCGATCCGGTATACCTTTGGGTGATAACGCTCAAAAATCTCTTTTAATGCGACCTGATCGCCCTGCTGGCATCGGAGGATCAGTTCTGCTTCCTGATCTATCAAGGACTTCTACCTCTTTAGACGACCCGAAGGAGTAATTATTCAATCGCCTTGATTTTATTTATCCATTAATGTAAAACTTTCGTTCAGGTTGGGCAATGAAAGAGTTTAAAAAATTTCTTCTTCTGGTTATCGGGTGGGGTCTTCTTGGGTTGGGTGTCCTTGGCCTTTTCCTCCCTTTTCTTCAGGGAATTCTCTTTATCATGATTGGTTTAGCCATTCTTTCCTCACGAAGTGAGACGGTCAAGGGATGGTTGAAAAGCCTTGAAGCACGCCATCCCAGATACCATCAACATATCGAGCATTGGCGCAAGAAGATAAGACACTGGTTTAAAAAGGAGGAGGAGGATGATGAGTTCTGAGCCCTTCGTTCCCCCTAAGGCTTTGGAAGAAGGCGTTATGAATTCCTTCCAACTCATCGAGGAGAAGACGAAGCGGTTAACTCTTCTCACACAACTGTCCCAGATTTTGAATTCCTCTCTCGATCACAGGGAGGTTCGAAGGAGGGCCATGGAGGCAGCAACTCAATTGATGAATGCAGAGGTGGGTTCTCTTCTCCTTATCGATGAGGGGAAGGATCAACTCTACTTTGAGGTGGCCTTGGGGGGACAGGAGGAGGCGATGAAGAAGATGACCCTGAGGGTCGGAGAGGGAATTGCGGGGTGGGTTGTTCAGCATGGAATCCCATTAATTGTGAATCATCCTGAGACAGATCCTCGTTTTTTTAAGGGAGCAGATGAGAAAACGGAGTTTAAAACGAGAAATATCATTTGTGCCCCTGTCACCATTAAAGAGAGACGGATCGGCGTGATAGAGGCGATCAACAAGAAGGACAGGGAAGGCTTCAATGAAGAAGACCTTTCCCTATTGATGGTCCTTTCGGATCAGGTGGCGATTGCGCTGGACAACGCACGGCTTTACCAGGAGCTTGAAGAGATGTTTTTTCAAACTGCCGAGTCCTTGGCAGCAGCCATCGAAAAACGCGATCCTTACACCGGTGGACATACCCAGAGGGTGACCCGATACAGTCTGGCAACGGCCAGATACCTCCCCCTGAGCCCCCTTGAGATCAAATGGCTAAAAATTTCCGCTGTCCTTCATGATATCGGAAAGATTGGTATTGATGATCAGATTCTTCGCAAACCTGACCGACTGGGGCCTGAAGAGTTTAAACAGATCAAAGAACATGCTGCCAAAGGAGCGGAGATTTTAAACCCTATCAAACAGTTAAAAGAGATTATCCCCGGCGTTAAATACCATCATGAGCAGATTGATGGTTCTGGATATCCGGAGGGTTTAAAAGGGAAACATATCCCCCTGATTGCGAAGATCATCGCCGTTTCAGATACATTTGACGCCATGACGACAGAGCGACCCTATCGGAAAGCGCTTTCACGGGAGATGGCCCTCACGGAGTTGAAGCGGTGTTCAGGAACCCAATTGGATCAAAGGGTGGTGGAAGCCTTTGTCAGGGCTTATGAGACAGGAGAGATCTAAAACGGAAAACCCTAAATTCTGATCCCAACGGTTGAAACGATATCAAAGGGTTCATTTTGAAGTGTCCCACACAAAAAGTTTAAAAATCAAGATATTGGATATTTGAATTTATTTCGAGCTTCGATTTTCGGATTTCGAACTTACTGAAAGGGAATGGGATGTCCATCGAAGAGATCCTTCGGTCATGGAAACAGTCCAAGAGCATCAGCCCCTGTATCACGGACCTTCGAGTTTTTGGGAAAAAGGAAGGGCAGTATAGACCCTTTCCTGATTTCCTCCATCCCCTCCTTAAAGGAGTGCTGAGCTCTGAAGGGATTACCTCCCTTTATTCTCATCAAGCCGAAGCGCTCCTCCATCTTCAAAGGGGAGCGGATGTGGTGGTGATGACTCCAACGGCTTCCGGAAAAACCCTTTGTTACAACCTCCCGGTATTGAATCAATGGCTTTCGGATCCCTCCTCCAAGGCCTGCTACCTTTTTCCCACCAAGGCCCTTTCTCAAGATCAGATGGTTGAACTCCACCGTTTGGCGAAAAGCCTGGAGAAGCCGATACGAACCTTTACCTATGATGGAGATACCCCTCAGGATGCAAGGCAGGCGATTCGATCCCAGGGAGACATTGTGATCACCAATCCAGATATGCTCCACACGGGGATTCTTCCCCATCATACCAAATGGATGAATTTTTTCCAGGGATTGCGGTTTGTCGTGCTGGACGAACTCCACACGTATCGAGGAGTCTTTGGATCCCACATGACCAATGTCTTGAGGCGACTGAAGAGGATTTGTGAATTCTATGGATCCCACCCCCAATTTATCTGCTGTTCCGCTACGATTGCCAATCCAAAGGAATTGGCAGAAAGGCTCCTGGAAAGAGAGGTCGTTCTCATCGACCGAAGCGGCGCCCCTTCTTCAGAGAAGCTCTTCGTTTTTTATAATCCGCCTGTGGTGAATAAGGAGCTCGGCATTCGGGGAAACCCTATCCATGCGGCCAGGCGGTTAGTCACTCCCTTTTTAAAAGAAGGAATCCAGACAATTCTCTTTGCAACCAGTCGGCTCCATGTGGAGGTATTGACCAAATATTTAAAGGACCGGTTTGAAAAGCGACTCGAGGATAAAGGCAAGGTGAGAGGATATCGTGGAGGGTATCTCCCAGAAGTCAGAAGGGAGATTGAACGCGGGTTGAGGGCAAAAGAGGTCAAGGCCGTGGTTTCAACGAATGCCCTTGAACTCGGAATTGACATCGGAGATCTTGATGTCTGCATCATTGCGGGTTATCCTGGAACGATTGCGAGCACCTATCAACAAGCCGGAAGGGTTGGAAGGCGGTCAGAAAAATCGCTGGTCGTTCTCATCGCTCGGAGCCAGCCCCTTGACCAATTTATCATTGAAAATCCGGATTATTTCTTCGGTAGGTCACCTGAGCTTGGTTTGATCAACCCCGATAATCTCCTGATTCTACTCAGCCATATTCAGTGTGCGGCTTTTGAACTTCCTTTCAAGGAAGGAGAACGTTTTGGAAGAGAAGATCTTCAGGAAATTCTCCAATATCTGGAGGAGAAGGGAACCCTTCATTATGTGGACCAGCACTGGTATTGGACGAAAGATGCCTATCCCGCTGAGAAGGTAAGCCTCCGTTCAGCTTCGGAGGAGAACTTCGTCGTCGTCGATACGACTCAGAACAGAGAAGAAGTGATTGCAGAAGTAGATTTCACTGCAGCCCATACCACACTTTATGAAGGAGCGGTCTATCTCTGCGAATCGGAAATCTATACGGTTGAAAAACTCGATTATCCCAGTCGAAGAGCCTACGTGAAGAAAACAACGGGAGACTACTACACCGATGCTATCGACTATACCGATGTTTCCATCCTAGAATGCTTCGAAAAAAAGAAAGGGGAGGGGATCGAGTTTGAGCATGGGGAGGTGAGGGTGGTTACACGGATCGTGGGGTATAAGAAGATCAAGTTCTATACCCTTGAAAACCTTGGATATGGAGCGATCCAGCTCCCGGACCTTCAGTTTCATACCACCTCCTATTGGATGACGTTCAAAAAGGAATGGCTGGATCGATTTCCCTATCCAAGGCTTGAAATGATTGAAGGGGTGTTGGGTTTAGGCTATGCCTTTCAGTCCATGGCTGCCCTTCATCTGATGTGTGATCCCAGGGATCTAAACCGGTGTGTGGGAGATCGAGGGGCAAAAGGGTTTTTCAAGCTTTCAAGAGATTCTAAAGGAGGATATTCGTTTGTGAGTGCTCCAGATGAGATCTCCAAAGAACAGATGAATCTCTTCGAACCCACCCTCTTCATTTACGATAATTACCCAGGGGGAATGGGGTTCAGCCATCAGCTCTTTGATGATGCTGCTTCTTTACTTGAACAGACCCGAAGGCTTATTTCGAAATGTGAATGCCCGTATGGTTGTCCTTCCTGTGTTGGGCCGGTGAAGGAAGTCGGCGAAAAATCGAAAGAGATCGCTCTGGCGATCTTGAAGGAACTACTAAAATAAAAAGGGAGCAAGGGCTCAAGGGACTATGCGAAATGGATGGATTTTCGACCCCTTGTTGTTAGAAAACGATGGATCTAAAAGAACGCCTTCGACAGCTCTCCTTCGGTTCTAAAACTTCCTCGCTCCCCATTGAAGAAGAAAGAGAAGGGGATGTGCGGGAACGCCTCGAGCGCCTTCTCCATCCCGAAAAGATTTACCGACGTGTAGAATGTTGTCCCATTGAAACATTGGTTCCTGGTGAGATCGTTTCGACCCACGAGGGAGTGACCTTCAGGACAGAAGAATATTTTCCTTCCCATTTTCAGTATGGAGAAATGACCCTTGGAGAGATTCATAACCTTCCAACCTATCCGGCCCATCTTCTTTTAAGAGATGAACGGCTCAAGGAACTCAACTTTCGAAAGGCCCTGTTTCTCGATACGGAAACGACCGGTTTATCCGGTGGCACAGGAACCTTTGCCTTCCTGGTGGGATTGGGTTTTTTTAAAGAGGAGGGCTTTGTCGTTCAGCAACTCTTTATGAGAGACTATTCTGAAGAAAAGGCGGCGCTCACCCTTCTCGAAGGGATCCTTGAATCTTACCAATTTTTAGTGACCTTCAACGGGAAACACTATGATATCCCCTTACTCGAGACACGGATGATCCTTTCAAGGAAACGATCGAGGCTTAAGGAAATGCCCAATTTCGATCTTCTCTATCCATCGAGGAAGATCTGGAAGGGGGCTTACGAGAACTGCCGATTGGTGACCCTTGAGTCGAGGCTCCTGGGAATTGAAAGAGAGGATGATATCCCCTCGGCGTGGATTCCTTCCCTCTATTTTGATTATGTGCAGACCGGAGATGCCCGGAAGATCCATCGTGTCTTTTACCATAACCGAATGGATATTCTCACCATGGTGGCTCTGGCTGGGAGAATTCATCTCATCTATCATGATCCGCGAGCAGCCCGGCCCAGGAAAGGGGTAGAGCATTTTTCCCTTGGAAGGCTGTTCTGGGACCATGGCCAACATGAAAAAGCCATCCCTTGCTTTGAGATGGCCCTGAAACGATGTGATGATGAGCTGGCTTGGGAAGTGATGAAATGGTTCTCCATGGCCCTTAAACGACTGGGAAAGATCGAAAGGGCACGATGGTTATGGGAGGAGATGCTCAGCTGGCCAGAAAAAAAGGACGGGTATCCCTACGTTGAGCTGGCAAAATATTATGAACATCGGGAAAAAGCCTTCGAGCGAGCGATCGCTTATGTGGATCAAGCCATTGCCTTGACCCCACCCTATCGAAGGAAGGAATTTCAATTACTTCAGGAGAGGAAGCAGAGGCTGATCCAAAAGAAAGCAAACCATGAAGCTCGATGATCGATTCCGATGGCTGATCTGGCTTTCCTTGGCTGAGATCGGTACGATGCTTGTCTTCAACAATTACTCTGCCCTTCTTCCAGTCCTTCAGAAAGAATGGTCCCTCAGCAATAGCCAAGCAGGCTGGATCTTCTCTTCGTATCAGCTGGGTTATATTTTAGCAGTCGTTTTTCTCACCTCTCTCACCGATTATGTCCATACCAAATATATTTACATCACCACCTCTCTCTGGGCAGGGGGGTCGGGAATTCTCTTTTCTATTGGGTCAGAGGGATTCTATTCTGCCATGATTTTCAGGACGCTGATGGGGATTGGGTTTGCAGGGACCTACATGCCGGGTTTAAGATTAGTTTCTGAACGGTTTGTCCCGAGGGAAAGAGGAAAGGCCGTTGGGATTTATGTAGGGGCCTTTACCCTGGGGGCTGCCCTCTCCCTTTTTCTCACAGGCTTTCTAAATTCCCTGTTGGGGTGGCGATGGGCTTTTTTCATCACTTCCTTGGGACCTATTGCCGGAGGGTTTTTAGCATTCTTTAAATTGCGGGAGGGGAAAACCACTCCTGCTGAGAAAGAGGAAAGAATCCCCCTGCAGGAGGTATTGAAAAACAGGCCGGCACTGATGATGATTGGTGCCTACGCTGCCCACATGTGGGAGATGTTCGGGATGAGGGGGTGGATGGTTGCGTTTCTTACCGCCTGCCTTCTCACGACTCATTATGATTTGGATCAAGCCATAGGGATCAGCGCAGCCATTGCCGGAGGGATGACTCTGGTGGGAGCTATTTCCAATGCATTAGGAGGTACGCTCTCCGATCGGTTCGGAAGAGTCCAGACGATCGCTGTCGTCATGGTTGCCAGCGGACTTCTTTCTCTGATCATCGGTTGGACAAGGGGACTCCCGATGCTTCTCATCGTTTTTCTTTCCCTGCTCTATGGGTTCTTGGTGACGGGAGAATCCTCAGTGCTTTCAACAGGCGTAACCGAAATGGCTCGGCCTGGAGGCTTAGGAAGGACCTTGGCTTTGCAATCGTTGATCGGCTGGATAGCTGCCTCGCTCTCTCCCATTGCGTTTGGATATGTTCTGGATTTAACCAATCCCGTCGATGCCCTGGCCCGATATGGATTTGTCCCCAACTGGGGGTGGGCTTTTGTGATATTAGGATTGGGTGGATTGACGGGCCCCCTCATCCTCTGGCCGTTAAGGAGAAAGGGAAAGGCTGGTTCGAATAATTCCCATGATCCCCCTTGACAGGAAAAAGGGGGATTTTTATATTATCGGAAAAAAGGGAATGGTAGATGCCCCTTCAATTTCAATAAGCAGGGAGGAAAGAGCCAATGCCCACTTATGACTATCATTGCCCAAAATGTAATAAGAAATTTTCACTCACCATGAGTATTAAAGACCATGATGCAGGCAAGGTAAAGTGCCCAAAATGTGGGGGCAAGAAAGTGGACCAACTCATCACACTCTTTCAAGCAAAGACTTCGAGAAAGAGTTGACCCTTCTGAGAAAGGGCTAAAAAATTTTGGTTTTCTTACTTATAACTGTTTAATCTTTTTTTTTCTGGGTAGATAACTCCGAAAGGGGTTATTATTTTCTGGGCTTTACATTCTCTGGATCGTAAAGAGGTTCTTTTTCGATCATCGCTTCATATCTTCTGGCTGCTACTTCAATCGTTAATCGGGTTCCTGGGCGTGAATAACCGATGGGGAGGTACCCATAGGCAATCGTTTTCTTAAGGGTATGCCCAAATCCACCACTGGTCACAAGGCCGATCACCTGATCCCCATCAAGGATGGCCTCCTTGCCTATGGGCATCAGGGGCTCTGAATCAATCGTAAGGCAACAGAGCTTGCGGGTCAGCCCTTTTTCTTTTTGGGCAAGGAGGGCTTTTCGTCCGATAAACTCTCCCTTATCCCACTTTACGCAGAAATCGAGTCCGGCCTCCAAAGGGGTGTATTCCGGCGAAATGTCTCCACTCCAGTAACGATATCCTTTCTCTAACCGGAGCGAGTCAATACTCCGGTAGCCCGCATTGACAAGGCCGAGAGGCTTTCCGGACTCCCATAGTGCCTCGTAAACATAAGCGGTATATTCCACCGGGAGATGCAACTCATATCCGAGTTCTCCAACATAGGTGATCCGGAGTGCGAGAACCGGAGCACATCCAACCATGATTTCTTTGCAGGTCCTATAGGGGAATCCTTCGTTAGAGAGATCGTCGGTCGTGAGAGGCTGTAGAATATTGCGAGATTGGGGGCCTGCCAGTGTAATACAAGCTTTTGAAGAAGTGACGTCTGCCACCATCACAGACCCATCTCCAGGAAGATGTCTCCGAATCCAATTCAGGTCATGATTGATAAAAGCCGTTCCTGTGACGAGATAGAAATGATTTTCACCTAATCGGCTGACGGTAAGATCGCATTCGATCCCTCCCTTATCGTTCAGCATCTGAGTGTAGGTCAGAGCGCCAACAGGCTTATCCATTTGATTATCAGTGAGTCCCTGAAGGAATGAAAGGGATTTAGGACCCTTTATCTCAATCTTTCCAAAAGAAGTTTGATCGATGATGCCTGCCTTTGTTCTTATGGCTTCGTGTTCTTTTCCAACCTGCTCAAACCAGTTTGGAAGCCCCCATCCCAGCCTATCTTTTGGGGGCACTCCTTTAGGTGCAAACCAGTTTGGTCTTTCCCAGCCATATTTCTCTCCGAAGACTGCTCCCATCTTTTTGAGACGATTGTAGAGAGGGCTCGTTCGAAGAGGACGTGCGGAAGTCATCTCTTTGTAAGGCCAGCTCATGGAGTAATGATGGGCATAAACCTCGGTGGCTCTTTGGGTGGTGTAGGTCTTACTCCGATGATGAGGTCCAAGTCGCCGGATATCAAGACGCCATAGATCAAGGCTTGGCTCCCCTTCGATGAGCCATTCAGCCATCATCTTACCCACCCCGCCCCCTGCCGCAATGCCATGGGCGCAGAAGCCAGCGGCAACAAAAAAGTTTTTTACCTCTGGGGATTCTCCCATAATAAAATCGCCATCCGATGTAAAGGCTTCAGGACCGTTGAGCAGGGTGATGACCTCTGCACGTCCAATGGAAGGGACCCTCTTCATGGCGAGAAGGAAAAGGGGTTCGAAATGTTCGAAATTGGGTTTGAGCAGTTTCTTTGTAAAGTCTTTTGGGATTCCATCCAGTGCCCAGGGGATGGGGTTGTGTTCATAGCCTCCCATGATGAGACCGCCCATCTCCTCACGAAAATAGACGAGAAGATCAGGATCGCGCATGGTAGGCATCCCCCTTTTTACCCCTTGAATGGGCTTGGTGATGACGTATTGATGCTCCATGGGGATAAGAGGGATGGCAACGCCCACCATTTTCCCGATCTCCGGCGCCCAGATCCCAGCGGCATTGACAACCCTTTCCGTTTTGATATTTCCCTTCTCGGTGACCACCTCGTGGATGGCTCCGTGCTTTAATTTGATCCCAGTGACCCGGGTGTCTGTATAGATGACGGCTCCCCGGTTTCGGGCTCCTTGGGCTAAAGCATAAGTCACTCCGCTTGGATCGATCTGTCCATCCGTAGGGAGAAAGGCTGCTCCTACCATTCCTTTTTTATCCATGACTGGAAAGAGATCACAGGCTTCTTGAGGGCTGATCAACTCCATGGGAAGCCCAAAAGTTTTTGCCATGGCTGCAGAACGGCGCAATTCTTCCATTCTCTCTTTTGAGGAGGCGATCCGGAGGCCTCCCACCGGACTCCATCCTGTATGCTGTCCCGTTTCCTCCTCAAGTTTTGAATAAAGTTCAACACTGTATTTAAGCAGTTTGGTGATATTGACGGAGGCTCTGAGCTGGCCGACCAGACCTGCGGCATGGAAGGTTGCACCACTGGTCAGTTCTCCCTTGTCAAGAAGGATCACATCGTTCCAGCCCATCTGGGTGAGATGATAGGCAATACTGCATCCTGTGATTCCTCCTCCAATGATGACGACTCGTGCCTGGTCTTTCATGGTTCACCCCGTACGTCTTAACGGCAGGGGTAACGAGGCCCGTATTGTTCGTAGATGGTTACGTCCGTCGTCCTTCAAGGTTCTATACGTTACCTTATCCGAACACCGAAACGGGCTCTGTCACCGAAGCCATATAACGATTTTATAAGGTTATCTACCTATGTAGACAGGACTAATTGAAAAACAGGATTTTGTCAATCCTAAAAAAGATTGACAAAGATTTTTCTTTTCGATATAAGGGAAGTGAATTGGGTTGATTCTGACATTTCAACAAAGAATCAAAAGAAGAGAGGAGGTGAGTCTTTCAAACGTTTGCCCGTTCTAACTATTAAATCGTTAAAGATAAGAAGGAGGTTAAAGGTATGAAGAGAAGATGGGTTTTATGGATGATTGGTTGTTTGATGGTAGCCTTGCTTTCGGGAGGCGCTCTGGCTAAGGAAAAGGTGGTTGTTTATACCTCTTTGGAAACAGATGAGATTGATAAATATCGTGAAGCCTATCTGAGAGATCTCCCCGATCTCGAGATCCATATTATCCGACTTTCAACCGGAGAACTGGGCGCTAGAATGTGGGCTGAGCGGGCCAATCCCCAAGCCGATGTCATCTGGGGATGGGCCGTGACCAATATGGAAGATTTTGTTGCTAAGGGAATGGTGGAACCCTATCGACCCAGGGGGGTTGAGAAATTGGACAAGAAATTTGTTCACCCCGGATTTGCGTATGTTGGAATCGATATGTATATTGCTGCCTTCTGCGTCAATACCAAAGTTCTCAAAGAGAAAAACCTTCCCATGCCCAAGGGATGGAACGATCTCCTTGATCCCAGGTTTAAAGGGTTGATCACGATGCCCAATCCAGTAGCCTCGGGCACAGGGTTTCTTCAAGTTTCAAGTATCCTCCAGATGTATGGCGCTAAGGAAGGGAAGGAAGATGGTTGGGAATTCTTAAAAAAACTGGATAAAAATATCGGTCAATATATTAAGAGTGGGTCGAGGCCAGCCAAAATGACCGCTGCAGGAGAATTTGCGGTAGGAGCTTCTTTTGACTTTGTGGTGGCAGAGCAGAAGAAACAGGGATTCCCTGTAGAGTTCGTCTTCCCCATCGAAGGAGCGGGCTATGAAGTGGAGGCTAATGCTCTTTTAAAAGGGGCTAAAAATGTTGGAGCGGCAAAGAAATTTCTCGATTGGGCCATCAGCGAAAGCGCGATGAAGGAATATGCAAAGTTTAAATATGGGGTGACCCTGCCGGGCATCCCCACAAGGCCCGATCTTCCCAAACTCTCTGAAATTAAACTTTACCCAATGGATTTTGCCTGGCAGGCTAAAAACCGGGACGAGATCCTGAAAAAATGGGAAAGTCTCTTTTTGAGATGAGCCCCTTTTTCTTAGAAGGGCATCCTGCTATAACGGGGTGCCCTTTTTTTGTTGACATCTTTCGAAAAATTCATTAAATCGCTATTTAGACAGCTAAACAGGTAGAGGGAATGTTATGCCAAGAAATCTGAGGTTGGAAAATCTCACCAAACGTTAT
>CALLAL010000047.1 GCA_938002255.1 uncultured bacterium
AGGAGGTCTATGATGAAACGGGTCCTAATCGTAGTCGGTCTGTTGTTGGTGGTAGTGGCATTTGCCTTTGCTCGGGCTCCGAAAAGCGATTATCAGTGGACCGGCACGGTCCTGGAGGCGGACGGAGATCACCTGATTGTACAAAAAGGCGAAGAGAAATGGGAATTTGCTTATGATAAAGACACCAAGGTTACAGGAGAGTTAAAAGCAGGAACAAAGGTCACGGTAAAGTATTTGATGAAGGCGACCAGCATCGAGGTGAAAGAGGCTCCTGCGAAGGCTGCACCTAAAAAGAAATAATCCCATTTCAGATTAAAAACGAAAGAGCGTGGCTCCCCAGGTAAGGCCGGCGCCAAAGGAGTTTGCCAAAACAAGATCTCCCTTTCGAATCTTACCTTCCCGCACCGCCTCATCAAGAGCCACAGGGATCGAAGCCGCAGAGGTGTTCCCATACTTATGGACGGTGACGATCACTTTCTCGGACGGGATTCCCAATCGCTCCGCCACGACATCCATAATTCGAATATTGGCCTGATGGGGAATGAACCAGTCGATCTCATCGCTGGTGATTCCCTGTTGGGACATGATCTTTTTTGCGGAATCGACCATCGTTCGAATGGCATGTTTAAAGACCTCGTTACCCTGCATCTTCACATACTGAAGTCCCTCATTGATCATCTCATGAGAGGCAGGGAGCCGTGATCCGCCGCCAGGAACATGGATGAGGTGCCAGAGGTCTCCATCAGACTCGATGTCCGTTGAAAGGATCTCCCCGTCCCCCAATCCATTCCCATGCCCGAGGACGACCGCGCCAGCCCCATCCCCGAAAAGGACACAGGTGGAGCGATCCTTGAAATCGAGACGGTTTGAAACGATCTCTCCTCCCACCACCAGGGCTTTCTGATAGGTTCCATCCTGCATGAACTTCTGAGCAACCGCTAAACCGTAGATAAACGCCGGACAGGCGGCATTCACATCAAAGGCAACCGCCTTCTTTGCTCCCAACCGGTGTTGGACCAGGCAGCCGGTGGAGGGGCTGAGCATGTCCGCCGTTGAGGTTCCAATGATGATCAAGTCCAATTCTTCGGCAGAGATATCTGCCATTTGTAGGGCGGAGGCGGAAGCAAGGGTAGCCAGATCCGACATGGCTTGGCCCTTTTCAATCATGCGTCTCTCTTTAATCCCTGTTCGGGTGGTAATCCACTCATCGCTCGTATCAACAATCTTTTCAAAATAAGAATTTGGAACCACTCGTTCCGGCATATAGGAACCTGTTCCTTTTATAGTCACTTTCTTCAAGAACGTCATTTCCTCCTGTAAGGTTTTCGTCCTATCACGGATAGACCTGTTTTATAGCCCATTTTTTTTAAATTTTCCATCTGAGTCGATTTTATATTTTATCCGTAGGAGAGAGACTCTCATAAACAATGCCACGGCGCTCATAGGCTTTGAGCACTTCGTCAGCGTTCAGGTGTTCAATCGACCGGGCGGGTTGAAAAGCAATCTGATGTTTTTTCCCGACTGTCGTCTCCGCCACCAATCCAATTTCCATCAACCCCTGAAGGATCTGGCGCACGAGTTGGACTGGAATTTCCAGTTGTTCTGAAATCTGAGATTCGGTTAAAGCCTCTTCCCCTTGGGAAAACCGTTTGGCGATCAATTGAAAGATGTTGAGGGCAAGGGCCTTTTGGGTTGCAAAACTGAGCCGGGAATAATCCGGGTGAAATCCAAAGGTCTCATAATGTTCATTGGCATGAGACATCTCTGCTCCAAAAAGGACAATCATCCAGCTCATTTGGAGCATTGCCAAAAAGAGAGGAAGGGCTGCAAAGCTTCCGTAAATCGCGCCATAACTGGACGCTCCAATCTGGAATTTAACGTAGAGCGACTGAACGACTTGAGCAATCGTCCCTGCTGTGACACCTCCTAAGATAGCAGATTTTAGAGGGATGCGCGTATTAGGCAAGACGAGATAGACCAGGGTCAATAACACCCAGATCGACACATAGGGCAGGAGGTTTAAAAGGAAGAGGAACAATGAACTCAAGAGTCCCAGAAAGGCAAATTTATTCATGACCACTTTCACCTGGCTGGCGACCAGAACAGTTGCGCTACTGGAGATGATTAAAAGAACCGGAGCAAAAACCATGATGGCAATGTAATCACTGAACTTCCGGACGATAGACCGTGATCGTTTGACTTCCCAAATTTCATTCAGGGAGACTTCGATCTTGCCCAGAATAGAAACCACAGTCCAGAAAAGCAAGAGGACCCCTATCCCCGCAATGACGCCTCCTTTGGCCTGATCGAGGAGCCGGTGAGAAAACGTAAGAAGTTGACTGGTGAGGTCTGCCTGCCAGTTGGCTTTTTCTGCCATTTGAAGGATCTGTTTTTCAATCATCTTTTCAAGACCAAATCCTTTCGAAATGGCAAAAGCAACGGCTACGATCGGAACAATGTTGAGGAGAGAATAGTAGGTTAAAACCGCTGCGGTTCTTTGACAGCGATGCCTCAAGAATCCTTGGGCAGCCAGGAGGATCACTCGCAGATATTTAATCAAAAAAGCCTTGGGGAAAGGAGTTTCTTTTAATCGAATCTCCCAGATGCCCCGGGTGAAGAAACGAATGATGGAAGAAATCATAACCTACCTTCCTTACGTTCCGATCGAAGCGAAACGCCTTATGGTATCACGCGACTGAAACAATCTCCCTCCTAAGAGCCCCCCTTCAATTCAGAGGTACAATGGGGACACCGGGTCGCCTTGATGGGGATCGCAGAAAAACAGTAGATACAGTCCTTGGTCGAGGGGGCGGGAGGGGGAGCTTGCTCCTGACGCCTTAATTGGTTAACCGCCCGAACAAGAAGAAACACGGCAAAACTGACGATCAGGAAACTGATGATCGTATTGATAAACACACCAAGGTTGATCGTCACGGCACCAGCCGATTTAGCTGCTGCTAAAGAAGCATAAGGACCGGCCACCTTCCCCTCCTTGAGAACCAAAAAAAGATTGGAAAAATCCACATTCCCAAGAAGCAAACCAATGGGCGGCATGATGACATCTTGAACAAGTGAATTGACAATGGTTCCAAAGGCCGCACCGATGATAATGCCGACAGCCATATCCAACACATTCCCCCGCATCGCAAACTCTTTGAAGTCTTTTAGCATACCCGTCTCCTCCTCCCTGAAGCGATC
The DNA here is from genome assembly GCA_938002255.1 of uncultured bacterium. GTDB lineage: Bacteria > Desulfobacterota > BSN033 > BSN033 > UBA1163 > RBG-16-49-23. The sequence continues at coordinate 3,199 of CALLAL010000047.1, forward strand.
TATTTTAATTTCAATTCGACCCGGCTGTCTTTGAGTTTCTCCTTCTTTTCCGGCCCAAGCGATCTGGGTTCAAGAATGAAGATCCTTTCCGGCTCCACCGGACCCGATTTAACGATCGCTTCTTTAACGGCCATTGCCCGCTGGGAGGCAAGCATCCTCAGATCTCCATCGGTAATCTCTAAATGGGTCAGGATCAACTTCTCCATTTCAGGAGCCGGGATATCTTTGGCCAGACCGAGAATATTTTTGGGCTTGGGAAACTTCTCTTCTTTATAGGCTAACTTGAGATATTTCTCGTATTCTTGCTTTTCGATCTTCACGTCATCCACAGCAATGGCTGGCTGTCCTTTTTTGACCATCTCCTTCAGTTTCTGAGCCTTCAGCTTTCGCTGAAAAAAGAGTTGCTTCAATCCTTCCCGGTCTTTTTCCAAATCCACATGTCCCTGAATGTCCAATTTAAGGGCAGGTCGGTCGGTCAGGGCTTTGGCCATAGCGTTAAGCTTCTTCATGTTGGGTTCGGTAAGAGCAGGGCTTCCATAATCAAACTCGATAAAACTGAGTTCTTCTCCTCCTCCCACGATCGCACCCAGAAGGGCAAAAGGCGAGGTCGCCGCTTTGGCAATCAAATTGATTAGGATCTTCAGGATGATTCCCCAGATACTGAATTTGGGATCATCAAGGCTTCCGCTCACCGGGATATCGAGCTTAATCTCTCCCTTCCGGTCTTTGAGAAGGGCAATGGCCAATTTAACAGGCAACTTGGTCGCTTCCGGGCTCTCCACTTTTTCGCCGAGGTTGAACTGATCTAAGAAAATCTGGTTCTTCGCATCCAGCTTTCTCTTATCAATCAAATAGCTTAAATCAAATGAAAGTTTTCCTTTCTCAACGGTGTATCCCACATATTTCCCCGCATAGGGAGTCAGGGGACTCAGTTCCATATCTTTAAATCTTGCTTTAAGGTCCACATAAAGATCCTCTTTCAGGGGGTTCATCTTCCCTGTGATTTCGAGAGGGGCGAAGTTGTCCAGTTTTGTACGAAGTTCCAGATCTGCCAGGGAGGTTTCCTCGGAAGAAAGCCCTGAGATTCTCCCCCCGATCTCGACCAGCGATGCAGAATATTCAGGTTTTACGGAACGATCCAAAAAGTCCACCCGACCTCCCTGTAAGGTGACCGTCCCGATCTTAATCGCCTTGGGAGATTCTGCGGTTTTCTTTTCGGTTTTCTTGTCCGTCTTCTTTTCAGGAGGAGGAGTGGGGGAACTCTCCTTTTGGGAAGGCGGCTCCTTCTTCATCTCCTCTGTCCCGAAGACTTGCTGGAGATTGAGAAGCCCATCCGGATGGATCACCACACGAGCATAAAAGTTATTTAAGGCAACTCCTTCAACGTTTAAAGAAAATGGTTCCGAGGCGAAAACCAGATTTTCGAGCGAGAGGGATTCCAATTTGAGGAAATCCTCAGCATTCTTTTTGTCGATGGAGGTCAATCGAATTAAAGAGGCTTTTCCGGAGTATGCGGCTTTGAACTCTTTCTTATCGGACATCCCCAGGATGAAATGACCAGTGGTGTTGAGTGCCCCGTCCGTAACCGTTATCTTGATCCTATCTGTAAAATAAGGCTGAAAAGGCTTGATCTCTATCTCTTTTAACCCCACTTTTAGGTTTGCGGAAAGGGGATGGAGTCCTATGGTGCCCTCTGTGGAGAGAGTGCCTTTCTGATTCAAACGTAGAGCAAGGACAGCCGTACCTTTCTGGCCTTCTGCCGTGGAAAGATTTTCCCCTCTCAGGCGAAATTCATCGATCACCAGCTTGACAGGCTCTAAGGGAGTTTGGTCTTCGGCCGTGATTGTATAGTCCTCCACCCATACCTTTCCCACTTTGACCAACCAGGGTTTTTCTGGAGGCATGGTTTTCCCCTGAGAGGGTCTTTCCGCGGGTTGGCCTGTTTTTCCTTTTGTTGGGGGTGCTTCCGGGAAAAGTGTCATCAGATTGATCTTTCCATCTTTGAGTCGGCGTACCACGAAAGCCCCCCTGGCCGTCGAAAACTCACCAACAGAGATCTCTTTTTGATTGAGGTCCATGGAGGTATGTTTAACCGTTAGGGAAGGAATGCCCACAAGAATCTCATCTTCTCCTTTTCGCTTCAACTTGAGATTCCTTAAGGATGCAGCTAACCCTGAGAGCTTCGTAAGGGACTCTTTTTCTGCCTGACTGTATTGATATCGGGTTGAGAGATCAAACTCCCCCTCAGCGATTTTGAAAAGGACCTGATCCTGATAGTAAGGGGCATACCGATTTAAAACGATACGGTTGATTTCTAAAGAACCTTCCATTCGAAGAGGGTCCATCCCGATTGTATTTTGGGTCGAAAGGGTTGTGACCTTATCGAGCAGGAGAGTAAGGGAGAGTTTCCCTAAAGCATTCTTTGCCGTGGAGAGGTTTTCACCTTTGAGGGTAATCTTTTCAGCATAAAGTGCCGTGGGTTCAGAAGGAGTCTGATCGTTCATGGTAACAGTATATTCATCAACGGAAAGGCGATTGAGGGTGATGACCCAAGGTTTCTCCTCTTCTTTCTTTTTGTCTGGTTCGGCGGGAGTCTTTTCAGGCGGAGGGGTAGCCAGAAGTTTTGTGAGGTCGATCTCTCCATTCTTTAAGCGATGAAAGGTAAGAGCTCCCTTTTCGGTCGCAAACAAACCAATGGTCAACTTTTTGGGGTTCACCTCCACAAGAGTATCCTTGACGGCAAGAAGGGGGATCCTCAGAAAATCCTCCTTTTCCTCCGGTTTTTTGAGCCTCAGGGATTTCAGAAGGATAGCCAATGCCGACAACGTGATGTCCGCTTCCTTTTCCCCTTTGACGTATCGATAGCGGGTGGAAAAATTCAACTGACCCTCCTCAAGGTTGAAGAGGATTCGATCCTGGTAATAGGGAGCATACTTTTTCAGGGGAACGGACTGGATCTCCAGTAAGCCTTCTGCCCATAAAGGTTCAACTGAAAGTTGACCTTTCAGGTTGATCGTTTCCTTCGCTTCTGAAACAAGGGTAAGAGCGTAGTCTGTTTTTTTCTCTTGAGCGTTGCTAAAATGATCCACCTTCAACGCGATAGGAGTCCATACAGTCTTAAAGGGTTTTGGGGTGGATAGGTCTGAAAAAGTTATCTTACCGTCTATCAACTGGACTTCATCAATCTCAAGAGAAAGAAGATCTCCATCTTTCTTCTCCTCGGCTGAAGAGGCGGGTTGACCCGCTTTCTTTTCCGGGAATAAGGCTTCAATATTCAGAACTCCTTCAGGACTGCGCCGGATCTCCACCTCCGGGGACTGGATGGAAATCTTCGAGAGATGAAACGCCGACCGGAGGGGTTCGGTCGGTGCAATCCCAACTTGAAGCAGAGGAAGCCTGAATAAAGGTTTTTTATCCTGGTTGTCCAGAGCCACCTGTCTCAGAGCGAGATTCCCGGTCACCGTCAGGGTGGGTTTTCCGTTCTGGGGCTGAAGAAATGAAATCTGGGTCTGGACATCGAGGAAGGCAGAAACGATCTTAAAATTCAATTTCATGGGAAGATAAGCGAGATAGTAAGGAAGATCAAGGTCATTGATCGTGATATCAAAAACGGTTTCAAGGGTGTTCTGGAAGGGCTTGGTCTTGCCTCTTAGCTCATAGGGGGTGTCATTGATTCTGGCAGAGAAGAGGGGCTGAACAAAGACGTCAACATAGGAGGGAATGGTGGAGAGGAAAGGAAGGCCAATGTTCAATTCTCTCACGGTATGTTTGGTCTGTTTCGGCCCATCCCAAAAATCGATGCTTCCATTTTCGATACGAATGTTGTTGAGGGAAAATCTCAACGGTTTCGGCTTTTCAGCCGGTTTTTCCACCGGTTGGGCCTCCCGTTTCTCAAGGAGGTCAGAAAAATTATATGTTTCATCCTCATTGCGGTGGATTTTAACATACGGTCCTTTGAGTCGAATCTCTTTAAAGATAAGTGCCATTCTCAGGGCAGAAAGGCTTTGAAGGTTTACATAGAGCTCTTCAAAGGACAAAAATGTTTCTGAACTCTGGCGATCCTTCATCTGAAAACCTCTGACGGTCAAAGAGAGTGCATAGGGATTAAATTTGATCTGCTGGATCGCCACTTCCCGGTGGAGATTTTCAGAAAGTTTTTTCACCAGAATTGATTTTAAGATGGGAGGAATCACAAAAAAGCCAACAAGGGTGAAGACCACAAAGAAAAGCACGACCCCGATGAGGATCTTCTTGAGACGGGTCTTCACCTTCTTCTCATATAGCTGAATGATCTTCTGGATCACAGGATCACCCCCCTTTTGAATAAAGCGGAAGAGTCAAACCACGGGATCTGACGTCTACTTCCTTCTTTGAAAAAGCCTCTGTTGGAGGTCTCGGGTAATATCCGGGACGATCTGTTTAATCAATCTCTCCGTATCAATGGTGACGTCAGGTTTTTCAGTGGTCCCTTTAATCTTAAGAGGAAGGACCATCCATCCCTGATCATCCGTTGCGAACTTCCATTTCGCCAATCCTCTCGAAAGGCTTTTGCTGAGCTCTGGAGACAGTTTCAATTCCGCCGGAATATCGAGCCTCTGGTTAAAACCCAAATAACCTTTGGGAGAAAGCCTAAACAGGGCCGAACGGATAAACCCATCCATGAAAATCTTCTCCTCCTTGATGTCAAAACGGAAGGATCCCTCCTCCACAACCGGCTCCCTCAGGGCTTGAAGTCCCGTGAGAGAGGAAATGGCGTTGAAAATCTTTGAGTCTTTGATCACCCCTTGGCCCAGTTTTAAATCCGCATCTCCCTTCAGGGTCTCTTGTGGTCTGAGGCTGGAGAGCTGAAGCTTCCCACTTAAAGTCCCATCGGTTTTATAAACATCCCCCCCGGAAAACTGGAGCCCGAGGGGTTCTACGACTAAGTTTCCATTGAAATATTTGTAGCCCACCTTTAAATGGCTGAGGGTATATCCCTGATATCTTGCTTTATCGACTTTCACCTCACCGGAGGCTTTTAGCTTGAGGTCCATCCCGACTGCAGGCTGTCGGCTTCCCTTCTCTTTGGGGGGACCCGGTTCTCTGGAAACGGTTTTTGAAGGCCTCTTTTTCTCGCCCCCGATGGCCATCCATTGATCGAGATCCAGTTCTTTCGCATAGAAGCTGGCAGTCACTTCTGGCGTCTTGAGATAGTCTTTAACCGTTGCGGTGAGATCCAGACTCTCTTTTCCAAAAACTGTTTTAAGGTTCGCTCGAATGGTCTGTTCATCTAAGTTGATCTTTCCTGTAGAGAGGATCTCCGCCCCCTGAAGAACGGTTTTGATTTCCTTCACTGAGATCTCACCGGATTTCAACTTTGGAGTTCCATCCCGCCCGATTGATCCGGTAAAAATCATATCCAACCTGGCGGAAACATCTGGCAGGGCCTTCTCCTCGTCTATAAACTTAATTTGCAAATCTTTAACAAAGAGTCTATCCGTGACGATAGCGACAGGGAGTCCCTGGCTTTTGGGCTCTGAGGGCTCTGAAGGTTTCTGCGAAGCCTTTTCGAGGATACTGCTGAAATTATACGTTCCATGCCGGTCTTTCAGGACGGTCACAGAGGGAGAAATGATTTCGATCTTGTTGATGATGAACTGTTTCTGGAGGAGAGGCAAAAGCCGGTAGGAGAGGACGAATTCCTTCAACTTCAGAAAATCCTTCTGGCCATCCATCTCTTTCACGCTTAACCCTCTGGCCACCACCCCTTTAAAAAGGGAGACGCTGACTTCCTCTAAGTGGACCTTTCTTCCTGTTAAAGCCTCTGCCTGCGGAAGGATCATCGCCTTCAACCTTTCGCTGGAGAGGTAGCTCTTAACGAAGATATTGAGCCCGATGAGAAGGAGGACAATAACCCCGATGACAACCACCCCTACTTTCATCCATTTCTTCATGATTCCTCCTCCCTCTATTTGCCAAATACTTCTTTAAGAAGGTCGGTCGTTCGAGCTACAGGGTTGGTGCGAATTTTTTTCTCTTCTTCGCCAAGCACATGAAACAACCCATCGAGCGCTTTGGTGACGACATATTGATCAAGGTCAAACGTCTCTTTCTTGACAAAAGGGATGGATTCGTAACGACCTACCAGTTCCTTATATTGGCGGGTGACTCCCACTTCGTTCATCGCTCGATCGACGATGGGTTTGAAGAGGGCGGTCAGTTTGTCCGATGTCTTTCCTTTAAAATATTCGGTGGCAGCAGTCTCATGGCCTGAATAGATCTTCCTCACATCCTCAAAGGTCATTTCCCCAATCGCATCCCAGAAGATCTGTTTGGCAAAAGGGGCTGCCTTTTCAGCGGCTCGGTTCATGCTCAGGACAAACTCATCCACCTGTGGGCCATATCCCACCGCTCGCAATCCCTTCTCCAGAGTCCTCAGTTTTTCAGGCATCAAGATTTTAATCGCCTGGTTGAGGAAATAGCCATCCGTTTTTCCGGTAAGATTGACCGTATTTTCTGTGCCCACTTTAAGGGCCTCTTTCAACCCTTCGCCGATTTTCACATCACTCAATCCTTTCTGCCCACTGAGGCCTATCCCTTTCAGCAACCGGTCGAACTGTGCTGATGCCGGTTGGGCAAGGAACAAAAACAACAACCCCATCCATAGCATCCGAAGAATCATCCTGGTACTCCTTTCGAAATAATTTCTGTTATTTATCCTACTCCTATCCCAACACAATTTCAAACAAAAAAATCGTCGTAACCGTAATCCCTCAGTTAAAGAAAATAAGAAAGGGTCGGGAGGTTGCTTCGGAAAAACCTTGTAGCGAAACCTCTGTTCGCCAAACGACCCAATCTGATTTAAAAAAATCCGATTCAAAGGGCATGAGGGCCCCGATGAGGGTAACCTTTTATAACCGCTATTCAAGGTTTTGGAGGAGGAACGTTCCAACCCTTTTAAACCGAAAACACCCCATCACTGAGGGATGACCTCCTCCATAGCCAAAATCATTCTTCTATGATATAAGGATGTCCTATGAAAACGGAAAACAGGTCCCTTCTCATTGAAGGGGCTAAGAGCTTTGGAATGGACTTAACCGAAGAAAACCTCTTAGCCTTTGAGCGCTATCTCAGAGAACTTCTGAAATGGAATCAGAAGATGAGCCTAACGTCCATCCATCAGGAACACGAGATCATTCTCAAACACTTTCTGGACTCGCTTTCCGTGGTTCCCCATCTCACCGGGGTTTCCTCTCTCCTGGATATCGGATCCGGAGCGGGTTTTCCCGGTATTCCCATAAAAATAGTTTTACCCTCTCTGGAAATAACGCTCATCGATTCTGTTCTAAAAAAGGTGGATTTCGAAAGCCATATCATCCGAACCCTTGCGCTCAAAAAAATAAAAGTGATTCACGGACGGGTTCAGGACAAAGAGATCATTGAGACGTTGAGAGAAGGGTTTGATGCGGTCATTGCAAGGGCTTTCTCAAATCTCGAAACCCTTCTCAGGCTTGGTGTCCCCTTTCTGAAGCCAAAGGGAATCCTATTGGCCATGAAGGGAAAAACCATGGAAGGAGAATTAAAACAGTTAACACAGCTATCCCCCCTTCCGTATCGGCTGATTAAAACCTTCCGGTTCTTGCTTCCTTTCAGTTCTATCCACCGTTCCATCCTGCTTTTTGAGAAGGTTTAACTTAGGTCTTTTCCTCATTCCCTTTTTTATGCTATAAAGAACACTGTGAAAAGTTAGAGGAACGTTCCCCTTCGGAAAACTTGAGGCAGAACATAACCTCTTTGCCTCAAACGTCAATCGAAAGGAATCCTCCCGCGGTCGGGTCCAGCCGGCAAGTGAAACGTTCCTCGTATGTTTCCCTATGGCGAGAGTCATCTGTATTGCCAATCAAAAAGGGGGCGTTGGGAAAACAACCACCGCAGTTAATCTTTCTGCCTCCATTGCTGTGGCAGAAAAGAGAGTCTTACTCATAGACATCGATCCCCAGGGAAACTCCACCAGTGGGGTCGGTCTCAGCAAAGAGCAAACCCATGGAACCATCTATCCAGCCTTGCTTCAGGGTTCAGGCCTTCGGGAGGTCATTCAAAAGACGTCTCTTGCCTTTCTCGATCTGGTCACCTCCAACACAGATTTGATTGGCGCAGAAATCGAACTTCTCCAGGAGAAGGACCGGGAAAGAAGGTTGGCCAGCCTCATTCATGAGGTTGAGCAAGACTATGATTATATCTTCATTGATTGTCCCCCCTCCCTTGGGCTCTTAACGATCAACTCTTTGACCGCCGCCCATACGGTTTTGATCCCTTTGCAATGCGAATATTATGCCCTCGAAGGCTTGGGGCAGCTTCTTAAGACGATCCGTCTGATCAAACAGTCCTTTAATCCGAAGTTAGAGATTGAGGGGATTCTTCTCACCATGTTTGATATCCGGAACAATCTTTCCCACCAGGTAGCGGAGGAGGTCAGGAATCATTTCAAAGAAAAGGTTTTCCAAACGGTCATCCCGAGAAATGTCCGGTTGAGCGAAGCTCCCAGTCATGGAAAGCCTGTTCTTCTCTATGACATTCACTCCAAGGGAGCGGAAAGTTATTTTCACCTTGCCAAAGAAATCATGGCCAACGGGAAAAAAGATGGTAACTAAAAGGATGGCATTGGGCAAAGGTCTCGGAGCGTTAATCCCCGAACCTGAAGAGAAAGAGGAAAGGAGGTTCTTCTCCTGCGGCATTGAAGAGATCCGACCCCATCGGGCTCAACCCCGGAAGTATTTCGATGAGTCAAAGCTCCTCGAGCTCGCTGAAACGATTAAGGAGAAAGGGATCCTTGATCCCTTGATCGTAAGAAGAGTCGAAGACGGATATGAGCTGATTGCAGGGGAACGCCGGTGGCGGGCAGCCCAGAAAGCCGGATTGAAAGAAGTGCCTGTGATGGTCCGGGAAGCGGATGATCGTGAGGTGTTAGAACTCTCCCTCATCGAAAATCTCCAGAGGGAAGACCTTAACCCGGTGGAGGAGGCAGAAGGCTTCAAGGAGCTGATTGAAAAATTTAATGTGAGTCACGAGGAGCTCAGTAAACGGGTGGGAAAGGATCGAACAACGATCACCAATGCCCTCCGGCTGTTAAAACTTTCCCCTGAAATCAAGAACCTCCTCATCCAAAATCAAATCACCGCCGGCCATGCCCGGGCTATCCTCAGCTTGGAAACCCAGGAGAAACAGAAAGAACTCTCTGAGATCATCCTCAAGAAGGACCTCTCTGTAAGAGAGGCAGAGGCACTGGCGAAACGATGGTCTGAAAAATCGAGGAAACGGCTGGCGACCGGAAAGAAGAAGGACGAACTTTTTGCTCAACTTCAGAGCCTTCAGGACGCTCTCAGACAACATCTTGGAACAAAGGTTAGGATCCAATCGAAGGGGAAAAAAGGAAAGATTGAAATTGAATACTACTCTTCTGATGATTTGGAGAGAATCGTGGAAACGATCCTAAAACACGGATAGTGATTTTAAAAGTCTTATCGTCAAATGGTCTGATCGTCTCATCATCGCAATGGTTCATCCACCATAAGACCGAACAGCCATTTGATTAAATGACTTCTTATTCGCCATGCTCTTTGCGCTAAGCGCTATGCGATGATTAAAAGGAGTGACCCATGTCAGGAAAATCATTCTTTACCAAAGGCAGTTCGACCCCCTCCTCATCGGCAGAGGAGATCAGTGCCTTTCTCGGAAAAGAGACATCTTTTGAGGGGAAGATGACCTTTCAAGGAGTTTTTCGCCTCGACGGAAAGTTTGAGGGGGAGATCTTTGAAAGTGGGTATTTAATTGTTGGAGAATCTGCTCAGATTAAAGGAAAGATAGAAGTCAAAACCATTGTCATCAATGGCCATGTGGAGGGAGAGCTGGTGGCTAAAGACCGGGTTGAAATCCATTCCACAGGCAATTTTACAGGTACCCTCGCCACCTCATCACTCATCATTCATGAAGGAGGGGTCATCAATGGCTATTGCAGGATGGGAAAAGAAGCCTCTGTGGAGCAAGCACTTCATCTGAATCTTTCTTCTGCAGACCGACCCATCTCTATTTCATAAATAATTTCTATGAGTTATAATGATTTCACTCTCCTTTTGTTCCCTGAAATCACTCTTCCGATGAAAGTAAGAATTCCCATTTTTTAAGAAGATGCTTTCTGTGAGGAGAGCTGCAACCCCTCAGTGATGGGGGTGTTTTCGGTTTAAAAAGGTTGGAAAGTTCCCCCCAACCCTTTTTTATTTCTTTAACTGAGGGGTTGCGGAGAGTTTAAAAAATTGATTGACAATGCATTTGAGGTATGTTACAGAATTCACGATTTGTGACCCGCCTATGCCCCAAGACCGGAAACCTGAAAAGCTTATGAAAGATTGGTTTAAGTATGGGGGCCTCGGGGTGGAAATGTTGGCGGCGGTCTGTATCGGGACTTTGGGGGGATATGGTTTAGATTATCTTTTGAACTCCCGTCCCTGGTTGATGATCGTGGGATTCATCCTTGGATCGGTAGCCGGCTTTCGAAACCTCTTGCGGTTGATCAATCAGGAGAAGGATAAAAAAGATTAAAATGACTCTCTGGTTCTTAAGCGTTTCGGTTGGAATTCTGTTAGCTGTGATCGATTTTTTTATCTCCACCTATTATTCTTCCAAAGTTACCATGGCTTCCAAAGTCACCTCTGTTCTAATGACTCTGATTGGTTTCGTCGTGAGACTTAGCTTGCTTGGCCTCATCTTCTATGCACTGGCTCAGGTAAAATCCATCCATTTTCCGTTTACCCTTCTCACCTTTGCTCTCTGTTTTACGTTCTGTCTGTTGATCAAAACGGTGTTTTTCTATCGGAGATTGAAATCGATTCGACAAAAACCATTCATGGAATAAGGATAACCTTATGGAAGATATTCATTTGATGGAACATTTACAACCCCATATCCTCTATCCTCTAAAGATCGCCGGCATCGATCTCTCGATCAGCAATGCGGTGGTCATGATCTGGATCGCTTCAGCACTGGTTTTCATCACCCTTGTGCTCGCCGGCAGGATGGGAAGGCTGGTGCCAAAAGGCCTTCAGAATGTGATGGAATCGATGGTCTCTTATCTGAAACAGACCTTCGTCACGGAAATCCTCGGAGAGGAGAACGCAGGTTGGTTTCCCTTTGTCGCAACGCTCTTCTTTTTCATCCTTTATTGTAATCTTCTCGGCTTGATCCCGAAGATGTTCACCGCCACCTCCAATATCAATGTGACAGCCTCGCTGGCCATTGTCGTTTTTCTCTGCACCCAAGCCGTGGGCATTTACAAGCATGGCCTTTTCGGATATCTGAAGAGATTTGCTCCCAAGGGAATCCACCCGGCTATTCTGGTCATCATGGTTCCCATTGAAATCATCAGCCAGTTCGCCAAACCCTTTGCCCTGGCGATCCGACTTTTTGCCAATATGACGGCAGGGCATTTGGTCATCCTGGTCTTTATCGGAATGATTATCATGTTTAAAAACGTCCTCATTGCTCCTTTCCCCTTAGCCATGGCCGTTGCGATGATGGCTTTTGAGATTTTTGTCTCGCTCATTCAGGCCTTCATTTTCTCGATTCTTGCAACCATGTATATTGCTGAAGCCTCTCACGCGGAACATTAAAGAAGGCTCCCTCGCCCATCCCTTTTCTCTGTCTCATGGCGGGTCTTGAAGAAGAGGGATGAGGGGGAGGGTAAACAAAATTTTATTTCAAAAGGAGGAGTCGAATGGATCCAGTCGGTTTTGCTTATTTGGGTGGTGGATTGAGTATCGGACTGGGAGCCCTGGGAACAGGAATCGGGATGGGCATCCTGGTTGGAAAGACGGTTGAGGGAATGGCCAGGCAACCTGAAGTCTCAGGATTACTTCGAACCACGATGATCCTTGGCATAGCCTTTGTTGAAGCACTCGCCCTTTATGCTTTGGTCATCAGCTTCTTATTGATCTTCAAATAAACCCTACGTCTGAATAACTTCCCTCCTCTTCTCCTTCTACACTGAAGGGAGAAACCAGACGCATTGGGAGGAGGCTTCTTCCCACGTCCGAGCAAGGGAGAAGAGCAGAGGGGATGAAGAAGGAGCAGACCATGTTTAAGGCAGAACCCGGATTAATCATTTGGACATTGATCTCGTTCTTCCTTCTCCTCATCCTTCTGGCGAAATTAGCCTATCCTCAAATCCTGAAGGGACTGAAGAAAAGGGAAGAGACCATTCAACAACAGCTGGAAGAAGCCAAAAAAACCAAACAGGAAGCGGCTGCGCTTTTGGAGGATTATCGACGCCAGCTTGCCGAGGCCCGGGCAGAGGCGCAGAAGATCATCAATGAGGGAAAAGAACTGGGAGAGAGTATGCGCAAAGAGATCATCCAGAAGGCCCAGCAAGAATCGAATCAGATGGTTAAAAGAGCCCAGGAGGAGATTGAACTTCAGAAGCAGAAAGCCATCCTCGAGCTCCAAGAGAAGATGGCTGATCTTTCCATTTTGGCTGCCTCAAAAATCATTCAGAAGTCCCTTAATACCGAAGACCATCGCCGTCTTGTCGAGGAGTATGTCTCAAAGGTAGGAGAACTCTATGGCAAGTGATCCTGTCGTCCAAAGTTATGCAGAAGCCTTCTTTCATGTGGCCCGGGCAGAAAATGCTCTGGACCGGGTTGAAGAAGAGTTGACCCGGCTAAAAATCAGCCTGGAATCGAGTGCGGAAATCAAAGAATTTTTAAGTAACTTGCAGATTTCTCCTGAAGGGAAAAAAAGCGCCATGCTCCAAATTTTTGGAGGGAAAGTCTCACCGCTTACGCTCAATCTCATCAACCTGGTGATCGATCAGGACCGTCAGAGGAAACTTCCTAACATCATTGAAACCTTCTTTGCTCTTGCTCAGGAATCACGTGAAAAGGTGACCGCAGAAGTGATCACTTCAGTTCCTCTTCCGGAGGACCTCCTTGAACCACTTGCCAAAGCATTATCGAGGGCATCGAAAAAACACGTCTTTCTAAAACCCATGGTGGACGAGTCGATTCTTGGAGGCGTGATTGTCAAAATGGAGAATAAGATCATCGATGGAAGCCTTAAACACCGTCTCGAGGAAATGAAACAGGAGATGGTCAAAACCTATTGAGGGGTGAAACCGTGGAATTGAAGATCAAGCCGGAAGAAATATCCAACATCCTGAAGCGCCATATCGAACAGTATCAAATTAAAATGGAAGCCGAAGAGATCGGAGAGGTGATCGAGGCAGGAGATGGAATTGCCCGCATCAAAGGCCTTCCAGGCTGCATGGCTTCAGAAATGCTCGAATTCCCGGGGGGCATTTATGGCATGGCCCTCAACCTTGAAGAGGATAACATCGGTGCCATGATCCTCGGTGACTTTTCTCACATCGAACAGGGAGATCCCGTTCGAAGAACAGGGAAGGTGCTTTCGGTTCCTGTAGGAGACGCCCTGATTGGGAGGATTGTCAATGCCGTGGGTCAGCCCATTGATGGAAAGGGCCCGATTCATACGGAAAAGCTCCGTCTCATCGAGGGAACAGCGCCGAACGTGGTCGAAAGGCAACCGGTGAAGGAACCCTTACAGACTGGACTGAAATGTATCGATTCCATGATTCCTATCGGAAGAGGTCAACGGGAATTGATTATCGGTGATCGACAGACCGGTAAGACCGCGATTGCCGTGGATACCATTCTCAACCAGAAAGGTGGAGACGTCATCTGTATCTATGTCGCCATTGGCCAGAAGCAGTCCACCGTGGCGTCCGTGGTGAACACGCTTCAAGAATATGGAGCTATGGAATATACCATCGTCGTTTCCGCTACCGCGAGTGATCCCGCTCCCATGCAATATGTGGCTCCCTATGCGGGTTGTGCCATGGGAGAAGAATTTCGGGACAGTGGACGCCATGCCCTCATTATCTATGATGATCTATGGAAACATGCCGTTGCCTATCGCCAGGTGTCCTTACTTCTCAGAAGACCTCCTGGCAGGGAAGCCTTCCCAGGGGACATCTTCAACCTCCACTCGCGACTCCTTGAAAGAGCCGCCAAACTGAACGATGAACTTGGAGGCGGATCGTTGACCGCTCTTCCCATTGTGGAAACCCAAGCAGGAGATTATTCAGCCTATATTCCCACCAATGTCATTTCGATCACCGATGGTCAGATCTATCTCGAAAGCGATCTCTTCTACGCAGGCGTTCGACCGGCAGTCTCTGTGGGACTTTCGGTATCACGGGTGGGAGGAAACGCCCAGATTAAGGCCATGAAGAAAGTGGCAGGGATGCTTCGCCTCGATCTGGCTCAATACCGGGAATTGGTCACGTTTGCCAAATTTGGTTCGGAACTGGATAAGGCCACCCAGGCTCAGATCACCCGTGGTGAACGTCTGGTTGAAATTCTAAAACAACCTCAATATCAACCGATGCCGGTTGAAAACCAGGTGATGATTATTTTTGTGGCGGAAAATGGTTACCTCGATGACCTCCCGGTGGAAAGGGTGAAAGATTTTGAGGCAGGATTCTATCCCTTCGTGCGGGAGAAATATCCACAAATTCCCAAGGCCATTCGAGAAGAGAAAGTGCTTTCCGACGAGATGGAAAGACTTCTCCATCAGGCCGCTCAGGATTACAAGAAAAATTTTGTCACAACCTAATCAACATTGACGTGCATCCGCTTAATGCGATGCGCATAGCCTGATATTTAGAAAGATGCCTGGAACCAAAGAGATCAGACGAAGAATCCGAAGCGTCATCAGCATCCAGCAGATCACCCGTGCGATGGAGATGATTGCGGTCTCTCGTCTCAAAAAGGCTGAAGATAGGCTCCGTTCGGCCAGGCCCTATGCAGAAAAAATTCGAGAACTGATGGAAAGTCTGGCTCCCTGCCTTCCCCGTGTGGATCATCCCCTTCTGGTAAAACGTGAGGTCAAAAAGATCGGCCTCGTTTTAATCACATCGGACAAGGGCCTCTGTGGGGGATACAATGCTAATGCCATCTCCCGGGCAACCCAGTTTATTCAGGCTCATCCTGATCAGGAAGTTCGTCTTCTCCTGGTTGGAAGAAAGGGGTATGATTTTTTTAGAAGAAAGGGTTATCCCATCGACTTCACCTTACTTCAGCTCTCCAAGGAGATCTCCCTTCAAGAGGTGAAAGGGATCTCAGGGGCGATCATCAAGGGATTTGAAAAAGCCTCTTATGATGAGGTTTACCTGATTTACACCCAATTCCAATCTCCGATGGTGACACGGCCAATCCTGATGAAACTATTACCGCTGGAAAGCTCAGAGGTATTGAAAAAGGAACCGGGGATAGCCGGAGAACCGATCTTTGAGCCTTCGGCGGAAGAGATCATGGCTCTCCTTCTCCCCAAATACCTTGAAGCACAAATCTATAAAGGTCTCGTCGAATCTGTGGCCAGTGAACAAGGGGCACGAATGGTCTCCATGAAATCGGCCACCGAAAATGCAGAGGAGATGATTTCAACTCTTACCCTCAGTTTTAATAAAGCCCGACAGGCGTCGATTACAAAGGAGCTCCTGGAGGTGACGACAGGAGCAGAAGCCTTGCGGTATTCGCAAAAGAAATAGATGCGCTATGCACAAGGCGCTAAGCGCTTAGCCTTATTTTGAAAAAGGGAGGTATGCCATTGAAAGTTGGGAAAGTGTTAAGAGTCATCGGTCCGGTGGTGGATGTGGTCTTCTTTGTTGAAGAACTACCTGCCCTCTACAATGCGATCCGGATTGATAAACCCGATGGGACAAAATTGATCATTGAAGTCGCTCAATACCTCGGGGACAACGTCGTCCGGTGTGTGGCTACGGCTTCAACTGACGGTTTGGTCCGGGGAATGGATGCAGTGGATACCGGAGAACCCATTACCATGCCAGTCGGGAGGGAGACACTGGGAAGAGTCTTTAACCTTCTGGGTGAGCCTATTGATAAACTGGGAGATTGCCCGGCAAAAAAACGCTATCCCATCCACCGACCTCCTCCACCCTTTGAGGAACAGGTCCCCTCAACCCAGGTATTTGAAACAGGCCTGAAAGTGATTGACCTCCTTGAACCCTATGCCAAAGGAGGCAAAGTCGGCCTATTTGGTGGGGCCGGAGTTGGAAAGACCGTTCTGATTATGGAATTAATCCGTAATATTGCGACTGAGCACGGAGGATTCTCTGTATTTGGAGGTGTGGGAGAAAGGACCAGAGAGGGAAATGACCTCTGGCTTGAAATGAAAGCCTCTGGAGTCATTGAGAAGACCGTCCTCGTCTTCGGTCAGATGAACGAACCTCCTGGCGCAAGGTTACGAATCGGACTCTCGGCATTAACCCAGGCAGAATATTTCCGGGACGAAGAGGGACAGGATGTGCTCCTTTTCATTGATAATATCTTCCGCTTTGTCCAGGCTGGTTCTGAGGTCTCAGCTTTATTGGGGCGTATGCCTTCTGCGGTGGGCTATCAACCGACCCTCTCAACCGAAATGGGTGAACTCCAAGAACGGATCACCTCAACTAAACGAGGGTCCATTACTTCGGTTCAGGCCATCTATGTGCCCGCAGACGACTTGACCGATCCTGCTCCTGCAACCACTTTTTCCCATCTCGACGCCACAACCGTTCTCTCCAGACAACTGGCGGAATTGGGGATCTATCCCGCCGTCGATCCCCTCGACTCAACCTCGAGAATTCTCGATCCGCGAATCGTGGGCGAGGAGCATTATCAGGTTGCCCGAGGAGTTCAGCAGGTCCTTCAGCGTTATAAAGAACTTCAGGACATCATTGCCATTCTCGGGATGGAAGAACTTTCCGAAGAAGATAAGTTGATTGTCCACCGCGCCAGAAGGATCCAGCGCTTCCTTTCCCAGCCCTTCTTTGTCGCTGAACAATTCACAGGCTCTCCTGGAAGATACGTCCCCTTACCCGATACCATCAAAGGGTTTAAAGAAATCCTCGAGGGCAAACATGACGATCTACCTGAACAGGCGTTTTATATGGTTGGCAAGATCGAAGAGGTTGTTGAAAAAGCAAAACGGTTAAGAGAAGGAACCCATTAAACCCAAAGGTTAAAACTCGGATTTAGAGAAAACGATTAAGATGGAATCTCAACCTTTTACCCTCGATGTGGTCACCCTTAAGAGAGTGGTTTTCAGTGAGCCGATCCAATCTGTGGTCGCTCCGGGCACAGTCGGATACTTCGGCATTCTCGCTGGCCACACGCCGTTTGTTTCAAGTCTTCAGACCGGTATTACAAAGATCAACAAATCGAATGGAGAAAAATTGAACCTTTTCACCAGCGGTGGGTTTCTCATGACCGATGGGAAGAAGGTGATTCTTCTCGCAGAGGCAGCAGAACGGCCTGAGGAGATTGATGTGGCACGCGCACAGAGAGCAAAAGAGAGAGCCGAAAGGCGACTGGCCGAGCGATCTCCAGATATCGATATTGATCGGGCAAAGGCGGCGCTGCTTCGCGCCGTCACCCGCCTCAAACTCTCCGGTAGCCAATAAAAGTCCCCACCTTCACTCCTCATTCGTAACCCCTCAGGTAGAGAAATAAAAAAGGGGTTGGAGGTTGCTTCGGAAAAACCTTGAAGCGAAACTTCGGTTGGTCAAACGACCCAATCTGATTTAAAAAAAACCGATTCAAAGGGCAGGAGGGCTTCGATGAGGATAACCTTTTATCACTGCTATTCAAGGTTTTGGAGGAGGAACGTTCCAACCCTTTTAAACCGAAAACGCCACATCACTGAGGGGTTCCCCTCATTTATTTAAACTCCTTGACTAAACCGGTGATTTATGCCATCTTTAAATCACTTTGCTGGAACGGGATTCCATAAAAAAGGCAATAAACAATGGTTGCTCGAAAGAACGGAACGATTAAAAAAGAGCTTGAGGCCTTTAAAGAGGAAATCATTCAACAATTCCATCTGATCTCTGAGGGGTTGATCGACCAACTGAAGCTTTTGGCTGAGGGTCATGGTGGAATTATACAAAGGCTCGACCGAGTCGACACGAGACTCGATGGAGTTGAGACGAGGCTCGACCGGGTCGACACGAGACTCGATGGAGTTGAGACGAGGCTCGACCGGGTTGAAACAAGACTCGATGGAGTTGAGACAAGGCTCGACCGGGTTGAAACAAGACTCGATGGAGTTGAGACAAGGCTCGACCGAGTTGAAACAAGACTCGATGGAGTTGAGACAAGGCTTAATGGAGTCGATATGAGGCTCGACCATTTGGAAAAAGAAAACGAACGTCAGCATTTAGAGACTCGGGCTCTGGTGAAGATTTCCTTCTCAGAGCTGGACAGGAGACTTTCAGACCTCGAGTCGCAAATGAAAGAAATCCAAGAGTGGAGAAAACAGGTTCAGACAAGGCTTCAAACTTAGCCCTCCTCCAAATATCCTAATCCATTGAACGAATCCATGAGGGACATCTTCTATTCTATTTTCGAGATGTCCCTCTTATTTTTACCTTAACATTTCAAAAAATTGAAACAAAGGGACATGGGTGAACCGTTCGGAAACGATTCGAGGCGAACCTTCAGACCCATGAGCACTCACATGGCTAACCCATACTGGAATTCACCCTTGGTGAAGTCCAGCCATTCCTTTAAGACATCCGGTTAACCGCCATTTGAAGCGTTAGAGAGCGGTTGACCCATGGCCCTTTAGGCACCTGCAAGGTTTATTTTGTTTTTTTGTGTTTGATCTTGCCGGTGAGCCCACCGATCCAGTCCATCACACGATCGACGACTGAAGGACCTTTGACTTCCAATTTTGTCTCAGCGGTGAGGGAGGACATCATGCTGGTCACTTTCACCGTATAAACCCCTTCTGGAATAGGAGGCTGGCTGATGACCACGACCGGTTCAAACTTCTCATTGGGCACAATATCTGCCTTTAAAATCTCCATTGCTTTGGTCAATTTCGCCATAGTAGACTTACCCAGCTCTGCCCTGAAAGTGCCATCCGGTTTAATGGGAGCCTCGGCCACAATCGCCTTCGTGTCCTCAGGCCCAAGCAGAGTGATGAAGATGGAGTCTCCGGGTTTAAATCCAGAGCCTTCAAACACAATGATTGTGTCCATCAACTTAGCAACTCCAAGACGAATGGACTCCGGGTTCACAATGACCTGCGGTCCAGCAAGTGAAGGGTCGAGTTTTTTGGGCGTGCTGGCGCATCCCGGAGAAATAAAGATACTTCCTGCAACGATCAACATCAAACATAACCAAACCATGAATGTCCATGACCCACCTTTCCTCTGCCTTTCCATCTCCTTCCCCCCTTATGCGTATTTTTAAATGATCGCTTCCAGCAATCCTTCGACCATGGTCTTCGCCTCTGCTTGACCCAGACAGTATTTCATCTCCCTGAACCTCTCCCGGAATCGAATGATCTCTTTTGCCACAGATCGGCCACGAAGGATAATCTCGGCCATGTATTCGGCTAACTGCCCGAAGTCCTCCTCCTTCATTCCAAAGCGGGTCATTTCCTGAACACCCATCCTCAGACAACTGGCGGCTGTAAAGGCTTCATCATCCGGAGCGGCCTGGTAGTTTACGATGATATTGTTCTCCTCCAATTGCTCAGCCACCACCGGACCCTTCCCATAGCCCACTCTGACGATCACCTGATGGGTCTCTGTATAGCCAAGTCGTGGGTCCCCCTCAACCATCAGTCCTTGCTCTTTCAAAGCACGGGCAAAGGCTTTTGCGTTAGAGATCACAGCTTTCTGATATTCAGACTTATAGGCGTTCATCTCATAGGTAGCCAGGAGCAATCCCAGGAGCGTTCCCAGATGATGATTGCTGACACTTCCTGGAAAGACCCTTCTAACAATGGCTTCCCAGAGATCCTCACAAGGAGTTCCCTCTGCCATATTGCTTCCGATCACACCCCTCTGGGGACCGAAAAACGTTTTATGGGTAGACCCGGTAACAAGGTCTGCTCCCTCCTGAAAGGGCTCCTGGAAATAGGGCCCGATCAATCCCAATACGTGAGCCATATCATAGTGAAGGATCGGCCTGGGTTTCATGGTAGACGTTATCTGGGCAATCTCCTTCACAGGTTCTTTATAAATGACCATGCTCTTGCCAAGAATGATCAATTCAGGTTTATGGATTTCGAGAAGTTCTTCGGTTTTGGAAAGATCAATCTGATAGAGATCGTCCTTCAACACAGGAAAGGGAACCACCGATGGTCTTTCGGTCACGGGATCTATGGCGATAAAGTCCCTGAGGGCGCCCATGGGTTGGGCACTGAGGTGCCCTCCCCTGCCAAGATGATGATTCATCACTTTTCTGATCCTTCGAGGCTCGCTTTTCCGGTCGAGTCGATTGAGATAGTCCATCAGACCGCTGAACACAGCTGTATTAGCCATCTGGCCGCTAATTACCCTTGTTTCTACTTCGGAGCACCCTAAATAACTCCGCATTTCCTCCGCAAGGAGAGCTTCCACCTCTGCAATCATTTTAGTCCCTTGATAATAGAAAATATCCTTCTCTCCAAGAGCTTTGACCACCCGGTGTTCCGCATAGCGATGGGATGGATCCATAATGGTCAGGAGCCTTACCAGAGAAGATGGGGTCTGCTCTGAAGGAATGAGATTTATGGTTTCCCTCTGTCTCCAGTGAGTATTCTGAATGGCTTGTTCAATCAATTTTGTGGCCTGATTTTTTAACCCCCTGACGGGGGCGCCCTTTCTTATCCCCTTCTCCTGGTACAGGATAGGACGCGCGTAGGGTGGCGCTTCCCCGGACAGATGCTTTTCTACGATGATCCCTTCGATCATCTTTCCTCTTTGCTGAATTTCAATCCTTTGTCCTGCTTCAAAATCAGAATCGAGATAAGCTAATCCAATCGCTCTCCTCCCTCGTTCATCCGTTGGTTTAGAAAGGATTCCTTCATCCGAAAAATGCCAGTAAGGGATCATGGTTCCACTGGTCACATAACCGACGTTCTTCCCATCCACAAAGACTTCATAACCCTG
The DNA here is from genome assembly GCA_938002255.1 of uncultured bacterium. Lineage (GTDB taxonomy): Bacteria > Desulfobacterota > BSN033 > BSN033 > UBA1163 > RBG-16-49-23. The sequence goes on from CALLAL010000047.1 coordinate 24,191, forward strand.
CCTGGCAATCGCCTGACCCCCTTGCCCCTGAAGCACGGCAACAGGAACAATCCTTCTCGGAATCGCCTGTTTCTCTTTCGGTGGCAGAGGTGTACCATCCGCCCTTGCTTTCAACTCTTCAAACTGCCTCCGTAAGGCGTCTTTCCCTATGTAATCTCCTTTCAAGGGAGAAAAACTCACTGCTAATCCAGCAGAATAGACTGCAAAGATGGGAATCTCCTTTCCCTCCTGATCCATCCCCAATTCGTGGCCATAGAGAGGAAGCCCAGCCTCTATCCTCAATGTGTCTCTTGCTCCCAGCCCAACAGGAACGATGCCTTCTCCCTCACCGACGCTCAGGATCGCTTCCCAGATCATCCGCATTTTCCCCTGATCCGAAAAGAGCTCAAAGCAGATGGGTTCTCCTGTATATCCGGTTCTGGAGATGGTGACCGCCACTCGAACACCTTCAATCTCGCACACCCTCAGACGATTCCTCCAGGGATCGGGGAGTTTAGAATGGCTTTCGATGACGATTTTCTCCAGCACCCTTTTCGTTGAAGGGCCCTGCAGAGCAATCATCCCCATCTCTTCGCTTCGATCTTCGAGGACAAGGCCCCTGAATTTTCTTTTGTGCTCAATTAACCAATTCCAGTCTCTCTCTTTGTTGGCGGCGTTGACCACAAGAAGGTATCTCGATTCAGAAGGAAGGTTTCCCAGATCCAGTCGATAGAGATAAGCATCATCAATCGCCTCTCCCCATTCGTTTTGAATCAGGGTGTACTGCGCCATGCCATGCTCTAAAGCCAGAACATTATTCGTGAGAACCTGCTGTAAAAAGGGAATGGCTTCCTCTCCATAAATCAGGAAACGTCCCATGTGGGAGATATCAAAGAGGCCACCAAATTTTCTGGTGGCCAGATGTTCCTCGATGATCCCTCTGGAGTAAGAGACGGGCATCTCCCAGCCTGCAAACTCTACCATCTGGGCTCCATGCTCCTGATGCCAGGAATAAAGCGCAGTTTGTTTTAAGCCCTTGGACATGTCACCCCTCCCTTTTTGATTTCTCTCCTCTCCCCTTTTAACACATTCTGAGATGGATTGGAAAGCAATTGCCCTGGGGGTTGTCTTTTGAACCCGACGAATTGGGGGGCAAGGATGTGGAAAACCTCAATGACAAGAGCCTTAGGGAATAACAGATCTATTTCGAGACGCTTAATCAAACACGCATGAGGTGATCTTATTCTCCGATAATCTTGACGAGAACTCTTTTTCTTCTTCTTCCGTCGAACTCGCCGTAAAAGATCTGCTCCCAGGGGCCAAAGTCGAGCTTTCCGCCGGTGACCGCCACAACGACTTCTCTGCCCATCACTTGACGTTTCAGATGGGCATCGGCATTATCTTCCCCAACATTGTGGCGGTACTGGCGAACCGGCTCGTGTGGAGCGAGCTTTTCAAGCCAAACCTCAAAATCATGATGAAGGCCTGATTCATCGTCATTAATAAAAACAGAGGCAGTGATGTGCATGGCGTTGACAAGAACCAGCCCCTCCCGAATGCCACTCTCCTTAAGACATTTTTCCACCTCAGGCGTGATATTGATAAAAGCCCGACGAGTGGGCACCTCAAACCAGAGTTCTTTCCGATAGGATTTCATTCTATTCTCCCATCAAGTCTGAGTTGGGAAAGGAGTTCTGTGACTCTTGGAAGGACTTCAGCGGCCGCTTTTTCTCCCTCAAGAACTGCTTCATGCCTTTTTGAAAAATCAGCCGCTCCAATAAAGCCTACTTTAGGCCGGATCACGATATCCGCTTGCTTGAGTTGAATGGCAGCAAGTTGCGAATACATAATGTCGATGGATTGAAGAAGCGTTTCAATCGTATTTCCTGGAGGAGTCCGCTCTAGGCTGGCTGAGATATCCACCGCAATGACCACATCCGCTCCCAATCGTTTGGCAGCTCCTACAGCCACAGGGCTGACCACTCCTCCATCAACATAGACTTTGTCTCCAATTTTTACCGGTCTAAAAACGCCGGGAATGGAACAACTGGCTCTCACCGCCTGCCCTGTGTTCCCCCTTCCAAAGAGAGTCTCCTGTCCATTCTGAATTTCGGTTGCAACGGCATAAAACGGAAGTTTCAGCTTTTCCATGGGCGTATGCTTCACAATCTTATTGACAAACTCCTCCAGTTTCTCTCCTTTAATGAAACCATTGTCCGGGAGGGTGAGGTCCACAATATCCTTTTGCTCGATGGAGAAAGACAAACGTTGAAGTTCAAAGGCATTGAGTCCATAGGCATAAAAACTCCCCACCACACTGCCCACGCTTGTCCCCACGATCATATGAACCGGGATTTTGTTTGTCTCAAGAATTTTGAGCACTCCGATATGGGCAAATCCCTTTGACGCCCCCGCCCCTAACACCAGCGCAATCTTTGCAGGTTTGGGCGGAGGTTGAACCGGAGGTTGGACAACAGGTGGGAGCGGAGTCTCCTTGAGGGAGCAGGAAGCAAGGAGCATAAGAAGAACAAAGGTGCAAATGACTCTGTGAAGATCCATTGATTTGATCCTGAATGGACTCACGTTATGATTGATAAATCTATCAAATCCCTGAAGAAAGGTCAATTGAGATTGTTATGTTAATCTAAAAATCCAAAATATAGACGGTTCACAAAAATTTATTTGAATAACATGAATAATTGTTATAATCTTGCTGTCATCATTCTTAAATTCTCTTCAAGAAAAGAGGCCGGATGGCTCAAAAAAGAATCTGGATGTTCGTCATGTTCTGCCTTCTGGGACTCTCCCTGGTCGGTCTTACAACAGAATTATATTTAGGGGATGAGATCATTCATTTTCGTTTTGCCAAAGACATAGTCAGGGCCGAAAAGAGGGTGACGGTCGACTCCCTTTATGGAAAGGATTTCAGCCGGCAAATCCACTATATGTTCTCTCCGCTCTGGCATCTCCTCCTCGCTTATCTGTGGAAGATCACAGGGGGAATCTCCTTTGCGGTTGCCCAGATCTATCATCTCTTCTACTACGCCTTATTGCTTGTTTCCACCTACCTCCTCGGAAAAGAGCTCTACGGAAAAGAAGAAGGGTGGTACTCAATGGTCCTGGTCGCTTCCCTCCCGATGGTGGTCAGTTTCGGGATTTTGTTCTATGTGGACGTGCCCCTGGCCGCACTAACTACTTTAACCTTTTTGCTCCTTTTGAAAAAGAGAGTCATCCTCGCAGGGTTTGGATTTGGGCTCATGTATTTCATAAAAATGAATGGATTGATCTTTGGAATCCCTTTTTTCTTAACCATACTCTTTAAGAATGCCCGGGACCGTTGGTGGGCCAGGTTATTGGGTTTCTCTCTGGCTGCTCTTATTGTCATCCTTCCAGATATCTACTGGAGGGAGAAGAATGTGCTGGAAGAAGCCTGGCTGGGAAGCAACCAGAAGATCGTCAATGTGTTTGTGACAGAGGTGTCCAAAAATTTAAAAGGATGGACCGATCCGAGCGTTTGGGAAAAAACCCTGGCCCTCAAAGCCCCAAAATTTGGCCATGACTCGACCTTCCTGCGTCCAAAGGATCATATAAAGTATTTCGGACTTCCCCTGCTGCTTCTGTTGATCCTCTATCTGATCAAGAGGCCTTTTTCCAAAAACGACCTTCTGCTCTGGATGCCCATCCTCTTTTATCTTTTATTTTTTCTCTCTTTTTTCAATATGGATGGAGACATCCGGTACCTCTTACCTATCTCCCCTTTCCTGAGCATCCTCGCCTCCAGGGCGATCTCCTCCTGGGACAAAAAGGGTGTGAAAGGGTTCATCGTCTTTATCTGTCTGGTCCAATTGGTGAGCGTCCTCGTTTTTGTTTACATTCATCGGAGGATCCCTCCCGGGGTTCGAGAAGCTTTCCATTACATCAAAGAAAAAACACCTGATGATGCAATCATCATCTATGTGGACTATAATCTATCGGAATATACCGATCGCAGGATTTATTGGCATTGGGACCTTAAAACCCTCTTCTGGGAAGAGGAGGAAACGGTGAAGGCTTTTTTAAGTAAACGAAACCTTCGTTATCTTCTGGTCAAAAAAGAAAGAATCTATGACGATCAAAACGTCCGACACCTAAAAGGGTATCCGCTCTCTTTCATCCGTCGGTCGTCGACATTTGACTTTTCTGAGTTACTGTTAAATAATGACAGCGTCAGTTTGTGGAAGTTTCGCATCGAATGAACCCCTCTCTTCGGTAAAACGAAATGGTGCAACCTAACATCTCTGTCATCCTCCCGGTCCACAATGCAGAAGGCAATCTCCTTCAATGCCTTTTAAGTTTATCTCAAACGAATCCTCCTCCTCATGAAATCATCGTCGTGGCAGATGGCTGCACCGATCGCACCGCCCAGCGCGCTCAAGAGGCAGGGGCCAGGGTGGTGTCCCTTCCCATAAGGAGAGGACCCGCCCATGCAAGGAACGAAGGGGCATCCTATGCCCAAGGCGACATTCTGTTCTTTGTGGATGCCGATATAATGATTCCACCCGATGCTTTCGCAAAAATCAAAAGTGCGTTTCAACAAGATCCTTCATTAGTGGCTCTGTTTGGTTCCTACGACGATGAACCCGGAGAGAACAATTTTCTGTCTCAATACAGGAATTTATTCCACCATTACGTTCACCAGATATCGCAGCAAGAGGCCTCCACGTTTTGGAGCGGTTGTGGCGCCATTCGCCGCCCGGTTTTCTGGGAATTGGGCGGCTTTCAGGAATCCTACCGCAAGCCCAGCATCGAAGATATCGAGCTTGGTTACCGCCTCAAACAGGCGGGATATCGGATTCGACTCCTCAAGGAACTTCAGGTAAAACATTTAAAACATTGGGGGGTTAAAAGCTTAATAAAAACCGATTTTTTTGACCGCGCCATTCCTTGGACAGAATTGATTTTAAAAACCCGTAACTTCGTTAATGACCTGAATCTGAGACTCTCCAGTCGCCTGAGCGTCTTGCTCATCTATGGCTTGATCTTCATGCTGATCGGGAGCGGGTGGCGGCGCGAATTCTTCGCCGTCGCCTGCTCCATGCTCTTTATGCTCCTGGTAATCAATGCACCCGTCTACCATTTTTTTATGAAAAAACGTGGATTGGGATTCATGATGAAAACGATTCCTTGGCACTGGTTTTACTATTTTTACAGTGGACTGGCTTTTGGCATAGGCTTAAGCCGTTTTTTTCTCTCCAGGCATCGTTCCCCAAAGTCGAGTTTAACAGCTCCCCGAAAAGTTCATTCAGATCCCTCCCCGCTTTCGGAGTCTTGCTGATGCTCTCTGGTCCTGTGGTCATCATCGGCGCTGGTCCCGCAGGTTTGACCGCTGCTTATGCTCTATCCAAGGTGGGGGGCGAATCTCTAATTCTTGAAAAAGAGCAGACAATTGGTGGACTCGCCAAGACACTCAATTATAAAGGTTTCTATTTTGATATAGGAGGACACCGGTTTTTCACGAAGGTTGAGCGGGTTGAAAAGATTTGGAAGGACGTGCTGGGAGAAGACTTACTTAGACGCCATCGGCTCTCAAGAATCTACTATAACAAGAGGTTCTTCTACTATCCTCTTCGACCTTTTAACACTTTGTTAGGGTTGGGAATAGGAAATAGCTTTCTCATTCTCTTTAGCTATCTTGCGGCTCGACTGTTCCCATCCCGAGAAGAGAGAGATTTTGAACAATGGGTTTCAAATCGGTTTGGGAAGCGCCTGTACCGAACCTTTTTTAAGACCTATACAGAAAAAGTCTGGGGGATCCCTTGCAAGGAGATTAGCGCCGATTGGGCCGCCCAAAGAGTGAAAGGCCTCTCCTTCATGGCGGCACTTAAAAATGCATTCCTTAAGGACCATCCCCTCCCCAAAAATAAAAAGAAAGTCATTAAAACACTCATTGAAGAGTTTGACTATCCAAAATATGGTCCTGGAATGATGTGGCGCGCAATGGCAGAGATCATCCAAAAGAACGGGTCCCAGATTGGTTTGGAGAAGGAGGTCGTAGGAATTCGTTGGTCTGAAAATAAAGTGGAAGCCCTTGAAGTCAAACAAGATGGGCAGATCGAAACGATTTCCGGTTTACATTTTATCTGCAGCCTGCCTCTTCGAGAGACCATACAAAAATTTAAGCCATCCGTTCCTAAAGAGGTATTAGAGGCATCGAATACTTTAAAATACAGAGACTTTTTGACAGTCATTCTGATGATCAAAAAATCAGAATTATTTCCCGACACATGGATTTACATCCATGATCCTGGAGTGAAGGTGGGCAGAATCCAGAATTTCAAAAACTGGAGCCCCTTCATGGTGCCTGACCCCAAAAAGACCTGTTTGGGTCTGGAATATTTCTGTTTCGAAGGGGATGAGCTCTGGAACCTGTCCGATGATCAGTTGATAAAACTTGGAACAAGAGAGGTTTCTTTGTTAGGCTTGGCGAATTCAGAGGAGGTGGAAGATGGAACGGTCATCCGAATGCCGAAGGCGTATCCTGTCTATGATCTAACCTATAAGAAAGCCCTCGATCAGATATGTTCTTTCCTTCGCCGGTTTGACAATTTCCAATTAGTTGGACGGAATGGAATGCATAAATATAATAATCAGGACCACTCCATGCTGACGGCCCTGCTGGCTGTGGAGAATATCCTTGGAGCGCATCATGACCTATGGGCTGTCAATGTTGAAAAGGATTACCACGAAGAAATGACCTAAAACCCATGTTATTTAGAAAAACAGTAAAAGTTTTGAAAGCCCTATTGACTCGAAAGTTGCGGATTGAGTGTGACCGCATTCCCTATGCGTTTGACCCCGTCCCTCTCCGAAAGATCCTCAACTGGTTCCTGGTTGAAACCTCCATCTATTTCAAGCCGGTCAGCCCATGGGGCTGGCCGACCCATATGATGATCGAACCCACCACCCGCTGTAATCTCAAATGTACCCTTTGTCCGGTCACAACGGGGATGGGCCGTGCCACTGGAGATATGGATTTAGGGATTTTTAAGAAGGTCATTGATGAGGTAGGGGATTATCTATTTCTGATCCTCCTTTGGGATTGGGGGGAGACTTTCCTTAATCCCTCCATCTATGAAATGATTTCTTATGCCAAGCAGAAGGGAATCAAATTGGTTTCGAGCACAAATGGTCATCTCTTTTCCCATCGGGAGCATACAGATAGGTTAATCCGGTCAGGACTCGATACTCTGATTGTGGCCGTCGATGGCATGAGTCAACAAACCTATGAACGTTACAGAGCAGGAGGAAACCTCGATTCGGTTCTCAAGGGTGTCCGGATGATCGTAGAGAGAAAGAGGACCCTCCGCTCTAAAACACCTCTGATTAACCTTCGTTTCATTGTGATGAGGCATAATGAACATGAGATCCCCGACTTAAAGAGGGTGGCCAAGTCTCTGGGGGTTGACGTCCTCACATTAAAGACCCTCAATCCCTACTCTCAGGATCCCTATGCAGGTGATCATTCAGAAATGAAAGAGGATTATCTCGCCTTTGTCCCCCAGAATCCAAAATACCAGCGATTCAAATACCATCCGAATAGTCTCCATCGCATCAGACTCAAGCGGAATCCATGCAAAAATTTGTGGAACAATCCGGCTATTCATTGGAACGGTATCGTATGTCCCTGTACATATGATCCCCAGGAGAAGCAGGTCCTCGGGAATCTACAGAACCATTCGTTTAGAGAGATCTGGTGGGGCATCTCCTATCGCTCAATGCGGCGGCAATTTCGTTCAAAGGGAAGCCAACCGTCCCTTTGTCGGGAATGCAGTTATGCCTATGAAGGGGGTAATTGCTACAATCAGACGATTTCAGATGCCCTCTTCTTCAATACAGAAGATGGTGCTTGGGAGTATCCTATAACAGATCGGGATAAAACATTTTCCAATGGATAAGAAGGACCCTGACCTCTCGGTAATTATTGCTTCCTACAACTCTGGGAACCTGTTAAAGGAATGTCTTGATTCATTACAGAATCAAAGAACAGAAAAAACATATGAGGTCATTGTGGTCGACAGTTCCCCGAATGGCTTACCCCCGGGGATTAGAGAAAGATTTCCGAAGGTCAGGTGGTACTGGTTTCCAGAAAGAAAATTCTGCGGTGAGGCAAGAAATTTTGGGCTCTCGGTCAGCCGGGGAGAACTCATCGCTTTTATTGATGCAGATTGCAGGGCTGAACCGGACTGGATTGACAACATTCTTGACGCTCATCAATCCCCTTATCTCGCCATTGGAGGTGCCATTGCCAATGGAAATCTAGACAGCCTCATTGGTTGGGGGGCTTACTTCTGTGAATTCAGCCAATGGATGCCAAACACCCCCTCCAAACCATTAAGAGACATCGCAGCAACCAATATGTCCTACAAACGAAAAGCATTTGAGATATTTGGACCACTGATTGAAGGTACGTATTCCTCGGATACGGAATTTCACTGGCGTCTGGGGAGAAACGGGCATCAGTTACAGTTTCACCCTTCTTTGCGTGTCTCCCATCATAATATTCAACACCTCTGGAAATTCTTGAAGCATGAATTTGAACATGGACGATCATTTGCAAAAGTCCGCATCTTCTACCAAGATTTTTCCAGATGGAGAAAGTGGCTCTACGGGACCTTTTCCTTTCTTATCCCTGGATGGTTATTTTTGAAGGTAGGGGTGAGGAATTTTAAAAATAGAATCTACTTCTCTTATTTTTTAAAATCCTGGCCCTTATTACTATTAGGTCTCATGGCTTGGTCATTGGGTGAAGGTTTTGGCTATTTGCTTCCCATAAAGGCTGACTTGAAAGAATGAGATGGCCTTGCCATTCAGGAGATATGGCTAATGCCTGCTCTTCGAATTGGATTGATGGGTTGTGGCCAGATTGCCCTGTCCACCCATCTTCCCGTATTGGCTCACCTGCCAGATGTTCAATTGGTCGCATTGGCGGAAACGGATTCCGGGTGTCTGAAAAAAGCCTCTGGTTTTGCCCCTAAGGCTCTAACGTTTGATCATTACGAAAAACTTTTGCAGTTGGAGGAGATGGATGCTGTCGTGATCTGTCTGCCGAATCACCTCCATGCAGAGGCCGCTATGGCAGCGCTTCAGCGGGGTAAGCATGTCTACCTGGAAAAACCCCTGGCTACAAACCTCAAAGAAGGACAGAAAGTATTGACCTCATGGCAACAGGCTGGCACGGTAGGAATGATGGGCTTCAATTATAGATTCAACCCGGTTTATCTGGATTTGAAACAACAAATCTCCTCTGGGAAAATCGGCCCTTGGGTCTATGCACGCTCCGTATTTTCAACCCCACTTCGATCCATACTAGAATGGAAAAGATCCCGCCAAACTGGAGGGGGAGCTCTCCTGGACTTGGCCTCACATCATATTGACCTCGTTCGTTTCATCTTTCATCAAGAGATCATAGAGGTTTCTGCAAAGATCGACTCTATACAGACCGAGGATGACCAGGCCATCCTGGAGTTACGCCTTGCTAACGGATCGCGGGTCCAATCCTTCTTTTCCATTAGCTCGGTTGAGGAAGACAGATTGGAGGTCTACGGTCAATCGGGAAAGCTTTCAGTGAATCGTTATCTCTCCCCAGACGTTGAAATGAATGGTCCAACCCTCGAACGGATTCGTCTCAGGCAGTTGTGGCGCAGCTTAAAAGCATTGATCCATCTCCCCTATCTCTTCGATAAAATCCGTCATTCTAACGGTGAGCCCTCTTATCGGAAGGCGTTAGTGCATTTTGTAGCTGCTGCAAAGGGAAACCGGCCAACGACTCCAGACTTTTATGATGGGTATCGGAGCTTAGAGATCGTGGCGGCTGCGGAAGAGTCAGCGAAAACAGGAAAAATGATTTCATTACCAGATGCTGTCAGGTAAGCATCCTGTAAACCGAAATGCTCTGTTTCCTATGGGAAAGGAATAGAAGATGAACAATCATAATTTACCCGCATTGTCCGTCATTCTGGTCACTCCGGATCGGTATGAAACCATACGTGAAACGATCAGACATCTCCGGGCACAGACTGTGAAAGATAAGCTGGAAATCGTTATCGTAGCACCGTCTCTCCAGCGTCTCGATATCAATAAATCAGAATTAAATGAATTTCTGAGTTTTCGAGTTGTTGAATCCGGATCCATAAAGCATTTTGCCAACGCCAGGGCAACTGGCGTTCATGAAGCAAGAGCTCCGGTGGTCGTCTTTGTTGAGGATCATTCTTTTCCTGGTACAACCTGGGCCGAAGCGCTGATCAAAGCTCACAGGCAGCCATGGGCTGCAGTAGGACCCGTCATTTGTAATGCGAACCCGGGTAGTTTAATGAGTTGGACCAACCTTTTGATTGAGTACGGACCATGGCTTGATCCAACGGAAGCGGGTATGGTGGATCACTTACCCGGTCACAACAGCAGTTACAAACGAAAGATTCTTCTCGACTACGGCCCTGCTCTGGAGGTCATGCTGGAAGCCGAAAGTATCCTTCACTGGGATTTACGTGCAAAAGGACATCAACTCTGCCTGGAACCAGCCGCAAAGACATACCACCTGAATTTTTCCTCGGTCGTGCCCTCCATCGGGCTAAGATTCAATGTTGGGCGGCTCTTTGGTTCGACTCGCAGTCGAAACTGGTCTTTTCTTCGTCGGTTCCTTTATGTCACCGGGGCACCGCTTATCCCCTTTGTGCGCCTGTCACGCCTCTGGCGGGAACTGCGCCGACCCGGACGACCGAAACGGTTAATGCCGCATATCCTGCCCATGGTGGTCGCAGCCCTTGTGGTAGATGGGTTTGGAGAAATGATAGGATATGCCCTGGGGATGGGAAAAGCGGGAGAAAATATTTCCATCATGGAATCCCATCGCTATCATTACCTGAACAAGCAGGACAAAGAAAGTTTTGCAAGCACCAATCTATCTCGGTCCCAATAGAGTGGCAAGGTGATCAAACAGAAGCATCCTCTCTTCTCTATAATCGTTCCAACTTACAATCGCCCGGGACAACTGACAAGCTGTCTCGAGTCCATCGAGCGTCTCGAATATCCCCGGGAAGATTTTGAAGTAATCGTTGTCGATGACGGAAGCCGGTCCCCCCTGGAAGAAACTGTTGCTCCCTTCCGCACCCAGCTCAATATCAGTCTGATCATCCAGGAACATAGGGGTCCGGCTATGGCGCGTAATAGAGGTGCCGCACATGCGAAGGGAGTATTCCTTGCTTTTACGGATGATGACTGTACCCTTGCTCCGGACTGGTTAAAGGCCCTGGGAGCCCGTTTCGATCAAACTCCTGACAGAATGATCGGTGGAAAGACGTTCAACATCGTTTCTGACAATCTCTATTCGGAGGCCGCCTCTCTTCTGATTGAGTACCTATACTCCTATTACAATAAGGACCCAGGGCAAGCACTTTTTTTCACCTCCAATAACTTTGCTTTGCCAGCAGTTAAATTCCGTACGATAAGTGGGTTTAACCCGTCCTTCCCTCTTGCAGCAGGGGAAGATCGTGAATTATGCGAACGGTGGTTGCGTCATGGCTACTGGATGACTTATGCACCGGAGGTTAAGGTTTATCATCACCATGCCCTGGCTCTTTCTACCTTTTGCCGCCAGCACTTTAATTATGGAAGAGGGGCTTTTCGTTTCCACCGGATACGAGCAAGAAACCTTTCCGACCGTTTTCGGATCGAACCTCTCTCATTCTATATCAACATGCTAACTTATCCCTTTTCGTCCGGAAGAAAGAGAAGCCCATTTCTCTTTGTCGCATTGCTGATCGCGACCCAGGTCGCCAATGCCAGTGGTTTCTTATGGGAATGGATAAACCAAAATTTGGAAAGATTCCGGTTGAAAAAAAGTCAATCATCATAGAGTCCCTCCTGACTATCGTGATGAACCAAGCTCAAGCCGCTGTTCGAAATGCAGGATTTCTTCTGATTCAAAGAGGGACGCATATTCTGGCGAGTCTCCTGTTCGCCATCTGGGTTCCTCGAATGATGGGCCCTGGCGACTATGGACGATATGCGCTGATCAACTCTCTCTACATCTGGTTTGTGATCGCAAGTGACCCCGGCTTCACCCAAATCATGGGGCGATACGTCCCCCATTTTATGTTTGAAGGAAAAAGAGAGGGTCTCCAAAAGCTCTTTGGCAACTTATTGGCGGTCAGTCTCTTGAGTGGCGCAATCGGCGCAGGTTTCTACCTATCCCTGACCGGTCTTTGGTTAACCGATCTTGATTTTGTCTTATTTCTGATCGTCGCAGCAACGCTTATCGTGCGAGCAGGATCTCGACCTTTCTTCACCCTATTCTTGGGTCTCAACCAGGCTGCTCATTGGGGAATGGGGGAGACCCTCCGGCATTGGCTTGTCGTGGCCTTCGTCATCATGGGTTTCTATGTGGGCGGTCTTCGGGGGGCCTTCATGGGACTATTTCTGACGGAATGGATGGTGCTCTTCATCGGCCTCTGGTGGGGCAGATCCTATTTTTCCTGGAGGGAATGCCATCTGGACATACGTTTCCTTACTCCCTATCTCCAATTTGGTTCCATTTATCTCATCTTCAACCTGTTCTCCTCAACCTTTCAATATAGTGGAGAAGTGTTGGTCCGGTTATTCTATCCCGATTATGCGGAGGTCGGATACCTCGGGTTGGCCAACACTGTGTACTTCACGATTTCAATGGCCATACACCAGCTCATGATGGCCTTTGTCCCATTCATGATGACTCTGCAGGCCAGGGGAGAAACCGAAACTCTCAAGCAATGGATGGAGCATTTGCTCAATTGGCTGACCGCAGGAATGGTATTCGCAGTATGGGCGGTACTCCTGCTTGGAAATGACCTTGTGCCTCTCGTCTTGGGGGCAACCTACCAGCCTGTGGTAGCCAATTTATTGCTCCTCTCCCTGACGCTTTGTGTCCATGGCCTGAATCAGGTAGCTATCCTTCACACCCTTGTATATAATCGTCCTATGACAGCCGCAGTGGCAGCCGGGATGCGGCTTGCCGCAATCTGGTCTTTAGGACCATTCCTCGTTGCCAAATGGGGAAGTCTGGGAGGTTGCTTTGCGCTTTTCGTAGCCACCATCATCTATTCAGTTTATTTAACATGGCGTATGAAAGAAGTGGTGGCCTATTCATTAAGAAAGTGGGCATGGATTATTGGTCTGGGTCTCATTTTCCTTCCACTGCTATGGCTGAAATCATCATGGATAATCAATGCTCTTCTTTACGCAGTCTTCGGAGCAGGTTACTCTGTTCTTTTACTTCTTTTAAGAATTATTACATTCTCTGAAGCGGTTGCTGTAGGGCAAGCATTTCGCTCAAAAAATGTGATATTCAATGCGTCGAACAGTGCGAGGAAAGAATATCTTGATGTCTAAAAACAGACATTTTCTAAAAATATTATCCGAAACATGTCAAGCGCAGGATCTACAGAGATGTTGTGCCGATACGGAAAAAGGTTCGCCTCGAAGCCTTTCCCAGCAGATCACCCTTGCCCATTTGAACAGAAATAATGCAACATCTGGGTGAAGACGATCTATAACGATATTGAATCAACGGCCATCAAACATCCGAGAGGCATGGAAGGAGCTTCGGACAAAAGGACCGGAGGCAACAGCTTTGAAACCCAACTTCAATCCAATCGCTTGGTACTTTTCGAATTCTTCGGGAGGAATATATCTCTCGACAGGCAGCCGGTCGGAACGGGGCTGGAGATATTGGCCAATGGTTAGAAAATCGCATCCCACCCCTTTAAGATCTTCCATAACCTTTAACACTTCTTCCTTCGTTTCACCCAGTCCGAGCATAAAACCTGATTTGGTATGAATCCGGGAATCATTTCGCTTTGACTCTTTAAGGAGATGAAGCGATCTCCTATAATCTGCTTGAGGTCGAACTTGAGGATATAAACGTTCGATGGTCTCTATGTTGTGATTGAGGACATCCGGAGACGCTTTGAGCACGATTTCAAGAGAAGAAAGGTCTCCCCTGAAGTCCGGTATCAGCACTTCGATCTTGATGCCCTGATTCTCTTGGCGAATCGCTTCGATCGTCCTCGCAAAGAACGAGGCGCCCCCGTCGGGCAAATCGTCCCGTGTCACAGAGGTGATGACCGCATAGTGAATGCCCATCTCTCTAAGGGCTCTCGCAATCTGCTCTGGCTCATCTTCTTCCGGTGGAGAAGGAACTCCATGCTGGACTGCACAGAATCCGCAATGTCTCGTGCAAACTTCTCCAAGGATTAAAAAGGTCGCCGTGCCTTGTGAAAAGCACTCTCCAAGGTTGGGACATCGAGCCTCTTCGCAAACGGTGTGAAGACCGGTCTTCTCTAAAAGGGTCTTCACTTTAAGGAGTTCCTGATACAGAGGTATTCGTTTTTTTAACCAAGGAGGTTTTGTCATAGTTTTTAAATCTTGATGGACAATCATTTTGTCAATTTTTCCCCACCCTCCCCAACGGAAACCTTTTAACTCTATGCTCTCCGCACTTTGCCCTAAGCGCTTTTAAGAGACCGTAGGGGCCTTGGAAGATGAATGGCCAAGCCATCGGCATCAAGACACGCCTCTTTGAGCGCCTCGGGAAGCGTGGGATGGGCCTGAATGAATCGTGCAAACTCCTTTAACTTATTCCCTATCATTGTTGAGGCGATGGAGATGAGGAGCGTTGCCTCAGGGCCGATGATGTGAACTCCCATGATCTCATCGTTCTTGCGATTCGCAATCACTTTGATTAAACCTTCGGTCTCCCCGGAAATCACCGCCTTCGGATTGGAGCGGAATGGAAAACGGCCAATCTTGACCTCTGCGGTTTTCTTGGCTTCGTTCTCCGTTAAACCAAGGGAAGCCACTTCAGGATGGCTGAAAATGCAGAGAGGAATGGGTGGCGATTTCCATTCCTGGTGAAGACCCATAGCATTTTCCGCCGCAATGAGTCCATGTTCCATAGCCACATGGGCCAGCATGATTTCTCCGATGGCATCTCCAATGGCATAAATATTCGGGCATGTTGTCTCCATGCGGCGATTGACTTTGATCCCCTTCGGAGAGGTCTCAATGCCTGCTTTTGAAAAATCAAGATCTAAATGGGGCCCCCTGCCTACAGCCACTAATAATTTTTCCGCAATGACTTCCTGGAGGCCCTGAGGGGTTTGAACGCTCAGCCTCAATCCCCCTTCACTCTCTTGAACCCCTTCGACGGAGGATTGGGTAAAAATTCTTATCCCATCCCTCTCTAAAAATCGTCGGAGATTTCGAACCAGTTCTCCTTCGAGACCGGGCAGTATATTTTCAAGGATTTCGACGACGGTGACCTTTGACCCTAAAAGATGGAAGAGGGTAGCAATCTCGATGCCAATGTATCCTCCACCGATGATGACGATCTCTCTTGGTATTCTCTGAATCTCCAACGCATGATCGCTGTTGATGACCCTTTTCCCGTCCAGAGGCAGATGAGCAAGGCTTTTTGGGATTGAACCTGGTGCAAGAATGATGGCATCGGCTTCAACGGTCTCGCTACAATCCTTTCCATCAGCGACAATCACCTGCTTGGGGCTGAGGAGATCGGCCCTCCCTTTTTTTATGGTGACCCGTTGGGATTCAAGCAACATCTCCACACCCTTTAGCAGCTCTTCAATCACCCTCTTCTTTCGATTCATCATGGATTCAAGAAGATGGGAAGGGTCGATAGAAACTCCTTGAAAAACAGGTGACTTTTTGAGGGAATAAAACAGTCGGGCATCATGGAGAAGAGTCTTCGTAGGAATACATCCCCGATTGAGACAGGTTCCGCCGATCCGATCCCTCTCTATCAGGGTTACCTTGGCTCCTAATTGAGCTGCTCGTATCGCTGCCACATAACCCCCGGGACCACCACCAATGATTAGGATGTGTTTAGGATTCATAGGCTTTCCTTAAAAACCTTATATCCTGAGCGGCACAGGCTGGAAGTCTGGACCACCATTTTTCTTGTTGGCCCCAATTGGCTACATCAATTCCTCCAGGCTTTTATCTTCCCATTCTCTTTCAAAAACTTTTTTAAACTGAAAGAGGACACGTTTAATCAATTCTTTTCTTGAAACCTTTTTCCCCAGGATCTTTTCCATTGAAGTCATCCTCTTTCCTTCGAGGCCACAGGGATGGATCAGGTCAAAATATTTCAGGTCGGTTGCGTAATTCAAAGCCAACCCGTGAAAGGAAACCCAGCGTTTGATGGCAACCCCGATAGAAGCAATCTTATCTCCACGAACCCAAACCCCTCGGTTGGAGGGATCCCTTGCCCCTTCAACTCCGAAATCCTTTAAGACAGAGAGAATGATCTCTTCCAGCTGGTTCACATATTGAATCAGGCGATACCCATAATCCTTGAGATTGAAAATCGGATAGACGATCAGTTGTCCCGGACCGTGATAAGTCACATCCCCTCCCCGTTCCGTATGGAAAAGGGGGATCTTCATCGCTTCCAAGATCTCCGTCGAGACAAGAAGGTGGCTTTGATTCCCCCGCCTCCCAAGGGTGATCACATGGGGATGTTCGAGAATCAGCAAAAGATCTGGCACGTTTTCTTCAACCCGCTTCAACCAGAGTCGATGTTGAAGGTCCAACGCTTTAGAGTAGTCCATCATGCCTATATCTATCATGTATGCACTTTTATTCATCGATCAATCTCTAAATCAGAATGTCGAATATCGGAGTTCGAACCAATTTGAAAAAACTTCTTAAACAATACGTTTGAAGCATTGAGATTTCGGATTGATATCGACATCTGCGCTTCGGATTTCTATATTATGTTTTTGGGGTCCATCTCAACTTTGGCTTCCGAGCGGCCAAAACCTCATCGAGTCGCCTCACCTTAACTTTGGAGGGAGCCTGGCGGAGAAGATCTGGGTTTTCCTTCGCCTCTCTGGCTATGGTGATCATGGTTTCGATAAACCGATCAAGTCCCTCTTTGCTCTCGGTCTCGGTTGGTTCCATCATCAGCGCTCCTTTGACGACCAGAGGAAAGTAGATCGTAGGGGGATGAAATCCATAATCAATCAATCGCTTGGCAATGTCCAGAGTCGAGACATGATGTTTCTCCTGATAACGATCGGTGAAAACACATTCATGCATGCAGGGTCGGTCATAAGGAAGGTAGTAGGTGTTTTTGAGTCTTTTCATGAGATAGTTTGCATTCAGCACTGCCATTTCACTCGCCCTCTTCAATCCCTCTGCCCCCATCGAAAGGATGTAGGCATAGGCTTTAAGGATGACCCCAAAATTGCCATAGAAAGCTTTGATTCGCCCGATACTGTTGGGCCGATCAAAATTGAATCGATAGCCATTGCCCTCTTTCTCAATGACCGGGATGGGAAGAAAAGGGGCAAGTTCCTTTTTGACGGCTAAAGGACCAGCCCCCGGGCCTCCTCCGCCATGGGGGGTCGCAAAGGTCTTATGGAGGTTGAGATGCACCATATCCACTCCGAGATCTCCCAACCTGACGATTCCCATTAAGGCATTGAGATTGGCTCCATCGCAATAGACAAACCCTCCTTTGCGATGAACAATCTCAGCAATTTCTCCTAAATGCTCTTCAAAAAGACCAAGGGTATTGGGATTGGTCACCATGATGGCCGCCACCTCATGATCCATCACTTTTGCTACCTGATCCGGACTGATGATTCCCTGATCATTTGACTTAATCTCCACCATCTGATACGAGGCAATAGTGGAGGTTGAGCAGTTCGTTCCATGGGCCGTATCTGGAACGAGCACCTTTTTCCGCTTCTCTCCACGTAAATGAAGAGCGGCCCGGATCATCATCATTCCCGTCAGTTCTCCGTGAGCCCCTGCGGCTGGCTGAAGGGTAACTCGATCCATTCCCGTTATCTCACAGAGAAACCTTTCAAGTTCATACATCAGTTGAAGGATTCCCTGTACCAGATCTTCAGGTTGATACGGATGGGCTTGTGTAAATCCCTTCAATTTGACTACTTCTTCGTTGACTTTAGGGTTGTATTTCATCGTACAGGAACCCAGAGGATAGAAGCCACTATCCACCCCGTAATTCCACTGGGAGAGCCGTGTAAAATGACGGACCACCTCTACTTCACTCAATTGAGGGAACCCCTCCAGCCCTTCTCTCAAAAGATGTGAAGGGATCGTTTTTGGGGGGTCTTCTTTCTCCACATCCCAGGCAGGAAGGGAATATCCTTTCCTCCCTTTTCCGCCCTGTTCAAAGAGGAGAGGCTCGTCTTGAAGGAGACCGTTATCTTTCATTTTTCCTTTCATCATGGTTCCCTACGATATCATCTTGGCAGAGGGCATGGAGCATAGCATAGCGAATTTAAGGTTTTAATCCTATGCGCTTGGCGTTATGCTCTTTGCTAAAATCTCGGCCCAACGGTCAATCTCCTCCCGGGTGTTCATCTCGGTAACGGTTACAAGAAGATGTTGATTCAGCTCAGGATAAAATCGAGCTAACTCTATTCCACCTAAAATCCCCTCTTGCCTCCAGCTCTCTAAAATCCTTTGAGGCTCTGTATCCACCTTCAAAACAAACTCATTAAAGGTGGGAGCAGAAAAAGCTAATCGAACCCCCTTTAACTCTGAAACCCTCTTCTTGGCATATTCCGCTTTGCTCAGGTTCATCCAGGCCAATTCTTTCAACCCTTCTTGACCAAGACAGGAGAGAAAAATGGTCGCCATCAGGGCACAAAGTCCTTCGTTGGTGCAGATATTGGAAGTGGCTTTCTCCCTTCGAATATGCTGTTCACGGGTTGCAAGCGTTAGAACAAATCCCCTCTTCCCCTCCAGATCAACCGTTTCACCCACCAGTCTACCCGGCATACTCCGAACAAACTTCTCCCTGGTTGTAAAGATGCCCAGATAAGGACCTCCGAAAGAGAGAGGGATTCCGAGGCTCTGACCTTCTCCAGCAACTATATCAGCTCCATATTCACCTGGGGGTTTTAAAATCCCGTAGGCAATTGCTTCACTGAAGCAGACGATCAGAAGCCCCCCTGCGCGATGCACGAGATCTCCAACCCTTGAAAGGTCCTCTACCACTCCAAAGAAGTTTGGACTTTGAAGGATAGTAGCACTGACCTCCTGATGAAGACACTGTGCCAGGTGATGCTCGTCCGTTCTCCCGTCCTCTCTCAGATAGGGAATCCAAACAATCTCCTGCTCCTCGGGATTTATATAGGTTTCGATCACCTTACGATATTCAGGATGGACCGACTCTGAGATCAGAACTCTCTTCTTTCCCGTAAGGCGATGAGCCATCAACACCGCTTCAGCCAGGCTTGAAGCCCCATCATACATCGAGGCATTGGAGACCTCCATCCCCGTCAACTGGCACATCAGGGTCTGGTATTCAAAGATGGCTTGAAGCGTTCCCTGACTGATCTCGGGCTGATAGGGTGTGTAAGCGGTGTAAAATTCGGAGCGGGAAGTTAGATGGGAAACCACAGCAGGGATAAAATGAAAGTAAGCCCCGCCTCCGAGAAAAGAGGTATAGGTGGAGGGTTGAAGTCTTTGGAGATGACGGAGGAGATCGGTTTCTGAAAGAGGGGAGGGGAGGTTGAATCGTCCGGAGAGCCTATATCGCTGTGGAATGACTTCGAAGAGATCCTCGACACGCCTGAGGCCAATCGCCTCAAGCATCTCTATGACCTCTTTCTCATTATGAGGAAGATAGCGAAGGTAGGAGTCTTCCATCAGGATTCCTCAGAAATCAATCCCTGATAGGCGGTGGCTGAAAGAAGTTTCTTTAATTCCTCTTGGTCCTTCAATTCCATACGAAGGAACCAACCTTTTCCATAGGGTTCTGTATTGACCCATTCCGGATGGTCTCTTAGTTCGAGATTCTTCTCAATGACCTTTCCAGTCACCGGTGAGAAAATGTCCGCGGCGGTCTTGACCGACTCCACAACACCCATAGTTTCTCCCTTTTTAAATTCGGAGCCTATCTCCGGAAGATCAACATAGACGATATCCTTCAACTGGCTTTGGGCAAAATCGGTGATCCCAATCGTCACTCCATTTCCTTCAACCCTTACCCATTCATGACTTTCGGAATAAAGTAAATTTTCCGGAAATTGCATTTGCCCCTCCTTGCTCCCCTCTCTACCCTCCCCATCGAAGGGATAAGGGTAAGGGTGGGGGGAGTTCAATTATTTTTTCAACTCCTCCAATGGGACATTAATAAAGGTCTCGATGCAGGAGATGTGCTTCAACTCTCCATCGATCATGATCATGTGCTTGGAGGTTTTAGGTTGCATTCTCTTTCCGCTCAACGCTGTTTCCAGAATCATCTCTTTTGTGACCACTTCGCCTTCCCGCCAGGGAACCACACAGATTTCAGGAGACTGATAGTCCACCATGATGACAGGGATCTTTCGGCAACCTATTCTTCTCAACGCATGAAGCCGATGATGCCCATCCAGAATGATATAGGTGCTCCGATCTACGGCGATGGGCATTTTCAGAATCCCATCAGAGAGGATTTCGTTCTTCAGCGCTTCCAGGTGGTCTGGCCTGATCTCTTCATGTTCTTTGAGTTCGGAGATACTGAGAAAGACAATATCATCTCTTTCCGTGAAACACAACTTCTGTTTACCAACTCTTTTCACACCACGCTCAGGAGGTTTTCGCTTTCCCATACCTTTCCCCTCTCCTCCGCCCTAAAGCAAAAAGAGGAAGGACGATCAAATTAGGATCGTCTCTTCCTCCTGTCATTTGACCTGAGAGATTATCCTTTGCCAAGCTCAGGATTTATCCCCTTCGGTGTCCAAACCCCGTTCCCACACAATGTAGGAACAAAGAACGGAACTTTCCAGGATGTGATTAAGCTACAGTCCTTTTGCCTGAGAGTTTCATCTCGCACCCGGCGGAATTTGCCCCTTCGGCGCCCCTTTAATACGGGGTCTCTCCTGTAACTTAAAAAAATTTTGTTCTAAACAAAGAAAGATGTCAAGAAGAAATTACCACTTCGCGTAACCCCTCAGTGAAAGAAATAAAAAAGGGTTGGGAGGTTGCCTCGGAAAAACCTTGAAGCGAAACCTCTGTTCGTCAAAACGACCCAATCTGATTTAAAAAAATCCGATTCAAAGGGCATGAGGGCCCCGATGAGGGTAACCTTTTATAACCGCTATTCAAGGTTTTGGAGGGGGAACGTTCCAACCCTTTTAAACCGAAAACACCCCATAACTGAGAGATTACCACTTCGCAGAGGTGATTCGATCGAAATCTTCCCAGAAATGCTCCTCAGCCTTTCGCCAGTATTCCCCCCATCTGGCTTTGAAGTACCCTTCCAATTTCTTCATCAGGCGTTTCCATCCGGGTAAAAATTCATAACGAAAAACATCTTCTAAGAAAGGAACAACTTCTCCCAGTTTCTCTTTTGGAAGATAAGCCCTTGCTTTCATTTCGAAAGAGCGTTTTAAAGCCTCTGGGGTCAGGGCATGGGCTGTCAGCATCACCACGGGTAAATTCTTTTTTACCGCCAGTTCCAACAGGTCAAAGCCACGAACTCCCATGATGTCGAGGATCACCACATCATAGGATTGAGACTCTAACTTCTGAACTGCTTCTTCGTAAGTGGAGGCTTTTTCGAAAATACTTTTAGGAGCTGCCCCCCGGATCTCTTCTTCTAAAATGAATAGGACATCGGGTTCATCATCCACCGCAAGAATCTTCTTACCATTTAAAATAGATTCTGCCATACCCTTTCCTCCTTGTTCGGGATGAAAGAACGTTGAATCAGTCAGGTTGCTTCTTCATGAAGCAAATATCACGAGACAACGTATAAGTCAAGTTATCCTAAAGGTCTGCTATTTAGACACCGGGGAGGTCTGGAAGGGGGCGTTTAAGTCTCAATCCCTTATTCATCAGGTCATTCTCTCACACAAATGACGAATTTAGTGAAAATTCTACAAGGGGAGGTCTCAATCCCTTATTCATCAGGTCATTCTCTCACACAGTTTTCGCAAGTATTCCTCGTTTACCCTTGAATTCACCTTTGGTCTCAATCCCTTATTCATCAGGTCATTCTCTCACACCGTAAACTTAGCATTAGAACGACATAACTCACGAAATACATGTCTCAATCCCTTATTCATCAGGTCATTCTCTCACACTTCTTGTTCGTCAAGAAGGATCCTTGCACTTTTCTGATCGGTCTCAATCCCTTATTCATCAGGTCATTCTCTCACACACTGCGAGCTAAA
>CALLAL010000048.1 GCA_938002255.1 uncultured bacterium
CTCAGAACTACACAATGAACCCAATAAGACAAGCCTTACCCTCCAAGACGGAGGAATCTGCCTCAACGACATCAAACCCCTCATCCCCCCCAACCGATTCCTCCACCTGGTCCATGGCTTTCTCCGACAGGGAGAAGAAAATATGTTGCCAATGAGAACGAAACGAGAACCTCCCTTTCCCTTTTACCACGAATAATAAGCCAGAGCCCCACGAATTGTGTTTGATCATCCGTCTAGAATGTGATAATAATAAGTTGATTATTGTATTCAAGTAAGTGTTGTGTTTACTTAGCGTTAGGCAGGAAATCATGAAAAAAATTTCAATGAGCGGGTGGTTCAGAGGGATTTTACCTATCACCAGAAGCGTCAGCTTTAAACTCTACCTCCTTCTGATGGTTTTACTGATGATCTCTTTTGCTGGGATCATGTATTTTAATGTCTCTTCCTATACGAAGCATCTCAATGAAAGTGTTATCAACCATGCCATTCAGGTCAGTGATTTAATCAAGCGCTCGACGCGTTACAGCATGTTGAAAAATGACCGGGAACATCTCTACCATACCATTTCGACGATTGGGATGGAGGATGGGGTAGAGGGAATCCGCATCTATAACAAGCCCGGGCAGATCGCTTTTTCAGAAAATTTAACAGAAATTGGAACCACCGTCGATATCAAAGCTGAACAATGTATTGTCTGTCATGAAAGAGTTCCCCCTCCTGTCCGTCTTGAAACACAGAATCGATTCAGAATATTTACCTCTCCTCAGGGATATAGGGTTTTGGGGCTTATTAATCCCATTGAAAATGAACCTGCCTGTTTTACTGCCGATTGCCATGACCATTCCCCAAAGGACAAACTGTTAGGCCTCTTGGATGTGAAATTATCGTTAAAATCCGTGGATGAAGAAACAGCCAGAACGAAAAAGCAGATGATTCTCTTCTCCTGCGTGATGATTTTTTTCACCGCTCTGTTGTTTGCAGGGTTTGTTGTCCGTTTGGTTCATCTCCCGATTCGAAAGCTGGCGAAAGGAACTCAAGAAGTGGCCAAGCTGAATCTGGACCATGTGATTGATTTTCACTCTAATGACGAAATCGGGCAGCTGGCAGAATCGTTTAACCGAATGACGCGGGAGTTGAAGGCGGCGACAGAAGCCAACCAGGAATGGGCTGCAACCCTTGAAAGAAAGGTCCAGGAAAAGACAGAAGAACTGAAAAAAGTTCAAGCCCATATCCTCCTGGTTGAGAAGATTGCCTCTCTTGGAAAACTCTCAGCGGTTGTGGCTCATGAAATCAACAACCCTCTATCCGGCATCCTGACCTATGCCACCCTCTGTTTGAAACTCCTGGGACAAAATCCCCCCTCTTCTTCTGAGGAGACCCAGTCGGTCCTCAAGTACCTCACGGTGATCCGTGATGAAGCCAGGCGCTGTGGGGAGACGGTTAAAAACTTATTGGTCTTTGCCAAAAAAGACTTTGGGAAATGGTCTGAGGAAAGTCTGCATAAAATCATCAATAATAGCGTCCAATTAATTAAACATAACCTCACCATTAAAGAAATTGAATTAGTCCAGGATTTGATGGAAGGCGATGATGTGATTTATTGTGATACCAGCGGGATTCAGCATGTGATGATGGCTCTGTTTATGAATGCGATTGAAGCCATGACCAAAGGAGGAAAATTGACCGTAAAAACCAGTCCTCTCAACGGGGGAAACCAAGTGCAGATCACTGTTTCCGATACGGGGAAGGGCATTCCTCCGGAGGTCCTACCCAATATTTTTGAGCCTTTCTTTTCTACCAAAGAATCAACAGGGTTGGGGTTGGCGGTTGTCTACGGGATTATTCAACAACATAAAGGGACCATCGAGGTGGCGTCCACTCCTCAGGTGGGAACCACCTTTACCATCACGCTTCACAAAAAACCCCAGGTGTGAGAGAGGAGATCTCCTACCTCAACCTTAAATGCTAGAATAAAGGAGAACACGGATGGATCCTCGAGGCGTTCGAATCCTCATCGTCGATGACGAATTTTCGGTTCGAGATTCTTTATACAACTGGTTTAAAACCGAAGGCTATCAGGCTGATACAGCAGAAAATGGAATGGAGGCTTTGAAAAAACTCCAGGAAAATTCCTATGACATTGCCCTCATCGATATCAAAATGCCAGGGATGGATGGCATTGAACTCCAGAAGCATATCAAGAAGATTGACAGTAGCATCATCGTGATTATCATCACCGCCTATGGGACAGTGGACACGGCGGTGGAGGCGATGAAGGACGGAGCCTATGACTATCTTTCAAAGCCCATTGATCCAGACAAATTGACCGTTTTAGTCCGCAATGCGGTGAACCAGAAAAGGTTGCTTGCTGAGAACATTCAACTGAAGCAGAAGGTGGATGAGCTCTCCCTGCAGGATGAAATTATTGGAGAAAGTCCGCAGATTCGAAAAATCCTCGAGATGGTCGATGATGTGGCTAAAACAGATGCAACGGTCTTGATCCGGGGGGAAAGTGGAACAGGGAAGGAACTGATTGCACAAGCCATTCATGTAAAGAGTCACCGAAGATATTTCCCCATCATCTCCATTAACTGTGGCGGAATGCCAGAAGGCCTGCTGGAGAGTGAGCTCTTTGGGCATGAAAAAGGGGCGTTCACCGGAGCCCAATATAAACGAAAGGGAAAACTGGAAATGGCCAATGGGGGAACAGTCTTCTTTGACGAAATTGGAAATATTTCGATCAAGATGCAGATGGATCTCCTGAGAGTGATCGAAACCAAACAATTCACCCCTCTGGGAAGCAATAAGGTTGTCCATGTTGATTTTCGCGTGATTGCAGCCACCAACACCGATCTGGAAAAAGAAGTGGCCGAGAAACGATTCCGGGAAGACTTTTATTATCGATTGAATGTATTTTCAATCTATGTCCCTCCGCTCAGAGAAAGGGCGCAGGACATTCCCCTCCTGGCAAATTATTTTCTTAGACGCTATGCCCGATCGATGAACAAACACGTGGATGAGATTTCTCCAGAGGCCATGAAAGTGTTAACGCAGTATGATTGGCCCGGGAATATCAGAGAGTTGAGAAACACTATTGAAAGGGCTCTGGTCGTGGTGGGTAAAAAGAACCGAATCGAACTTGAAGATATCAATCTTCCCCATTTTTCAAAAACAGCTCTGATGGGAGGTGAATCTTTAGAAGATTTAGAAAAGGCGCATATCCAGCGCATTTTAGACCAGACGAACTGGAATATCTCTAAATCGGCAGAGATCCTAAAAATTGACCGAGTGACCCTTTACAATAAGATTAAAAAATATAACTTACAGAAATAATCAACCTTCATGTCTTATATTGATATCGTCCCGATTGGCAACACGAAAGAACCTTACCTTTCTTTTCTTAGACAGACCCTTCCTCAGGTTTTTAAAATTGAGACAAGAATCCGTCCCCATCTCGTGGATCTGTCTGCCGTCTATGATCCCAACCGTAATCAATATAATTCCAGCGCCCTTCTTTTTCAACTAATCCAGGATCCTCCACCGGAAACGTTAAAGATTCTCGGCGTTACTGAATTGGATCTGTTTATCCCTATCTTCACCTTCCTCTTCGGTGAAGCTCAGTTGAATGGAATCGGGGCTTTGGTGTCTACCCACCGATTGCATAATAAATTTTATGGAATTCCTGATGATGAAGAGCTCTTGAAAATTCGCCTTCTCAAAGAGGCCATTCATGAACTGGGGCACACTTTTGGTCTCATTCATTGTTTTAATTTAAGGTGTGTGATGAACACTTCTACCTACGTTGAAGATATCGACCAAAAATCTGCTCATTTCTGCAGATCCTGCGAACGAGAAATCTTCCGAAAAGGAAAATAACCTCTGGTTCATGTCGGGGAGAGCCCAGAGGGGAATTTCCATTTAAAAGCTTCGACTTTTGAGGATCCTCCGTGATTGACTCCCTCTTCTTGAAAGGTCGAAGGGAAAACGTTAGATTGATAGGAGATGAAGACCAAGACAATTCTTTTTCCACTTTTGCTCCTCTTTTCTCTTCACCCTCTTACCTCGGTCGTCTGTTTAGATCTGATGGATGAGGAGATCCAAAGATTTCAAACTCTCCTGAAAGACCAACCTGTGGGGGTACGGATTGCATTCTGGGCGGAGAAATTTATGGGTGTTCCTTATGATGTAGACCCGATGGGAGAATATGTTTCAAAAGCTGCGGTTGTGGCAGATGAGCGGGTGGACTGTATGTATTTGGTTTTTCGTGCCGTGGAGCTTGCCCTGAGCCAGACGCCTGAAGATGCAGTTCAAATAGCCCTTGACAAAAGATTCCATTCAAAGGGGATTCTTCAAGAGGATAGGGTGGCCAATTACGAAGACCGTTTTGAATATGGCGAAGATATGATTTATAGCGGTAAGTGGGGAAGGGAAGTCACCTCACAGTTTGGGAAGGTCCTTCGGCTGAAGGGTTCAAGGAACCTGGCCTTCGTGGACTTTCTCCCTTCGGGTGAACTGATCCAATCCATGGAAAAACTGAAAAGTGGGGATCTCCTCTTTTTTGTCAAGGCTCCGGAGTCAAGAGTAAACAGAGAGATCGTTGGGCATATCGGAATTGTTAAAGTGGATCAAACCGTCTCTCTCATCCACGCCAGCGGAACAAAGAAGAAAGGGGGAGCTGTTCAAAAGGTTTTATTAAAAGATTATCTTCAAAAGATGCCGTTCATTGGTGTTAAGATCACCCGATTCGAATGAGGAAGAGAGAGGGGCAATCCAGTGCCCCCCTCTCTGTTTTCCTGATTCTTTTCATCCCTTCAACCTATTTTTTCTCTTTTTTGATCACCAGGACATGACAGGGGCTTTCTCGCAACACTCTCTCAGCTGTGCTTCCGAAAAGGACGTGTTCGAGTCCACTCAACCCATGGCTTGCCAGGATGATGAGGTCCATGGCATTTTCCCTCGCATAGCGAACGATTTCAAGGTAAGGTTTTCCGCGGAGAACCCGATACTGGCATGTGCTCAACTCCTGCCCAATGTCAGAACAGATTTTTTTTAGCCTCCCTTCCATTTCCGTACCGAGAGCCTGAGCGACCCGAATCCAATCCATCTTGATGTTCGAAGACATCTCAAATTCAGAAAGAGGATCAGGATCTTGGTAGACATGAACAAGATGAAGGACCGCTCCATATTTTTTTGCCATGTCGATCGCGAAGGGAAGAGCTGCCCGGGCGCTTTCTGAAAAATCCGTGCAATAAAGAATGTTTCTGTAGACGACCATCTCTTTCCTCCTTTTCCGGATCACAGCATGAAGATGGCGACAATGACCACGCCTAAAAATCCTGCGAGGGTTGGCCAGAGGTTTCGTCTTGCGATTTCAACTGGATCGGTTCCGGTGATCGCTGCTGCAGGGATAACTGCCCAAGGGATGATGCACCCTCCTCCCACGGCAACAGCAAAGTACTGTCCAAGGGCTCCCAGGGTTGAAACATCCAGTTTGGTTGCTCCCCCGAGGGCTTGGGCTAATGTTCCAACCAGAGGCAGTCCTGAGAATCCGGACCCATCGAGTCCGGTAATTCCACCCACCACAGCCTGAACCACAGCAACAGGAATTCGGCTCAATGGGACCGTATTAGCCAAAGCCTGGCCGAGATCGAAGAGAAGCCCCCTTGCTCCCTCTCCAAAGATAGCCCTGGCTGTTCCAGGTGAGCCCATAAAGAAGAATCCGGCGATCAGAAAGACCGGGGCAAAGATCCTGATCCCAAACATGAAACCTGCCCGGGTATGTTCCGTCAGTTTTGAAAATCCCTCTTTCCCATAGGCCCCAAAGGCGACAAAGACCATAATGATGCCAACGGTGCCGCCCAGAAGGGCCGTTGCATCCCCTCCACGCAATTTAAAAACCAACATTCCGATAATAACAAGAGCGAAGAGAATAGCAATTATCCAGAGGGCGGGCTTTTTAAAACCTGGAGCTGCCTGGGTCCATTTTTCTCTCTCTGCCCTTGCCTCAGGACTGATCTCAAAAGGAGCCCATTCGATCGGTTTTCCAGCAGTTGCCTGAATGTCCTTCCTCACGGCGAGGAAAGAAAGAGGAAGGGCAATGATGCCCCAAACGATTAGCATAGGAAGACTTTTCCCCATAATATTTCCTACAGCCACACCGGCGGCTTTTGCTGTGATGCCAGGCGCCCCTTGAATGATAAAGTCTGTTGTCAGTGCACACCCATAACCAAACATACTAATAGCCATGGCAGCACTGATTGGAGGGAGTCCAGCCTTAATCGCTCCAGGCAAGAGCAATGCTCCAACCAGCGCAATGGCAGGAGAGGGCCAGATTACCCAAGCGACGATCATGATCACAAATCCCATCACCCAGTAAGCGACTCCAGGGGTTTTCATGGCGCCACGGATCGGACGAAACATCATTTCCGCCATCCCTGTTTCTTCAAGCATTTTGGCCATGGCGACGATCAGAGAAATGATGGCTACAACGCCTAATAACTCGCTAAACGCTACCGTGATGGCATTAAAAACGGCCTGGACTGCCTTAACAAGGTTTCCTGTAATGACCCAGGCGAGAATGAGCGACCCGATGAGACAGACCAGTGGTGTCTCCCTTCTCAAGGACATCGTAATGAGAACAAGGACAATGAAGATCGCATAAACCCAGTGTGCAGCGGTGAGTTCAACCATAGAGCACCTCCATGTTTAATTGGGTTATGTTGAAAATATGCCCATCATTCCTACTTGATCCACCCGCTTCTCAACCTCTTTCAAGTCCGTGGAGTAAAGACCTTTCTTTTGCATCCGATCAAAGTAGATTGAGCCGGAGAACGTATACTTGTATCCTAATCCCTCCTCCGTTTCCATCTGATTCCTCACATAGGCGATGGCATCACCCACAGCAAGCGTTGTAGGCAGGACAAGAAGTTTTTCCCGCCGGATCTGTCTGACGGCATTGTAACCCGCCAATGTTCCGGTGACGATAGCCTCTGTATGACCCACTAGAAGCCCTGCCTTCTCTCCGGCACAGAAGAGGTTTTTGATCCCTGTGACCTGAAGACTGTCATCGCGAGGTGCCATTCCAACATATCGGATGGAGTTTCCAAGACCTCCTGCATAGGGGTCTTCATAACGTGCATTTTCAAATCCAGGAATGTAACGGAGTTCCTCAAGAGGAAAGAATGGGACCATCAGTTTGGCATGGCCGGTATCGAGAAGGATCAGATTTTTTTCAAATTCGGGCAGGGCATACTGCTGGCAGGCTTTCATGGAGAGTTTGGCCTTGGATCGAACCGTGGGAGGAACAGGGATGATCGCTACTCCATCCTTTTCGAGACGACCCACGATCTCACGGGAGAGGGATTCCTTGAAGAGTTTGCAAGAGCCACTCATTGCGCCGATCTGGTTCCCCTTTCTTCCAATCTTCTCTACAATTCCGGCTTTGGCCGTGAGGCTGATGCGTCCACCAAAAGAGGGGCACCGTAAAATACACATGGCACAGCCATTCCCATATTTGTTGCAGTTGGCCGGCGGGCCAGCGGTTCCCGTGGCATCGATAAAACCCTCTCCCTGGAAACGAATGTTCTCCTCCCCCCGTTTTCCAAGAATGGCTTTGATCTGTTCCCCCTCTTTTTCAACCTCTTCGATTCGTGTCGAAAGATGGATAGAGATTCCTCTCTGGAGCAAGAATCTTTTCACCAGAGGTTCCATGGTTGCGACGTTGTAAAGCGAGGCGTGATGATGCCCGGGGAAGTCAATGTTTTGGTGGAGAGTGTTCTGGTCGATCAGCTGGAAAAGTTCTCCCCCCCCCATCGCGATGATCTCTTCTGTGGCGGTGAATCGGCCGTTATTGCGCATGATCCCGCCGACCAGGCCGGTTCCTAATAACATATCAGTTCGTTCGATCAGATGGACTTCAGCCCCCTGTGTTCGGGCTGAAAGCGCTGCCGCACACCCTGACCAGCCCCCACCGACAACGATGACCTTCATGAATAGCTCCCTTTTGGGTTCTCATTCTTTCTCTCGATAGGTTGAGAAGATCGTTTCTTTGAAAAGGTGTTTTTTAATTGAGGATAGGTTAAGATAGACTCGTTGTCAAGAAAAAGTTGTGAGCGCTCTGAACATAGGGTTTTCTGGGTATGGCCGGGACGTAATCCCTCAGTTATGTGGTGTTTTCGGTTTAAAAGGGTTGGAACGTTCCCCCTCCAAAACCTTGAATAGCGGTTTTAAAAGGTTATTCTCATCGGGGCCCTCATGCCCTTTGAATTGGATTTTTTTGAATCAGATTGGGTCGTTTTGACGAACAGAGGTTTCGCTTCAAGGTTTTTCCGAAAGAACCTCCTAACCCTTTTTTATCTCTTTAACTGAGGGATTACGCCGGGACTCTTGTTTTTGTTGTTGAAACAGAGTAATGAAAGTATAATAGGTTTAAAGGTTCACCAGATCCTTTCAATTCTATGTAGGAGGAATAAGGGCTTATGATTCGTGCATTCAACAAACATTACCGAAAAGCGATTGATCTCCTCGAAAATGCAACCGGCAGCGAGAAACTGGAGATGGCAGAGAAAGTTTTAGAGTGGTTTAAGGAAATTCCAGAAGAATACCTGATCTCGCTTGCTCTTTTTTTCAATGAGGTGATTGACGATTTGGGAGATGACAGTCTTGAAAAGATCAATTTGAAGGTCCCATCGAGAAAGAAGCACGAAGAGGAAGAAGAGGAACTCGACGAATACGAAGAGGATGAAGACGAATACGATGAGGAAGAGGATGAAGACGAAGATTATTAACTCTTCGAGGCGAGAATGGCTCGGTTATAAGCCCAGCGTTCCATCCTTCCTATTTCCTCTTTCATTGTCGTCGAAAGAGGGACAATATTACCAGCCGAAATGATGAGGTCCTGCTCGGTCAGAGGGCGACCATCGTTGAAGGCATCGATCATGGCTCCATGAACCGCCTGTTCAATTTCAGCCCCATTGAACCCTTCTGTAACCTTTGTCAGCATATTGAAATTGAACTTTGAAAGGTCTGCTCCATTCTTTTTAAGATGGATAGAGAGAATGGCTTTTCTCTCCTGCGCATTGGGAAGGGTGACAAAAAAAATCTGATCAAAACGGCCCTTCCGGAGGACTTCCGGGGGAAGCAGTTCGATCACGTTCGCCGTTGCGGCAATAAAGACAAAATTCTTTTTCTCTTGCATCCAGGTGAGAAAAGAGGCAAAAACTCTGGATTGTGTCCCCCCTCCGGCTTTCTGACTCTGGATGCTGATTCCGGCTTCAATTTCATCAATCCAGAGTACCGCTGGAGCAACCGTTTCCGCAGTTTGAAGGGCGACCTGAAGGGCTTTTTCAGGTTCTCCTACGGTTCCGTCGTAAAGGCGCGCCATATCGAGATGTAACAGAGGGATTCCCCAGTAGGAAGCAAACACTTTAGCACAGAGGCTTTTTCCGCATCCTGAGACACCCGTGATGAGGACTCCTTTGGGGAGTGGAATCCCAAAGGTCTTTCCTTCTCCACTTAAAACGCCACTGCGCTTCTTCAACCACTCCTTGAGATTTTCAAGGCCACCCACTTCATCGAGGCTGGGGCGTTCTGTAACCAATTTGAGAATTCCGGATTTTCGGATCAGTTGTCCTTTTTCCTCAATGACGCCATCAATCACAGAGGCATCCAGGGTCGTTTTTCCGATCAGGGCAGACCGGAAGGCACGGGCCGCTTGATCCAGAGTCAATCCAAGAGCAGCCTTCACCATTCGTTCTCTTAAATCAGGGGTCAAAGATTCTGCCAACTTGGAAACGGTGGCACTGCCTGCCAAAACACTATGGAGGACTCGCTCAAGTTCAGAGGCGTCAGGCAGGGGAAGTTCATAAACCACCATCTCTCGGCGGAGCTCTTCAGGAACGGTGAGGGTTGGAGCAACAATGAGGACCGTGGTATAACGGTTTCGGAGGGCGCGGTGGACATCCTTCAGCTTTCTCGTTAAAAGGGGGTCACTCAAGAACGGATGAATTCCTTCGAAGAGATAGAAAGATTGGTCTGTTCTCTGAATCACACAATCCAGGGCCTCCAGAGGAGCTTTGGAATTTTCAATCGTTTCCTCTTCACTCACCAACCCCTGGAAAGGATTCCAGATAAAGAATTTGGGTTTGGGTTGGAAGGAGGCTGCACATTCTTTAAGGAGACTTTCGACCCGGTCTTCTTCATCGGAAAGGAGATACACGATAGAGGCCTTCGAGAGGACCAATCTCTTAAAATCCTGAAGGATTTGTTGTTTCTTAGAAAGTTCGTTCATTACCTGAATTATATAGAAGCTGATGTAAAAGGTCAACTCTCTCTCATTGATTTCTCTCTCGTATTTGGATAAAATGGTCCCAGGTAAATGAGATGACTGTTAATTTTAATCCCATAATGATTGATCTGGGACCCATTCGGGTGAGCTGGTATGGGATGATGTATGTTTTGGGGTTTATTGCTTCCTACCTCCTCGTCCGTTACCAGATGAAGAAGAAGGACTTTGGGATCTCGAGAGTGGAGATAGAGAATCTCTATTTCTATCTTATCATCGGGCTAATGGTGGGAGCACGTCTAGGATATGTTTTCTTTTATGATTTGAAGATGTATCTCCAGAATCCCCTGGAGATCTTTGCCATCTGGAAGGGAGGGATGTCCTTTCATGGAGGGTTGATCGGAGTGATGATCGTTGGGATCTTATTTTCATGGAAGAATAAAAAATCGTTCTGGAAAATCACAGATCTCGTTATTGTCACCGCGCCTATTGGGTTAGGATTGGGGAGAATCGGAAATTTCATTAATGGAGAGCTCTATGGCCGTGTAACGGATGTTTCCTGGGGCATGATCTTCCCAAGGGGTGGTTCCCTTCCCCGACATCCCTCCCAACTTTATGAGAGTGTTTTAGAAGGGGGCGTGCTTTTTCTTATTCTCTGGTTTTTTAAAGATAGAAAACTTCCCACGGGAGGGCTTTTAGCCATTTTTCTTTTTCTCTATGGATGTTTCAGGTTCTTTGTTGAATTCTTCAGAGAACCGGATGCTCACATCGGTTTCATTCTCGGACCCTTCACCCTTGGGCAACTTCTTTGCTCTTTTATGATCGTTGGCGGAATTCTTCTATATATTTATCTGAAGAGAAGAAATTGATTTTTCTCTTTTTTTGTTTTAATGATGACCAGGTGGTCATCATCCATTTTCCCTTGTATGGAAGCTAAGAAGACCTTTTTTAATCTGCCAGAAGAGAAACAGAAGCGGGTGTTGGAGACAGCCCTTGAGGAGTTTTCTGAAAAGGGATATCAAGGGGCGAGTATCAACTTGATCGTTTCAAGGCTTGGCATTGCTAAGGGCTCCATCTATCAGTATTTCAATAATAAGAAGAGCCTTTTTCTCTATATCTTTGATTATGTGGTGGAACTTGTCCGAAAGAGATTGAAGCGGGTCAAAGAAGAGACAAAAGAAGCGCCGACCTTTGAAAGAATCCGGCGGTCCCTTCTCGCAGGAGTGGACTTTATTGAACATCATCCCTCCATCTATCGAGGCTATCTGAAGATGATGTTTGAGCGGGAAGTGCCGTTCCGTCAGGAACTCCTCCGGAAAATTCGACTCTTCTCTTCAGACTACCTGACCTCACTCCTGATGGAAGGCAGAGACAGGGGGGAGATCCGGAAGGACGTTGATTTGGAAACGATGGTTTTTCTTCTTGATGCAGTCATGGATCGATTTTTACAGGCTTATGCGGTTTCCTATCTCGATTCAGGACTTCATCTCCATCAAGCCACACGGCCAGAGATAGAAAAAAGAATCGGTGAGCTGGTTGGAGTCCTTCAACAGGGGATCGGCAGATAAAAAATTTGGTGTTAAAATGACCGAATGGTCATAACCATAGGTGATGGTATGGCACTTAAAGACCTTAATCAATTTATCCAACTTCTGGAGAGGGAAGGGGAGCTTAAAAGAATTTCCCAGACGATCAGTCCAATACTCGAAATAACAGAGATCACAGACCGGGTATGCAAAAACGGAGGCCCTGCCCTGTTCTTTGAAAAGGTGGAAGGTCATCTTTTTCCTGTGGTCACGAATCTCTTTGGTTCTGAGAGAAGGATGCGGCTCACTTTCGGAGGGAGGTCGCCTGACGAAGTGGGACAGGAGTTTGAAGGCTTACTTGAGATGGAGCCTCCAGACACCTTTTGGAAGAAGATCAAGGCACTTCCTAATCTCCTGCAGCTTTCCAAATTATTTCCCAAGTTGGTTACAAATGCCCCCTGCCAGGAAGTCGTTCTCAAAGAACCTGACCTCTCACTGCTTCCGGCACTTCAATGCTGGCCTGAAGATGGGGGTAGATTTATCACCTTTCCCCTGGTGATTACCAAGGATCCTGAAACGGGGAAAAGGAACATTGGAATGTATCGGCTCCAGATTTTCGATTCAAAGACGTTAGGGGTCCACTGGCATCCCCATAAGGGGGGAGCCCAACATTTTCGAATGGCTGAGCGGCGGGGAGAAAGACTCGAGATTGCAGTCGCCCTGGGGCCTGATCCAACGACACTTTACTCTGCCACGGCTCCGTTGCCTGAAGGAATAGATGAATGGGTTTTTGCGGGATTTTTAAAGAAGGAGCCTGTGGAAATGGTGAAGTGTACCAGTCTTTCTCTGGAGGTTCCAGCCCATTCCCAGTTTGTCATTGAAGGTTATGTTGAGATAGAAGAGAGAAGGATGGAAGGTCCCTTTGGCGACCATACTGGCTTTTATTCACTTCCCGACCTCTATCCTGTCATGCATGTGAAGGCACTTACCCACCGAAGCGATCCCATTTTTCCTGCAACGATTGTAGGTATTCCACCGATGGAAGACGCATTTCTCGGCAGGGCTACGGAGAGGATCTTTTTGCCCCTGATCAAGATGCAATTGCCTGAAATCATCAATCTCCATATGCCCGTAGAAGGGGTTTTTCACAATCTTGTCTTCGTTTCGATTGATAAACGATACCCTGGCCATGCGAGAAAAGTCGGTTATGCCCTCTGGGGAATGGGTCAGATGATGTTTTCAAAGATCATCGTCGTCTTCGATCGAGAGGTCGATGTCCAGAACCTTTCAGAGTGTCTTTGGATGCTCGGTGCCAATATCGATCCCAAGAGGGATATCTTCTTTTCTGAGGGGCCCGTTGATGCCCTGGATCATGCTTCTCCATTCCCTTTTTACGGAAGCAAGATGGGAATTGACGCAACAAAGAAATGGCCAGAGGAAGGATTTGACCGACCCTGGCCGAAAAAGATCGAGATGGATCCAAGGGTGAAACAGAGAATAGATGACCTCTGGAAATCCCTTGGTCTTGGATGATCGACAGATGATCCTTTTCAATCGGATTCGAATCCTCTTGGAGGCAATCAAATTTGAGCATACGCTCTTTGCACTTCCTTTTGCCTTTTCCGGGGCAGTGCTTGCAGCCAGTGGATTACCGACCTTAGCTCAGATGTTCTGGATTCTTTTAGCGATGATCGGAGCAAGAAACAGTGCGATGGCTTTCAATCGGTTGGTCGATGCCCACTACGATGCTCAAAACCCAAGAACCCAGGATCGGGCCCTTCCAAGGGGAAAGATTTCGAGAGGATTTTTCATCGGTTTTATTTTCGTCTCGTCAGCAATTTTCATCTTCTCTGCATGGATGCTCAATCCCTTAACCTTTACGCTTTCTTTTCCGGGTCTGGCCTGGATTCTCTTTTACTCTTATACCAAACGGTTTACGGTTTTCTCCCATCTCATCCTGGGTTTTTCACTCAGTTTCGCTCCGATTGGTGCTCATATAGCGGTAAAAGGAAGGATTGAATTTCTCCCTATCCTCTTAGGGCTGGGGACGATGTTCTGGGTTGCAGGGTTTGATGTGATTTATGCCTGTGCTGATTATGAATTTGACCGCAAAGTTCGTCTCTATTCAATCCCGAGGGTTTTGGGGATTCAAAAAGCCCTTCGTATCTCGATTCTTTTTCATGTCCTGGCGCTCTTCTTCTTCGTTCAGACAGGCCTTTGGGGA
Organism: uncultured bacterium; assembly: GCA_938002255.1. Classification (GTDB taxonomy): domain Bacteria; phylum Desulfobacterota; class BSN033; order BSN033; family UBA1163; genus RBG-16-49-23. Next base: position 14,033 of record CALLAL010000048.1, read on the forward strand.
GGGATGGGCGGAATCTATTTCGCAGGGGTGGTTCTTGTATTTGTTTTCCTTTTTGTGGAACATGCGCTCCTTTCTCCAAAGGACCTTTCAAAGATCAATCTCTCTTTTTTTACGATGAACGGGATGGTTAGTGTTGCCCTCTTTTTAGCCATTCTCATTGATACCCTGATGCCTTAGGAGGTTTCCGTGGGAAAACGTTTCGCCTTATGGAGTAGGCTGATAAGTTTGATCCTGTCCTTTGTACTGATCCCGATGGCCGAGGCCGCACCTCTTCGAATCGGTGTGCTTCCGATTGTCGAATCGCTTCCTTTTTTAGTAGCTCAAGAGAAGAGGTTTTTCCAGTCATTGGGAGTCAACGTAGAAATCCTCACCTTTGCGAGTGCGCTGGAACGGGATAGCGCCATGCAATCGGGTGCCATTCATGGAGCCATCCACGATATTCTTGGTATTTGCCTTTTAAAAAGCAAGGATATTCCCTATCGCATTTTAACAAATATCACTCTCCCTACCTCCGGGATGGATCTCTTCGCACTTCTTGCTTCTCCCAAATCCGATCTCAAGTCAATCGAAGCCCTTCGGGGAAACGAGATTGGTCTTTCGTCCCATACGATTGCCGAGTATGTGACCGATTCCCTGCTCACCCTTAGAGGAATCAGAGTCGATGAGGTGAAGAAGGTCGAAGTGAAAAAGATTCCCCTTAGGTTTCAAATGCTCATGGAGGGTAAAATCAAAGCGGCTACTCTTCCTGAACCACTTGCTTCGCTGGCTATTTTCCAGGGGGCCATTAAGTTAGGAGGGGATTACGGTCTGAAAGGGACGCAAGTCATCCTTGTCTTTCAGGAATCCTTTATCCAAGCGGAAGGGGAGAGGTTGATTCGGTTGGGAAAGGCTTATGGCCAATCCGTCCAGACGATCAATGACGATCCCCTCCGTTGGCGAGAGCTGCTTGTTCAGAAGGGAAGACTGCCCTCTTCAATCAAAGATGTGTATCGGATGAATCCTTTCTCAGGGATTTCTTTGCCCCAGCCCGATGAGATCCAAGCGGTCAAGACGTGGATGGAAGGAAAGGGTTTTGGAACATCTAAACTCTCTTACTCCTCTTTAGTCAACGATCTTTGGATCAAGAGCGTGAGATGATAAAAGTTCAAAACCTTGCTGCAGCCTATCCTCAAAAGGGATATAAGAAGATCGTTTTTGAGGGGCTTTCTTTCGAAGTTGCTTCGAATGTTCCGTTGAGCGTAGTTGGGCCTTCGGGTTGCGGAAAGACGACACTGCTCTATCTTCTCTCTGGTCTGAAGAAACCCGAAAAGGGGGAAATCCTGTTCAGGGGGAACACTCTCAATGGCCAATCCAGGGAGATCGCCCTGGTCTTACAACATTACGGACTCCTTCCTTGGAAAACCGTCTTCCAGAATGCTGCTCTCGGGATGAAGATCAGGGGATTTTCAAGGAGGGAGACGAAAGAGGCCGTTCTTCCGATTTTAAAGGAGTTGACGATCGATCATCTCCTCGACCGATTTCCAAACCAGTTGAGCGGTGGAGAGAAACAACGGGTGGCCATTGCAAGGGCTTTGGCTCTGAGGCCCTCGCTTCTTCTCTTAGATGAGCCTTTCTCTTCCCTGGATGCCCTGGCACGAGAACATCTACAGAACCTGATCCTTTCGATCTGTCGTCAGAAAAAACTCGGACTTGTCCATGTTACCCATAGCATTGAGGAAGCTGTTTTTTTGGGAGAGAAGGCTCTGGTGATGAATGAGGGTAGGTATGATCTTCTCTCCATAGATGAGATGAAGATGAATGAGCGAGACCCCGAATATCGAAAGAGTGAACTCTTTCACCAATACTGCAATCTGCTCAGAGCGTATTTAAAGAGGTAGGAGATGTTTAAAGGGCGAACTCTATTGGCGGTAGCTGTTATCTTCGGGGCTTGGTATGTTTTGGCCTTCCTCTTTAAGACGTCCATTCTGCCGCCCCCCCATGCCGTCTTTTTAGCACTTCCAGTGAGTATCAAACATGGATTGGGCGAGCATTTTCTGGTGAGTGGTTACCGGGCCCTCTTGAGCCTCCTTTGGGCACTGGCCACGGCCGTCCCCCTTGGACTTTACCTGGGGAGAAGAAAGAGAATCGACGCATTGATTTCACCGATGATCTACCTTCTTTATCCCATTCCAAAGATCGTCTTTCTTCCCCTTATCCTCCTTGTCTTAGGCTTGGGCGATCTCTCCAAAATCTTCATCATCTTCCTCATCGTCTTTTTCCAGATTTTGGTAACGACGCGTGATGCAGCGAAGGGCATTGATGAAGAGCAGATTCTTTCTGTTCTCTCTCTCGGGGCTCGACCGCTGCAGATCTTCTTTCACACGATCTTTCCTGCCTGTCTACCCAAAGTTCTTACCTCCCTGAGGATCAGTATCGGAACCGCCATTGCTGTTCTCTTCTTTGTTGAATCCTTTGCGACGACCAATGGACTTGGATTTTTTATCTTGGATGCCTGGAGTACCCTTGAATATCTTTCAATGTACACCGGAATTATGGCAATGGGTGTTCTGGGAGTCATTCTTTACGAGGCTGTTGATCGAATTGAGAAAAAAACCTGCCGATGGATGTTCAGTGAATAAAAAAGAGAGACCCTCTTCGATCTCTCTTTTAAATCAATTCTTCTCTCTCCATTAAACTCCGGAAGTGGCAGGTTTAATAACCAGAAGGTTATTTTCTATCTTTTCAATGTCCTTCACTTTTTTCAAAAGGGCCTCTATCTTTTCTCTCTCTTCCTGGGAGCTTACCATTCCTAACAGTTTAACCAGACCTCCGTTCTCGACGGTAAAGAAGAGATGGGAGCTCATCAATCCGGCTTCAAGGAGTAAAGACTCAATCTGACGTTGGATGGAGAGCTTTTTGAGATTAATCATAGAGTCCATGCCACAGGATTTGATTTCATCGGTGAGAGCGCCATTGACGATGATTTTAACAGCGGAGTCGATACTCAACTTATCGGTGTTAAGAATGAGATCGTATAAAAATGGGTTTAACCAGTCCTCATCAAAAGCAAATCGAATAAAGCCTTTTTTGTCATGGTCCGATCGGTGGATGATCCTCTCAGCCACCTCTTTGTTAATCTTTTTTTCCTCCATAACTCTTGTCACTCTCTTCGACATGGAGCCAATGACCAAGACGTGGAAGGCACACTCAAAAGAATGAAGTAAGAGCTGGCTTCCTCTGCCAAAAAAGACGGCGTCTCCTTTTTTGGCCAATTCATAGATGACAGACTGGAGCCGGTCGAGGTAGATTTTAGGCTTTTCACTGAAAAACCTTTCCAAAATGGCCGGACTTTTTTCTCCCAACTTTTTAATATCGTTAAGATATCCCAATTCATCGGCCGCTCTAAAAAGCTCTTCCTCTCCATAAAAATTGTAGTTCAATTCTTTTGAAACCTTTCGCGCGATCGTTTCTCCATTGGTCCCGATCATCTCAGAGATCGTTATAAAATACATACCCCCACCTCCTTTTCAGTTTTGTTTCTGACTCAAAGATGATTATTTGATTTGATTTTGTCAAGGCCATGAGAAAATCTCTATAAACGGTCCTTCTTCATTGGAGCAACCATCGAATGGGGATCTAACAGTCGTTTTAACTTCTTTGGTGAGAAGAGTTTCTCCTCTTCCAAGACTTTCCGAATGGTCTTATTCTGTTCAAATGCCTTTTGGGCCAAACGTGCTGACTCCAGATAACCAAGTTCTGGAGTCAATGCCGTTACCAGGGCAAGACTTTTTTCAATCATCTCTTCACATCGTTTTTTGTCTGCTTTCAATCCTCGGACACATTTCAATCTGAAATTATCAACGCCATTGGCAAGGAGACGAATGGATTCCAGCAGATGATGGGCGATTAAAGGCATCATCGTATTTAATTCAAAATAACCGTGGATGCCTCCCAATGTGATCGCCGTATCATTTGCGATGACCTGAGCGCAAACCTGAATCATCGATTCTGGGATGACCGGATTGACCTTCCCCGGCATCATGGAAGAACCCGGTTGCGTTTCGGGAAGGTGGATTTCTCCGATGCCACAACGGGGTCCTGAACCCAGCCACCGGATGTCGTTGGCAATCTTCATCAGGCTGACCGCAACCGTTTTTAACGCCCCGCTCAGCTCGACCGCACCATCCCGCGCCCCCTGCGCTTCAAAATAGGAGGTCGCTTTTCGAAATTGTCCTTTGATCGTTTTATTGATAATGGAGAGGGTCTTGGTCGCAAACTTAGGATGGGTATTGGCTCCTGTCCCTACTGCTGTCCCCCCTATGGGTAATTCATAAAGGGATCCCATGGCAATCAGAACTCTAAAGAGACCCAATCTGACTTGTTGGGCATATCCCTCAAATTCCTGTCCCAGTCGGATGGGAAGGGCGTCCTGAAGATGGGTTCTACCGATTTTTAGAATAGGGTAGAACTCTTTTGCCTTCATTTGTAATGACTGATGAAGATCTCTTAAGGCAGGGAGAAGTCTTTCCAGAAGAAGGGTAACCGTGGCGATGTGGATGGCAGAGGGAAAGATGTCATTGCTTGACTGACATAGATTCACGTGGTCATTGGGATGAACGGGTTGGTAGACTCCCTTATGCCCTCCAAGAATTTCATTGGCCCGGTTGGCGATTACCTCATTCGCGTTCATATGGGTTGACGTTCCAGAACCCGTTTGAAAGACATCGACTACAAATTGATCATCCCATCGCCCCTGCATGACTTCGTAAGAGGCTTGCTCAATCGCTTTTGCCAATTTTTTATTTAGGAGCCCTAATTCCGCATTGGCTCGGGCAGAGGCATATTTAATAAGGCCTAAGGCATGGATCAGCTCCGGTCTAAACCGGTACCCACTGACAGGGAAGTTCTCAACGGCCCTCTGAGTATTGCCACCGTAATAAACCTCTTTGGGCAATCGGACTGGCCCCATGGAATCTTTCTCGATCCGGTATTTCTGATTTGAATTAACCACAAGACGCCTCCTTCCTGCTATCCCACTGGCAAGGTTCACCTTTGGGAGAAAATGGTTTGCTTTGTTGATGAATGAAGATCATGAATAGCTTTTCCATCCACCAGAATTCTTTTTCATCTCTTCTTCGCGGAGGGCACGACGGAGGATCTTGCCGATCATGCTTTTAGGCAAGTCCTGGCGAAACTCCACGATGGAGGGAACCTTATAGGGAGTCAACCGTTCTTTGAAATAGGCAATGAACTCTTCGGATGTTGCCTTTTCACCCTCCTTGAGGACAATGTAGACCTTGATCCGTTCCCCTTTGTGCGGATCTGGAATCCCGATCGTTATCCCTTCTTTCACTTTGGGATGTTGATAAATGAGTTCGTCAATCTCCCGAGGAAAGACGTTAAATCCTCCAACGATGATGAGGTCCTTTTTCCGGTCGGTGATATAGAAATAGCCATCCTGGTCCATATAACCAATGTCGCCCGTATAAAGCCAGCCATCCGCGATTGTCCTTTGGGTTTCCTCAGGATGATGATAATAACCCAGCATCACTGAAGGGCTTCTGAGCACGATCTCTCCTAACTCACCAGAACCACGTTCTTGCCCATCCTCGATGCTGACGATTTTAACATCCACATCCGGAAAGGGAATGCCAATGCTCCCGATTTTGTGCAGGCCATGATAGGGATTAGCCATGATTGCTGTCGTTGACTCTGTCAGACCGTAACCTTCTATCATTCGCCCTCCTGTTTTTTTCTCAAACTCCTCCTTGATGGCTTTGGTCAGAGGAGCCGCGCCCACAAAGATTCCTTTCAGGCTACTGAAGTTGTAACGTTCGATTCTTGGCAGGTTGCTCAATTGAACAAACATCGTTGGTACGCCGATCAAGAAGGAGGGTCGATATTTCTGGATTGCCTTTGCTACAGTCTGGGCATGGAATTTTGGAATTAAGATGATTTCACCTCCGGCTAAGACAGCTGCATTCATGGTCACACTCATTCCAAAACCGTGGAAGAGAGGTAAAAAAGCCAGCACGCTTTGTTCGTCTGTAAGATTTGCCCAGGCAAGGATCTGATGGGCATTCGCTACCAGGTTAAATTGTGAGAGCATCACCCCTTTCGCAATCCCTGTGGTACCGCCACTGTACATCAAGACCGCCATGTCATCGAGGGGCAAAGGGTCAGGGTGCCAATGGGGTGGAGGTGCTTTCTTCAACAGTTCTTTGAAATCAACGATCCCAACACAACTCACTCGGCGGATGAGTTTTCGTTCTCTCATCCCTTGAACAAGATTCAGTGGAAATGGAAGAAAGTCAGCTATCCGGCTGCAGACGATAGACTTTAAAGAGGTTTTTTCTATCAGCCAGGCGACCTTCTCCAGAAAGAGTGGAAGGGTGATTACCACCTTGGCTTCGGTATCATTTAAGAAGAATTGGAGTTCGCGTTCAACGGAGAGGGGATTTAGGGGAACGACCACGGCGCCCGCTTTCAGAAGACCGTAATAGGCTATCAGAAACTGGGGGGAATTTGGAAGCAACAATACCACCCGGTCCCTTTTGCGGACGCCCAGATTGGAAAGGCTTATAGCGAATCGGTCCGATAGATTTTTCATTTGCTGATAACTGAGGCATTTTCCAAAAAAATTAGTGCAGGGGGAAGAAGGCGTCTTTGAAGCCGTTTCATCGAGAAGAGAATGGAGGGGAATGGGGGGATAGATTAAATGATGAGGGACTTGTGGGTCATAATATTTAAACCAGGGACGGAATTCCGGAACGTCATGACCAGATTGGCCAATCCATGAAACCATCAGTATCCCCCCTTTAAACCTTTCCCACGGATGCCATATACACAGCAAACTCCTCCTCTCCGTCCATTCTGAGGAGCGCATCTAAGGCTTCCTGATCGTATGCCGCAATGGCACAGGTACCGGCTTGTATGGCTTCACAGGCAAGGTAAAGGTTCTGACAAACATGGCCTACATCCATGGCGATGACGCGGTGGGCCGCCAACCCGTAACGCCATTCCATTCGATAGGGAATGGCAGCCCAGATAAACGTTATCGCTGCGTTGCCAGGATAGGGCTGGCCGAAGGCAGCGCGAATCAGTTTATTTGAGAGGTTTTCTTCTGAAAACTCAAAAAGCAGCTGGTGGGAAAGGGGGAGATAGCGATAAACCCCAATGTCGAGGCCTTCCACCCGGAGTATAGCGAGATAAGTTTCAAGGGCATGTCGGCATCCCGCTGAGGGGACCGTGCGATAAGCATGTCCTTCAATCACGTTTCCCCGAAGGCCCTGTGTTGCCCAGAGTAGGAACGAGACTTCTTCTAAGGTAAGTGGCTGCTCTCGGTAAAGGCGGCGACTTTGACGATTTGCAATGGCTATCTTCAGATCAATGGAGGGAATATGGTTCCATTTTCCCGGAGGCACCAGATCGATTCGTTTAGCATTTTGGGGATAGGGTTTTTCAATGGGAGGGACCTCCCTTCCTCGGTTCTGGTCTGTCTGGGAAAAATCGACTCGTTTCCGGATGCTGTCTTTTAAAAAATACCTGAACTGTTTAATAAGGTCCTTTTCCATCTACCTCTTAATTTATCAGAAATAGAGGAGAAGAGCAATCTTAAAAAGTTGAGAAAAAAGAACTTGAATTGACAAACTCGAAACGCATCCATTATCATTTTTAATGGATTCCCCAAGTCGTTTAGGTGATTGGGATGGGGGCGATAGGAAAAAAGTTCAAAAAAGTTAAGGTGACCTATGGGAAAGAATTTGGTACAGAAAATCTTTGAATCTCACCGTGTGTCTGGAACGCTTGAGACGCACAGAGAAATTGCCATTAGGATTGATCAGACCCTCACTCAGGATGCAACGGGCACGATGGCTTACCTTCAGTTTGAAGCCATAGGAATTCCACGCGTTAGGACCAAACTCTCCGTTAGCTATGTGGACCACAATATGCTTCAGACAGGCTTTGAGAATGCTGATGATCATCGATTCCTTCAAACGTTTGCAGCCAAATACGGGATCCTTTTTTCAAGGCCTGGAAATGGGATCTGCCATCAAATCCACCTGGAACGTTTTGCAAAACCAGGGGAGACGCTCTTAGGATCCGATAGCCACACGCCGAATGCAGGGGCGATGGGAATGATCGCCATTGGCGCTGGAGGACTTGATGTTGCCATCGCCATGGGAGGGGGACCCTATTATCTTAAAATGCCGGAGGTCGTTCTGGTCACATTAAAAAATAGATTAAGACCCTGGGTTACCTCCAAAGACATCATCCTTGAGCTTCTTCGACAAGTTACAGTCAAAGGCGGTGTGGGGAAGGCGTTCGAATTTGGAGGTCCAGGAGTTAAGACCCTTTCTATTCCTGAACGAGCAACGATTGCGAACTTAGGGGCGGAACTGGGGGCCACCACGACTCTGTTTCCGAGCGATGAGCGAACCCATCAATTTTTAAAGGCTCAGGGCAGAGAACAAGATTGGATTTCCCTCGAAGCCGACCCAGATGCTCCTTATGATCAGGTGATTGAGATCGATCTTCGTGATCTGGAACCTTTGATCGCACAGCCATCTAGTCCAGACCATGTTATTCCGGTAAGGACTGTTGCTGGAAGGGCAGTGAAACAGGTCTGTATCGGCAGTTGTAACAACTCTTCCTATATGGATTTGATGAGTGTTGCCAAAATGCTTAAACGTAAAAAGATTCATCCGGATGTGAGTCTGACCATCACGCCAGGGTCTAAGCAGGTTTTTGAGATGATTGCGAGAAACGGAGCCCTTGCAGATTTGATTCAGGCTGGGGCAAGAATTCTCGAATCGGCCTGTGGACCATGTATCGGGATGGGACAGGCCCCTCCCTCGGATTCGATATCCATCAGGACGATGAATCGCAATTTTCCAGGAAGGAGCGGAACCCCAAATGATCAGGTCTATTTAGCCAGTCCATTGGTTGCCGCGGCTTGCGCTCTCGAAGGCTCCATTATCGATCCAAGGGATCTGGGAGAGCGCCCCCCCCGGGTGGTGATTCCCCAGGCATTTTTAATTGACGATCGAATGATTCTTCCTCCTTCGGCTGATCCTGAGAAGGTGATGATCGAGAGAGGACCCAACATCAAACCCTTGCCCACACGAGGTCCGCTGGAAAATCTCGTTGAAGGAAACGTCCTTCTAAAATTAGGAGACCATATTACCACAGACCACATCTTGCCCGCAGGGGCTAAGGTTCTTCCCCTTCGTTCGAATATTCCTGCGATTTCAGAACATCTCTTTGAGAGGATCGATAGCAGTTTTGCCAAACGGGCAAAGGCTATGGGCGGAGGGATCATTGTCGGCGGCGAGAATTATGGTCAAGGGTCGAGCCGGGAACATGCGGCTCTGGCTCCTATGTTTTTAGGTATTCGAGCCATTCTTGTAAAGTCTTATGCCCGCATTCACCGGAGCAATCTGATCAACTTTGGAATCCTTCCTCTGATCTTTATAGATCCGAAAGATTTTGAGACCATCCAGCAAGGGGATTACCTGAGAATTGAAGGCATTCACGATCGACTTCAGGTGAATCGGACTTTAACCGTTCAGAATGTAACCCAGAAACAGGAAATGGAAGTGTCGCACGGATTGAGTCAGAGGGAGATTGAAATTCTCCTGGCAGGGGGCTTGCTGAATTATACTCGAAAGAGGACTTTGGGATAGGCCATCACCGTTAAAACGGGAAAGGGAAAAGAGATGGTTGATACAAAGAACATTGGGCTCCGTGGGGTCAAAGTCGCTGATACCCGTATCTCTGATGTGGATGGAGAAAAGGGCATCCTTATTTATCGAGGGTTTAACGTCGTTGAGCTCGCTCATTATTCAACCTTTGAAGAGGTTTCCTTCCTCCTACTCCATGATCGTCTTCCAACTGGAGAAGAGTTAAAGGCATTTCATCAAGAACTGGTTACGGAAAGGGCTTTCCCTGAGGCAGTCTTAAAAGGATTAACTGTCTTTCCAAAATCCGCAAGTCCCATGGATGTGTTGCAATCCATAGTTCCTCTTTTGGGAACATTCGATCCTCAGTTGCATGAAGAGACAAAAGAAGCCAATCTAAAAAAGGCAATTCGCCTTATGGCTAAATTGCCTGGAGTGGTGGCTGCCTGGGATCGTATTCGCAATGGACACCCACCCCTAGCCCCTCATCCTGAGCTTACCCATGCCGGAAACTTTTTGTATATGCTTACCGGTAGGCTTCCTGATGAGAAGACAACAAGAGATTTTGATATCTGCCTGATCCTGCATGCAGAACATTCTTTTAACGCCTCCACGTTTGCTGGAAGGGAGGTGGCTTCTACTCATGCCCATATGTATGCTTCGGTAGCTGCCGCCATCGGAGCCCTTTCAGGTGAGCTCCATGGAGGTGCTAATACCGAAGTGATGAAGATGCTTCTGGAGATCGGGGAGGTGGATCGAGTGGATGCCTGGGTGTCTGATAAGCTTCGGAGAGGCGAGAAGGTGATGGGGATGGGACATGCTGTCTATCACACAGAAGATCCCAGAGCGGCCTTTCTACGGAACATCAGTGAAGCATTGGCCTTACGCACGGGAGAAAGGAAATGGTTTGAGATGACGCGGGCCATTGAGCAAGCGACCCAAGAAACGTTTCGAAAGATGAAGGGGAAAGAGATCTATGCCAATGTTGATCTTTACAGCGCTTCCGTCTATTACATGATGGGAATTCCCTTGGATCTCTTTACACCTGTATTCGCCATTTCCCGAATATCAGGCTGGACAGCACACATCATTGAGGAGAAATTTGCCGAGGCCCAGCCCAAGCCTGAACTCTACCGGCCCGATGCGGATTATGTTGGAACTTATTGTGGGACTCAAGCCTGCGAGTATATTCCTCTTCACGAGCGCTCAACATGATCCTCAAGCATGACATTGTCATTGTCGGATCAGGCCTGGCCGGACTTAGGGCGGCGGTGGAATGCGCGGGGCAGGTAGACATCGCTGTTGTGAGCAAAGTTCTTCCTACTCGTTCTCATTCGGGTGCTGCACAAGGTGGGATTACGGCCTCTCTTGGCAATGAAGAAGAGGATCGATGGGATTGGCATTTCTTTGACACTGTTAAAGGAAGCGATTATCTCGGTGATCAGGATGCCATTGAAATGATGGTAAAAGATGCTCCGCGGGTGATTTACGAATTGGAGCATATGGGCGTTCCTTTCAGCCGTACTCCAGACGGGAAGATCGCCCAGAGAAACTTCGGAGGTCATACACGGGATTTTGGTAAAAGGCCTGTCAAGAGAGCATGTTATGCCGCAGATCGAACGGGTAGGGTGATCCTCGATACCCTTTATGATCAGTGTCTTCGTCATCATATTACCTTTTACTCAGAACACTACCTTCTTTCTCTTATCTTTGACAAGGAACGTTGTGTGGGAATGGTCATCTATAACCTCTCCACTGGCGAGCTACATCTTATTCAGGCCAGAGCTATTTTGCTGGCTACTGGCGGTTGTGGAAGAATTTATAGGACGACTTCGAATGGGTTTGCTTCGACAGGAGATGGAATCAGCCTTGCCCTTCGATCGGGGATTCCCCTTGAGGATATGGAATTTATTCAGTTTCATCCGACCGGTCTTTTCCCCCTTGGTATTCTGGTCAGCGAAGCCGCAAGGGGAGAAGGTGGCATTTTGAGAAACCGGATGGGAGAAAGATTTATGGAGCGTTATGCTCCAACGGTGAGAGAACTGGCGGCAAGGGACGTGGTCTCCAGGGCCATCCTGACAGAGGTGCGGGAAGGAAGGGGAATTGGCGGGAAAGATTATATCCATCTTGACCTCACCCACTTAGGAGAAGAGATTATTCAAAAACGTCTCTGGGAGATAGCCTCTTTTGCGAGGACTTTCTTGGGAATTGATCCAGTTTTCGAGCCGATTCCGGTTCAACCTACCTGCCATTATCTTATGGGTGGAATCCCGACAGATTTGGACGGGCGAGTTCTGAAAGACGAAAAAGGCACGGTGGCCCCTGGACTCTATGCTGCAGGAGAATGTGCCTGTGTGTCTGTCCATGGTGCCAATCGGCTCGGCTGCAATTCTCTTCTGGATCTTCTTGTCTTCGGAAGGAGAAGTGGGCAGGCGATGAAGCAGGATCTTTTGCACTATGAATTTTCACCCCTTTCAGAGAAACACTTAAAGCCAACTGCTCGGGCGATAGAGGAGCTTTTGACCTGCGCGGGGAGAGAGAAGAGTGATATCATCCGGCAAAGCATGCAGTCCATCATGATGGATTATGGATCGGTCTTTCGGGATGCGGAAGGCCTGAAAAAAGGGATTGAAGAGATTCGGAATCTTAAGGAGCGATATCGGAAGATTAAGGTGTCGAATTCGCTAAAAGCCTTTAATTATGAGTTGATGGAAACGATTGAACTGGGTCACCAACTCGACCTCGCTGAAGTCATCCTACTGAGTGCGCTTGAACGAAAAGAGAGCAGAGGAGCACACTGGCGCAAAGACTTTCCCCATCGGGCAGACCAAGACTATCTGAAACATACGCTCGTATTGCAGACCTCTAAGGGGTTAGAAGTTAAGTATAAACCTGTAAAAATCACTCAGTTTCATCCAGAGGCAAGAGTGTATTAAGTGCTGCCATTTTGAAAGGATGCTGAGCTGTCATAGAGGATTTAAACGGCAACAATCCATTCGTTCCACAAAAATTTAGGGGGGTGGGTGTTTCATGCTTCTTCGATTAAAGATTTTTCGTTTTGATCCGGAGAAAGATCAAGGTCCCTACTATCAAACCTTTGAAGTCGAAGCTGATCCGATGGATCGACTTCTCGATTGCCTTAACCGAATTCGCTGGGAACAGGATCCAACCCTCTCATTCCGGATGTCCTGCGGTCACGGCGTCTGCGGGTCGGATGGAATGAGAATTAACAGCATCTGTGGGTTGGCCTGTCAGAAACTGGTCAGGAGCTATAAAGAAGAAGTCCTCATCGAACCTCTTCCTGTATTCAGAGTCATCAAAGATCTGGTGGTGGACCTTGATTCCTTTTTTGAAAAATATTTCTCCATCAGACCTTACTTCATCACAAAAACAATTCCCCCCGATACAGAGCGGAAACAATTTCCCGAGCAACATCAGCAGTTTGAGGAGGCAATTCGATGTATCCTCTGTGCCTGCTGTACTGCTTCGTGTCCCGTGAACCAGAATAAAAATACAGAGGATTATGTTGGGCCTGCAGCATTGGTGAGGGCCTTTCGGTATCTCTTCGATTCAAGGGATGAGGGCGAAGAAGAGAGAATTAAATTGTTAGATGAGAAAGCGATGGTCTGGGGCTGCCAAACGCTCTGGAAGTGTACAGAGGTCTGCCCTAAAGAAATTCCAATCACCCGGCAGATTGGGCAGATTAAAAGGCGTATTTACGAACGGAAGAATCGTGACAAGACAACCTGACATAAGAATTCCATTCGAACGTTGAGGGTAAGCTGGAGAGAGGATGAGAGAAAAAATTGCCTCAAAGAGGTTCCGGCTGAGATACCTGGAACCTCTTTGAGAAAGGAAAGTCACTTAGCTGATGACGACCACATTGGTTGCCTGGAGCCCTTTCGGGCCTTGGGAAACGTCGAATTCGACTTCATCGCCTTCATAAAGGGATTTAAATCCGTCCCGTTTGATAGCGGAAAAGTGAACGAAGACATCATTTCCATCGTCTCTGGAAATGAAACCGAAGCCCTTCTTTTCATTAAACCATTTTACACGACCTTTGGCCACTACAACTCACCTCCTTTCTTCTTTGGACTTCAGTAAGTTGTAATAGCCTTTGGTCCCTAAAAAAAAATCACAAAAGTTTTCAGAAGCACTTTTGTGACCCTTTACTGATCCAAAACTTATACTTCTTACAACCTACATAATTATTATAAATCATTAATGAAGTAAAGTCAACTATTTTTAAAAATTAAATCTTCTTTAATATCAGATAGATAGGTATGCTTTAATGTTTTTGTCAAATAATCGAAATCAAAAATGACGGCATGGAGTTGCTTTGAGATAAACTGGCCTGGGTTGATGGATATTGTTTCTCCAATCCGATCGATGAAAGATCCTGAAATCTTGGGGGCTTCATGAATATGGCCATGAAGGGTCAGAAAAGGTTGAACCGATTCGATATAGGCCCTAATCGATTGGCTTCCGGCGTATTTACCTCCTTGGATTCGATCCAGACAAGTTCCATAGGGAGGCGAGTGGGTCATGAAGATTGTTCTCTCTGGGGCTTGAGGTTTTGGGAGTCGTTTTAAGTCGTTCTCGATGGTGTCCCGGCTCCTTAAAAAGTGATAGGGATCAATAGGCCTCAACCCCTCACCTTGTTCGGAGATTCTTATATAGGAGGGATTTTTCTGTGGAGGCCAGTCTAAATTCGGATGATCCATCTTTTCATAATCTTTCGAACGAAATGGGGTTGGAGGGACAAAAGGATATCCAATGATTTCATATCCATTGTTCAGCCGATAGATGTTTCGATCAAGATCGATCAAATACTCAAAAGGGTTTTTAAAGAGATAGGGATAAGCGAGGTCCCAATTTCCAGGGATGAGAAAGAGACATTTAACCTCCGTATTCTCAATCATATTTTTAAAGAAGGGGATAAGGAACTGATCAATGAAGGTCCTTTGATTGGGGAGAATGTCCTCATAGCGCTTGATGGGAGAGAAGGTAGGAAAGAGATCACCGCCCAAAGCGATGATTTGAGCTGATGAAGATTGAGCCTGTCTGAGAAGTTGTTGATAGAGATGAACCTCCCCATGCAAGTCAGACGTGTAGAGGACTCTCACTCTACACCTCGTACTCCTCGACTAAAACCCATTTGTCCTTTTTCTTGAGGAGTTTGAACGTGACTTTACAATAAGAGCAGAGGACAAGGTCTCCCGTACTGGCATCGCTCTCCAACGGGATATCGGCATCGCAGATAGGACATTCAAGATCAGCTGACATTCTTTCTCTCCCCCCCATTCAACATAGTTCAACTCTGATAAAAAATCAAGAGGTTCATCCTCTTCAACAGTAGAATGGCAATTCAACTTTTCTATAACAAATGGGTTATTTTCCTTTGAATATTTTTCTTGCATCGAAGTCTAATATCATATAAATTAATGAGTAAGAGACAGGAGGTTTTTATGGATAAAAAATGGATCGTTCTGTTTCTTGTACTGATTACCATTGGCACGTCTCTTTTTTTCTGGGGGTGCCCCCCCCGCGTGGTTTATGTCAGACCTCCTGAGCCGAGAATAGAGGTGTATGGTCATCCTCCTTATCCTGACGCTGTTTGGAGACCGGGGTATTGGGAATATCGAAGAGGGGATTGGGTCTGGGTTCCGGGTCACTGGCATAAACGGCCCAAGCCTCATGCAATTTGGATCCCCGGACACTGGGAACCAAGGGGACGCGGTTGGGTTTGGGTTCCAGGGCGATGGGAGTATCGCTGATTTGCCAGGAGTTCGACATCGAATAAAATACTTCCAAATTTTCATTGCATCCGAATTCTCTTTTTGTGAGGGCAATGCATGTTTGGTTTAGGATTACCTGAGATTTTAATCATATTGGTCATTATCCTGCTCCTTTTTGGGGCTAAGAGACTTCCTGAAATTGGGGAGGGTCTTGGAAAGACCATTAAGGAACTCAGGAAAATAAAAGGAGAGAGAAAAACGACATCTTCAAAGGGGGAGGGTGACCAGAGCAAGAACCTCTTCACTGAAATCAAGCAAGAGGTTGAGGACATTCCGGGGTTAAAAGAGGTTAAAGAGATCAAAGAGACTACCCATCATGTAAAGAACCTCACAAAATTTTTGAAATAAGACTTACCCTATCATAGCTGCTATCGTTTCCATCCTCTTATCAATACAACGTATTGCTGATTCTTCATCCACTTCGTGAGAACGGATTCAACCCTATTTGATTTAAAAAGGATTTGGTGCTAATATTTAGAAAAATTTTATAGGCAACTCTTCAAACTTTAAGGAAATTTTATGTTGGAAGCCAAATACATTCGAGATCATTTAGAAGAGGTTCAACACCGATTGTCTTTAAGGGGGCAAATTTTCAGCCTGGATCAATTTGTTGCCATTGATAGGGAAAGGAGAAAAACGCTTCAAGAATGGGAGAGGCTGAGGGCAACTCAAAAGAGGGTTTCTGATGAGGTAAGCAGGAAGAAGAGGGAAGGCGAGGATACGACAGAGCTTCTCTCAGAGATGAAAAAGGTTTCTCAGGCACTGAAGGAGCTGGATGGAATCATCGAGGAGAAAGAAAAAGCCCTTCAGGAGATCCTTCTAACCCTCCCTAATCTTCCCCACGCTTCCGTTCCAGTTGGAAAAGATTCTTCCGATAATGCGGAAGTCAAACGGTGGGGAGAGATTCCTAAGTTCAATTTTGAGCCCAAACCCCATTGGGATATTGGCGAGGCCCTAGGAATCCTTGATTTCAAGGCAGGTGCCAAGATTGCAGGAGCTCGATTTACCCTCTACTGGGATCTTGGGGCAAAACTGGAGAGGGCATTAATCAACTTTATGTTGGATCTTCATACTCGAGAGCATGGATACCGAGAGGTTCTTCCACCCTTTATGGTCAATCGAACAACGATGACCGGAACAGGCCAACTTCCAAAATTTGAGGAGGAGCTGTTCAAGGTGGAAGGAGTAGATTATTATCTGATTCCAACGGCCGAAGTGCCTGTCACGAATATTCACCAGGATGAGGTGTTGGAGGAAAAGCAACTGCCACTTTATTATACAGCTTATACACCCTGCTTCAGAAGAGAGGCGGGGTCTTATGGTAAGGATACCCGGGGATTGATTCGACAACATCAGTTTAATAAAGTGGAACTGGTAAAATTTACAAAGCCTGAGAGTTCTTACGAAGAATTGGAGAAACTTCTCTCGAATGCAGAGGAGGTTTTAAAAAGGCTTCAACTTCCTTATCGGGTGGTCAATCTCTGCACTGGAGATCTTGGGTTTTCAGCATCGAAGACTTATGATATTGAGGTTTGGCTTCCTGGACAAAATACGTTTAAAGAGATTTCGTCCTGTAGCAACTTTGAGGATTTTCAGGCGAGGAGGGCGAAGATTCGGTATCGGCTTTCCGGAAAGTCGAAAACGGAATATGTTCATACGCTCAATGGATCGGGATTGGCCGTTGGGAGAACTTTGGTGGCAATCTTGGAAAATTATCAACAGGCCGATGGCAGTGTGATGATTCCGGAAGCTTTAAGACCTTATATGAATGGAGTGGATAGAATCGTTAAGAGGTGAGAGGCGAAGATAAAACACAATAACTAAATCCCAGACACCCTATAAATTCCAATGACCAATTCCCCCATATCCTATACCGATTGGAATTTGAAAATTGGTTATGGGCGCTTAGGGCTGGCTGGGTGTTTAGTATTGATAAAAGGAGGGTGGCCCTGAAGAATTCTTTACGGAGAGAAGACCTTGGATTATTCTAAAATGCACTAGAGAAAAAATGTTTAATGTCTGGGGTTGGAGGGAGATGGATCAAAGAAAATTTAAATAGGCGGAGGGATGGCCGAGTGGTTTAAGGCGGCGGTCTTGAAAACCGCTGGGCGAAAGCCCCGTGGGTTCGAATCCTACTCCCTCCGCCAGCCTTTGCAAAAGCTACAGCTGGCAAGCCATCCTATTCAACCGACGAAACTCTCAACGGAAATGGCCTCGAACGCTAATGCTTCGTCTGATAGGCCAGACTTTCCAGAGGGTTTGGATGGCAGGTCATACATAAAAGAAATGGAACGGAGAGATGCCCGAGAGGCCGAAGGGGCACGACTGGAAATCGTGTGTTCCGACTAAAATCGGGACCGAGGGTTCGAATCCCTCTCTCTCCGCCAGAAATATGTTAGAGATGGTGATTGGATTGAGGGATGAGAACCCTTTCCCCGTATAGGGGAATTGGTTCGGCGACCGGAGGGAGGCGGAGGGAACGAAGTGAGCGAGCACATC
>CALLAL010000049.1 GCA_938002255.1 uncultured bacterium
CTGTTTTTGGGTCTTGATGAACAATACCCACTCCTTTTCATCCCAGATCTTTCCCTCCCATCGGTAGATGGATCGGATGGGCGAAAGGATGTTCACGCAGGCAGCTAAACGGGCTTCCACAAGGGCGTTAGCAATGTTGACCGCTTCCTCTTCTGAACCGCATGTTACCAAAGCCACAATAAATTCAGGCATCAACGATCCTCTTACAGAATTTGGAGGGAGGCTATGAGAACCCCAGTGACACGCCCTGTCCAATCTTTTGGATCAGTTGGTCTTCTTTATCGTCTCCCGATTACTTCTCCAAAAGCTTTCAAAGCGGTTTCAATATCCTCTTCTGTGACATCCAAATGAGTGACGAGACGGATCTGGGTCTTTCCGATAGCATGAATGAGCACGCCATGATGTTTCATTGCTTCTGCAACCTGCTGGGCGGTCTTTCCAGTCTCTGCTACATCGAAGATAACGATATTGGTCTCTACATGTTTTGGATCGAGGGAGACCCCTTTGATTTCTCTCAAACCGACTGCCAACCTTTTTGCATTTTGATGATCCTGCTTGAGACGTTCGAGATGATGGTCCAAGGCGTAAAGACCTGCTGCCGCAATCATTCCCACCTGGCGCATACCGCCTCCGAACATCTTCCGGAAACGGTGAACCCGATCGATAAAAGATTCGGAACCCGCCACAAGGGACCCAATAGGGGCTCCCAGACCCTTTGAAAGGCAGACGGAAACAGAATCTGCCCATTGGCTGTATTCCTGAGGGGAGATTCCTGTGGCTACTGAGGCATTCCAGAGCCTAGCACCATCGAGATGAACAAAAAGACCTTTCGATTTGGCTACTTGATAGATTTCTCTCATC
Source organism: uncultured bacterium (assembly GCA_938002255.1). GTDB lineage: Bacteria > Desulfobacterota > BSN033 > BSN033 > UBA1163 > RBG-16-49-23. Next base: position 862 of record CALLAL010000049.1, read on the forward strand.
TTCTCAATTGGATAGATGGCTCCTCCTCCCCGATTGTGAGTGTTTTCAAGACAGATGAGTCTGGTAACAGGAAAGTGATGGTCCTCTGGACGTATGGCTTCTACAATCTGAGAAGCATCGAGGATGCCTCGATGCCCCTTGAGGCAATGAAATTGAATTCCGGACAGTGCTGCTCCACCCCCTCCCTCAAAATTATAGGGGTGGGAGGTGGTTTCAATGATGACCTCGTCGCCTGGTTGTGTATGAGATTTAATTGCCAGTTGATTTGCCATCGTTCCGGAAGGAACAAACAGAGAAGCCTCTTTTCCAAGCATCTGAGCCACTCTCTCCTGAAGGGAATTGACGGTAGGATCTTCTCCAAAAACATCGTCTCCTACCTCAGCCTCTAACATGGCTTTCCTCATCGCTGGAGTAGGTCGAGTGACTGTATCGCTTCTGAGATCAATCCATCTTGCCATTATTCATCTCCTTCTATGTGGGGCGGTCAATAGGTTTCATGATGTCTTCCCCTGACATAGGCATGAACTTGCCCTTTAAAAGAGATACAATGTTTCGTTCTTAGGTGTCAAGGTAGGTTAAATGCCCTATAAGGGATAAAATGATTTACAAACTTAATCGATGGGTTGTTCACGGCTTGAAAAAGGTTTAGGGATAAGATATTCTATTCAGCGGGGAGGCTAAAATCTAACACATGCCAAAGGGGGCGATTCTCTTTCTCGCCTGTTTCGTTTTCTTCATAGGATGTTCAACCCAGAAGACGGTTCAACCTATTTCCTCTCTGACTTACGAAGCCCCTGTCTATCTCGTCGATGAATATCTCTCAGGCCTGCCACCGGAAAAGAGGGTTGACGAGAGATCAGAAAAAGGGGGGGAGGATCAAAAAGGAGAGGAGGAGGAGAGAAAAGAGGAGAAGACCAAAATAGAAGAGGGAAAAGTAACGAAAGAAGAGAAACCCTCTTTGCCCACGCCCCTCCTACCTCCGGAGCCTCTCCAAGAGCGGATCGGCCTTTATGACCTTGCTGTAACGGATCTCTATCTTAAAAAGAAAAGACAACTGGTGGCCACACTCGTGAATGTTGGTGAGGTTCCCTTTCAAATGGATGGCCTTGTTTTAAACCTCTTTGTGGATAGACGGCTGGAAGGACGTTATCTCTGGGAGACTCTCTCCAACAAAAAGGAGTTACAGCCTCAGGAGAGCATCCATCTATCCCTTCCTTATTCAATTATCGGCCAACGGGAAGTAGAAATCCGGGTCGATCCTCCTGGAGAGCGAATAGAGTTGAACCAAGAGAATAATCAGTTTAAAAAGTCTCTGGAAGGCTTTCCTTTGGGCCCGGACATTGCCGTCAAAGATTTTTCCTTAACAGAGGATTTAGAACTCATGATCCTTCTTTGCAATGAAGGGGAGGTTGATCTTCGAAGAGGGGGAACCTTCCGGGTTCGAATCTATTTAAACGATCGGAAGATATCCGATTTCGAGCATTACGTTTCCGAGGACTTAAAGGCACATTCTAAAACTATTTACGTACTGATTCCACCTTATCGAATCCCGTTAAAGGGGAGTTCAAGGGTCAGAGTCTCCCTGATGCCCAAGCTTCGTCAGGATGATATTTTTTTAGAAAACAATGCGCTCGAAAGAAGGTTTATCATCTTTCCATTTCAACTTGGAGGGCAAGGGAGGGAACAGTTTTCGTTTTTGATCCCTCGCCCTCCTTCCCGAAGAGAGGCCATGTCTGAATCGATCAAGATGGAACTCCGCTGGGAGAAGGCGACCGCTCCTCTTCAGTTATCGTTTCGTGAATCGGAAGGGAGTAAAGACCCGCCTTATTTCACAGGAAAGAGTCCGCTGAAGGTGGAATATCCTTTTCCAACGTTTGAACCCCAGGGAGAAAGTATTTGGATGGTCTCTGTGACGAATTTATTCGATAACAGAGTAGAAGGGCATCTCATCATCCAGCACCCCTAATCTGTCTATTCAAATGGGAGACCTGATGGAACCGATTTATCTCATTTTATTGTTAGTGGTGGCTCTTACAGCCTTTTTTTTCTTTCTCATCGAATTGAGGTTGAAAAGGATGGCTGATGAGGTAAAGAAAGATCAGTCCTCTCAGGTGGTTTGGACCTTAATTCAACAACAGATCGAGAAGTTAAGAGAACAGATGAATGAGGGGCTCGCCAGAAATATTTCTCAGCTCTCCCAGCAGCAGGATGCAATCAATGCCCAATTAAGAGGGATTACCGAACAGGTCAACCGGCAGTTACAGAATTCAAGTGGTGAAATCAATCGCAGGCTGGACAATGCCGCAAGGGTGATTGGGGACGTGCAGAAAAATATTGGAGAATTATCAGAAGCAAGCCGCCGTATCTTTGAAATAGGAAAGGACATTGCCACCCTCCAGGAGATCCTTCAACCCCCTAAATTAAGAGGTGGATTAGGGGAACAATTCTTAGGAGAATTGCTCTCCCAGATTCTTCCTCCTGAGTTTTTTGTGCTTCAGTATCCCTTTTCGAGTGGAGAAAGGGTGGATGCCGTTATTCGATTAGGAGAGAGATTGGTTCCTGTTGATTCGAAATTTCCTCTCGATAACTTTAGACGGATCCTTGAGTGTAAGAGCGAAGAGGAAAAGAAGGTGGCTCAGAAAACCTTCCAGAGGGATGTAAAAAAACATATCGATGACATAGCGAGTAAATATATCCTTCCTCATGAAAATACCTATGACTTTGCCCTTCTTTATATCCCTGCAGAAAATGTCTATTATGAGACCATCACTAAAGACGAAGCCTTTGGGGAGGACAAAGGGATTTTAAATTACGCCTTGAAGAAAAAGGTTATTCCTGTCTCCCCCAATTCGTTTTATGCTTATCTCCAAGTGATTGTCCTTGGCCTGCGAGGCCTAAAGATTGAAAAGGATGCCCATCGGATCTTAGATTCCCTGTCGGGTTTAAATAAGGAGCTGGAGGCATTTCAGGTTGAATTTCAATTGGTTGGGAGACATATTAACAACGCTATGAATAAATATGAGGAGTCCAGAAGACGTCTGGATAAACTCGGGTTCAGATTAGAACAGATAGAACATCAACCCGCTTTATCCCTTTCTGGAGGAAAAAATGAATCCGCTTCTGGAAAATAAATCCTCTGTTTTTTCGGCCATAAAAAACCGTCGGTCCGTTCGACATTTTAGTAAAGAACCGGTTTCAGATGACCTCGTAGACCAGATTCTTGAGAGTGGTTTATGGGCCCCTTCCGGAAAGAATAACCAACCATGGAAGTTTGCCATTCTCAGAGATGAAACGCTCAAGGCATCGCTCTCCACCTTCACCCACTATGGGCAAGTGATTCGTTCGGCATCGGTCTGCATCGCTGTCTTTTTAGATCACACTCGGGTCTATGATCGTACCAAAGACGTTCAAGCCGTTGGGGCCTCCATCCAAAACATGCTTCTCACCATCCATGCCCTAGGGTTAGGTGGGGTGTGGCTTGGAGAAATCCTTAAAAATAAAGAGAAAGTTGCAGAACTCTTAGGCGCCCAAAAGGAATGGGAATTGATGGCCGTGATTGCTTTCGGCCATCCCTTAAAAATTCCAAATCACTCTGGGGAAAGAGATTCCCTTCAAGAAAAAGTATTTCTGAGACGTTGAGATGATTCCAACGAAAGAAGATTGTTTAAAATTGATGACTCAATGTGGAATGCTTGGAAATATTATGGATCATAGCCTTGAAGTGGCCAGAGTAGCTCTCTTTCTCTCGACAGAATTAAATAGAAGGGGACAGAATCTCGACCTCTCTCTGGTTGAAGCAGCTGCCCTCCTTCACGATCTTACCAAAACAGAATGCCTCAGAACGAAAGAAGATCATGCCTTCACCGGATCAAAACTATTAAAAGAGATGGGATATGAGAGGATAGGAAAGGTGGTGGCCGAACACATTCGTTTATCCAAGGTGATAGATCCTTTCCGAATCTCAGAAGAAGAAGTGGTCAATTATGCAGATAAACGGGTAAAACATGACCGTATCGTTTCCCTCGAAGAGAGGTTTCAGGATTTAAAGGAGCGGTACGGCCATAGCCCTCGCGCCCTTGAGTCGTTAGATGGTTTGAAGGAGGAAACCTTCAAGATCGAACAAAAGATTTTTTCCCTACTGGACTTCGATCCCGACCATCTACGAGAACGCTTGCCGGAGAACCCTTAGCCATAGAGTAAAGAACTTAAAAATACCTCCCTCATTTTCCCCCAAAGGCGGCAATTTGCCTATTCCAAATTAAAATCAATGTAACACGTTAGCTGTTTGAAAAACCTTATAAAATCCCTCTCAATCTCTCTTTGCTCAAGGGAGGCGATAGGGTTTTCCCTCTTTGGCAAGGGGGATTAAGGGCGATTTTATGATCATTCTTTTGGTCAATTGGCACATGTAACCATCTTTTCAAAAAGCTAAATTGATCCCTTTTGTGTCATTGAGACATAACCTAAAACCTTCTTATGTGTTTTAGATTAGGTCTCCTATAGAAGAATCAGGGTCCACTTTTATAATTCCAAATGACCAATTAAAATAAATTACTTGACTTTTAAAATATCCGTGATTTATGATGGACGTCAATTTTAGAGAAATAGGCCAAAGAATTCATAGGAAAGGAGGAGGTGATTTAGATGACAAAAGCGGAACTGGTTGCTTCAATTGGGAAAGAAGCCAAAATCTCCAAGACATCGGCTGAAAAAGCCTTGAACGCTTTCACGGCGTCGGTAACCAAAGCGCTTAAAAAAGGAGAGAGAGTGGCTCTTCCTGGGTTTGGGACTTTTACTGTAACAAAGAGAAAGGCAAGGATAGGACGAAATCCCCAGACAGGAAAAGAGATTAAAATCCCTGCCGCCAAAGTGGCAAAATTTAAAGCGGGAAACCTTCTGAAAAACGCAGTAAAATAATCTTTGCGGGAGATTGGATGGTGATTAAAAGGGGGAGATCAAACTCCCCTTTTTAATTTGAAGTAAAAAGGGGTAGCAATGGCGGAGGAAAGCTTTAAAGCCATATTTAAACATTTTTTAAACATTACTAGATGGTTGATTGGTCGATGCGGCCTTGAATGCTATGGAGTTTATTCAAAAGTTGTTATATCATAACCCATTGAAATAACTAAATAATAAATAAAAATATTTTTCAGACTATCATTTCAGGCAGCAAATGATTAACTTTTGATAGGCGAATCCGTTTTTTCCACAAGATATTAACACTCGCTGGTCACCTCCTTCTGGGTCTTGATTTTCTTGATTCTTAGAGGAAGATAACCTTCTAAGTCTTGATCTTAAATGAATCGCGGTTTAAAAGCAGAGCAAATCTTGAAAAGACCGATGAGGGAAGAGACCCCATATCGGAAGAGCCTAAAAAATCGAAGGATCTTTTTGATTAAGCTTCTAAATGAGCAAAGGATGAGGCTTAGAGCCATGTTGAAAGGAATGAGTGATTTTTGTTATCTTTAATTTTAGAAGGGTGAGTGGGGGAAATATCAATGAAGCATGTAATTCTTGGCACAGCAGGACATATCGATCATGGAAAAACCTCACTCGTGAAAGCTCTTACCGGTGTGGATACAGATCGTTTGAAGGAAGAGAAAGAGAGAGGAATCACCATTGAATTAGGATTTACATTTTTAGACCTGCCCAGTGGTATCCGAATGGGAATCGTAGATGTTCCTGGTCACGAAAGGTTTGTTAAACATATGGTCGCTGGGGCTTGGGGGATTGACCTGGTTGCACTTGTGATTGCAGCCGATGAAGGGGTCATGCCTCAGACCAGAGAGCATCTCGACATTTGTACTCTTCTTAAAGTTAAAAAAGGGTTGATCGTCCTTACGAAAATTGACCTGGTGGATCAAGAGTTATTAGATCTGGTCCAGGAGGAGGTCATTGATTCCGTTAAAGAGACGTTTTTGAAAGATTCGCCTATCTTAAAGGTGTCCTCAACAACGGGACAGGGACTATCGGAGTTGATTTTGACTCTTGATCATCTTGCTCAGAAGGTTGAAGCGAGGTCTCCAGAAGGTCTTTTTCGATTACCCATTGATCGGGTATTTACGATGAAGGGATTTGGCACCATTGTGACAGGAACGGTTGCTTCCGGAAATATTGATCTGGGAGAAACTCTCGTCCTCCTCCCTTCTGGAAAAGAGGTTAAAATTCGGAATATACAAGTTCACAACCAACCTGTTGAAAGAGCAGAAGCCGGACAACGAGCAGCCATCAATCTTCAAGGGGTTGAGGTCCACGACATTAATCGAGGAGAGGTCCTCGCACGGCCCCAAACCCTCACTCCCACCCAATTGATTGACGCTTATTTAGAATACCTGCCCACTGCTTCAAGACCGATTAAAAACCGGACCATCCTAAGGTTTCATATTGATACACAACTGGCTACAGCTTCAATTTATCTTCTTGATCGAGAAACACTTTTACCAGGCGAGGCTGGATTTGTTCAGTTACGTCTGGATCGCCCTATTGTTGCTCTGCCTCAGGATCGATTTGTGATCCGAGGGTCTTCCTTCCTTCAGACCTGTGGAGGAGGGGTGATTCTTGATCCCCATCCCCAAAAACATAAACGTTTTTCAGAGAAGATCATATCCGATTTGACTCTTCTTAAGGATGGAGACAGCGAAGAAGCTCTTCGTCATCATATCCTTCATTCGGGGTTTGGAGGTGCGGGGCTGGATGACCTATTGAACCGTGTAGCCCTTGCTCCCCCAGAAGCAAGAAGGCTTCTCAATAGAATGGTTGAGAAGGGAGAGAGCATCCTGTTCGATTCTGAAAGACTGAAAGTGATTCATTCTTCTAATTATCAAGGTTTAAAAGAAATCATTTTTTCCCAGTTAAAGGAGTTCCATGAGCGCTTTCCGATACGGTCTGGGATGACTAAAGAGGAATTAAGAACAAAATTGCCGTCGGAGGTGGAGATCAAACTATTTCAGATCCTCATTCAAGACCTGATTCAATCGGGAAAGGTCGTACTGGATAAAGATAAATTGAGATTACCGGATCACAAAGTTTCTTCCATTGATGAAAAAGGTCTGGTCAAGAGGGTTGAAGAAGCTGTTTTAAAGGGAGACCTCCAACCTCCTTCTCCGAAGGAGCTTTCTGAAACCTGGTCTGAAAAGGAAGAGACGTTGCAGGCCATCTTTGAACATCTTGTTCATGAGGGGATCTTCGTTAAAATAAAAAGTGGAATCTATCTTCACCATCATCCCTTTGAACAATTAAAAAAGACCTTGGTTGAATTCTTAAAAACCCATCAGGAGATTACGACTCCTCAGTTTAAGGAGATGACCGGTGCTTCGCGAAAGTATGTCATCCCTTTGATCGAATATTTCGATCAGATTAAATTGACTCTAAGGTTAGGCGACAAACGGGTCCTGAGAGGGGGAAAAGACCTCTGAAGGGGGGAGGAGAATGGGTGTCCTAGGCACACCGGTTTTGACTCATTAACATTGGTCTTTTCGAGACCTTTCAATTATAATGACCTTAAGGTTTGATGATGTTTTAATTTTGAGAGGTAATCGAATGAAAGTAAAAAAGAAAATTATAAAGAAAAAGTTAAAGCAGCCAGATGAATTTATTAGTTTCACTGAGCAATCTTACCTTTTTATTAGCCAGCACCTAAAACAGATTGCAGGTGGGTTGATTTTCGTACTGGTCATCCTGGTGGGCTTTTATCTTTTTCGGGCCTGGGACCAGAAGAAAGAGGATGAATCGAATCAGAAGTTTCTTGCCGTTCTTGAGTCCTATCAAAGAATAAGTTCGCCGTATCAAGAGGCAACCCCCGTTGAGTTTAAAAAGATCCTGGAGGGATTCGAAGAGGTGATAAAAAGCTATCCACGAACGAAGTCAGCCCATCTTTCTCTGATATACAAAGGGGGAGTTCATCTTCGGATGAGTGAATTTGATGAGGCCATCAAAGCTTATGAAGCCTTTTTAGCAAAAGCAGGCAAAGAGAGGCTTTATCAGCTTCTTGCCTTTGAAGGACTTGGATATGCCTTCGAAGGGATGAAAGATTATGAAAGGGCCTTAAAATCCTTTCAGGAGATTACAAAGATGAGCCCTCCCTATGAATGGGCTGGTGTCCATCTCAACCTCGCAAGATGTTATGAGAAATTGGGAAAAAAAGAGGAGGCTCTCCAGCATTACAAAACGTTTCTTAAGGATAATTCAAAATCCTTTTCTGTGAATTTGGCACTCAGAAAGATATCACTCTTAGAAAAATAATTTAAAATACATTGAAGACTTTCGTATAATTTGTTAAAAATAAAAGAGAAAATTTCAAGTTAAATATTTCACTTGACATTTAAAATTATTTAGGTAAATTTGTGATAAAAGTTACAAACTCCTTAGGTGATAACTAGTTAAATTCAGGAGGCAAATATGGAAAAAATTTTACAGGGGAATTATGCGATTGCGAGAGGGGCGTGGGAAGCAGGACTTAAGGTTGCATGTGCTTATCCAGGGACTCCGAGCAGTGAAATCCTGTTTGCGATTTCCTCACAGTATCAAAAAGATATTCAATCTGAATGGTCACCAAATGAAAAAGTAGCGCTTGAGGTTGCAAGTGGAGCTTCCTTTGCTGGTGCAAGGGCCATGGCCTGCATGAAGCATGTGGGTTTAAATGTTGCTTCAGACCCCTTCATGACCCTTTCCTATACAGGAGTTAAAGGAGGACTCGTTATCGTTGTAGCAGATGATCCTTATTCTCATAGTTCACAAAATGAACAGGACAGTCGCCACTGGGCAAGATTCGGTAAAGTCCCAATGTTGGAGCCTTCCGATTCCCAGGAATGCAAAGAATTTACAAAAATTGCCTTCGATCTGAGTGAACAGTTTGATACGCCTGTTCTATTGAGAACCGAGACCCGGGTCTCTCATTCTTTCTCTCCAGTGACACTTGATGAAAGAAGAGAATCGGTCATACCCATTGGCCTCGATCGAAAGGAGGCTCCAAAATATACGATGGTTCCTATCTATGTCCGCATGAGAAGAGTCGTCGTTGAAGAGAGAATGAAGAAATTAGAGGATTTTGCAGATCAATTCAAGTACAATGTGATGGAGATCCAAGACCCCAAAATCGGTGTCATCACCAGTGGAGTCTGCTACAATTACACGAAGGAAGTTTTCCCCGAATATTCCTACCTGAAACTTGGAATGGTCTGGCCTTTGCCCAAAAAACTTATTTCCGAATTCTTTAAACAGGTTAAAAAGGTGATCATTGTGGAAGAACTTGATCCTTTCCTTGAGACCGAGATCAAAGCCATGGGGTTTAAAATCTTCCATGGAAAGGATGTTCTTCCAAGCCTCTATGAGTTCAATCCTGAAATTATTGAGAAGTCCCTTAAAGGTAAACGCTACAAGCCCCCTCAAGAGAGAATCCCAACAGAGGAATTACCTAAAAGACCACCCAATCTTTGCTCAGGATGTTCCCATCGTCCCCTCTTCTATGCCTTAAAGAAGTTAGGCGTTTTCGTTTTTGGAGATATTGGATGTTATACCCTTGCAGCAGGCCCTCCACTCAATGCCGTCCACTCCACAATTTGTATGGGAGCAGGAGTGGGTGGAGCCTTTGGGGCGATGAAGGCCCTCGGGGAAGAAGGCTTGGGAAAAGTCTGCTCGGTCATTGGTGACTCCACTTTCCTTCACGGAGGGATTACTCCGCTCATGGATATTGTTTACAATAAAGGAAACGCCACAACGATCATCCTTGACAATCGCACCACCGGAATGACCGGACTTCAGGAACATCCCGCAACAGGTTATACGATTACTGGAGAACCGACCCATCAGGTCGATTTGGAAACTTTGGTTCGAGCTTTAGGGGTGAAACATGTAAGAAAAGTCGATCCCTATCAGATTAAGGAGACCACCGAGATGATCAAGGAGGAGATTGAAAGAAATGAACCTTCTGTCATCATAACGACCAATGGCCCCTGTATGCTTCATCGGAGAGAGAAGAGAAAATTTGAACATCCCTATTATACGATCGATACGGATAAATGTAGAGGATGTATGATGTGTCTGGATATTGGATGTCCCGCTATTAGCTGGAAGGAAGTGTCAGAGGATCAGGCCATGACGAAGGATGGCCATAAACGAAAAGGAGTTGTTCAGATTAACCGGTTACAGTGTCCGGGCTGTGGGGTGTGCCACCAGATTTGTAAGTTTGAGGCTATCGTTCCACCAATCGCATAGGAGGGTAAAATGGAAGAAAGAGTGACCAATGTTTTATTATCAGGAGTTGGAGGCCAGGGCACGATCTTAGCCAGTGATATCCTCTGTTCGGTCTTCCATGAGATCGGATACGATGTGAAGAAGAGCGAGGTTCATGGAATGGCCCAAAGAGGGGGGGATGTGACGACCCACTTCCGGTTCGGAAAGAAGGTGTATTCACCCTTGATTAAGTATGGCGATGTGGATTTCCTGATCTCCTTCGAGCTCCTCGAAGGATTGCGATATATTAATTGGATCAAAAAAGGGGGGAAAGTTCTGTTGAACGATCAGGTGATCTATCCTCCGGTGGTCAATCTGGGGAAGATGAAATACCCAGAAGATATCGTGACGACCTTTAAGAAGTTCTTTAATGGAAATGCTTACGTCATTAATGCCTTAGATATAGCAGTCAGATGTGGAGATGCCAGGGCTGCCAACATCGTTACCTTGGGTGCTTTTTCGAACTTTTTCGAAATTCAGGATGAGGTGTGGGAAAAAAATCTGCTGGAACACCTCCCTCAGAAAGTTCATCAGCTTAACCTCAACGCCTTTCGAGAGGGTAAAAAAGCTCTTTAAAATAAGGGTTGGTTAAGGACCGAAAGGGGCGAAGAGATAAACTCTTCGCCCCTTTGTTTTTTTGACTTGGCCTTTTATAATTTTAGAGATTAAGAGGAGGAACGTTTTATGAAGCTTTATCGATTCCGGTTAAAAATTTTCTTTTTTCTATTCATCTTTTTGCTGATTATCCCTGGGGCTTCCTTTGGAGAACAGCTCCATCAATTCACCCTGGAGAACGGTCTGAAGGTGATCCTTCAGGAGAATCGAAACGTTCCGGTCGTAGCGCTCCAGATATGGGTGAAAACAGGAAGTGCAGATGAGAAAGAGGATGAAGCCGGGATGTGTCATTTCATCGAACATATGATCTTCAAAGGAACTGATCGAAGAAAGGTGGGTGAGATGGCCAGAGAGATCGAATCCCTCGGCGGTTCAATCAATGCCTATACTTCTTATGATCATACTGTATATCATATCACCATTGCCAGCCGTTATGCGGACATTGCCCTTGACATTCTGTCAGATGCCATTCAACGCTCTGTCTTTGACCCTGTAGAGCTTGAAAAGGAGAGAGAAGTCATTCTTGAAGAGATCCGGATGGGAGAGGACGACCCGTCACGGAGGCTCTTTCGACAGACGATGGCGACTGCCTTCAAGCATCATCCCTACGGAAGGCCTATTATCGGCTATGAGAAAACCATTCGTTCCATCACGAGGGAGCAGATGCTTGCTTATTTCAAGCGATGGTATACACCGGACCGGGTCGTTTTCGTTGGCGCGGGTGATTTTGACCCTCAGGAGATGGAGCGAAAGATCAAAGGATTATTTAAAGATTTTAAGCGATCCTCCGAAATCCTCCCTGAACGGCCAAGGGAGCCGGAACAGAAAGAGTTCCGATCGAGTTTCACTTTTGGGAAGTTTAAAGAGACCTATCTCCAGATGGCTGTTCCCATCACCTCGATGACTCATGAAGATACCCCAGCCCTTGACGTTTTGGAGCAAATCCTTGGAGGAGGGGAAACATCCCGCTTAGTTCAGAAGATCAAACTGGAAAAGGGGTTGGTCCATTCCATCTCAGCCTCTTCTTATACGCCAAAAGATCCTGGACTTTTTATCATCGGCGCTACCCTTCCTGCAGAGAACCTGGCTAAAGCCATTGATGAGATTTTAATTGAGGTTGACCGCTTAATCCAGGAAGGGGTCACTACTGAAGAACTTCATCGAGTCAGAGTGAATGTCGAAAGCAGTCTTATTTATGACCGGCAGACTGTTCAGGGACAGGCGAGGAAACTCGGATATTATGAGACAACGGCAGGAGATGTCCAATTTGAGAAAGAGTATATCAAGAGGATAAGCCTTCTTCAGAGTAAAGATATCCAGCAAATCAGTGAAAAATATTTTAAGCCTTTCCGATGGAATATTAGTCTCTTGGGGCCAGACGAAAAAACAGACCTTCTCAAGAGCGTCAACCTCAATCCGATCTTTGAAAAAAGAATCCCTCAGCTCATCTCTCACGAGAAGATAAAAGTTCGGCAGGCCACAAAGAAGATTCTGGATAATGGAATTCGTCTTATTGTCAAAGAAAACAGAACCCACCCCATTGTATCAATCCAGGTCTCCTATTTAGGAGGGGTTCGTTTTGAAGAGGAATCCAAGAACGGCATCAACCATTTTATAGCCGTCATGATCACAAAGGGGACAGAAAAACAGGGCAGTTTCGAAATCGCCAAGAAAGTGGAGAGGATGGCAGGGTCCCTGAATGGCTTTTCCGGTTACAACAGTTTTGGGCTCAACTTCACTTTTCTTAGCCAACACTTAGACGAAGCGATTTCCCTGCTTGGAGAGGTGATCAAATATCCTGCGTTTGATGCGGATGAAATGGAAAAGAGGCGGCGGACCATTCTTGCCTCAATCCGCCAGCAGGAGGATGATCTGGACCGAATGGCTTTCAACCTCTTCAGAAAGGTCCTCTATGAAAAACATCCCTACCGGATGAATAGAATCGGGACGATCGATTCGATACAGAGACTAACCCCTGAGGATTTAAAGGAATACTATTACCGTATAGCCGTGCCTGAGAATATGGTCTTGACGATCGTGGGAGATGTTGATCTCCATCAAGCTGTCTCTGCCGTTGAGAAGGAATTTGGGAAGATGAAGAAGACCGGTTTCATCCCTCCTAACATACCCAAAGACCCCCCCTTAGAAAAGACCAGGACCTTAGAGGTCTACAAGGAAAAAGAACAGGCACACTTTGTCCTCGGATTTCCTGGAGGCTCGGTTCTCGACAAAGACCGGTATGCTCTCGATGTCCTCGATGCTGCCCTATCCGGAATGGGGGGACGACTCTTTTATGAACTGAGAGATAAAAAAAGTTTGGCCTATGCCCTCTCCTTTGTTAGTAATGTCAATCTTGATCCGGGATACCTCGGGGTTTACATGGGGACCCATCCAGATAAGGTTGAAGCGGCTATTGCTGGAGTACTTGAAGAGTTGAAGAAAGTCAGGGAAGAAGGTCTAACGGAAGAAGAAGTCGAGAGGGCGAAACGGTATTTGATTGGAAACTTTGAAATTGGTCTTCAGACCAATGGAGCTTATGCAAACCAGATGTCTTTTGACGAGCTCTTAGGGTTGGGTTTTGATCACCTACAGAGATATCCGGGTGAAATCCAGAGGGTAACCCGCGAGGATGTCCATCGTGTTGCAAAGACATATTTCACTCTTGATGCTTATGCTCTGGCAGTTATACGGCCGCCAAAAGAGAAGAAACCGTGATATCAAAGATAAAGATTGAACCTTTCTCCCTTGAAAAAACCCTGGAATGCGGACAGTTTTTCAGATTTACTAAAGTCAACGACTTCTATATTGTCCAAGCATCCGGAAGGATCTTTTCTCTTCATCAAAAAGGAGGTTTTCTATTTTATGAGGGTGTAGAGGAGGGTTTTCTCCGCCATTTTTTTAGACTTGAAGAAGACCTGGAAGCCATCCTTAAAGATGTGGACCGCGATTTAGTGATTCATCAGGCTATCCAGCACAGTCGGGGATTGAGATTGATCCGCCAGGACCCCTGGGAATGTCTGCTCTCGTTTCTTTTCTCTTCAGCAAAAGCCATTCCCCATATTCGGTGTCTGATTGAAACCTTCTGCAGATTATTCGGGAAGAAGGTAACCTGGGGAACGTATATGGGGTACAGTTTTCCGGAACATCACTGTATCCATATCTCCAACCCAATAGAGGAGTTAAAAGCCGGCTTTCGCATAGATTATCTGGCCAGAACAAGCCAGTGCATCAATCGAGAAAAGCTCTTAGCATTGAAGGGGCTTTCTTATGTGGAGGCAAAGAAGAGGTTGATGGAACTTGCCGGTGTTGGAAAGAAAATCGCAGATTGTGTGCTTCTCTATTCTCTTGATTTCTTAGAGGCTTTTCCGATTGACACATGGATCAGAAAAGGGGTAGAGAGGGTTTATTTCCATGGGGAAAAAATTGGAGAAAAAAGGTTAGAACATTTTGTTCAGGACCACTTTGGTCCTTATGCTGGCTATGCTCAGCTCTATCTTTATCATTATTGGAGAACAAATTTTTTTAATAAATTAAAACCCAATGATATAGAGTATTGGCATTGAAATTGCTGCTTTATTTCACAATAAATATTGAAAGACCATTGAAGATACTTTAATATAGAATTTGTTTTGATTATGCAGAATTAGTTTTATATTTCGTGATGGCATTGAAACTTCGCAACCCCATTTAGGAAGTTGCAATTTTGTCATTTCTGTTCATTCTTGGAATTTCATGATCCCAGAAGCCTTAAATTGTCATAGAAGGAGGGGAGAAACATGGGTAACAAAATAAGGACGAGTTGGTTTTTGATTCTGATGATTTTCTTCCTTGGTATCGAGCCTTTCACGGCTCTGGCTAGTCCAGGGAATCTGAAGTCTCAATTGTTGAAGTATGCAGGGGAATCTTTTACAACGCTTCAGGACCCTTCCTATCAAAGCTATGATTTAGCCTTGAGACAATACGTGGCTGATCGAATTCATCAACGATTTGGAATTGTCCTTGATCCCAAAAACTATTCGGGATTCGACCTTCTCGAAATTGAGGCTCTCTTCAAATGCAAGAAGAAAGAAGAAGGGTTTGAACACTTTCTAAAGACCTTTCCAAAACATCCCTAATGGGTGAAGAAGGAGAATTTTACAATAAAACACCACCGGTGGGTAATCTTTTTGATGTGGTTTATTGTCCAAGCGGTATGTTTTTCAACCGTGGTCTGTGCTGGAGTCAACATTCAGGTTGGAGTCAATGTCCCTCCACCTCCACCTCTCCTCATTCCCGCTCCACCCCCTATGGTGGTTGTCCCCAGGACCTATGTCTACTTTCCTCCAGAGGTAGAGGTGGATATTTTTTTCTATCAAGGGTACTGGTATCGTCCCTATGAAGGCCGCTGGTACAAGGCAAAGAGCTATAAAGGGCCTTGGATTTACATTGTCCCTGAGAAAGTTCCTCATCCTGTGTTGCGGTTACCTCCTGATTTCCGCCGTATGACCCTCCAACATAAGCGCATTCCTCATGGCCACGTTGTCAAGAATTGGAAGACATGGGAAAAAGAAAAATATTGGGAAAGACGTGGCGGCAGGGACTGGCACGGAGATGACCACCCAACGTTTAAGGGAAAGGGGAAAGGAAGACACCGTGATTAAAATAGCCAAGAGAAGATTGGGTCACCAGAAAGGTTCTCTATGGAAACCAATACCATAGAGGGATTTGATCAGGCTTTGACGATCTTCTTTTTCCATTGCTTCAAATGTTTGGTCACATTTCGGGTGTCAATGATGAGGGGGACGTTTGAAACGATCCGTTCGTAATCGATCGAGCTATGATCGGTTACGACAACCGCCGCATCAATACGACGGAGAAGGGATCGGGTCAAAGGGCTCGATTTGAGCTTGAAGGAATACCTCCGGAAAGGAGGGAGTACTGGAATATAGGGGTCGTGATAAAGAAGAATGGCCCCTTTTTTCTGGAGAAGATTCATGATAGCGAGGGCAGGGGATTCCCTGGCATCGTCAACATCCTTTTTGTAAGCCACACCTAAAATAAGAATCTTTGAGCCTCTTAAACTCTTACCACGGTTGTTGAGTGCATCCTGAATCTTATTGACCACGTAGTAAGGGATATGAACATTAATCTCTCCTGCCAGGAGAATGAACCTCGTGGCAAAATCATACTCCTGTGCCTTCCACGAGAGGTAATAGGGATCAATCGGGATGCAGTGGCCGCCCATTCCTGGTCCTGGATAGAAGGGGGTGAACCCAAAAGGTTTGGTACTCGCCGCTTCAATCACTTCCCAGATATCGATTCCCATCCGATCGGCAAGCATTTTCAATTCATTGACCAGGGCGATGTTGACGCTCCTGTAAATATTTTCAAGGAGTTTGGTCAGCTCTGCCACACGCGTGGAAGAGACAGGAACAACCTTTTGAATGGCCTGGCGATAAAGTGCAGTGGTCGCTTTTTTACAAGAAGCAGTCACTCCAGAAACCACCTTTGGAATCTGGGAGGTGGTATAACCTTTATTTCCAGGGTCTTCCCTCTCGGGTGAATAGCCGAGAAAGTAATCCTTTCCAATTCTTAAGCCAGTTGACTCGAGTGCGGGCAGGATCAATTCTTCTGTGGTACCAGGATAGGTTGTGCTTTCAAGGACAATAAGCTGCCCTTTCCTCAGATACGTCCGAATCGAATGGGTTGTTTTTTCAATATATTGAAGATCGGGCTCTTTCTTTTCCGTTAAGGGGGTTGGAACACAGATCAAAATACAATCAGGTTCGCTCAGTCGAGAGAACCGGTCCGTTACATCAAACGTTCCCCTTCGAAGGTGTCTCGCGATGAGAAAACCTGAGATTGATTTGATATAACTTTTACCTTTTCGAAGCATGGCGACCTTTTTGGGATCAACATCAAAGCCCAAAACCGAATAGCCTACTTCACAGAACCGCAACACCAGGGGGAGCCCCACATAGCCCAGGCCAATCACTCCTATTTTTGCTTCTTTTTCATGAATTCTTTTTAGAAGATCATCTAAGATATGATTTGCGCCCATGACGAGACCCGATTTTTTTGCAAAAACTTTAGCTTCACTTTCGATAAAAGGCTCTGATTTGATTAACCACTTTCTCCTGTTGAGCGACGGTCAATTCAGGGAAGATGGGCAGAGCCAAGGTTTCCTGGGCAGCCTTTTCAGAGACCGGGAAATCTTTTGACCGGTAATTTAAAGATGAAAAACATTCCTGGAGATGAAGGGGAAGGGGATAGTAAATATCCGTCCCAATTCCTACTTGGGTCAAAAAATTCCTTAAGAGATCTCTTTTGGGAACCCGGATCACATATTGATTGAAGATGTGGCGATTGTAGTACTGGATTGATGGAAGTCTGATCTCCTCAACAAAAGAGCAAAGCTCACGAAAAAGTTCTTCATATCTTTTAGCAAGGGTTTGCCTTGCCCGGGTCCACTCCTCAAGATGTTTAAATTTAACCAGCAGGATAGCCGCCTGGATTGTATCGAGACGGCTGTTGATTCCAATCCACTTATGATAGTACTTGGGTTGACTTCCATGAACCCTCAGGAGCCGAACCTTTTCCGCAAGGATAGGGTCGTTCGCCACAACCATACCAGCATCCCCGAAAGCCCCCAAATTTTTTGTTGGATAAAAGGAGAAACACCCCAAATCGCCCATCTGGCCTGCTCTTCGACCTTTTGACTCTACCGAAGGTTTGTACTCCGCCCCCAAAGCCTGAGCCGCATCCTCGATCACGAAGAGATTTCGCCTCATGGCTATTTCAAGAATGGGATCCATATCGGCACACTGGCCGAAAAGGTGCACAGGTATAATGGCTTTTGTTCTTTTTGTAATCTTCTCCTCAATCTTTGCAGGATCGATGTTGTAGGTGAGAGGATCGATATCCACAAAGGCTGGAAAGGCTCCAATACGTGAGACCGAGCCTGCAGTGGCAAAGAATGTAAAGGGAGGGAGAATCACCTCATCGCCAGGTCCGATTCCCAAGGCCATCAGTGATAGGAGGAGAGCGTCTGAACCCGAAGCAACACCGATAGCAAATGGGGTAGAACAATACTGGGCAATCATCTTCTCCAGAACTTGCACTTGTGGTCCAAGGATAAATTGCTGGGTTTCAAAAACCTCCTCGAAGGCAGACCAAATCTCCTCTTTTAGGGAGAGAGATTGGGGTTTAAGGTCAAAAAAAGGAACTTTCATTGTCCATCACCTTTCAGCTTTTTGCACAAAGATGGTCTTGAAAATAAGATAAAAAAGAGGGATAGTCAAGGTATTTCGTATGTTATTGGTGCAACCACTTTAACCATTAAACGACGAACGATGAACAAAATCCTGGAATCTGTCTCTATTATTTTGGTGAGGCCCAGATTCCCTGAGAATATCGGGTCGGTGGCACGGGCAATGAAAAATATGGGCCTTCATCGATTGATGATCGTCAATGGGTGTTCCCCTTTCCATATGAATGCATATAAATTGGCCTCCGGGGCTGAAGATATTCTTGAAAGGGCCGAGGAATTCGTGGAACTGGAGGAAGCCATCTCTGACATGGGATGTGTCGTAGGAACCACCTCACGGGGAGGCAGGGAAAGAATGCCTCTTTTCACTCCAAGGGAATTGACGGCTAAGATAGTCTCTCTCTCTCAAAAAAATTCCGTTGGACTGGTTTTTGGGTCAGAAAAAGAAGGACTCACCAATGAAGAACTGTCACTCTGCCATCTTTATGGAAGGATTCCTTCATCTGACTCCTTTCCTTCCCTCAATCTGGCACAGGCTGTGATGATTTTCTGCTATGAACTTTTCCAGACCTCCGCCCAATCGATTCTTCCCTCCATTCGATTGGCTTCTTCTGAACAGCTGGAGCATCTGTTTTCCCATATGGAACAAACCTTACTCCACATCGGATTTTTAGAGTCAAAAAATCCGAAGAGAATGATGAGAACGCTAAGACGGCTCTTTGGAAGAAGCCATTTGGAGGAGAGAGACGTTCGGATTCTTGAAGGGATCTGGAGTCGTGTGGATTGGATTTGGAGAGGAGGGCATAAAGATTGAGGTTTAAGGCCTTTGGCATGCTTGAATGATTTGCTCTTGACCTTAAACCTCTAACCTTTCCTTATTATTTCTTCTCCATAAAGGGTTTAAGAAGATCGATCGGGACAGGGAAGATCGTTGTGGAATTCTTCTCTGTTGCCACCTCCGTCAACGTCTGAAGAAATCTTAATTGGAGGGCAGCAGGATTGGCACCGATCACGCTGGCAGCCTGGGCTAATTTTTCTGCTGCTTGAAATTCGCCATCCGCGTGAATCACTTTTGCCCTTCTTTCCCTTTCTGCTTCTGCCTGTCTGGCAATTGCTCTACGCATTTCTTCTGGCAAATCGACCTGTTTTGTCTCGACTTTTGAGACTTTAATCCCCCAGGGTTCGGTATCCTTATCCAGAATATCCTGAATGTGCATATTGATCTTCTCCCTCTGGGAGAGCAGCTCATCAAGCTCTGCCTGTCCGACGACACTTCGGAGGGTGGTCTGGGCTAACTGGGACGTGGCATAGAGATAATTTTCGACTTCTACCACTGCCTTATTGGGATCCATGACTCGAAAATAAACCACTGCATTCACTTTGATGGAGACGTTGTCCCGAGTGATGACGTCTTGAGGAGGAATATCCAATGTTACGGTCCTGAGGCTAATCCGGATCAATTTATCGATACCCGGTATGATGAAGATCAAACCAGGACCTTTTGCCCCGATGAGGCGTCCAAGACGGAAGACCACTCCCCTCTCATACTCTCTGAGAATCTTAATGGCTGAGGCGGCTAAAATGAATAAGAAAACGATTAGAAAAAACAATCCCGATGATAACCCTCCGAAAGGACTCATTGCATTCCTCCTTATTCAATTTTTTTGACTTTTAATCTTAGATTGACGACTTCCACGACTTGAACTTTATCCCCCCTTTCAATCGGCTGGTCGCTGAAAACATTCCAAAACTCCCCATGAATGGAGGCTTTCCCTTCTGGTGCAATTGGGGTGACGGCTATACCAATCTCTCCTATTAGACCCTCTATGCCTGTGGTCGGCTTTGCAAGGCGGGCTCGTATAGCCATGGTCACCGCAAAGACGAAGAATGCGGCGCTCACCAGAACTGCAGGGATGATGACACTTAGTGAAATTCTCATATAATCTGTTGGACTTTCGATTAGCATCATGGAACCTAAAAAGAGAGAGATGACCCCGCCCACAGAAAGAAGACCATGGCTCACCACTTTGATCTCCGCAATAAAAAGGATGATCGCAAAAAGGATCAGCGCCAAACCGGCAAAACTGATGGGTAACATCTGAAGGGCATAAAAGGCTAAAATAAGGAAAATGCCACCGACGACTCCTGGAAGAATGGCTCCAGGGTTGGAGAGTTCAAAAAAGATTCCGTAAATTCCAAGCATTAGAAGGATGTAGGCAATGCTGGGATTCGAGATGATATCCAGGAGTCGATACCGCCAACTCATCTGCAAGGACCGGGGCTGGACTCCCTTGGTGAGAAGGGTGCGAGTCATCCCATCAAACTTGATTACTTTTCCGTCGATTCTGGTTAATAGATCTGGAATGTCAGGACTCACCATGTCAATGACATTCAATTTTAAGGCCTCCTCTTCTGTGATGGAGACACTTTTTCGAACGGCCTTTTCGCCCCAATCTACATTTCTGCCCCTGGTTTTAGCAATGGTCTTAATATAGGAGACTGTGTCGTTGACGATCTTCTCGGACATCGTTTTACTCTCTTTTCCTTCACCCAGTGAAACGGGATGTGCAGCTCCAATATGGGTTCCGGGCGCCATGACCGCAAGATGGGCTGCCATCGTAATAAACACGCCAGCCGAGGCTGCCCTTGCTCCACTTGGAGAGACATAAACGATGACAGGGATAGAAGCGGTGAGAATCCTTTTGACAATCGATCTCATCGACTCCATCAATCCCCCTGGGGTGTCTAATTGGATGATAAGGCACTGGGCTCCTTTCTCTGTTGCCTGATCAATCGATTCCGTAATAAATTTTGCGGTTGCTGGATTGATGATTCCATCTACTTCAATGATATAAATGGGAGGTTTTTCCTGGCCTTGAGCCAGGCCTCCCCAAGAGATGCACAAGCTAACGAAAACCCATAAGATCAGAGCAAAAACAAGGTGATGTTTCAATGTGATCTCCTTTTACTAAAAATTATCCCAAAACGAGGGGATTGTCAAATGTTGGGGATTATAGTTCGATTTCCATCAGGTCCTCTGCTACGATGATGTCTCCTTGAAACGTCTTTCGACATTGTCCCAGAATGTCATATTGGTCGCAGATCGGATAGAGGTGCGTGAGAAGGAGTCTCTTACATTGAGACTCCTTAGCAATCCTTCCTGCAAGAGATGGGGTCAGATGTCCTTCAACTTTTTTTTCATCGGGGAACGAGCACTCCAGGATGAGGAGGTCTGTTCCTTGGGCGAGGGTTACAATGCTTTCACAGTAATCTGTGTCGCCGGAGATGACGAGAGATTTTTTATCTTGCCATTCAAAGCGATATCCAACGCTTCCAGCCAGATGAGCCATGGGAGCTGACAGAATTTTCATATGGCCCCAAAGAAAGGGGTTGGAAGAAATTTCCTTTATGGTGAGATGGTATGTCTGAGGTCTAATCCAAGAGCCATAAAGATCTTGAAGTTTCTCGACAAAAAAGCGGAATCCTGGTCCTCCAAGACAGGTCAACTCTTTCTCTCGCGGATGATCTCCGTATTTGCTGGCGAAGAGAATCGGGACAAAATCTGCAGTATGATCAGGATGGAGGTGAGTGTATAGGAGAAGATCAATATCACGATAAGTTATGCCTACCTTCAACATTCTCCTCAAAGCACCCGGTCCGCTGTCGATGATAAGCCGGACGTTTTCAGAGGAAAGAAGGAGGCTTGGGGATGCCCTTCTGAGTGAAGGGATTCCAGTTCCTGAACCGAGGACCACTACTTTATTCAATTCACCTCACCTCGACATGGAGAAACGATTCCTTCTTAACACAAAATGATTCAATTGGAAACCTTGAATCTATTGACATCAGAAAACTTTTTGAATAATCTGCAGTGAGAGGAACGATGATCGAGTCAGAACCCATCATTGAAATCGATGGCTCCTATGGAGAGGGAGGAGGACAGATTCTAAGAACGGCACTCGCCTGTTCTGCTATTTTAAAGAAACCCATCCGATTGAACCGCATCCGAGCAGGCAGAAAAAATCCAGGACTCCAACCCCAGCACTTAAAAAGCATCGAAGCCCTGATTCTCGTTTCCAAAGCACGTGCGGAAGGGATTAGGATTGGATCAGAGGGGATCACTTTTTTCCCTGGAGAGATTGTTCCAGGTGAGTATGCGTTCGACATTGGCACAGCAGGTTCAGTCACTCTCCTTCTGCAAACGCTAATTTTACCACTTGCCTGCGCTCAGAGAGAATCTCGTCTGACTTTAGTGGGAGGGACCCATGTGGAGTGGAGCCCTCCTTATCACTATTTTGCTCACATTTTTCTTCCAGTCCTTGCTTCAATGGGGATTCGGATAGAGGCTGACATTAAGAGATGGGGGTGGTATCCCAGAGGCCGAGGTAGAATCGATCTTAACATTCACCCTGCTTCTCATTTAATGCCTCTCACGTTGAATCGACGGGGTTCTTTAAAAAAAATCTACGGAATTTCGGCCACCTCCAACCTCCCTGGTCATATAGCAGAGCGACAGAGAGCCCATGCCCTCAGAAGCATTGAACGCGAATTGAATTTGGAGGCAGAGATCGAAATTCTTTTAAACGTTCCATCGAAGGATGAGGGATCATTCCTCTTTCTTGTGGTAGAGTCAGAGGGAGGGAAAGCGGGTTTTTCCTCACTGGGGAAGAGAGGAAAACGGGCGGAGACCGTTGCGGATGAAGTCGTCGATTCATTAAAGGACTATCTCCAATCGAACGCATGCCTGGATTGTTACCTCCCGGATCAACTGGTTCCTTTTATGGCTTTTGCTCAAGGTCTATCCTCATTGACGACCTCACGAATCACCGAACATCTGTTGACTAATCTCTGGGTTATCCAGCACTTTTTGAAGCTTTCTGTGTCCACCGCAGGGGGAAAAGGAGAGGAGGGAAAGATTGACTTGATTGGTGGAGCGTATTAAAATTGTTTTAGATAAGGAGGCATAAATTAACAGAATTTTTGGTCATACGATCGGTTTAAAACCCAATCAAATTCGAAGGATCGAACTAATCTACCGCAGAAAGGTCCTTCCCCAAAAAGTTATCACTCCTGAACTTGCTAATCTCTTGATAGACCTTTCCAATGAAATCAGACGACAAATTGGTGTCTTGGTTGATCGACGTGGAGCTATAGGAATGGTCATTGTCGGAGATCAGAGAGGGATCACGATCCCTGAGCTAACCAGATATCGTATCGGTATGCCACGTTTAAGGGGACTTCGACTTATCCACACGCATCTTAAGGGAGAACCTTTAAGTGAAGATGATTTAACCGATCTTGCCCTCTTACGATTGGATATGGTGGTGGCCCTTTCCGTGAATGGTCAGAAGAATGATGGCTTGATCTATTCTGCCTACCTTCTTCCGGAAAATCCCGAAAGGAAGATTTGGGAAATTAATCCACCTTTCCCATTAAGGCAGTTTGATATTGATTTTTTGAAATGGATTCAATCCCTTGAAGACCAGTTCCAAAAAGGACAAAGAACTCTTACCACACGAAAGTT
The DNA here is from genome assembly GCA_938002255.1 of uncultured bacterium. Taxonomy (GTDB): domain Bacteria; phylum Desulfobacterota; class BSN033; order BSN033; family UBA1163; genus RBG-16-49-23. The sequence goes on from CALLAL010000049.1 coordinate 24,477, forward strand.
TCGAGAGAAAGCCATTCTCATTTCGGTGGGTAGAGAAAGCCGAGAGGCATTGGAACGTTCGATGGAAGAGTTGAAAGACCTTGCTGAGTCGAGTGGTGTGCAAGTCGTAGAAACAATGATCCAGAGGCCTCAAACAATCTCACACTCCACGCTGATTGGGACAGGGAAGATTAAAGATCTCATCATCAAATGTATGCAGTTGGGAGTGGACCTGATCATTTTTGATCAAAACTTAACCCCAAGCCAAATGGCTTCGATTTCGGACTTGACAGAATTAAGGGTGATTGATCGTACCCAGCTCATTCTGGATATCTTTGCCCAGAGGGCTCATACCCGAGAGGGAAAGACTCAAGTGGAGCTTGCTCAATTAAAATACCTACTTCCCCGTCTATCTCGCAAGACATTAGCCCTTTCAAGACTCACCGGAGGCATAGGGGGTCGGGGACCCGGGGAAACCAAACTCGAAATCGATCGTCGCAGGGTGAGAGAAAGAATCTCTCTTCTTGAAAGAGAAATGGAGCAGTTAAGCCATAGAAGAGAGCAGAGAAGAGCACTCCGGAAAAAGGCTGGGATCCCAGTTGTGTCTGTGATCGGATACACCAATGCAGGAAAGTCAACCCTCGTGAACCTACTGACCAGAAGTGATCTGCCGGTGGAGGATAAACTCTTTGCTACTCTGGATACAGCCACACGGAGATTCAAAGGAGTGAATTTCCCGCGGGCCGAAGAAAATGGGGAAGACCCTGTCCTGACAGATACGGTCGGATTTATCAAAGATCTACCGAGAGATCTCATGGGGGCTTTCCGCCCCACCTTCGATGAGTTAAAAGAATCGGATCTGTTGATCCATCTGGTTGATATCAGCCATCCTCGACGGTTAGACCACATGCAAACGGTTGAAAAGATTTTGGTTGAATTAGGATTGGAAAGCATCCCAAGGCTTCTCGTTTTTAATAAGGAAGACAAACTTGATCGGGAGGAAGTGAGGGCTATCTGCAGAAGATACGGAGGGATATCGATCTCTGCCATTCATCCTGAGAGCTTAGGAAGTTTATTAGAGGCTATTTCGAAGAAGCTTTGGGAAATTCGTTTGATGAAAAAACGATCAGAAGAGACCCCGAACGGCTTAGAAAGAAGTGATCTGGAATCAAACGGCATCTAATTTGCATCCTCCATTTCTTAACTGGTTTTATTTCTAAGTGACAGTACCGTTATGTTTAATTAAGGGCATTCGATAGGTTGACAAACAGTTTTTCGTCTGATATATGAATTAAAATTCTTTTCTTGGGCTGGAGAGGATCGAAGATGGAGAATCACCACAACCATATCCATGAATATCTTACGTTTGATGACGTTCTACTCGTCCCAAATTACTCGGATGTCCTTCCAAAAGCTACGGATATTAGTACCCATCTGACCAGAGACATTCGATTGAATATTCCATTAGTTAGCGCGGCAATGGATACGGTCACAGAGGCGAGGACTGCCATTGCCATGGCTCAGGAGGGAGGAATCGGGATCATTCACAGAAACCTTTCCATTGCAGATCAAGTGCTTGAGGTGGATAAAGTGAAAAAATCTGAGAGTGGCATGATTCTCCATCCCATCACGATGCACCCCGAGCAGAAGATCCACGAAGCTCTTGAGATCATGAAGAAGTATCGAATCTCCGGTGTTCCCATCACCAAAGAGGGAAAGCTGGTTGGGATTCTTACGAACCGGGACCTCCGATTTGAGAAAAGATTGGATGAAAAGATTGCGACGGTGATGACTAAAGACCACCTGATTACTGCTCCGGTAGGGACTACGCTCGAGCAGGCAAAAGAGATTCTTCATAAAAACCGGATCGAAAAGTTACTTGTGGTGGATGAGAAGAACCATTTAAAGGGTTTGATTACGATTAAAGATATCGAAAAGATGAGAAAATATCCAAACTCCTGCAAAGATGGCCATGGCCGCCTTCGGGTCGGGGCTGCCATAGGCCCCGGCAAGGACAGGGAAGAAAGAACGGAAGCTCTTTTGGAGGCAGGGCTGGATGTATTGGTCATCGATACAGCCCATGGGCATACCAAAGACGTCTTGGAGGCGATCCGTGATACCAAGAGGAATTTTCCCCATTGCCAATTAATCGCTGGCAATATTGCTACTCGAGAGGGAATGATTGATCTGATCAAAGCAGGGGTGGATGGGGTTAAGGTGGGCGTAGGGCCAGGCTCCATCTGTACCACGCGAATTGTGGCGGGTGTAGGAGTGCCTCAACTCTCAGCCATTCTGGAGGTGGCAGAGGTCTCGCGAAAATATGACATCCCCATCATTGCAGATGGGGGGATTAAATTTTCAGGGGATATTACAAAAGCCCTGGCCGCAGGGGCCCATTCGGTGATGATCGGAAATCTCTTTGCAGGGACAGATGAAAGCCCTGGAGAAATTGTGCTCTATCAGGGGCGCAGTTACAAGGTCTATCGGGGGATGGGGTCCCTTGAAGCGATGAAAGAGGGAAGCAAGGATCGCTATATGCAGGCGGATGTGGAGAGTGAGACAAAACTTGTTCCAGAGGGGATTGAAGGAAGGGTTCCTTACCGTGGAGCCCTCTCTTTTTGCATCCAACAGCTAATCGGTGGACTGAAGGCAGGGATGGGGTATATGGGAGCGAAAAACCTTCACGAATTGCGACAGAAAGCTCGATTCATCCGGATTACTTCATCAGGATTAAAAGAGAGCCATGTTCACGATGTGATTATCACGAAAGAAGCTCCCAATTATCGCCTGGAATAGATCTACGATAAAGGAAAAGGAATTGCGTTGAAAAAGACAATCGTCCTCTTTCTGGTCATCCTGTTCTCCTTGCTTTATTATCTGGGAGTTCTCACACGCAAAGAAACCCTTCCTCTCTCCAAGGATTTTTTTTCAGCTGAAAGTTCCTCTTCTGGCGAAACGGTGCTGGATCTTAAGGACGTAAACGTCTTGAGATCCAAGCCAGTCGATAAGGGGTCTTCCTCTTACGATCAAAAAGAATTGAATCAACTCTATCAGCTCAAGTTGGATAAAGGGATTCGAAATTTATCCACCTTCTCTTTCGCATTAATCAGAGAGGCAAAAAAGAGTCGCGACAGGGGAGATCTCAAAAGGGCTACAGAGCTGGTCGCTTTTGCGAGCCGTTTCTCCCCAGATCTACCCCGCCCTTATTTTGAACAGGCCCGCCTCCTCTGGCAACAGAAACCCTTTCGCGTGGACGAAGTCTTACCCAAGCTTCTTGAAGGGGTCAAAGCCATTTTCCGTTATTACCCCTCCTCGCTAACCTTCTGTTATCACATTTTTTACGTCTTTTCGAATGCCGTTCTAATGGCCTTTATCGTTTCTGGTATCGTCATTCTCTGGAGATACCTAACGCTCTATTTTTACGATATTCGAAAAAATTTAACTCAGGAACTTCCAAGCCTCATCTTCAATGGGCTGAAAGTTTTTATCCTTTTTATTCCTTTCTTCCTGCGATTTGATCTCTTGTGGTCTCTTCTCTTTTGGAGCATTCTGTTATGGGGGTATCTCACACAAAAAGAAAGACAGTTCATTATTCTTTTCTTAATTGTCTTGGTCTATTTTCCCTTCTTTCTTCGCACGTCCACCCATTTTCTAAATAGCCCTTTTGCTGAAATCCTCCTGGAAATCCACGAAGCCAATCATGAGAACTGGGATAAGGGCACGGAAGAAAAACTGAGAAATTGGTCTCTCTCTCATTCCGGTGATGCAGAAGTGTTTTTCACTTTGGGACTCATTGAAAAGAGGAAGGGACGCTATTCTCAAGCGGAAGATTTTTATCGAAAAGCAATCGACCGTGCTCCCAACATGAGCGATACTTATTCTAATCTCGGAAACGTTTACTTGGCACAGAAACAGATTCCGTTAGCCATTGCCTCCTATCATCGTGCCATCGAACTGGACCCCAATCGTGGGTCCTATCATTTTAATCTTTATCGGGCATACTCCCAAGAAACCTTTCTTTCTAAGCAATCGGACCGGGCTTTTCAAAAAGCCAGACAACTCGACCCCAAACTGGTTGAATACTATCATGTCATTGATTCGCCAAATCTCAATCGACTGGTCATTGATGAAACCCTCAGCTCCAGAGCGCTTTGGGAACGGTTGATGAATCAGTTCATCGGAAGAGAAGGGCTTCTCTTCCGACTTTTTAAAGCCTGGTTTGAAGCCATCCCATCCGCGCTTCCCTTTTTTGCCCCGATCGTCTTTTTGGCTTACTTGGTCGGGATGTCCCGATATACTCGAACAAAGCGCTTTTTGACTCGGTGTCCCGTGTGTGGGGCTGCTACCCATCGATTCTATTTGGGGACCTCTGACCTCATGGACCAAAAATTTGTCTGTTTCAATTGCTATCGACTTTTTGTCCAGAAAGAAAAGCTTCATCCCAAGATCACAGAGAAGAAATCAGAACAGGTCAAGAGCTTTCAGCGACAAGAACAGGTCACCGGGAAGATGCTGTCCTATCTTCTGATCGGTTTTGGTCATTTGTGGCGGGGGGAATCCTTCAAGGGTCTCTTTTTGCTGACTCTCTTTTTCATTTTTATCCTTAGATTTGTTTTCTGGAGTGGCGTGTTACCTTCCATCGGACCCCCTTCTTCGTTCCCATGGACGAGCCTTCTCTTCTGGAGTGGCCTCTTTGTTCTCTTTTACGTTCTTGCTTATCGCCAGATCCGACAGCAGAAACCGAAGTTCGAGATTCCCACCTAAGGGGAGATGCGCATGGCACTACAAGGGACACTGAAAGATTTTAGCATTACTGAAATAATACAGCTCATTGGCCAACAACTTAAAACAGGTGTCCTGAGAATACGGCGGGGAAAGAACCTGGTTGAGATCTCTTTTGTGGATGGGATGATTGTCCACGTTTACTCAAATTACCGAGGGAAGAAAGACCTGATCGGTGAAATTCTCGTCAAAGCCCAGTTGATCACTGAAGAACAACTTGAAAGAGTTTTGAAGATTCAAAAAGAGACGCTTAAATATATTGGAGAGATTTTGGTCGAACTTGGATTGTTGACGAAAGAGGACATTCTAAAGGTGATTACCACGCAGATCTACGAAACCATTTACGATCTGTTCTGGTGGGAAGATGGCGTCTTTAATTTTGATCTCAAGTTGGTCGAAAGTTACAGGAAAATTCCTTTTGCCCTCAGCACGGAGCAGGTCCTCCTGAATATCCTCCGAATGGTGGACGAATGGTCTGAGATTGAAAAAAAGATCTTTTCGCCCCATCTCGTCTTCCGAAACATTGCCAGAATAGAGGATCAGAAGGCGGGAGGTTTCTCTCCTCAGAGTTTAATGAGAGAAAAATTAACTTCGGAACAGGAGTTGATCTATTCATTGGTGGATGGGATTCGAACCGTTCAGGAGATCATCGATCGGTCCCTGTTGGGTAAATTTAACACGAGTGAAATCCTGGTTAACCTCATGGAGATGGGATTCATTGAGGTGGCCGGGATCCGGACTCCAAGTTTGGTGAAAAAGGTCAGGATGATTAATTTTCGAGAAGCCCTGGCCTTTGTCTATTATGGAGCCTTTCTCCTCTTTCTCTTTCTTCTGCTCATCTACTTTAAGCCCAATTTTCTTCATCTTTTCTGGGATTCTAAGATCGAAAGGGTCCACATCGAGGCTCCTGCGCTTTTAATTCATCGAACCCAACTGGATCGGATTAAAGACGCTCTTGAAATCTATTACCTGGAGCGGGGGAGCTATCCCCAAAAGCTGGAAGAATTGATTTCCGCCCGGCTTTTGCAGAAAAAAGATCTCTTTTACCGTAAAGGTCTTTCCTATCAGTATGAGGTGAAAGAAGGGAAATATGTTTTGAAACCTTGAAAAAGATTAGACAACACGTCATAACGCCTTTGACAAGCAAAGGCAAGCAATCCACTCCAAGCAGACCTGTCGAGGGAGATTCATCCATTCGCTCAACAGGTTCTATAACAGGTTGTCCGATTTTCGCATTCTTTTCTCATCTTGAGGTCGTTGGAACCTATGGGGAGATCTTCCATCTTCGATAAGATCCTTATCCTCGATTTTGGATCCCAATATACCCAATTGATTGCCAGAAAGGTCCGAGAATGTCGGGTTTATAGTGAGATTCTTCCCTTTCATGTTTCCATGAAGAAGATCCACTCCCTTTCGCCCAGAGGCCTGATCCTTTCAGGAGGTCCTTCCAGTGTTTATGACCCAGAGGCCCCGCGGGTCTCTCGTCAACTGCTTCTTTCAGGCATTCCCATTTTGGGGATCTGTTACGGAATGCAATTGATCGCCCATTCCTTAGGAGGAGAAGTTTCCCATTCAGAGAAGAGGGAGTATGGGAGGGTTCGCTTGGTTATCGATCATCCCGGAGACCTTTTTAGAGGGATAGGGAAACCAGGAGAGGGGCTGCCTGTATGGATGAGTCATGGTGATCAAATCCAAAAATTGCCTCCGGGGTTTTATTCCACAGCTCATTCCCATCACACCCCTTTTGCCGCCATCGAGGATCCTAAGAGAAAGATTTATGGACTTCAGTTTCATCCTGAAGTGGTTCATACCCAGCACGGGATTGACTTAATCCGGAATTTCCTCTTTTCAATTTGTCAATGTCGGCCTCTTTGGGAAATGGGCTCTTTTATTGAAGCAGCAAAGACGAAACTATTGAGACAAATTGGTCACCAAAAGGTCATCTGCGGTCTGAGCGGTGGAATTGATTCAACGGTTGTGGCCGTTCTTTTACATAGAGTGATTGGTGATCGTCTGACCTGCATCTTCGTCAATAATGGCCTCTTAAGACGAAATGAGCCGGAAGAGGTCCTTGACCTTTTTCAACACCATTTCCATATTCCTCTCGTCTATGTTGACGCAGAAGAACACTTTCTCAAACGCCTGAAGGGAGTTACCGATCCAGAAGAGAAGAGGAAACGGATCGGAAAGGAATTTATTACGGTGTTTGAACGGGAGGCGAAAAAGATTGGAGAGGTGACCTACCTCGCTCAAGGGACGCTCTATCCTGATGTCATCGAAAGCATTTCCTGGAAAGGCCCCTCGGCCACGATCAAAAGCCACCATAATGTAGGTGGGTTACCAGAGAGGATGAAGCTCAAGCTGGTGGAACCCCTCAAAGAATTATTCAAGGACGAGGTTCGAGAGCTTGGAAGGGAATTGGGACTTCCCGCCGAAGTGATCCATCGGCAACCCTTCCCGGGCCCGGGACTTGCCATTCGAATTATAGGAGAGGTTACCCGGGAGCGGCTGAAGATCCTCAGGGATGCAGATGAGATTGTCATGGATGAAATGAAAAAGAATGGTTTCCTGAACCGCGTTTGGCAATCCTTTGCGGTCCTCTTGCCAATCAAAACGGTTGGGGTTATGGGAGATTTTCGAACCTATGAGCATGTGGTCGCCTTACGGATCGTTGAGAGCCTTGATGGGATGACGGCTGATTGGGTGAAATTACCTCATCGGTTACTGGAACAGATGGCGACCCGAATGATCAACGAGGTGAAGGGAATCAATCGGGTTGTCTATGACATCAGTTCAAAACCCCCCAGCACGATCGAATGGGAATAAAATGAAGGAGAGCTATGTCGCACAACGAATTTGTTCACCTCCATCTTCATAGTATGTATAGTCTTCTGGACGGAGCCATTCGATTTGAGGAAGCCTTTGAGTTAGCTAAACACTATCGCATGGATTCGATGGCTCTGACCGACCATGGGAATATGTTTGGAGCCATCGAATTTTATCAGATGGCGATTAAGCATGGCATCAAACCCATTCTGGGATGTGAGCTTTACGTGGCTCCCCAAAGCCGTTTTGAGAAAAAGACCATGGCAGAAGGAGGTGAAGGCGCATACCATCTTACCCTCCTGGTAAAGAATAAAACGGGTTATTTCAATCTCATTCGACTCATCAGCCTCGCTCATCTCGAAGGGTTTTACTATAAACCCAGGATCGATAAAGAACTCCTGAGCAAATATCACGAAGGGTTGATCTGCCTGAGCGGGTGCCTGAAAGGAGAGGTGGCTTCATGGGCGGGGCGGGGCGAGATGAAAAGGGCGATTCAAGCTGCCGAGGAGTACCGACGGATCTTTGATGATCGTCGTTTTTTTATTGAACTGATGAAGAATGGTGTAGAAAACCAATCCCTGATCAATGAACGGTTGATTGAGATCAGCCGGGAACTTTTCCTTCCCCTTGTGGCTACCAATGATTGTCATTATCTTCGTCGGGAAGATGCCAAGGCACATGAAGTGTTGCTTTGTATCCAGACCGGCAAAACCTTGAACGACAAAGATCGTATGAAATTCTCATCGGATGAATTCTATTTTAGGTCTCCTCAAGAGATGATGGAGCTCTTCCGAGATATTCCAGAGGCGATTGCCAATACACTGGAGGTCGCCGAGGCATGCAACCTTGAATTAAAATTTGATGAGAAACACATCCCCCGATTTACCATTCCCTCTGGAGAGTCCCTTGACGATCATCTTGAACGAATGGCCAGAGAGGGCTTAGAACAGAGGCTCCAGCGTTATCAAAAGGAAAAGGATTATGACCAGCGAATCCTCCGCTATCGGGAACGGCTTGAAGAAGAGTTAAAGATCATCCAGTCCATGGGATATTCGGGATATTTTTTGATTGTTGCCGATTTTATCCAGTATGCGAAACAGAGAAATATTCCGGTCGGGCCGGGCCGCGGGTCGGTGGCAGGGAGTTTAGTGGCATATGCGCTTCGAATCACAGAGCTAGATCCCATAGAATATGACCTCATCTTCGAACGATTCTTAAATCCAGGTCGGAAAAGCAGCATGCCAGATGTCGATGTGGATTTCTGCATGGAGCGACGGGATGAGGTGATCCAGTATGTCATGGATAAATATGGAAAAGAAAATGTGGCCCAAATTATCACATTTGGAAAGATGCAGGCGAGGGCGGTTTTGAGAGACGTGGGGCGGGTGATGGGAATTCCCTATGCAGAGGTGGACCGATTGGCAAAACTCATCCCCAATACACCCAATATCACTCTCGAAGAGGCTCTTGGGAAAGAGCCTCAACTGCGGGAGATGATTGAGAAAGATGCAACGATCGCGTCCCTCTTTAAAATCGCACGATCCCTTGAAGGATTAACCCGTCATGCCTCTACTCACGCTGCTGGGGTGGTCATCGCGAATCGCCCTCTGATGGATTATCTTCCTCTTTATCGGGGGCAAGAGGGTGAAGTGATGACCCAATATGCGATGAAGGAGGTTGAAGCCATTGGATTGGTCAAATTTGACTTTTTGGGATTGAAGACGTTAACCATGTTGAACCATGCCATTCGACTGGTTGAGGAGAATCGAGGCATCCGCCTTGATCTATCAGACATTCCCTTGGATGATCCGAACGTTTTTGCCTCCCTGGGAGCAGGTTCTAATCTCGGTCTCTTCCAATTGGAGAGTTCGGGAATGAAAGACCTTCTCACCAAACTTAAGCCTGAAAGCTTCAAAGATATTATTGCTCTGGTGGCGCTCTATCGTCCTGGCCCCCTTGATAGCGGGATGGTTGATGAATTTGTGAAACGGAGACACGGAAAAGTCCCGATCACTTATGAAATCCCAGCCCTCGAAAGCATTCTGAAGGATACCTATGGAGTCATCGTCTACCAAGAACAGGTGATGCGTATTGCCAGCACCCTTGCCCATTTCACGCTTGAAGATGCAGATAACCTGAGAAGGGCGATGGCGAAAAAAGATTCTGCCGAAATGGAGAAGCAGAAAAAGAAGTTTATCGAGGGGGCAAAGAAAAACCGGATCGCTCCCAAAAAAGCGGAGAAAATTTTTGAGCAGATGGAGACCTTTGGTCGTTACGGGTTTAATAAGTCTCACAGTGCGGCCTATGCGCTGATTGCTTACCAGACCGCCTATTTGAAAACTCATTATCCGATCGAATTTATGGCAGCCTTGCTGACCAGTGAGGTTCAGAATGCCGACAAGATTATGCGATATATTGCAGAGTGTCGGGAGATGTCGATTTCGGTCCTCCCTCCTGATATCAATGAAAGTCACAGGGATTTCACGGTTGTGGGAAAGCAGATTCGGTTCGGATTGGCGGCGGTCAAGAATGTAGGCGAGGCAGCCATAGAAGCCATTCTGAAAGAACGGAAGGAGCGAGGGAGGTTTGAATCTCTTCCCGATTTTTGTCGAAGGGTTGATTTAAGAAAAGTGAATCGGCGAGTGATCGAAAGCCTGATTAAATGTGGAGCCTTTGACTTTTCAAACGTGTACCGTTCACAGATGCTGAGTATTTTGGAGGATCTTTTAGAGAGATCCCAGGAAGCTCAGAAGAAGAAAGATACCCCTCAGATGAGCATGTGGGAAACCCTTCCTCAAAAAGAGGAGATCTCTTATCCTGCCATTGAAGAATTTCCTGAATCCCAGTTGATTCTCTTTGAAAAAGAGACGATTGGATTTTATATCTCTCGGCATCCTCTGACCCCCTATCAAGAAACGATCAAACGACTCACGGTGGACGATACCTCCACTCTTTCTCAATTGCCGAATGGTCAGGAAGTGAAAGTGTGTGGACTGGTCAACAACCTGAAAGAGATTGTTACCAAAAAAGGGGAACGAATGGCCTTTTTGACTCTTGAAGACATGAAGGGGTTCGTTGAGGTGATCCTCTTCCCGGAAGTTTTTAAAAACGTTACCCAATACCTCCACGGAGGGGGACCTCTCCTCGTCCGAGGAACCCTCGACCTCGCGGAAGATCGGCTTAAAATCAAGGCCACTGAAGTTCAATCCCTTTCCGAAAGAGGATCCCTTTCCAATCAGATCGTTCATCTTAAAATTCCACTATCCGTCCTTACGAAATCGGGTCTCCTGAAGCTTAAAGAGCTGGTTCAAACCCACCCAGGGGGATATCAGATCTATTGTCATATCACGAATGGGGGACAAGGAGAGACCGTGATTGCTTTTTCAGAAAACTATAAAGTCGATCCCTCTCCCGCGTTTCAAGAACGTGTTCGAACCCTATTTCCATCTCCCGGCCTTTCGTTTGAATGGAGGTAGAGGATGGTCAAGCACTATCTCGATTTTGAGAAACCTCTCGTCGAGTTGGAAAATGAGATTGAGCATTTGAAAAGATTCTCAAGAGGGAAAACCCTCCATGTGGAAGATCAAATTAAACATCTTGAAGAAAAGCTTCTACGCTTACGAAAAGAGATTTTTTCAAATTTATCGGGTTGGCAAATCACCCAGATAGCCCGCCATATCGATCGTCCCAAGGCCTCCTTTTATATCAATGAACTATTTACGGATTTCATCGAACTTCATGGCGATCGGCACTATGGAGACGATCCAGCCATTATAGGGGGGATGGCGAAACTGGATGGAAAACCTGTCTTCCTCATTGGCCATCAGAAAGGGACAGACTTCAAAGAGATGGCCCACCGGAATTTCGGCATGCCCCACCCAGAAGGGTACCGGAAAGCCTTAAGGTTGATGCGAATGGCAGAAACCTTTCAAAAGCCGATTCTCACGATGATCGATACCCCAGGAGCCTTTCCAGGAGTGGGCGCAGAGGAAAGAGGACAGGCCGAAGCGATTGCTCAAAACCTAAGGGCGATGGCTCTCCTCCGTACGCCTATCATCACACTAGTCATCGGGGAGGGAGGGAGTGGAGGGGCTCTCGCGATTGGTATGGGAGATCGGATCTTAATGCTGGAATATTCTATCTATTCAGTAATTTCACCAGAAGGGTGTGCTGCCATTCTTTGGAAGGATGGTGAAAAGGGGAAGGCCATCGCTGCCGATTACCTTAAATTGACGGCTCGGGATCTTTTCCGATTGGGAGTGATCGATGAAGTTCTTGAAGAACCCTTAGGAGGGGCGCATCGGAATCCTAAAGAGATGGCCAATCGTTTAAAAGAAGCCTTGTTGCGCCATTTAAAGAACTTGGAAGGAGCAGACCTCGATGGTTTATTGAACCAACGTTATGAAAAATTTAGGAAGATGGGGGCGTTCATCGAGGAACATCGAAAGTAGGTTTTTTAAAGAATGGGAAAGGGTAAAATTGAAATTTTGCCTGAGGCGATTGCCCAGAAAATCGCTGCTGGAGAGGTGATTGAAAGGCCCGCCTCTGTTGTGAAAGAATTGGTTGAGAATGCAATCGACGCCGGGTCCACGGAAATCGTTGTCCAACTTCAATCGGGGGGACTTCAACTCATTCGTGTTGTTGATAATGGGGAGGGGATGGTCCCGGAAGATGTTCCCCTGGCTCTTCAAAGGTTTGCGACCAGTAAAATTCGTCAACCTGAAGATCTCTATGCCATCCAGACAATGGGGTTTAGAGGAGAGGCCTTGCCCAGTATTGCCTCTGTTTCTCAATTGATCCTTAAGACCCGACATGCCTCTTCTAAAGTTGGGACAAAAGTCCTGTGCGAGGGCGGACAGATCACTCATATTTCGGACATTGGTTGTCCGGTAGGGACGGAGGTTGAAGTTCACCAACTTTTTTACAATTTCCCTGTTCGAAGGAAATTTTTAAAATCGATTCGAACGGAACTCCGTTATAGTCTCCTTCTATTTCATCGATTCAGTTTAGCCTATCCGTCCATTACCTTTCGTTTCTATCATGACGGCCGCAAATTAGAAGAATACCTTAAGTCTGAATCCTTCATGTTCCGGATCGAGGCCATTTTGGGAAAGGAAATCTCCGAACAACTTAAACCGTTCCAGTCAGAAGACGGGGACTATGTTATCGAAGGTTTTGTCAGTCCCCCCACAGTGGTCAGAGGGGATCGAGAGGGGATCTCCATCTATGTGAATCGAAGGTATATCCGAGATCGGATCCTTTCCAAAGCTATCATAGAGGCCTATCGCCATTTTCTCCCAACGGATAAGTATCCCTTGGCCATCTTATTTATCCATCTTCCCCCTTCTTTGGTGGATGTCAATATCCATCCGACCAAAGCTGAGGTAAAATTTAAAGATCCAGAAAAGGTTTACCAAGCCGTGTTCTCTGCAATTCGAAGAACCTTGGAAGAAACCTCACCTCCGGTTCAAAAGATTTCCTTCGAGCGATCAACAGAGAAGATCCCCCTCAGAGAATATCAGGAACGTTTTCCCTTTCGGCAGTCCTTCAAGCCTAACGCTCCACTTTTGAATGAAGCTTTTAACCTTCTGGGGGTCAGGGAGGGAAAAGAAATCGAATGGGAATCGTCTCAAGAGGTATCTTACAGGCTTCTGGGTCAACTCTGGGGGACCTACATCCTATGTGAGACACCGCAAGCGCTTGTCATAATCGATCAGCATGCAGCTCACGAAAGAATCCTCTTTGAAAAGTTTAAAAGACATTATGAGGAAAAGTCTCCCCCTTCTAAACCCTTACTGGTTCCGATCCTGATGGAGTTATCCCTCGAAGAAGAACTCCTCCTCGATACCACGAGGGAGGCCTTTGAATCCATCGGCTTTGAGATAGAGCCTGTTGGAGAGAGACTTTATGCTATTCGCTCCATCCCTTCCTTCGTGGAACAGAGGGAAGCAGAGAGGCAGGTCAAAGAGATGTTAGAGGAACTTTCGTTCTTTCAAAAGGGAGGGGAGGGAACGGCCGCCCTTCAGTCCCTTCTCATCTCTCTTGCATGCCATTCCGCGGTACGGGCAAATCTCCCCCTTAAAAGAGAGGAGATAGAAGCCCTTCTCGCAGACCTCTACCCGTTCAATCCTTCCCTCACCTGCCCTCATGGACGTCCTATCTTCTTTTTCCTTTCCTTTGGAGAGATGAATCGGAGGTTCAAAAGGAGCTGATCAGGTCTCCTCGCTATGATTTAGTCCATATTTTTCCAGACGATACCGCATTGACCGAAAATTGATGTGCAGCAATTCAGCAGCCTTTTTTTTAATTCCTCTGCTCCGGTCAAGGGCTTTCAGCAGAAGGGTTCGCTCCACATCTTCTACAATCTTTTCGAGGTCAACTCCTTCGCTTGGGATCTCAAGATCAAACGCTTTTCTCTTTACCGGAAACTGGTCATCTAAATAGGATTTCAGATTCTGCGCCGTCAATTCTTGAGAGGTTTCCAAAGCCACGGACCGCTCAATGATATTCTGCAGTTCTCTTACGTTTCCGGGATAATCGTACTTCATCAGAATGCGAAGGGCTTCAGGAGAGACCTGGGTAATCTGTTTGCCTAATTCCTCTGAGTATCGTTTGATAAAATGGTTGACCAGCAGAGGAATATCTTCTTTCCGTTCTCTCAGGGAGGGAAGTTTAATCTGAATTACATTGAGCCGATAGAAGAGATCTTCTCTAAACTGTTTCTCCCTTACGGCCTCCTCCAGATCCTTGTTGGTGGCCGAGATAATGCGAACATCAACCCGAATGTCCTCTGTTCCTCCCACCCGCTTAAATTCTTTATCCTGTAAAACCCGGAGCAACTTCACCTGCATCATCAGGGGAAGTTCACTGATTTCATCGAGAAAGATCGTCCCTTCGTCCGCGACTTCAAAAAGCCCTTTCTTGGTGGCGATGGCGTCGGTAAAGGCCCCCTTCATGTGTCCGAAAAGTTCGCTTTCGATGAGGGATTCAGGGATGGCTCCACAGTTAAGGGTAACAAAGGGTTTTTCCCTCCGTGGACTATTATAGTGAATGGCTTTTGCGACCAACTCCTTTCCTGTGCCACTCTCACCCGTAATGAGGATGTTGGTTTTAGTAGGAGCGACCTTTTCAAGAAGGTCATAGAGTTCGAGCATTTTGGGGCTCTGTCCAATAATATTGTCAAATTGGTACCGGTCTCTAACGACCTCCTTCAGGATGCGGTTTTCTTTTTGAAGGTGTCGTTTCTCAAGGGCGTTCTGAATGACCAGCTTCATCTCATCAATCTTAAAGGGTTTTGTAATATAATCGTAAGCCCCTTCTTTCATTGCTTTGATGGCAGTATCGGCAGAGGCATAAGCCGTAATCACAATCACAATGGTCTCAGGCGATACGGTCTTAATATGTTTTAACACCGAGAGGCCATCCTGTTTGGGCATCCTGAGATCCACCAGGGCTAAGTCGAAAATATCCTTTTCGATCAATTTGATCACTTCGTCCCCATTGGAAGCAAGGGTGACTCGGTACCCTTCCTTTTTGAGCATGATGTCGAGAAACTCCCGCATGCTTTTTTCATCATCTGCAACTAAAATTTTATCCTTTGTCATCCCTCAACCTCATTTCATTCCATTGATGAAAGTTGAAACTGGACAGGGAGGTGGGTAAAAAAATCCTGAAGGTTGATCCTTTTCCAACTTCACTTTCCACTTTAATCAACCCGTCATGATTCTCGATGATCTTATGGACGATAGAGAGACCCAGTCCAGTTCCTCCTTCTTTATTGGTGTAAAAAGGTTCAAAGATCTTCTCCTTCTCTTGGGGAGCGATACCAACACCGGAATCAGTAATGGCGATCTGAACCCACTCGCTGGGTTGCTCACGGGGGTTAAGAAAAGATGGTTTTGTGATAGGGGAGTCGGTAACTTTTTTTAGATCAATCCGTATCTCGCCGTTTTCAGGAATGGCTTGTGCCGCGTTAATGAATAGGTTCCAGAGGACCTGGCGGATTTGGTCTGGATCCACACAGGCGTAAATATTCCCATTCCCGTCGGGACGAATAATCCGGAGGCCATGATGGAAGGAAGGAGAATGCCTGAAAAGCTCTAAGGTCTCATCAATAATTTTACCTATGTCCCAGTTTGACCGATTCGTTTGAGGGGGATGTGCAAAGAGAAGAAAATCGGTGATGAGGGCGTTTAATCTTTCGGACTCTCTGAGAATGATTTCCATGAGATGTTCCTGTTGCTGGTCGAGTAGGAGTTCAGATTTCAACATCTGGATGGATCCGCTTAAGGAAGCAAGAGGATTTCTGATCTCATGGGCCATGCCAGCGGCAAGGGATCCAATGGCAGCCATCCGGTCAAATCGTTTCATCTGCTCTTCCATCTCTTTAAAGCGGGTAATATCCTGGAAAATTAAAGTGTACCCGATCAGGGAGCCTTCAGGATCGGTCAGGGGAGAGATGGAAAATCCAAGGAAGACCTTTCGTCCCTGCTCATCAGAGAGAAGGGTCTCGTAACGCTGATAGTCGGGGGAAGCACACGACAATTTTTTCTTTAATCCCTCGAGATAACGGCCAATCTCTGGAAAAAGGTCAGAGATGAAACTTTCTTTCAATTCCTCCCCTCTTCGGTTCAGGATTTTTTCGGCTGTCCGGTTAAGAAAATTTATCTTCCCGTGAAGATCAGTGGTCAGGAGCCCACTGTCGAGGCTTTGGACGATATTTCGATTAAAGGCTTCGAGCTGTTCATAATCGACCTGTTTCTGAATGAGTTCGCCCTTCTTCTTTTTCAATTCCTCAGAGATAGCACTGCTCAAGAAAGCAACGATGTAGTAGGCTGTGAGATAGGTGATCAGGGAATAGAAGGTTTGCTTTGGTTCTGGTGCAACGGATTGTCCTGGTGGATGAATCCATCCATAGAGCTGAAAGATGAGAATGAGGCCAAGAAGAAAGGTAGAAAGCGATGCCGAATAAAAAGCCCCCCGTTTATAAAAGAGGAGGCTGCTTCCGATGATGGTGAAGAAATAAGTGACAGCAAAGAAACTTTCTTTCCCTCCGGTGTAATAGATGAGGCCAGCGATGAACAGGTGATCAATGACCATCTGAACAATCACGAAGCGACGAAGGTTTTTTACCCGATTCAAAAGAAAGGCATAGATAATCGTGACGAGGTAGAAAAGACCGATGAAATAATAAAACCGATTGGTTGTCGAGATAAAAAACGCTTTCTTCTCATAGAGTTGAAAAAGATAAGTAATAACGAGCAGGAGAGAGAGGATGATGATTCGAGAGACCATCAACCCTTTCACCTGGGTTAAGGTCTTTGGAGGATCTGGGAAAAGGGTTTGATTGACCTTCATGAGCTTCTACGGTTCAAAACGATCCGATATGACTAATGGATGGCAGAGGCCATCTGGAAAATGGGTAAATACATGGCAATCACCACCCCTCCGATCACCACGCCGAGAAAAACCATCAGGAAAGGTTCAAGGAGGGATGTGAGATTACTCACGGCCACATCGACCTCATCGTCATAAAAATCTGCAATTTTGGTCAACATCGAGTCAAGGGCTCCTGTGGACTCTCCGACAGAGATCATTTGAATCACCATGGGGGGAAAGATCCCACTCCGACCAAGAGGCTCTGCAATAGTTTCTCCTTCCCGGATGCTCGATCGTGCATTGAGGATGGCTGTCTCGATGGTCCTGTTTCCAGCGGTTTTAGAAACGATCATTAAACCATCGAGAATGGGTACACCGCTACTGACCAGTGTCCCTAAGGTCCTCGCAAATCGGGCCACAGAAACTTTTTTGAGAAGCATCCCAAACACAGGAAGTTTTAGGAGAAGACGATCGACCAACGTCTTCCCCTTTTCCGTTTTGTAGAACTTTCTGAAAAGATACACGAAAAGGATTGCCAGGGGGATCATCACCAGGATGTATTTTTTAATCATTTTGCTGATATTAAGGACAATTAAGGTTGGAAGAGGAAGAGACTGCCCGGCAGACTTGAACATCGTTTCAAAGACGGGAATGACGAAGATCATCAGAATGATCACTACTAAAACCGCCACAGTAACGATGATCGTAGGATAGATCATGGCGGATTTTACTTTTTTCTTTAGAGCTTCCGCCTTTTCGATGTAGTTGGACAACCGGGTCAAAATGTTATCGAGAATTCCTCCTTCTTCCCCTGCAACCACCAGGTTGGTGTACAGGTCATCGAAGACAGAAGGATGTTTTTTTAAGGCTCCTGCGAAAGTGGAACCGCCTTCCACATCCTCTCGGATTTCGCGGATAATATTTTTAAAGGTTTTATTCTCCTGTTGAGAGGAGAGGATGTCGAGCGATTGGACCAGAGGCAGTCCCGCATCAATCATCGTGGCTAGCTGGCGTGTAAATATCGCAATACTGCGCTGAGGGACTTTCTTCTTAACAGGCAGAGAGAGAGTGAACTCCCTTCCTTTAGTGGCGATTTTGGTAGGAATGATACTCTGCTGTCTTAAATGAATACGGATGGCGGCTTCGCTCGGAGCTTCCATCTCCCCTTTTTTAACCACTCCCTTGAGCGTTTTTCCTTCCCATTTGTAGATTGGCATAGTTTTATCCTCGTTATGATTTTTCTTCTCCTGCGTGTTTCGCCTGTCGAAGGATGAAGGAATATGATCTTAGATGGCCTTTCCCTGTTTTTCTCGTCTACCTCCCAAAATACCAGCATTGGATAACATCTGACGGAACTCATCAAGGTTGTGACTTCGTTCCATCGCTTCTTCCACAGAAATCAGGTGTCGTTCAACCAGAGAAAGAAGGGCCTGATTCATGGTCTGCATTCCAAAACGGGCCTGTCCGACCTGCATTAAGGAATAGATCTGCTGGATCTTGTCTTCCCGAATCAGGTTTCGGATGGCTGGATTGGGGATCAAAACTTCCATGGCCAGGACCCGACCTTTACCACCTAATTTGGGAAGAAGTTGTTGAGAGAGGACCCCTTCGAGTACAAATGAAAGTTGGGTTCGGACCTGCTGTTGTTGATGGGGAGGAAAAACATCGATGATCCGGTTGATCGTTTCCACGCAGGAGTTGGTATGAAGGGTGGCAAAAGTAAGGTGACCTGTTTCAGCCGTAAGAAGAGCAGCTTGAATCGTCTCGAGATCTCTCATCTCGCCAATCAAAATAATATCAGGATCCTGCCTGAGGATGTGTCGGAGGGCATGGCCGAAACTCTTGGTGTCGGAGTTGACCTCCCTTTGATTCACGATACAGTTTTTGTGGCGATGCAGATATTCAATAGGATCCTCCACCGTGATGATATGGGCATTTCGTTCGTTATTGATTTTGTCAATCATTGCAGCAAGGGTTGTCGACTTCCCTGTGCCCGTAGGTCCGGTCACCAGAACCAGCCCTTTCGGTTTTTTAATTAATTCGTTCACAATGGGAGGGATCCCCAGCTCGGAAAAATTGAGAATGTCGAAAGAAATGGCTCGAAAAGCTCCTGCAACGGCTCCCCGTTGCATATAGATGTTTCCTCTGAATCGGCTCAGTCCTTTGATGCCAAAAGAGAAATCGAGTTCTGACTCCTCTTCGAATTTATGACGCTGGGCATCCGTGAGCACACTGTAACAGAGCCGTTTGGTATCCGGAGCGGTCAACACCGTTGAATCGACGCTCATGAGCCGACCATCAATCCTGAACTGAGGAGGTGACCCTGTTGTGATATGAAGATCAGAAGCTTTTTTCTCAATCATGATTTCGAGTAATTTTTGTAATTCAATCATCTTACTAATTCTCCTTTTACCCTCTTCATCGGTCATCCATTGTGGACCGGAGGACTTCTTCAATGGTCGTCAATCCGTCTCGAATCTTAATAATCCCACTTTGGCGAAGGGTTTTCATGCCTAGGCGCATCGCCTCTTTTTTGATCTCCGAGGTGGAAGCCCTGGAAAGGATAAGCTCTTTAATCTCGTCTTTAATAGGCATGACCTCATAAAGTCCAATGCGCCCCTTATATCCTGTATGATTACAGATGGGGCAGCCTTTTCCTTTATAGACCTGGAACGTTTTCACTTCATCTGGAGAAATCCCCAGGTCGATCAGGAGTTGGGGATGGACCTTGATCGGTTCTCGGCATTCTATACAGATTTTCCGTATCAATCGTTGAGCAAGAATGAGGATGACGGCAGAGGAGATGAGAAAGGGCTCAATCCCCATGTCAATCAATCGGGTCACGGTGCCGGGGGCATCGTTGGTATGGACCGTGCTCAAAACGAGGTGTCCGGTGAGCGCTGCCTGTACAGCAATCTGAGCGGTTTCGAAGTCTCGGATCTCTCCAACCATGATGATATCTGGGTCCTGGCGGAGAAAGGCTCTTAGAGCAGAGGCAAAGGTCAATCCAATTTCCTCATGCATTTGCACCTGATTGATGCCCATAAAGTTGTACTCTACGGGGTCTTCTGCAGTGGTGATGTTTTCTGTTTCTTTATTTAATTCAGTGAGAGCAGAATAGAGAGTGGTTGTTTTTCCACTTCCGGTAGGTCCCGTCACCAGAATCATTCCTACAGGTTTACGAAGGGCATTCTTAAAGTCCTCCAAGGAAGATTCCTCAAAACCCAATTTGGTCATGTCTAATTGAAGGGCAGACTTATCAAGAAGCCGAAGAACGACCTTTTCTCCAAAGAGGACAGGAACCGTAGAGACTCGAAAATCCATTTCCCTGCCTTTTCCAAGTCGCAATTTAATCCTTCCGTCCTGGGGAAGCCTTCGTTCTGCTATATCAAGTTTTGACATGATTTTTAATCGAGACACGATGGCATTTTTGATCTGAATAGGGAGAGTCATTTCACGCCTTAAAACTCCGTCCACCCGATACCGGACTCTGAAGCTTTTCTCATAAGGTTCGAAATGGATATCACTGGCTCCCAACTTGATCGCCTTAATGAGTATTCCGTTGACGATCTTGATGATGGGACCTCCAATTTCGTCCGTTTCATCTTGAGTCTGGTTTTCGACGACTTCAACATTATCGACTGCTCCGTGGACTAATTTGTCGAATTCGTCCACATCGACCAAATTATTGTCAATGAGATCAAAATCGGATTCCGAAGATTTATCCTCCTCAAGAGAAAAATCTTGGGCATGGAACGTAACTGTTCCCAATCCCGCAACATTTCCCCCGCCACCATAATATTTTTTAATGGCGTCAATGATTTCGGTTTCAGAGGCAACGACCGGTTCAACGTTGAAACCCGTCATGAATTTTACCTCATCGATGACGACGATATTACTGGGGTCTGCCATGGCCAGGGTCAACTTTGGTCCAATGCGGTTGATGGGCATGATGAAATATTTCTTGGCGACACTGGAGGGAATTAATTTAACCACGTTGGGATTGATTTCGATTTTTGAGAGTTTGACAGAGGGGACACGGTATTGGGCACTCAGGAATGAAAGGAGTTCGTCCTCTTTAATATAGCCCAACTTGACCAGATTTGACTCTAAACGTCCTCCCCTCAGTTTCTGTTCTTCTTGAGCCTTTTTCAGTTGCTCGGCTGTAATGAAATTCCTTTTAATAAGAAGCTCGCCTAATCTTTCAGTCAAAATTGACCTCCAGCCACAGATTCACGGCCTATTAAAAGATAGGATTTATTTAATATTGTTTGCCTTATTTTCAACTTATTAAAATAGATCGTTCCATCCTTATATGTTTTCTGGCAGAAGTACATAGAATATAGATTGATGCCGAATCCAAATTAAGCAAGATGAGTGCCAAAATTTGACATTTTATAATTTATTGAAATGATGAAGATAATTCAATTTTTATTTCAATGGGTGTCCAAAATTGGGTGAGAAAAGTGATTCCATTGGTTAATAATTTGCCAGTGGTTTTGTTTGATGGGAGTAAAGAGGTAATTTAACAATAAAGGAGCTTCCCTTTCCAGGTTCGCTTTCAACAGAAATTTCACCCTGATGAGCTTCCACAATCCATTTGCAGATGCTTAATCCAAGACCGCTTCCTCCTTGTTCTCTTGAGCGAGCCTTGTCTACTCTGAAAAACCGCCTAAAAATTTTCTCTTGGTCCTCTTTAGCAATTCCGATCCCTGTATCCTTAACGATAATTTTGGCAAATCCATTCGTTCTTGTTTCTCCTAAATGGTTGGCGTTTGTCTGTTCAATGACTTCCCGGGAGAGGGTGATTAAAATATTTCCTCCCTCTTCCGTATATTTAATGCCATTTTCAATCAAGTTGATGAATAGTTCTCTTATTCGAAGAGGATCGCCTAAGATATGTATATCTGCATCGCGTTCAGAATGGTGATTGGCGACTTCAATCTGGATGTTTTTAGGTTGAGCCAGGATTTTCATCTGTTCAGTGATTCCATAAATAAATCGGTTCAGGGGAATATCTTCCTTATTTAAACGAATTTCACCGATATCGGCTTTCGAAAGAAGTAAGAGATCTTCCACAATCTTTGACATGCGATTGATCTCTTCCAGATTGCTCTCTAAGATTTGTTCATATTCATGAGGTTCTCTTTTTCTCCGAAGGGCAACTTCAACCTCACCTTTAAGGATGGTCAGAGGAGTCTTTAATTCGTGTGAAGCATCGGTCGTAAATTGCTTGATCTGGCGGAAGGACTGGTCGAGTCGGGAGATCATGTCATTGAACGTATCAATCAGCCTCGATATTTCATCTTTAACCTTCAGCGTCTGAATTCTCTGATTTAAATTTTGTGAGGTGATCATGCGGGCGGCTTGTGTAATGCGATCTACTGGTTTCAACGCCTTATGGGCTAAAAATTGCCCTCCTAAACTTGCAATCAAAAGGACGGAAGGGACTGTGATCAAGAGAAGGATCAGTAAGGTATTGAGGGCATCTTCTACCACTTCAAGAGAAGAGGCGACCTGGATGATTTTAGTCACTTGATTCTGTTCTGTGACAGGGTAGGTGATGATACGGAGGGGAGCATTGCCTATAGAACGGTTGGTCTCATAGGTGATCATGCCTTTAGAGGCATTGCGGAGGGCTTGAAGGCTGATGGGGAGTTGAATACTTTTTAGATTTTCGGATTTTCGACCAATTCTTCCTGATTCATCTAAAACTTGAATGAACTTGCCCACCGGCTTCAAGTTCATTGCCGCCTCAAAGGTCTGGTCAAAACCAAAACCCAAGAGCGGAGCAGAAGATTCCGAGGCAATCATTTCAGCAAGAGATCTCAATTTATTATCCACATCGCGATGAAGACTACGAGAGAGGGTAAAGTACAGGAAACTGCTAAAAGAGATGAGGAGAATTCCCAAAATGAAAACATACCAGAGTGTCAGTTTAAAACGAAGGCTTCGGAAATCCATAGGTTTATGAAAAACACCTCAATTTAAGGCCTGTCAGGTGATAGAATATATCCTACTCCTCGAATGGTATGGATTAACTTAGGTTCAAAATCTTTATCAATCTTTTTTCTCAGGTAGTTGACGTAGACATCTATCACATTCGTCATGGAATCGAAATGATAGTCCCAGACGTGTTCCGAAATCATCGTTCTCGTCAGTACCTTATTGGGATTCCTCATAAAATATTCTAAAAGTGCATATTCTTTACTGGTCAGTTCGATCTCTTTACCACCTCGAACGACTCGATGAGTCACCGGAGAAAGAGTCAAATCAGCCAATTTAAGAAGTGGTTCGGTCTCAACTCTTTCCCGACGCAAAAGGGCCCGCACTCTGGCTAAAAAGACTTTAAATTCAAATGGTTTGGTGAGGTAGTCATCACACCCTGAATCAAGGCCTTTCACAATATCATCAGCCGTATCTTTTGCTGTAACAATGAGAATAGGAACAGGATTTTTGTTTTCCCGGATTTTTCTTAATACTTCCATTCCGTTGATCTTTGGAATCATCAGATCGAGGACAATGAGGTCATACTCATTCACTTCGGACAGGTAAAGGCCTGTTTCTCCGTCGTAGGCTATGTCCACAGCATAATGCTCCTCTTCCAGTCCTTTCTTAATAAAATTGGCGACTTTGATTTCATCTTCAATGACAAGGATCCTCATTGGCCATTTCCCACTGGATGACTAATCTCAATATGATTATAAATTTAATAAAAAAAAAAGCAATGATTTTCATTTGATCTGTTGCCTCCGGGACCTTTTTCGGGGGGGTACCTAATGAATTGGTTGAGTTAAAAGGTTTGTTACGGGCTTAAGAATTGACCTATCCTGATACAGGCTTTTGTCTTGGAAGGGTTGACACCTAACCACCAACTTTGTTAGCATTTTGGAAATTTTGAAGAGGGGAGAGCACGTTTTGATAAAATTGGCAGGCGTTCAAATTTCGTGCAGTGAGAATAAAGAGAGGAATATTGAGAAAGCTGTAGCATTTGCAAACATTGCCATTGAGCACGGAGCCCATTTTATCTGCTTTCAGGAACTTTTTACAACACACTGGTTTCCAAAGGAGATGAACCCAGACTGGTTCGCTCTGGCTGAATCCATCCCTGGGCCTACTGTAATGAGGTTGCAAAAGATAGCCACGGAATCTGAAGCTGTGATCATCTGTCCCATTTTTGAAAAGGCAGGACAAACATTTTATAACTCGGCCGTTGTGATTGATGCGGGTGGAGAAATTTTAGGGACCTATCGAAAAGTCCATGTCCCTCAAATTCCCCTTTGGGAGGAGCGATACTATTTTTCACCCGGAAATCTCGGATTTCCAATATTTCGAACAAGATATGCCGTTGTAGGAATTCAGATCTGTTGGGACAATTTTTTTCCGGAAGGATCGAGAATACTGGCCTTAAAGGGAGCCCAACTCATTTTCTCTCCGACGGCTGCGGCTTTTGCTTCCCAGGAAAAATGGAGGACAGCTATTTCAAGTAATGCCATGACGAATGGAGTCTTCATTTTCAGGGTCAACCGTGTCGGGAGTGAAGAGAAACAGGATTTTTATGGGAAATCCTTCTGTGTCTCACCAGAAGGAGAATTAGTAGATAAGCCAAGCGGAATGAAAGAAGGTATTGTGTTGATGGATATCGATCTTAAACAGATTGATCGGGTCCGAAAAGAATGGCCCTTCTTAAAAGACCGAAAACCTGAAAATTATCGAGAGATTGTGGAGTTTGAGCGACCCACACTATAACCGATTCATTTTTTGTTTAAAGGCAGACCCCATGAACAAACGAAAAATTTATAAAGAATATGTTGAACCCATACTCATTGCTATCCTGATTGCCCTGTTTATTCGTACCTTTATTGTTCAGGCTTTTAAAATCCCTTCGAGCTCCATGGAGCCCACCCTTCAGGTTGGAGATCATATTCTGGTCAGTAAATTCATTTATGGGATAAAAATCCCTTTCACTCAAAAGAAACTATTTCAATGGAAGACTCCCCAGAGAGGGGATACCATCGTCTTTATCTATCCCAAAGATCCTTCGAAAGATTTTATTAAAAGGGTGGTAGGAGTTGGTGGAGATCGAGTCGATATTGAAGGAAACAAGGTCTATATTAACGGAAAACCAATGGAAGATCCATGGGGATATTACGACTCGAAGAATGAGTGGCGCAGGAGTCTTGGGCCGATCGGCCCTTTTGAGCATGTGGTGGTTCCCAAAGATCATCTCTTTGTATTAGGAGATAATCGGGATAACAGTCAGGATAGTCGGTTCTGGGGCTTTGTGAATGTTAACGAAGTAAAAGGGAAGGCTTTTATCATCTATTTTTCGTGGGATCAGTCTGCCTCAAACCTTTTGGAAAAGATCAGGTGGAAGAGATTTTTAAAGGTGATTTATTGATTTAGAAAAACATTTCGATTGGCCCATTCGATATCCCTCTTGATTTGATCGATCAATTCTTTTAGCGACGAGAAGCGGATTTCATCTCGGATTCTTCTGATAAAGGAAACCTGAAGTTCATCCCCATAAATATCTTGATTAAAATTGAGAAGGTGCACTTCAAGAGAAAGTCTTTGAACCCCGAAAGTTGGGTTGAATCCGAGGTTGGCTAAACCGTTTAAAACCTGACGGTGCCACTCCACTTTTACAGCATAGACTCCTGGTTTAGGGTACAACTCTTCGATCATTTCGATATTGGCAGTTGGAAAGCCCAGATTGTGTCCTCGCTGGGTTCCATGGATAACCCGTCCTATTACAAGGTAATCTCTTCCCAATAATTTGGAAGCTTTTTCGACTTCTCCATCTCGGATGAGTTCCCTAATTTTAGAACTGCTTACCGGAATATCATCTACCACTAAGGCATCAACCACTTCCACTTCGATCCCGAAAGAAGAACAGATCTTCTTAAGGGAATCAGCTGTTCCCGATTTCCCTTTTCCGAAACGGTAATTGTATCCAATGATGATCTTCTTAGCGTGAATCTTCTCCATCAAAATTTGTTTTATAAAATCATGAGGAGCCATTTCAGAGAAAGCTTTCGTGAATCGAATGCAAAGAACCTTTTCAACGCCTGTTTTTTCCATGAACATCATCTTTTTACGAAAGGGAGTTAGCAGGGGAGGGCATTGTTCAGGGGAGAGGATTTTAAGAGGGTGTGGGTCAAAAGTGATAACCACCGATTCGCCGTTCATTCTCTTTGCGTTATCAATGACTTTTTGGAAAATCCTTTGATGGCCTATATGAATACCATCGAAATTCCCCAGGGTGACCACGGGGTTTCTTATCTGACCTTTAAGATTTTCTATGCCCTGGATGATTTCCATAGTGAGTCTCATCTACTCCATCATTTACCCTTCGCTTGACTTTGATTAAAAAAAATATAAAATAGTAGTAATCTCTTTGCAATTCTACGGTACAAGGTAGCCGAAGTGGCGGAATTTGGTAGACGCGCTAGATTCAGGGTCTAGTGAGCAATTGGGCTCGTGGGGGTTCAAGTCCCCCCTTCGGCACCACATTTTGTTGTTTATCGTAATACCTTTTAACCCTTACCTTGCCTTAAGATAGAGATTCAAATCAAATTTGAAGAAATCGGTGGAGGGGGCTATCCTTGTTGCGACCATCCCGGTGGGTCCTGTTCCTTCCTTGAAGCATTCCAGGATAGCATCTTTACCAAGAGTCATCTGACCTGTTTTAGGATCAATCTTCATAAACTCTATCCCTTCGGGGATTTGGAAGTTTTTAACCTCCCTTTCCTTTAAAACCTTCGACATAAAATTGACCCAGATCGGGGAGGCTGCACGAGCACCGGTTTCATTCTCTCCAAGAGGTTTTTCTCCATCAAAACCAACCCAAACCCCAGTAATGAGATCAGGGGTATAGCCAATGAACCAGGCATCAAAGAAGTGGTCTGTTGTTCCTGTCTTTGCCGCTACTGGCCTTCCAAGAGCCTTTGCCCTCCATCCCGTTCCATTCTGGACGACACTCTCCAGAAGGCTTGTCATAAGATAGGCCGTTTGGGGACTGATAACCTGCTCCGTGGAGTTGAACATCTCAGATAAAAAAAGTGGAAGATTTTCTTCGAGTAAATTTCCGTTTCTGTCGAGTATTTTCTGAATGAAGATGGGTTTGAATAATTTTCCTTGATTGGCAAATACAGCATAAGCCTTTGTCAATTCATAAAGAGTGAGACTTGAAGAGCCCAGAGCCATGGCAAGATTGTCATGAAGGGGTGAAGATACTCCAAGGTTCCTTGCATAATCTTTTATATAATCTATGCCTATGTCACGGGCAATTTTAACAGCGACCACATTGATGGAGTGGGTGAGAGCATTCCGAAGAGTGGTCGGGCCTAAAAATTTTTCATTAAAGTTTTTGGGCTTCCATTTCTTATTCCCAAATTCGAAGGCAATAGGTGAGTCCACAACGATGGAGGCGGGTGTGTAACCTCGATCTAAAGCGGAGGCGAAAACAATCGGCTTAAAGGCGGATCCGGTCTGCCTTAAGGCTTGAGTCGCGCGGTTAAACTGGCTTTTTTTATAATTTCTGCCTCCGACCATACTCTTGACATAGCCGGTTTCAAGGTCGAAACAGATCAGCGCTCCCTCGACAGAAGGAATCATATCTCCAGAAGGGTATTTTTGCCTCTTTTCGATTTCTTTCAAACCCGCCTCCATGGCTTCCTGAGCTGCTTCCTGGGCTTTTAAATCAAGAGTGGTATAAACATGTAATCCACCCTTATAAAGAAGATCTTTTCCATATTTTTCCTCGATATATCTTCTTACATGTTCGACAAAATGAGGGGCTTTATCAATCGAAGGAACCTGTTTCCCTCTAAAGATTAAAGGTGATTGGAGTGCCTTTTGAAACTCACTTTGAGAGATATATCCTTCATCAACCATACGATTTAATATATAGATCTGTCTTTTTTTGGCCTGATCGAGATGTTGATGGGGAGAGTATTTAGAGGGAGCCTGGGGAAGCCCGGCAAGAAGAGCTGATTCCGCAAGATTAATCTCCTCAATTGTTTTACCAAAATAATTTTCTGCAGCTGCAGCCACTCCATAAGCTCCGTGCCCGAGGTAGATTTGATTAAGATAGAGATAGAGGATTTCCTCTTTCGTGAGGTATTTTTCAATCTTGAATGAGAGGATGGCTTCCCGTATCTTTCTGGATAAACTCTTTTCCGGTGTAAGGAGAAGTGATTTAACTACCTGCTGGGTGATGGTGCTCCCTCCCTGGACGATCTCACCCGAAAAGATGTTTTTGAATAAAGCTCTTAAAATAGCGAAATAATCGAGGCCTTTATGCTGGAAAAATCTGGAATCTTCCCCAGCTACAAAAGCCTGGATGAGATGAGACGGTATTCTATCTAAAGAGACCACTTCTCTTTTTTCAATGAAAAATTCTCCAATGATTTCTCCATCATCGGAGTAGAATTTAGTAACGGTAGGAGGGGCATAATTCTTTAGGTTTTCAATGCTTGGAAGGTCATGGCTGAAATAGTAATAAGAAGAGATTCCAAATACGAGGATAGATGTTAAGGAGACCATTGTGGCAGAGATAAAAATTTTAACAGATGCTTCTGTCAAAATTGATTTCATAATCATTATTAACACTTATAACAATTAAGATAAGAATTTGTTTGATTTTTTAAAATGTAATATACAATAAAGGCAGGGATTTAACAATTAGTTACATTTTGTTTTGCAATTTTGAGGTATGGAAACTTTAATGGGGAGCGCAATTGGGCGATTCTCTGACCTTACTTCAATCCTTTTTAGATATCCAATCCAGAACAAACTTTGAAAATATTTTAAAATCATCTAAATTCTGTAAGCTTTCATAAAGCTTCTCAGCATCAAATTCATTGGGCAAGTAATCATGGATAATTCTATTCCGAAACGAAGGCATTCCTTTAATCTTTTCAGCAAATTCCCGAGGGATAATTCCACTATCCGCCAGAGCCAGAATGGCCTCGGCTTCGCTCTCCCTTACCTTCCAAAGTGAAAGGGCTGAGGTGATATGGGCAGCGATTCGAGTGATATCCTGTATAGCGCAGGCCAAACTATATTTGATGGCCTTAATTTGTATGGAATTTTCTCTTTTGAGAAAAAAGGATTTATCTTGGATAGGAATAGATCGGATATCCTGGAGCTGCCTCTCGATGTTATGGAGATACTCAATAATCCTATCTTTTCTGACCAATTCCTTAGCCTTCATTCCAGTAAACCCTCACGAATTCTTTTGAAGAGCATCTCTTTGGATTCATCAAGGTAGGGTTTCAATTCAAAATATCGATTCATTACTTCAGTCTCAAAGTCAATCTTTGACTGTTCATCTTTAATCAAAATGGGAATTCCTTCCTTCAGCACATTATACTGTAAAACAAGAGGCAGAACATTGAGGATTCTTAAATCGATTCTGTCAGTGTGAATGTGATCAACTAAGGCGGAGAAGATTCTTTTTTCCTTTTCGAGATATCCCTTCATATCCGATAGGGTCAGATAAACAGCCACATCAATATCACTTTCAGAATGGGAGGCGCTATGAGCAAGAGAACCGTAGAGATATGCAAAAAGGACGCTCTCTTCTCCTTCGATCACATCCTTGATAGCCTTTAAAAGGATATTTTTATCTTTCTTCTTATCTTTCATGTCCACCCATATGGGCTGCACAGTGTATCCCCAACACATTCAGTGTAATGTAGTGCGGCCCTTCAGTCAAGATATTTCAAACTTGGGATCACACAGGGCTTCAAAGGTGTAGAGATCTCATCCTTGACATCCATCAAAAAAACCCTCTGAATTTCTAATTTCCTTATAACAAAATTTGTCACTTTCTGGACAAAAAAAAGAGATGATGGTGACGTGGACTCAAAAAGAAAAATCTAAAAACACGAACTTGTAAAAAAAATATAAATTGAAAAGCTAATGATTACAAAATATTATATGACAATAAAATTGTTTTGTAATTCTCTTTCTTTTTGGCACAGATTATGCTCAATAAATCTTCAAAAATTTAGGTGTAAGGAGGTGATGAAAAGTTAGATAAAAGTACAAGGTATATAAACTAAATGAGTTGGACAAGAAAAAGCAAGAGAAACCAGAAAAACCAGAAAAACAAAAAAAACTAAAAAGGAGGTAAAGAAACTATGTTAAGAAGAGAAAAAGGTTTTACATTAATTGAGTTGTTGATCGTCATTGCGATCATCGGTATTTTGGCCGCAATCGCTATCCCTATGTATCGGGCCCAAACGATCAAAGCAAAAATGACTGAGGTTACGAATGCAATGAGTAATGTAGCAAGTGCTGTAGCGGCCTATCGTCAAGAAAATGATGCATGGCCTGCAAATACTGTAGAAGGGGCTGTGAATGTTAGAAATAGTTTCGGTGTGGCAACTCAGGCATTATCTCGTTTGGGTAATATTCAAGTTGACACAAATGGAGTAATAACTGGCACAATCGCAGCAAACGCAATTGATAGTTCAGTTAATGGTAAATCATTAATTTTAACACCAACAGTCAGTGGCGATGGATCTATCAGGTGGGAGTGGTCCGGAAGTGCAGATATGCCACCAGCTTATGTGCCTAAGCGATAACTCTAATTTAGATTGGTTGATTTGCCCAAGAGCCTATATGCTCTTGGGCAACTATTTTTTCGAAACCAATTAAAAATACCTTAAGGTATTCAAATGAAAATGGATAAATTTGGGTTTACATTAATTGAATTATTGGTAACTATTGCAATTGTTGGAATTCTTGCAGCTTTGGCCATACCTTTTTATGAAGGTTATAAAGTGAAAGCTAAACTTGCAGAGGTAGAAAACGCAATGTCAACAATAGCTAGTTCTGTTACAGCCTACTATCTTGATCATAACACCTTTCCTACTTGCCCGACAGTTTATGAGGTAAGAAATAGTTTGGGTGTTTCTTTACAAAGTATTACTAGGATGAGGTCCATTTCCATAATTGACGGTGTAATAACAGTGGAAATACAAGATAATATTCATCCAATGGTGACGGGCAAATTACTTATATTAACACCGACACCTTCCAGTGATGGTTCTTTAAGTTGGCGGTGGGGGACTTCGCCTGATTATCCGATACAATTTAGACCAAAGGGCAATTAAAAACGGAGTATGATTAAATGTTGTCTGATAAAGGGATAACTCTTATTGAATTATTAGTGGTCATGATTGTTGTAGGGATCCTTGCGGCTATTGCAGTACCGACTTACAACAATTATATGGTCAGGGCTCGAAGGGCGGATGCCAAAACCTGTTTGGAGCAATTGAGGGCTTCTCAGGAGATGAGGAGAGCGGAGAGAGGAGGTTATGCTACTGATCTAACAGAATTGCAAAATACCTGGGGTGTTCCTGCAAGGTGCGGCGATTAT
>CALLAL010000050.1 GCA_938002255.1 uncultured bacterium
GATTTGGGGTTAAAGCTAAATAATAAACTTTGCAGTGAAAAGGTAAGAAAAAGTCAAGGTGAGAAAAATTCTTTGGTATTGAATTTTAACGGCACCGTTTTCCCTGGCGAATCCTTCTGAGTCTTGAAAGAAAAAGAAATCCGCCAATTCGGCGAATACCGCACCTGCCTTTTGATATTGGGTGAACAGGATACTGTTTAAATCAAAATTAAAATTTTAGTATTATTTTAGCTTTTTTTTCATTTTTTCTAACCTTTCGGCCTATCTTTTGCATCAATCGAATCTTGTTTGATGCTCATTTTTATATTGAAGCCTTAAATTCATTTGACGGAAATCCTAAAAGAAATCAAAAATATACGTTAATCCAAAAAAATTATGTGTAATCAAAAACTGGGGGGGCAGGCGCCGGTAATTCGGTATTGGTCAGAAAGAAACTTGGAGATGTTGATGAAAATAAAAGGCTTCGGACTCGAGCCTTTTAAATTCGAGTTTCCGATTTCAGCGGTAAAACCTTCAGGTTCTGAAGAAGATGAATTTCATTGAGGAGTGAGCGGCATGGAAGATCAGCAGATTCGGGTAGCCCTTCAGATATACCTCACTCTGGTCGTCTTCATTATCTTTTCTTTTACCGGAAAGTTAGCCGTTTTTTTAATAGGGTTGCTCCTTGCTAATGGACTCGCTTATGCCTTTATGCCAGCCCTAAACTCCATCTTATCGCTGATAAATACTTTGATTTATGGATCGGCCGGAACAGACAATTCCTATGAGGGCCGGTTTTATCAGACAGATCTGGATCAGGCAAGAAAGATGGTGAGAGAGTCGAGATGGGAGAAGGCTATTTCTTGCTACCGGAAAATTGTTGAACAGGCTCCGGAAAAAGTCGAGGCGAGGTTCGAACTGGCAAAGGTCTATCGGACCGCTGGGTATACGGGATTGGCTCTTCTGGAATATGAAACCATAAAGGATTTAAGGGATAAAATAGGCGAGCATCATCCTTTTGTTTTAGAGTCGGAAAGGATGATTGAGGAGTTAAGGAAGATGGTTGCTGAAAGAGATACCCCCTCCTTACCCCTCCTACAACAACGATGAGGTATGTTATAAAGATATGATTCCGGTCGGAACAAATCTTCAACTGAAACATCTTCCATGGGCAACCCTCATTCTTCTTACCCTAAACTGGGTCATCTTTCTCTTCCATCAACAGTTCGATTATGAGACCAATTTCTGGATCTGGTGCACCTTGATGAACATTCCCGGAGAACTCAAACCCTGGCAGTTGATCACCTCTGCCTTTTTTCATGCTGATATCTTCCATATTCTTTTCAACTCCCTCTTTCTTTTAGTTTTCTGTCCTCTTGTGGAGGATAAGATTGGATGGAAGGCTTACCTCTTCCTCTATTTCTTAACCGCAGTGGTAGCCGACTTGGTTCATAGTGCCATGACCGGAATCTTTTTAAGGGAAGATCTTTTCATCCCTTCTCTCGGGGCTTCCGGAGCGATCTCAGGATTGATGGGTGTGTATCTCTATCGTTGCTACTATTCAAAAATAAAGTTTGTTTACGATTTTTTCTTGCCCATAAGATTCAAGCTTCCAGCCTATGTCATTTTGCCCCTCTGGTTTCTTAAGGACTTCATCGGCGGAATCGATACGATCAGAGGCATCCATCAAAATGTGGCTTTCTGGGCGCATGTGGGAGGATTTGCTGCCGGGTTTGGGGCTTCGGGATATCTTCAATACGGCATTTACGCAAAAAAAGAGAAACTCCAGTTTGTGGCAGAAACCTCTCTGGAAGAGTTTACAGGATATGAGGAGGGGATTAAAGCATCGGAGAAGTTGCTTGTGAGCGATCCAGAAAACATTGAACTCCACCTCGGTCTTGCAAGGGCAAAGAGTCGCTGGAGGGCTTCGGAAGAGGGGAGAACCCATTATGAAAAGGCCATCAAGCTTCTTTTAAAAGTCGACCCAGCGAAGGCCAGCGAAACCTTTATCGAATACTGGGGGAAGTATTTTACTCTCCTTGAGCCGTCTGTTCAGACAAGATTAAGCCTTTTTGTCGAGAAGATAAGTCCGGATCTTTCTGCCATTACGCTCCAGAGCCTGATCGATACAAACCCCTCGAAAGATCTGGTTATGGAAGATGCCTATCTTAACCTTGCGAGAATTTACAGGAGGTCTCTGAACCGAAACGATCTTGCCCGTTATATTTGTGTGAAGTTCCTCGAGAAATTTCCGGAAAGCGAGAAGAGAGAGTTTGTCCAGAAGACCCTTAAAGAAATGGAGAAAGTCTCCAAATGAAAAGTAGCTTGAAATGGCTTATCGACTCTCGATATGTCCACCTCTGTTTGGGGATGCTGTTGCTCTATGGAATCACCTGGTCCGTAACGAAAACGACTATCGAGGAGAAGATCCTTGAGAGTCTCAGGAAGACCTGCCTCTCGGAATATTGGGTGAGAGCCTCTCTTTTTGAGAGGAAGAAGATGAAAGTTGAATTTTATCATAGGAGATACCGGGAGAAATTTGAGTCGCTAACCGCAGGCCGATTTGACTACCGTGATAAGAAACAGATTCAATCTTTTCTGCTGCCCAAGGGGTTCTTGTATGATGTCTGGGATGAAGGAAAGGGGAACCATTCCTATCTGCTGGCAGAGATTCTCAGTTCGGGAAGACAT
>CALLAL010000051.1 GCA_938002255.1 uncultured bacterium
GGAGTGGATCGAAAGTTTATGCCAGAAGGGGAAAGAATGAAGGGCCTTCCTAATGAGTATATCCTTTTTGTTGGGACTCTTGAACCCCGTAAAAATTTGCCCACTTTACTCAATGCCTATCGATCCCTCCCAAAAGAATTACGTGAGAGATACCCTTTGGTTATTGCCGGCGCTTTGGGTTGGTACACCGACGAATTCAAGAAGGCCCTTCGTCTCTTAAAAGGAAGAGAAAAACCCATTTTAACCGGATATATCGCCCAGCCCCATCTTCCAGCTATCATTCGAGGAGCTTCCCTTTTCGTTTATCCTTCATTCTATGAGGGTTTCGGACTTCCTGTTCTTGAAGCGATGGCGTGTGGGGTACCAGTGATTAGTTCAAATACTTCTGCATTACCTGAGGTTTTAGGAGATGCTGGAATTATGGTAGATCCCTATAGAGTGGAAAAATTAGAAGAGGCCATATATTCTGCTTTAACAAATGATAGCCTTCAACAAAAAATGAGAGGTAAAGGATTAGAAAGAGCAAGGCTATTCTCTTGGGAAAAGTGTGCTAAAGAAACTTTAAATGTGTATGAAGAAGTTTTTAAAGAATAAGAGATTCAAAGATTCGGGGGGGAGGGTTGTGATATTTGGATATTTTGATGAGATGCAACCATGGCATGGAAACCAAGGGTCCATGATCCTCCTGCCTTATGCCACGTGATCTTGCGGGAAAACGGAGACCAAAATCTTCTTCGCCGAGGAGGATCAGTTTCGGTTTTATTCATTGTTTCTTAACGGATTGTGTTTTGTTTTTGACAAAGATTTACTATTTTGCTATGATGAAAATCAAGGTCAATGGGTTTGGGGGTGTCATGATTAGCTGGAAAGGGATATTATGGTTCTTTCTTTTAATCCTGGTTATCACACCGTTTTTCTCTTATGCGGGTCCTGTTAAAGAAGTTCCTTTTACCCATGAGGACCGCGAGAGGCTCAGGAGTATAGAACTCAGGCTGGAGAGGCTTGAGACCACCATGAAGGAGTTCAAAGAGTCCGTTGACAAACGATTCGAACAGATTGACAAACGGTTTGAGCAGGTTGATAAACGATTTGAGCAGACTTTTACATTCTTATGGATTCTTACGGGGATATTCACAGCCATCATGGTAGCCAATATTGGGTTTGCCTATTGGGACCGAAGGACGATTATAAAAAAAGCGAAAGAAGAGACCATTTCCGAGATAGAAAAAGAGGGTAGAGTTAAAGACCTCATCAAGGCGTTAAGGGAGATTTCCCAGAAAGATCCCGAGGTGGCGAGGATCTTAAGACAGTTTAACCTCATCTAACATCTGCCAAACTTTCCATCGATTCCTCAGAAAATAAAGCTTGCCCCTCATCCGCCAGAGGCGAATCCGCTGATTCTGACAGCCATTTTCCGCAGGCTACCCGACTGAGTCGGATCCGCCTCCGGCGGAAAGCCTGCGGCTACAAACTTCTTTTAAAATGACTTCATTCAGATTATTCAAATAAAGCAATCGCTTTTAATGGAATATCAGTGGGCTCACCACCCCAACCTTTGGTGATGGGCTGCCCTCCGGTAGAGGGGAGGATAAACCAGCCTCCGTTGCCCGGACGGTAAACGGCGATATCTGTCTTTCCATCGCCATCGTAATCTCCGGGAACGGGTTGGTCTTTGGATTCACCCCATGCTTTAGCAAGGGTTTGGCCATTGAAGGAAAGGAGGATGAGCCAGTTTCCGGTGCTGGCGCGATAGATTGCAAAATCTATTTTTCCGTCCCCATCGTAATCCCCTGGAACAGGTTTATCAGTGGGCTCACCACCCCAGCCCTTGCTGATGGGCTGCCCTCCGGAAGAAGGGAGGATATACCAGCCTCCATTGCCCGGACGGTAAACCGCCATATCGGTTTTTCCATCGCCATCGTAATCTCCGGGAACGGGTAAATCCTTTGGCTCCCCACCCCAGCCTTTGCTGATGGGCTGACCACCGGAGGAGGGATTGATCAGCCAGCTTCCAGTATCGGCGCGATAGATCGCCATATCGGTCTTACGGTCCCCATCAAAATCAATCAGGAAAGGAGTTTTTTTAATTATTTTTTGGGTGGGAGGTTCCTTTCGAAGAATGTAAAAATAGGCCGACCAGACGGCTATTACAATGATGATAAAAAGTGAGATTATTATGATTGGTTTTTTCTTCTTCATTTCTCGTTACTCCCTGACCCCGTTAAAAAAACCTGTTGCTTGCCTTCATCCGAAGCTCAGCTTCTATCTGGTCTTGTAGCGAGGATAAGTTAATTCCTTTTTTATAGAAATACCAGCAGGGAAAGACCCATGTGGGCCATTCCGTTAGTATTTTGAAGACTTTCTAATGGAGTTTACATCCATCGCAGTACATAAGATCAAAATGGCCATCTTTCAGGGAACCAGATTCCTTTCCCATTAAAAAATAAAAACACCTCCAAGGATTAGCATCAATACTACATGAGGAGTGGTTGGATCTATCATCCTGCTTTTCACCCAGGAGGTGCAAGATGAATATAGCACAAGGCTCCCTTCCTTTCCAGTTCATTGATAACACCTCGGTCACCCCTCAGTGATGTGGTGTTTTCGGTTTAAAAGGGTTGGAACGTTCCTCCCCCAAAACCTTCAATAGCGGTTATCAAAGGTTACCCTCATCGGGGCTCTCATGTCCTTTGAATCGAATTTTTTGAATCAGATTGGGTCGTTTTGACGAACAGAGGTTTCTCTTCAAGGTTTTTCCGAAAGAACCTCCCAACCCTTTTTTATCTCTTTAACTGAGGGGTTAGACACATCGAAACTCTTTTTGACTTCCTTCGGATTTCTCCCCATGGTGACGGAGACCTTTCAGGCTCTGGGCCTTCCCAGATCGATTCCCAAACATCTCTCTACACTTTAGAAGGGAAGAAAGTATCGGGAGGCGGATGATATGGAGTCTCAGAAGCAAGAGGCCTATTTCACGTATCTGGGGGAGAGGGGTATCAACCGGTGACAGCCTATTGAGTCGAGCAGGGCTTGATTGTGGCCAATGAGTTTCGAGATGATATTGTTCTGGCCTGGATGGATCCCCTCCAAGTGGCTAAAGAAGCCATCTCTGCTCTTACTCCTGCGGTTCGTCTGGTAAGAATTCGCTCGGAAGTTGCATGATAAGCCCTTCTCCTCTCAATCCCATCACCTCCCAATAGAGGTCAATTCAGTTGGGAAAAAAGCATTTTAAAAATTCGAACCAAAGGTCATCAAGGTCATCTATGATAAATATGAATTCCCCCTCAAGGGCATTTTAGCCTCACCCCCCAATTCTCCTTCCTTATAAACAAATTTGCTAATCATCAAAATATTTTGGTTGCGGATTAGGGAGTGAAAGAAATGATGATTGTCATTTCTTAAAAAAATCAGTTATGAAAAAGACCAATCGGGCTCAGGAGAATTCATGGCAACATTAAAAGAGGTTTGGCAGAGGCTTCCTAAAGAGGAATTCAAATTCCTTGCCACCTTAAGTACCCCGGCGAAGATTCAAGCCTTTCTTGATGAGATTCCCTATAGCACAGACCCCATTTATCGTTGCCCCTTACGCGTTTTGCGAGAGCGGGTGGCTCACTGTTTTGATGGGGCGATTTTTGCAGCAGCAGCCTTGCGCCTTTGGGGAGATCCACCCCTTATTTTGGAAATGGTTCCGAACGATAGAGATGATGATCACCTCATTGCTTTATACAAGCGAAACGGCCACTGGGGAGCCATAGCCAAATCGAATTTTGCTGGATTGAGATTCCGAGAGGCCGTTTATCGTACCTTGAGAGAATTGGTCATGTCCTACTTTGAACAATTTTATAATGTGGCAAGGGAAAAAACCTTGCGAGGCTACAGCCTTCCTCTCAATTTAAAAACTTTTGATCGAACGAACTGGATAACCAGCGACGAAACTTTAGATCGGATTGCGCTGAAATTGGACAAGATGAGAAAGATTTCAATTCTGCGGAATACGATGATTTGCAACCTTTCCCCTGTGGATGACCGATCTTATCGAGCCGGTCTCTTCGGGGCGAGAAAGGAGGGTCTCTTTAAACCATAAGCTCGAATCATCTTGTCAAGTTTATTCCTGAACCCAGATAAAATCTGAAATGCTCGAACGATTTTTCATGGGGAGGGTAACCGCGAGGGAGTCGGTTACAATGACAGCCATTTTGAGGTTTGGATGGCTCTTTTTTAATTGATAAGGAATCCCGAGATGAAAATCTGCATGAAAGTGCCCGCAGCAGAAGAAGATGCGATGTTCTAAATAGGGGATGAGAGAAGCTGCCATGGCAGCGTCTTTGAGGACTTGTGCCTTAAAGAGTCCTTCTACGGATATGGCTTTCATAGGAGTGAAATGGGGCATTGCTTCTACCGAAGCCATGAAGTTTTGATAATAGTGTTTTGATTTGAGGTAGATGTGTTTGGGAAGATAAATCCTATCTTCTCCCAGGATTTCTGGGGAAATCTTGTTCGCCATTGAGACCGCTGCTGCTGCTCTCCTTGGAATGTTTGCCGCAATCACTGGAATCTTTTTCTTCTTTGCAAATTCAATGAGGGGGCGATAGTCTTTTTGATAGTTAGGCCATGGCCGGGATTTGTTGAGAAATGTTTTCTCAGTTACTCTTCCTTTAAGATAGGCATTGAGGACCTCCTGAACATCCTGTTCGAACATCTCAAGGGCAAAAACAAGATTTCGTTCTCTTTTGGCAAGCCCTTGAAGGATTGTCAGTTCTGCCTGATGGGAGATTGGGGATCCGTGCTCTTCGCCAAAAAAAATAATATTGAAATCCATGAGCATGTCGAGGGCATCTTCCAGATCATAGAGAAATCCTTTTTTCATTAAATAAGGCATAACGACTCCTATATGATTCTCATTCTTCCCAAAAAGAAACGCCCTGTTTTACGAATCATCCAGAAGCAGAGCCAGGCAATAAGGAAGAGACAGACGATCGGTATAAGGATTGCTAAGAGGGACGTTATGACCGACCCCACTCCCTCGGCGGTAGAGATCAGAGGGTTTCCCATTCCTCCGGTGAGGGTGGTGGATTTGACACGAAGGGCAACGGTTGCTCCCTGAGTGATGGCGGCTGTCCCTCCCCCTGCAATGATCGCCAGGGTCCATTTGAGAAAAGGAGAGACTTCTGTGACGAAAGAGGCTGTTAGGATGGTCCCTGCAACGATGGCTGCTGGCAAGGTAATCAAGTCCAATACATGATCTAACCAGGGGGTATAATAGGCAAGGATCTCAAAGAAGGTGGCTGTCCCAAAGGCAATCGTTGCAGGATAACTTCCAATCCATTCGAAGTCAGGGGATAGTTGGAGGTATCCGGTGAGAGTGGCGATATTGATGACAAGAAATGGAACAAAGACCCTAAAACCACAGGCCGCGCTCAATCCAATTCCCATTGCAATGCTGAGTATCGTTTCCATCAATTCCTCAGATGAAGGCAGAGAAAACTTCTTTAGGGTGAGGAGGTTTCATGAGCCACCCTTTATGCTTCGGGTTTCTTATGATGCCCCCTTTTTTGCCTCACAGCTAACCCGAGGAGGATCACGGAAATCCCAGAACAGAGCCAGGCAAAGACATCCCCATAAAGCGTATAGAAGGTTCTCTCTTTTGATAATCCAATGGTTCCATTCATCGCTTCTTCCGTAAAGATTTTTCCTTCCTTGAAGATCCTTCCCACCGGGTCGATCAAAGCACTGATGCCTGTGTTTGCTGCCCTGGCGATAAACACACGGTTTTCAACTGCCCTGAACGTGGCGATGGTGAGGTGTTGTCGAGGGGCAGAGGTTTTTCCGAACCAGGCATCATTGGTGATCGTGACCAAAAAATTGGCTCCTGCCTTCACAAATCTTCGGCAGAGGTCCGGAAAGATGATCTCAAAACAGATGAGGACTCCAAATTTTCCCTTAGGAAGGGTAAAGTTAAAGATCTCTTTCCCGGGTTTAAAATTTCCGATCCCTTCTCCAAGGGATCCGAGTGAAATATAATCTCCAAGGGGAACATATTCCCCATAGGGAACAAGGTGAATCTTGTCATATTTCCCCAAAACCTCACCCGCAGGAGAAAGCAATAGGGCGCTATTGTAATGATGGATCTTTCCACGCTCTATCTTGTAAGAAGGAGTCCCAAAAAGAAGATAGGCTCCGGTTTTGTTCGGGATATCAAGGACGATCGGTTGAAATTCTTTTGCATCCTGAAAGAAAAAAGGGGTGGCGGTCTCAGGCCAGATGATGAGGTCCGGTTTTTTATCTGCTACTTTGTAGGATAATCTCTCATAGATTTTCATCGTTTCCTTCTGGAAAGATTCATCCCACTTGATGGACTGATCGATATTCCCCTGGACTAGGCCAATTTTAAGGGCGGGACTTTGTAAAGCCTGTCGATCCACGATTCCCATCCGCCAGTAGCCATAGACCAAAGAGCCAAAAAGGAGGAGACCCGTCATGGCTACCTCCCGGAGAGGAAAAGTCTTCTTCGACCACTGGTGAAGTATCGTAAAAAGGCAGGTGTTGACCAGGAGAATCATAAAAGAGGGGCCATAGATGCCGGTGACCTCGGACAGTTGAATGAAGGGGAGGTTGATATACTGAGAATAGGCGAGACTTGCCCATGGGAACCCCGTGAGAAAGAAGGACCGGAGGTATTCCAAAGAAACCCAGAGAAGGGGGGCTAAAAGGATGGTTTGTAACCCCAATCGGATCTGGATGAGGCGATAGAGGAAAGCAAAGGAGGCAACATATAAACTCAGATAACCTACCAATAATAAGAGGATGAGAAGACTCGGTATTAAAGGAACGTTCCCATAGTTATGGACTGCCACGATAATCCAATAGAGAATGCCAAGAAAGGAGATGAAACCTGTTAAGAACCCAAGCCAAAAACTATTCCAAGGAGTTTTTCCTTCGAGGGCATAGAAGAGGGGAACCAGTGAAATCCATACCAAAAACTCGAAATCGAAATCGGGAAAGGAGAGGACCAGAAGAATACCTGAAAGGAGACCCCATAGATAATCCGTCTTCTTCATTGGGTTCATCATAAAAAATAACAGAGGGATTTTCAAGGTAGTTTTAAATGGATAGAGTATCTGTTAAAATTAGAACATTCTTTAATGGAGGATGGTCTCAAATTTTTATACGTAGGAGGAGAAAATGATCAAGACACCCAGTCCAGGTTATAGCATCATTGTTCGGCTTGAGATCGTTTCGAAACCAGGGATGCTCGGCAAAGTTACTTCTGCAATAGGCAGAGCGGGTGGAGATATTGGCGCTGTGGATCTTATTGGGTTCAAAAAGAATACCACCATACGTGACATCATTGTGAGTGTGGTGGATGTTGCCATGGGTCAGAAAGTTACCGAGGAACTGATGAAAATCAAAGGTGTCCATGTTCTCCAAGTAACCGATCGAACCTTCATGATCCACCAGGGAGGGAAGATCGAAATCAGGAATAAAATCCCCTTGGGGTCGAGGGAAGACCTCTCGATGGCTTACACTCCAGGAGTAGCAAGGGTCTGCAAGGCCATTCACGAAAACCGAGAGAAGGTTTACGATTTCACTATCAAAAAGAATACCATTGCGGTGGTGAGTGACGGGACAGCAGTTCTTGGGCTGGGGGATATCGGTCCTGAGGCGGCGATGCCAGTGATGGAAGGGAAAGCCATGCTCTTCAAAGAATTTGGGGGCGTGGATGCCATTCCCATCTGTTTAAAGACGAAAGATCCCAAACAGATCGTCACGGTTGTCAAATCGATTTCTCCTGGGTTTGGTGGAATTAACCTGGAAGATATCTCTGCTCCCCGCTGTTTTGAGATCGAACGACGATTGAGAAATGAACTGGATATCCCCATCTTCCATGATGATCAACACGGAACAGCCGTGGTGATTCTGGCGGGCTTGATTAACGCTTTGAAGGTAGTCAATAAGAGGCTGGAAAATGTCCGCGTGGTGGTCAGCGGGTTGGGGGCAGCGGGGATTGCTTCCATTCGACTTCTCCTCTCTGCAGGAGCAAAGCAAATCATTGGATGCGACCGAAGCGGAACTCTCTATAAAGGTCGGAAAGAGAACATGAATCCCATCAAAGCACTGATTGCAGAAAATACAAACCCGGAAAGCATTCGGGGGCCTATCAGCAAGGCCTTGAAAGGCGCAGATGTTTTCATCGGTCTTTCTCAACCCGGTGTCATCCAATTAAATGATATTAAGAAAATGGGAAAACATCCGATCATTTTTGCTATGGCCAATCCTGATCCTGAAATCTTGCCAGAAGAAGTAGGCCGAAATGCAAGAATCATTGCCACAGGCCGTTCGGATTATCCCAATCAGATCAATAATGTCCTCTGTTTTCCAGGTCTTTTCCGGGGAGTTTTGGATTGTCAAGCCAAAGAGATCAATGATCCGATGCTTTTTGCGGCAGCCCATGCGATTGCCCAAATGGTTTCGGAAGAGGAATTAAGCGAGGATTATATCATTCCCGGTGTTCTCAACAAGAAAGTTCCCGAACGGGTCGCCCAGGCAGTGAAGGAGGCGGCCATTCAGAGTGGTGTCGCAAGGCCGGAACGGGGAGGATATGCTACTCTGTACCGATTTTAGAATATTCATCAAGGACAGACATTCGAAGATCCATGCCGATGAAAATTCTGCTGGTTGAAGATGATAAGGGGATCGCCCGGTTTGTCAAAAAGGGACTCCTGGAGAATTCTTTTTTGATTGATGTGGCTTATGATGGGCAGAAGGGGTTAGAGCTGGCACTTTCCAATCCGTATGACCTTGTCATTCTCGATATCCTCCTTCCTCAAAAAGATGGGAAAGAGGTTTTAAAGGAATTGAGAGAAAAGAGGAATCCGGTTCCCGTCATCTTCCTGACAGCAAAGGATAAGGAGAGCGATATTGTCCAGGGTTTAAATTTGGGCGCCGACGATTATCTGGTTAAACCCTTCTCCTTCAATGAACTTCTGGCAAGGATTCGGGCGATCCTGAGACGGGAGAAGAAGGGAGGTTTTTCCCAAAGATTACAAGTGGCAAACCTCATTTTGGAACCTGACGGACACCGGGTTTATCGCGATAAGGTAAAAATTGAACTCACTCCCAGAGAGTATGTCCTGCTCGAATTCTTTATGAGACGTTCGGGGGAAATTGTGACCCGGACGGTGATCTCAGAAAAGATTTTTGATTACCATTTTGATACCTCTACCAATGTCATTGATGTCCATGTATCCCATTTAAGAAACAAGATCGACAAAGATTTTGAACCGAAACTGCTTCACACCGTGAAGGGGGTGGGATATGTCCTCGAAGATCGGAGGTAAATTGTATCGGCGGACTGACATCAAGTTGACCCTTTGGTACGTCTTTACCTTTATTCTATCCACCCTGATCATTTGTGGATTCCTCTATTTTCGATTAAAGCATCAACTTATTAAGGAAATCGATCAGTTTCTGCTGGACGAGACCATGGAAATGGAAAGGGTGTTGTTACAAGCCTCCCGGGAGATTCATTTTTTGATGAGATTTGAAGATGAAGTGATGGGGAGGAAGTATTATCCTTTCTTTTTTCAAGTCTTAAACGGGGAGGGGGCGCCTCTCTATACCTCAAAGGGGTTCAGAGAACTGG
This sequence comes from uncultured bacterium, assembly GCA_938002255.1. Classification (GTDB taxonomy): domain Bacteria; phylum Desulfobacterota; class BSN033; order BSN033; family UBA1163; genus RBG-16-49-23. The sequence continues at coordinate 9,644 of CALLAL010000051.1, forward strand.
GGTATGTCGTTTCCGAAGAGGTGTTGGCCAATGTTATGAGGGGTAAGGAGACCCGGGAAAGATTCATTTCGTCAAATAGAAGGACACCCTATCGGCTCATAACCACCCCTGTTTATAAAGATGGGACACTCCATGGAATTATCCAAGTTGGGACCCACCTTCGTTTTGTGAGAAAGAACTTAGTTCATTTTAGAAACAATCTCTTGGCAGCTCTTCTGATCATGTTGGCCCTTGGAACGCTTGGAGGGTGGGTTCTAGCAAGACGCTCCCTCTCTCCTGTTGGATATATCGCGTCAAAGACCCGGAGCATCACCCCAGAAAACTTAAGCGAGAGATTACAGGCGAGGGGGACCGGGGATGAGATGGACCAACTCATCCATACCATCAATGGGATGATTGCCAGGTTAGAGGATTCCTTTAAACGGATGGCTGAGTTTACAGCAGATGCCTCGCATGAATTGAAGACTCCCATATGCGCCCTGAAAGGAGAGGCTGAGGTTCTTCTTTCAAAGCCAAGGTCCCCTGAAGAGTATCAGGAAGGGTTGACCCATTTTATAGAACAGTTTGAACATTTGAACCGTATGATCAATAATTTAATTCTTCTTTCCAAATTCGATTCTCGCCAGGCTGAAATGAACATCACCCCTCTTCGATTGGATCTTCTATTAAAAGATATTGTCAATCTTTTTAGGATTCTGGCTGAACAGAAAGAAATAGAATTAATCATGGAACCCTTTCAAGAAGTAAAGGTAAGGGGTGATAAAATTCGCCTTCAACAGCTCTTCACGAATTTGATTGATAATGCCATTAAGTTTACCCAGAAGGGTACTATTCAAGTGACTCTGGAAAAAGACAAGAAATATGTAACGGTCAAAATCAAGGATACAGGGATGGGTATTCCAAGAGAAGAACAGGCAAACATCTTTAAGCGTTTCTACCGGGTGGATAAATCCCGATCAAAGGACACCGGTGGTGTTGGATTAGGATTAAGCATCGCCCAGTGGATTGCACATGCTCATCATGGAAGAATCGAGGTCGACAGTGAGTTGAATAAAGGATCCACCTTCACACTCTATCTGCCCATCTATAAAGCCTGAGCATCCCCCGCCTTAAGAAATCTTCATTTTCATTTAATCTGTTTTTAATTTTTCAGTTTTAAATTAATTAGAAGAGATGTTTCTAAAAAGACTCAATCGATGGCAGTTCCTTCTTTTTCTCGGAGGAAGTCTTTTGATTCTGTTCTTTAATCTCTGGGGGAGAACTCTGGAGAATCATGATTATCTCCGCTATGCCGAGGTTGCAAAAGAAATGATTCAATCCGGAGATTGGGTTGTTCCTCGATTGAATGGGGATATTTTTCTTCATAAACCACCGCTCCTCTATTGGCTGATTGCTCTTCCGTCAAAAATCTATGGGTCTGTCACTCCCTTTTTTGCAAGGCTCCCTTCTGCAATGTTTGCCTGGATCGGGGTAGTCGTGGTTTATCTCTGGGGCTGCACAATCTGGGACGGAAAACGATATGGTCTGATTTCTTCCGGGATCTTAATGTCCTCCTACCTCTATTTCTGGCAGGGAAGGATCGCCAGGACGGACATGGTGTTTTCTGTGCTCATTCTTATCTCTCTTTACTTTTTCTATTTGAGTTATTTCAAGAGGAAATTACAAAATCCCCCTTCTTCTCCCTTTCAAAAAGGGAGAAGCCAAATAGTATTTTATCTGTCTTTTGTATTTATGGGAATGGCGGGATTGACAAAAGGAGCGGTGGGAGTTGTTTTTCCCTTTCTCATTCTCTCCCTATTTTTATTATGGGAACACAAGTGGAAAAGGCTATTCCAAAAAGAGTTCATTTTAGGATATATAATCATTTTTTTAATCTGGAGTGCATGGATCATACCCTTTATTCAACAAGTGGGGTGGGGAACAGCTTTACAAACTTGGGCCGAGACAAAGATTCTCACTCGTCAAGCCCCTTTCTACCTTTATCTCTATCGGATCTGGATTGATTTTGCTCCTTGGTCTATTTTTTTCCCTCTTCTTTTCACCTGTTTATGGAAGAGGAACAAAAGTAAAGATGAGAAGTTTCTTTTTCTATGGTTCTTCACTCTTTTTATTCTCCTCATGTTATTCCCTTATAGGGCCTCCAAATATCTCTTGCCCGCTTTCCCAGCCTTAGCGCTATTGATGGGTGGGTTCTGGAGAGGGAAGTCCACCTTTCTATTTGGTGTGATCTTATCGGTGGCGCTCATCAGTTGGCATGGATATGAATACCTTTTAGTAAAGAAGAATGAAGTCAAGACCACAGGCCCCATGCTATCCCATGCATTGAGGCCTTATCAGGACCGGTATATCCTAAGTTACCGGATGGATATGGACACCCTTGGGAAAATCAATTTTTACGGGGATAAACTTATCCCTCAGGTGAGGGAAGTTAAAGACCTGAAGGAAAAGGCCAAAGGAAAGGGAGAGGTTTACATGATCACCACTAAAGCCGCTCTCACGGATTTGATTAAGGAAGGATTTCCTGTGACCTCGCTTCAGATCATTGATGGGAGGAAGGAAAGTCTTGTTTTTATCAAAATTCAGGGACTTTAAATCCATATGGATTTAACTACATCCAGAAAACATTTTGTCATTATTTTGTTCATGATAGGTATCGTGGTCTTTTTATTCAACCTTGGCGGCAGAGACCTCTGGGATCCGGATGAGACCCGTTATGCGGTGGTAGCCCGGGAAATGAGGGAAAGCGGGAATTGGATTTTGCCTCATCTCAATAGAGAGATTTATGCAGAGAAACCGCCTCTTTTTTTCTGGCTGGTCAACTTTTCGGTCTTCTTTTTGGGTGAAGATTCTGAATTCGCAAATCGACTCCCCTCCTCTCTGGCCGGTTTTTTAACGATGATCGTCACCTTTTTTTTCGGTAGGCGACTTTTTAATGCGCGAACAGGATTTTTTTCCGCCTTAATTTTAGCTACTTGTTTTTTATTCCCTCAATTGTCAAGATGGATGATGTTAGACTCCCTCTACACCCTTTTTTTTCTTCTCTCCCTTTTTTACTTCTATCAGGGTTACGAAGATATCGAAAATCAGCAGAAGTATTATCCCCTGGCCGGTTTTTTTGTAGGGTTGGGAGTGCTGACAAAGGGGCCTGCCATCTACCTGTCCATCCTTGTCCTTTTGCTAAACGCTCTTATTCAGAAACAGGCAAGGAAAGCATGGAACCGTAATTTACTCTACAGTTTTATGATATCCCTTGCCGTCGTTTCCCTTTGGCTCATTCCGGCCTGCTGGATTGGAGGAGAGATTTACAGAGATAAAATCCTTTTTGAACAAAACATTGGAAGGCTCGCGGGGGCGGGAAGACATTTTCACCCCCAATCGGTCTTCTTTTATTTTATTCGTTTCCCTTTAGAATTTCTCCCATGGACGGTTTTCCTACCTGTGGTCCTTTTCCGTGGGTTACGAAATCAAGAAATGGATAAAAAGACGTTTCGATTTCTATGGATTTGGTTTGCTACAATTTTTGTCTTCTTTACTCTTTCCAAAGGGAAAAAAGATAATTATATTCTTCCCCTTTATCCTGTGGCTGCATTGCTGGTTGGTGCTTTATGGGATTGTGGGTGGGATACCATAGGGAAGAAAAAGAACCTCCTTGTCCCTTTAATCTGTTTGGCCGGTCTATTTCTTTTTGTCTTTGTGGGGATTCTATTTAGAATTCCAGACAGGTTTTATCCTGGCTTTAGCCTTTATCATTCGTTGGGTTTATTGATCAGCTCCTATTTATTGGCAAGCGCTCTACTTGCCGCACTTTTACTCATTAAGAAAAAGGAATGGGCCGCTTTTATCTGTCTCATGGTGACATTTACCTTTTTTCATCTTCATTTATCTTATGTCCTCTCAGAGAGGCTTAATGAGCAGAGATCTATAAAGGCCTTTTCAGAAAGGATTCGTAAAAGAATGGAACCGGGGGAGGACTTAAAAGTCTGCTTCTTTCGCCCCAGGGGGCTTTACTATTATACCAAGAAGTCATTTATAGAAGAGATACGGGACAAAGATAGATTTCATAAAGTGCTTGAATCCCCCCAAAAAGTTTATCTGGTTATCCAGAAGGGGGATCTCGATCAATTCAAAAAAGATTTAAAAACAGAAATCATTTCCATTGAACAGGCGAGGGTCGCCCACTGGGATCTCGTGCTGATTTCCAATCGATGAAACCAAAGATGAAAAGAAAATGGATGTTCATATGGGTTTTTCTAACAATTTTCTTGGTTTTTCTCACTTACCTCTGGTGGTTTGTCATTGGATGTCTTAAGGATTATCAGAACATCCCTTCCCATCACTTCATCGGGAACAGACCCTCCAATGTTTCCGCATTAAAAGAAGAAGGGATTCCATTCTCTTTTCTGGTTGTGGGTGATACCCATGGAAGCGAAACGGCAAAGACTTTAATCAAAACGGCATTGAGTCAAAGTGGTTCCTCTTTTTTGGTGATTTTGGGGGATTTCGTTGCGAAACCCGATATCTGGAATCATCGCTTCTTCCTCACAGAGATGACTACCGAAATTAAGCCATCTTTCCCGGTCTTTCTCGTTTCCGGAAATCACGATATCGATTATAACAGTTTAAAGATTAAGAAAAGTGACCGAAGAATGTCACCGGAGATGTATGAAGCCCTCTATGGTGAAAGAAATTTTGACTTCATCTTTAATGACTGTTTATTTGTCATCTGTGGGGTTGATCTGAAATCTCCCACCCTTTATTTGGACTACCTTCGTCAGGTTTTAAGTCAAAAAGGGAAAGGGAGGAAACATATCTTTGTTTTTATTCACTATCCCCCGAAAGGATTAAGTGATCATATAGAAGGTTCTCTCCCCATTTCAAGAGAAGAGGAGTTTTTCGATATCTTAGAGACTTACAAAGTAACAGCATGCTTTTTTGGAGATTACCATGGCTATTGGAGGGGACAGAAAAGAGGGGTTAATCTCGTTGTTTCGGGTGGTGGTGGACGCCTAAAACTCTCCCAGCCGAAATGGGGTAAATTCCAGCACCTCTTGAGGATGACTATTGATCAGGAAAAGTTGGCAGAGGAGATTTTAACGAACGGGGAACAGTTTGAATGGAAGGCAGCATTCAAGGAGTGGATATTTACAAATATTTTCCCTGACCTGGGAACCTCCCTCCATGTTTATTACTTGATTTTGATTGGATTGGCAACGGTTGCCGGAGGCTGCCTCTATAAACTTACCAGAGCCATCCGGTTCTTAAGTTGAAATCGTTCAGTCATCAGTTTAAGATAGGATAGGTTTTTAAGTTCAAAAGATGAAGAAAAAACTATCCAATTTATGGCATTGGCCTTGGGGGCCTCTGGGTCTTTTGATAGCATTCTGCTTTGTCCTTTATTTTCTCAACCTCGGGCAATGGGACCTCTGGAATCCGGATGAGCCCCGTTATGCCCAGGTAGCCAGAGAGATGGTGAGGGGAGGGGATTGGATTTTGATGCATTTTAACGGAAAAATCTATGGCGATAAACCTCCACTCTTCTTCTGGTTGATCGCCTTTTCTTCTTTCATTTGGAATGGATTTTCTTCCTTTTCGGTGAGATTTCCTTCTGCGGTCTTCGGGACATTGACAGTCCTGCTCACTTTTTTAATTGGAAAGCGCCTCTATTCCCCCCGGGCAGGGTTTTTCGCAGGCTTAATCCTTGCGACAAGTCTTGAGTTTATCTATCTTGCCACCCGAGCCAATATTGATGCCACACTTACGTTTTTTACTACGGCGTCATTCTTCTGCTTCATAAAGTGGTACGGATTGACAAAGGATGAAAGAGGTGAAGCAATACAATCTCATCAATTAGTGATCTATGGTTTTTATATTTGCCTTGCTTTAGCCACTTTGACCAAAGGTCCAGTAGGGTTTATACTTCCTTTGCTGGTCTGTCTGGTTTATCTTATCCTGCAGAGGGATTGGAACGGTATAAAACGGATGAGGCTTCTTTCGGGGATGATCCTATTCATCCTCATCGTTCTCGCCTGGTATGGCCCGGCCCTCTTAAAAGGAGGGAAAGAGTATTTTGACGAAACAATCATGCTTCATACGGTTAACCGCTTTGCCAAGGGGTCAAGCCACATCCGTCCTTTTTACTACTATTTTTACAACTTTCCGGCAGATTTTTTGCCTTGGATCTTTTTTCTGCCGGCGGCGATTGCTTATGGTTTTTCAACTCAAAGAGAAGGATTCAGAAAGGAATTTCTTTTCCTGTTCGTCTGGTTTGCAGTGATATTTATCTTCTTCTCTTTCTCAAAAGGGAAGAGGGGGCTTTATCTCCTTCCTCTTTTCCCGGCAGTTTCTCTGATGGTGGGCAAGTGGTGGGATGATTATATCTCAGGATCTATTAAACATCTTCATCACCGCTGGTTCACAATCCCCTTCCATATGTTGATGGGACTTCTTCTGGGATTGGGAGTGGGTATTCCCTGGACCGTGTCGACGAAATTTCCATCTTACCTGCCTTACAGCCTTCCGGTGGCATTTCTTCTCGTTGGCGGAGGGACTGCCCTGTTTATTCTTCATCGGTTTAAGCATCGAGCGGCTCTCTTTTTTTTAATTATCGGAATTATGGCAGGCGGATTCTTTTATACCTTAAGGGCAATCTTTCCGCTGATCAACCCTTATAAATCGGCCCGGTTCATCTCACAGGAAATCACTTCAAGAATTCAACATGGAGAGAAACTTGCCATCTATGGCATCCCGGTCATCGCCCCTTATAGTTATTACACAGGGATCATCCCAATTTTAGAGATTGAGAAGAGAGAAGAGTTGATTCAGCTATTTCAATCCGAACAAAGGGTGTTTTGTTTGATGAAATACAGAGATTTTTCAGTGTTGGAAAAGGTGGAAGGCAGGCCGACAATGGCGTTGATTGTCCGGAGAACGGTCGGTGGCGATGATATGGTGGTGGTATCAAATAGATGAAGATGAATTTGAAAATCAATGACACATGTCTGAGATCAACATTCAAACCCTAATAAAGAATACCGTTTGACATTTGGATTTTGATATTTAGCATCACAAGCGTATGGCCCAATTTAAAGAACAAGTTAACCTCGTTGACCTTTCTGTCGTGGTGCCGGTTTATAATGAAGAGGAAAACCTCCCCATCCTGATCCCGAAGTTAGTAGAAATATTAAATCCTCTCAATTTAGCTTATGAGATGATCTTTGTAGATGACGGGAGTTCAGATGGAAGCCGAAGCATTCTTAAAGAGATGGCATTGAAGTATCCCCTTTTAAGAGTCATCGGGTTGAGAAAGAATCGGGGTTTGAGCACCGCTTTGATCGCAGGGCTGAAAGAGGCTCAAGGAAAGAAGATCGTTACTCTCGATGCTGATCTCCAGAATGATCCGGAAGATATTCCCAAGTTGCTGGCCTACTTGGATCGATATGATATGGCCACGGGTTGGAGGCAGAAAAGGGATGATCCCTGGTTGAAGAGAATCTCTTCTAAAATTGCTAACTCGATCCGTAACCGCTTCAGTGGAGAGCAGATCCACGACAGTGCCTGTACCCTTCGGGCGTTTAAAAGGGAGTGTATCCAAGATTTGATTCCGTTTAATGGAATGCACCGTTTTTTCTCAACCCTGGCAAAGATGCAAGGGTTTCGAATCATTGAGGTCCCAGTCGCTCACCATCCCAGGAAATTCGGTCAGTCGAAGTACAATATTCGAAACCGTGCCTGGAGGGCTTTTATTGATCTTTTGGGGGTGCGATGGTTGAAAAACCGTCGAATCATCTATGATATTGAAGAGAGGATATGAAATGGAATCGATTTTTGGTTTTGCACTCAATTTTTTCAAGGACCTTTCTCTGAAGTATCCAACCTTCAAGCTGGACTTCTGGTTGATCTTTGGATTTATTGGGCAGGCGATGTTTACCATGCGTTTTCTGGTCCAGTGGATTGCTTCAGAGAAAAAGAAGGAAAGCGTCATTCCGGTTTCATTCTGGTATTTCAGCCTGGGGGGAGGGCTCATTGTTCTCGCCTATGCGATTCATCGGATGGATCCCGTTTTTATCCTGGCTTATCTACCTGGAAATTTTATCTACTTCAGAAACCTCTGGTTCATCTATAAAAAGAAAAAGATTTCTACTTCAGTTGCTGGATAAGAAGGGAGGGTTTCATGGGGCATCAACTGAGAAAATTACCGCTCTTTATCGGAGCGATTCTTTTAATCCTTTTTGCTAAACCTCATATGCCGGGAATCGTCATCGGTGCATTTCTAATTCTGTTTGGAGAATCCATTCGCATCTGGGCCGCAGGGCACCTCCAGAAAAATGAGGTCCTGACCGTGAGCGGCCCTTACTCCTATGTGAAGAATCCCCTCTATATTGGCTCCATCCTGATTACTGCGGGGTTTTGCATCTTGGCAGACAACATCTACTTTCTAGCGGCGAGTATGTTTATGTTCTGCTTCCATTATATCCCTTACAAAAAGAGGGTGGAAGGAGACCGACTGAAGAAAATTTTTGGAGATCAATATGAGGCTTACGACCGAGAGGTTCCGGAGTATCTTCCCCGATGGACGCCTTACTCCCGAGAAAAGATTCCCTGGAGATTTAAAAATTTTACCGAAAACAGCGAGGAAGGCATTCTGCTCATCGTCCTTGTCGGAATTCTGCTGATCCTGAGTCGGCCCTATTGGGGATTGGTCTTTTAGGTTCAACGTTCATTGTTTGGCGTTCATGGTCTATGAAGGTGACTCGAAAAGAGATTGAAAAAAATTCTGTTTGTCTAGTTCAAGGGCGGATTGCAAAACCGGATTTGAATCGGGTTGAGATCGGAGATCAACGTTTTATGGCGAAAGATGTTCGGAGAAGACCTTTCTTCTTGCGCTGGACCCTCAGTCTCTGGTTGATTCAACAAGAATGGAAAATCTACTGTCGGCTCAAAGGAGTGCGTGGGATTCCCCAACCGATTGAACGAATCGACCGGTTTGCGTTTGTCATGGAATATATTCAGGGCAGGGCGGTTGGCCGGGATGAAAAGCTTTCCCCCTCTTTTTTCTCAAATTTAGAAACGATCCTAAAAGAGGTACATGCAAGAGGGGTGGTTCATCTGGACTTGAGACATAAAGGCAACATCCTCATCTCTGAGGACGGAAGCCCTTTTTTAATTGATTTTAATAGCGGATTTTTATTTAGGGAAGGAGGGCTTCTTCGGCGCTACCTCTTTCCTTTGCTTCGATGGGTGGACTATGGAGGGTTCTTAAAATTGAAAGAGAGAGCCTCCCCCTCCTCAATGACCCCAGAAGAAATTTCTTTCCTCAAACGTTTCAACCGCCTCCGCAAACTCTGGATTTTCAATTGAGTCCAAATTAGGAAACACACCACCAACTCCACAGATTTCCCCTATTTCAATTTGAGATCACTTTTACGAGTAACCCCTCAGTGATGGGGTGTTTTCGGTTTAAAAGGGTTGGAACGTTCCTCCTCCAAAACCTTGAATAGCGGTTATAAGAGGTTACCCTCATCGGGGCCCTCATGCCCTTTGAATCGGATTTTTTTCAATTAGATTTGGTAGCTTTGACGAACAGAGGTTTCGCTTCAAGGTTTTTCCGAAGGAACCTCCCAACCCTTTTTTATTTCTTTCACTGAGGGGTTACTTTTACGAAGCGATTCCGATTGGATTTTATCTCCTTTTGTGATACGTTTTATTTATGATCCGATTTAAAAAGGTTCCAGAAGACATCTTTCAAAGAATGGATCTCTTAACCGATTTCCTTAAAGAAGACTCCAAGATCATCTTTGCCTATCTCTTTGGGAGTTTGGCAAAAAACCATAGAAAACCTCTGAGCGATGTCGATCTGGGCATCTATGTGAAGGATATTAAAAAGTTAGATGATCTTTCGTTTTATAATAAGGTTTCAAAAATTCTCCGTACCGATGAGGTCGATCTGGTCGTTCTCAACACTGCCCCCATCAGCCTCACCGGAAGGATTCTACAGAAAAAAAGAATCCTGATCGATAAAGACCCTTTTCTTCGCCATCGGTAAGAATCCCGAATACTGAGAGAATTTTTTGATTTTAGCATCAGGGAAAGGGACATTTTTCAAAGGAGGTACGGTATTGGTTGATAAATATTGGGTAGGAAGTAAACTGGCACAAATCGACACCTATCTTCATCAGATCGGAAGGTTCTCCAAGATTTCTCTGCCCCAATATAAAAAAATTGGAAAACCCAGAGGATTGTTGAGAGGACATTACACATTTTGATTGAGGTTTGTATTGATATTGCGAATCACATCATTTCTGACCAGAGGATGAGGGTGCCCACCGGGTATGCCGATACATTTCAGGTTTTGATGGAGCATAAGGAGATTGGAAAGAAGTTATGCGAACCTCTCGAAAAGATGGCAAACTTCAGAAAGGTCGTCGTCCATCAATACGAAACGATCGATCCAACTATTGTTGTTTCAATTCTTCACGAACATTTAAGGGATTTGGGAAAATATAATTTTACCCACTCGATTCCACGAAGACCCACAAAGGATCACTTTATTGCAGATGAAAGGATATTTGAATCCCCTAAGGAGAAAGAATTATACAGCCTTCTCACACAGACTAAGTTCTTTCAGAACAACAAGGCGAAGATTAAGATTGTTCCCCAATTTAACATAGGCAAATATATTGCTCAGGAATACCAGAGATACATTCCCCGCTACCGGGTCGATTTTTTGGTCATCCTGTCGGAGGGTGGAAAGGAAAAGTCCTTAATTCTGGAATATGATGGCCTGGAATATCACACCAGAGACCCACAGGTAGTAAGATCACTGGAGGACTTCAGGGAAGAGTATCTTGAATATGATTTAAGAAGGCAACTTGAACTTGAAAGTTTT
>CALLAL010000052.1 GCA_938002255.1 uncultured bacterium
AAAGAAAAAGAAAATAACCTGGAAGCCTTATGATTTTTCAAAAAAAAGCATGGGAGAAAGAACTATTGATGATATGTTATTAGGAATACTGCCTTCATCAATTACGCACAGAACCCAAAGTTTTCAAGCAGGGCCATATTCATTTAAACTTGAATAAAAAAGTTCTTCTCAAGGACCGATAGGAAAGTCTTCATCTTTATTTCTCTCTCTAGCTCTAGTACCCTCGTCCATTACTTTTTTACTTCCTCTTTGCTTAAACTCCCTTCAATACCAAGCGGGCGAAACACAAAAGCACTTGCACCAAATTTTTTATCACCTTTCTCCCGAACAAGACGATCAACTTCTAAAGCATAGCTTTGGAATATTCTCGAGTATCCTTTTTCAAACTCTTCCCGTTTAATCTCTCCCCTGTTAATCTTTCCAACTAAATCATCCTGGGCTTTTCTTATATCCCTGTATATTCGATTATAATTTTCTTGCTCAGTATTTGTATGAGAAATCCCGGCATTTCCTGTAAAAATTTTAAATGTTCCCCCAAGACCCCCCGAATAATCAGCTCTTGATATCAGATGCCCTTCCTTAGAAAGTCTAGATGAAGCAGCCTGTGCAAACTTAACTGCCTGCTCCTGAAGTTCCTGCTCCCTCATGGCTCTCGTAGAAGCTTCATAAACCCTCCTCCCTAAAACAGTATCCCCTGAAACCGCAACATTCCACATTGAACTCTGAGAGGTGGCTGGACCGCGCTCAAAAATGCTTTGGCTCACATCATATGAGGTTCCCTTTCTCCCATCCTCCCAGGTCGAAAGGGCAACTCTACGGCTCTCCCACCCTGTCTGAGTCCTTGTATAATCCTCAACCTCCATACTTCCACCCCTTCGAAGAGCAAAGGAGGTAAGCTTTCCACTTACAGGATCCAAGACTGCTGATTCAAGGGCAACCTCTCTCCCTTTAGCAATATCTCTCGCTAAAGAAAGAGCCACACCTTCCGCTCCTGAACGCCTTAAAAGAGTGTTAGCGACAGTATAAGAGGTGCCAAAGATAGTAGGGTGGTTCCCGTCTAATATTTTTTCCTGTTTTTTTCTCTAATCCAATTCTTCAAGAGGTAGCATTACCCTTCCTTGGTGTAGGATGGTCCTTCTGAATTCGGAGAAGGAGGAGGACATCCGTTGGGGAAGAGGTGTTTGTTTTGTGGGCAATTTTTTGAACCGGATCCGAGAGTGGGAGAGAGGCAGAAAGCCTGTCATCGGGAGCCGTGTAAGAAGAAGCGTAAAGCGGTGGCTCAGCGCAGGTGGTGTGGGTATTCCACTTCGTAAGTGGAGTTAATGGGAGCACTAAAAAGGGAAAAAGATGCTTTTTAACTTTGGCCCTCTTCTTTTAGCTTTTGTTATCACTTTCTCCCTTACACCCTTTATCAAGAAAATGGTAGTAAGACTTGGTGTCCTTGATCACCCAGATTCGAGAAAAATCCACAGCAACCCTATTCCCCTTCTTGGGAGCCTTGGCGTCTATGTGGGTTTTATGATAGGAGTCTTTCTGGCTGGTTTCGATCCTTTTTCTCATAGAGCCCTACTTATAGTAATGATTGCGGCTACCCTCCTACTTATGGTTGGAGTTTTGGATGACGCTGGGTTACTGCACCCACAGGTTAAGTTGATGGGAGCTATGCCTGTTGCTGGATTAATCCTCATTTCTTCTGATTTGGGCCTTACCCTTTTCCCATTTCAGATCCTAAATTACTTCTTCACTCTTTTCTGGGTGGTGGGAATTACAGCGGCCTATAACCTTCTTGACGGAATGGACGGACTCTCCACAGGAGTCTGTATCATTGCCTCTCTTTTTTATTTGGTATTTGGTATCATCACAGGCGATGGCCCTCTTATTTGGATTGCTTCTTCCCTTTCAGGAGCCTGTTTGGGATTTCTTATTTACAATTTCCATCCGGCAAAAATCTTTCTTGGTGATAGCGGGGCTATTTTCCTGGGATTTATGCTGGCCTATATGGGATTGCGGGTGGCTAATAACGAGTCCCTGCCTGTATTAACCAGATGGATGTTACCTATCATTATTCTTTTAGTCCCTATATTCGATACCAGCCTGATTACTATTTCAAGATTAAGAAGGGGCTTAATCCCCTTCCTTCATCCAGGTAAAGACCACTCCCATCACCGCCTCTTCAATCTGGGCCTGGGTCAGAGAAAGACCGTGCTTATAATTTATCTGTTTGGGTTTGCCGGAGGCCTTCTTTCTTTATGCCTTTCAAAATTGTCATCCTTCCCCTGTTATCTGATTTTTTCCTTCCTTATCATCCTCCTACTCGCTCTCATTTACTTCTTCGAAAAGCTCCCCTACGAACGTCAAGAACTTAATAAAAGCGTCATTTCCACTTCGTAACTGTAATTAGTTAAGAATTATGAATTGATATTTCTACTCGAATCCAATATTCCACTTACGAAGTGGAATAAGATAGAAAAATTCCCATTTTTAAGAGTTATTAATTACCTTTGTTATAAATGTATACTGCGACCCATTAGGAGTGGAGTATGGTGGGCTGAGTTACCCTTGCCCCTTGGAAGATGCCCCGTTGTTCTTCTTTCTCGAGATGAAGCTTATAAAGTAAGAAATGCGATCACCGTTGCTGAAGTGACCACTACAATAAGAGAGATTCCTGTGGAAGTTCTCCTTGGACCGGAAGATGGATTGCCTAAGAAATGTGTGGTTAATTTAGATACGATATTAAAAATAAGGAAGGATTTATTGAATGAGAGAATTACCCTTTTGCGAAGTGAGAAGTTACAACAAATTGATCGAGCCATAAAGTTTGCTCTTGATCTTTCGTAAATCTTTTTATCGTGTCCACTCCTAATGGGTCGCAGTATAATTAAGGCCACCTCTTCCGCTTTATTTCATCTTCGTAAGTGGAAATTGGGTCATGCGTCAGGGGGTTCAATATATTTGCAACGGGAAATTGAGGGTGGTGGAGGGTCCGGAGCCGTTAAGTCGCTATACTTTTATCACTTCATATCGTTTAATTTCTTATGAAAAAAAATCGAATATGAAGTTTGCCTTCAGGACAAGACAGTATTAAATTGAAATAGATGTTAGGAGGGTGGGGGGAAATGGCGTCTTCGTATAAAGAAAGGCTTCTCAGAGAATTGGAAGAATTCCCAGCAGGAGAGATCCCCAGGCTTTATAGGCTGGTCCATTTTTTAAGAAAAGAATGGGCGCAAAAGGATCAAAAGCAAAACATCTGGGGATCCTTGAAAGGGATATGGAAGGGTGTCACCATTGAAGATCAAGTTCTGTCTGAGGCTAAGCGATCCCTTTTTTCATATGAATCTCGATAGGATTTAAAATGGGTTTCGACTTCAATTCCACTTCGTAAGTGGAGTTATTTGAAGCTCTATATACCTTCAGCGTGTCCACTCCTTATGGGGCTCACTTATAAAAACGCCGTGTCAATAGGTTGTGAATACATGTTCGGTTATCTGATTTTTGGTTTACTCATTCTTGGAAGACTAAGCCCTATCTTTCTGTTTGGACCATTTCCTTTCGAGAGACAGGAGCTGATCAAAAAAAGATGTTTGTAGTTAGGGCCAGAAATATTCTTCAGCATTTTCGAATTGGATAAACCGCCTCTGTTTTTCCTTTTTTAGAGGATCACTTTTCTTATAATGTTATCCTTAATTTGAGTTGATGGTTGCATTTTTTCAAATTTTAAATTAGATAATCTGAACAAACCACCAATTTTATCGTCAGTATTTCTCACCATTAAAAATATGAACGTGATTGTGTCCGGGGCATCGATATCCGGCCTATTTACAGCGTATCTCCTGGCCAAGGAGGGGGTGAAGGTAGAGGTTTATGAAAAAGAAGGACTTCTTGGTAGGCCACCGAGAACGCTCATCGTTACAAGTGAATTGAACAATGTCCTTGGTTTCCTTCCCGAAGAGATTGTCCTTAATAAAGTGAATTATATTGAGCTTTTCTCTCGAACCACTTCAACAACAATCGAATTAAAAACCCCGGATTTAATTATAGAAAGAGAAAAAATGGTGAATTACCTTGCCCACCTTGCAAAAGGGGTTGGAGTGGAAATTGTGCTCAGGCATCAGTGTGAGGGGTTCGCTCTATTCGGCAAAAAAGTGACAGCCCGCATCAGAGATCTTGATAGCAATAAGGAGTTTCAGAAGAGTGTGGATATTCTAATTGGAGCTGATGGAGCCCAAAGTAGGATTAACCTTGTCGCTTCAAGAAATGGACATTTGCTCACAACCTTGCTCCAGGCCAGGGTGCACTTACCCATGGGTCAAAACCCAAACACTGTGCGAGTCTGGTTCGATTCAGACCGAACGAAATATTTTTATTGGCTTATTCCTGAATCAGAAAGGGTTGCTGCTGTTGGTTTGGTTGCTGAAGATATTCAGCAGGCTGAGGAATGTTTGTTGAAATTTCTTCGGGAAAGAGGTCTGGAGGCTTTTGAATTTCAGTCAGCAATGGTCCCAATGCACCGATTTGGGTTTATTGGAGAGGTTCTATCCAAAGAACACAATGTCTTTACGGTAGGTGATGCTGCGGCACAAGTCAAGGTGACAACTGTCGGAGGGGTGGTTACCGGTCTGCATGGGGCAAGAGCTCTATCTTATGCTATTCTGAATGGAAGAAATTATTCCAAGGCATTAAGGGAGTTAAAGATCGAGCTAAACCTTCACTTCTTGATCAGGCAAATACTGAATCGTTTCAGTGGAGAAGATTATGATCGACTGATTGGTATGATCAATGGAAGATTGAAGAATACCCTCGAAGAATGGAACAGAGACGAGCTAAAACAAAGTTTTTTAAAATTGATGTGGGCTGAACCCCGATTAATTAAACTCGGAGCTAAAGCCTTAATTAGATCTCTACTTTAAAAATTTTATTTTTCCACTTTTTTTTCCACTTCGTAAGTGGAAATGGTAGAATATTGATCACTTTTGACTCTCAATCTGTAAATTTCCCTCATTCCACTTCGTAAGTGGAATTTAGTTAAAGGCAGGTGTGTGCGAAAAGATCCGCTTGTCACTGATTATTTATATCACATTTGTACAAAGAGTATAGCAGGTTATAAAATTTTTCGTTCATCAGAGGATTTTTCAAGGATGATTGAAATGATTAAGTTTTATAGCTATGAGAAGCCCTCTGTGAAATTTTCTACCTATCAAAATTTACTTGAAAAAGGAGAGTGGAACACGGAAAACTTATCGAAAAAGGAATCCCTTGTTTCGATTCTCGCTTATTGTTTGATGCCAACTCATATCCACCTGGTATTGGTTCAATTGAAGGAGAGAGGAATATCCATCTTTATGAAAAATCTCCTCGACAGCTATACCCGATATTTTAATGTTAAAAACGAACGAAAAGGCCCCCTGTGGCAAGGTCGGTTCAGGAATGTTTTGGTTAAAGGCGATGAACAATTGCTCCATCTAACACGATATATCCATCTCAATCCGACTTCTGAAAATCTTGTTCAAGACATAGAGGAATGGCCCTTTTCTTCCTATCGGGAGTATCTTGGGTATCGTAAAAAGGGGATATGTAATTTTGGAAGTTATTTAAACATAGACCCAGAGGATTATAAGATATTTGTTGAAGAGCGAAGAGATTATCAGAAGCAATTGGAAGAAATCAAACATCTTTTATTGGAATAAACATTTCGTTCCATTCCACTTCGTAAGTGGAAGTATTGAAGTTAGGATAAGATTTGGACGGTGAGGAAGAGATCACCGCGATTTCCCTCCCGATCGACCCGCCCCAAACCTCTCAAACGCAACCGAGTCCCCTCCTCCACACCTGCCGGAATAGTCACGATTAGATTTCTCTTTTTTAATCCTTGAGGGATAGAGATCAATTTTCTGACTCCGTGAAGTGCCTCCCGCGGGGTGATCCAGATTTCTCCGTGGAGGTCAAGGTCCTCCGTGAGAGAGAAGGGAGCGATGGTCTGCAAGCGAGGCGTTCTTTTTCGCTCGGTGTAATGACGAAATTCCTTTGCGAATCTAAACCTTGGGACCCAATCGAAAATTTTGATAAAAACGAGCCCAGCGACAAATCCACCAATGTGAGCCCAGAAAGCAATGCCTCCGACATTTTTGGGCGTAAGGCTTGCTGAGAAAAGTTGGATAAGAAACCAGTAACCCAGAAAGACAAAGGCAGGGATTTCGAAGAACTGGATGAATAAGAAAATCGGAACCAGGGTAAGAATCCTGGAGCCAGGATAGAGAAGGAGATAGGCTCCCATAATTCCTGAGATGGCTCCGCTGGCTCCAATCGTTGGAAGGTTCGACTCCCAGTTGGTATAGAGATGAATCAATCCAGCGGCAATTCCACACAAAAGATAAAAAATCAGATAGCGAAGATGACCAAGTCGATCCTCGATATTATCTCCAAAGATGTAGAGAAACCACATGTTTCCAAGGATGTGCATGAAGCCCCCGTGGAGAAACATCGAGGAAAAGAAAGGCAAGATTTGCTCGAACGTAGTAAACTGTGCGGAGAGGCTGGGGTCCGAATACCTCACGGGAACAATCCCGTAAAGAAGAAGTGCTTCTCTTAGCTGAGGTCCGAGAGAAAGCTGCCAGAGGAAGGCAAGGCTATTGGCGATAATGATCAAGAGATTGACCAACGGAAAAGTTTTTGAACGGATGGCGTCTCGAATCGGGATCATAGGTTTTCTTTTAACAGCCATTATAAGAAAAACCGTTTTCGATTTCAATTTGTGCTTGATTTTTAAAGGGCTGTAAGTTAATTTGATTGCTATCTTGACCGATTTTCATTGAACTTTTTGCCTAGGGTTCTTTTGAAAGGTCCCATCGTCTAGTGGCCTAGGACACCGGCCTCTCACGTCGGTAACACGGGTTCGAATCCCGTTGGGACCACCAGATCATTTCAGCGATCCTTCTACTATGGAATACCTTCCCGTTACCGTAGATAAAAGCCATCTGATCACCATTGGAGAGCGACTTTATTCGGAGAGTATCGAGCTCATTCGGGAGCTTGTAAACAATGCCTATGATGCGGATGCAACCGAAGTCGAGATCAGGATGACGGATCAGATGATTGAGGTAAAGGATAATGGGAGCGGTATGGATCTGGATGGTCTCCGGCAATACTTCAACATTGGTTCTCCGGAAAAGGTAGGCAAGGGGAAATCTCCTGTTTTCCATCGAGATCTGATCGGACAGTTTGGCATTGGCAAGTTCGCAAGTCTCTCCGCCTGCGAATGTTTTGAGGTCTATACCCAGAAGGGTGAGTTTGCTGCCAAAGTCATCTTTGATAAGAAGGAGTGGGAGAAAAAAGAGGGAGAATGGCATCTACCTCTCGAGCGTCTTACCCCTGACCCTGAGAGGGGTAATGGAACGACGGTTACCCTTCTCAAATTGACACGCGAATTTGATCCAGAAGAGGTGATTCGGCGGATTGTGGAGGGAACGCCTCTCAAAGTACCAAACTTCATCGTCCGATTGAATGGGATTCGCATTACTCCTCGCAGTCTGAGTGGGCACCGGATCCCGTTTCTTGAAGGGACAGAATTTGGACCTGTTCATGGAGAGATCATTGTTCTGCCCTCATCATCTGCTTCCCCCACCGAGTTAGGGATTGAGGTGAAGGTAAAGCAGGTGACCGTTAAAAGGGAGCTCTTCGGTCTGGAGCATCTTGGAAAGATTGTTTCAAGAATTCGAGGGGAAGTGAATGCTGATTTTTTACCAGTGACCACCGATCGATCTGGCTTCCTTATCGATAGCCCTCAATATCTGGCCTTTCAGAAAGTGATGGGGAAGGTCGTCAAGGAAGTGGAGGACGTCCTTAGAAGAATGGCAGGAAAAAAGGAGAGGCAGAGAGCCAGTAAGGCATTAAAAGAGGCGTTGCAGAGAATCCAACGAGCCCTTTCTTTAAACCCTGACCTTTCACCCTTTGGCGCCATTCCCATAGCCGGAGAGGGAGAAGGGATGGGAGGAGCAGGGGTCGTTTCAAAGAAGTCAGAAGGGACAGAGACAGAGAAACAGGAGTCTCTTGAGGTGAAAAAAGAGGCTGAAGAAAAGAAAGGGTCACCTCCAGAAAAGAAGAAAAGAAAGAAGTCCCCTACAGTGAAAAGGTTAACGCCCAACGCAGTGGTGCAGAGAGCCAAGTTTGGAGAAACCGGCGTTTCGGTTTGCCTTGACGATTTCGGGGAAGAGGGGCTGGAATGTTTTACGGAGGGGACGGTTATTTATATTAATCGACAGCATCCTCTCTATCAGCGAGAGGCTCAAAAACCCGACACTTACATCCTGAACATCACCCGACTCATTACTCAAGAGATTTCCTTGATGAAGATGACCAAAAATCCTCGCCAGGCCTTCCTGAGACAGAGCAAGCTATTAAAAGATGCATTTATTGACCAACCTGCCAAATCTTCAGATCATCCATCATAAACTTCAACGGTCATCCGTTATCTGGAACCCAAATCCATCTCAGGGTGAACCTATCTGGTAAATGAGAACGCTTTCCATCCTCTTTCCTTCAAAACGAGCCAGTTCAGTAAACTTCTGCTGAATTGCTCGGGTCACTTCAGGATCCTGGATAGTGTCTCGTTCCCGAAGGACCAAATAGAGTGCTTGACGTTGTTTCATCGAGGTAATTACCCTTTCCATTTGGGTTTTGTCTAAAGTGATGAACTCGAACTTCCCATCTGCATAGTAAGCCACCCGAGGGGTCGTTGTAAATAGGATTTGCCCGCCTCCGAGATGATTCTTTATCCATATCCCAGCCCACTTCTCAGGCAGACGCTCATATCGCTGGGGCTTTAAGGTTTTGGGAAGCAATATGGCTGCCAATATTACGAAGGGGAGGGTCCAGAGAAAAATGGCTTTTGTGTTAAGTCTTCTGGAGGATAGAAATCGGTTCGATTCAATCTTGCGTATCAAGCCATCTGAAACAGTCTCAAACCCTGCACCTACCCAATAGATCGAGAAGAGGAGTAATGGAAGGACATGCCGTCCGCTGAATTGAAAGGTTTGCACCACGCCCTCCCTTTCCCATTCGGTGGTATTGAGGGCGAGAAGAAAGAGAAGGATGGAGTGGATGATGAAAAAGATTAAAAGGAATCCATCACCCTCTTTGAGATGATTCATTCTTCTTTTAAGTCCGCCGATCACCAGGAGGAAGAGATAAAAGGGATGGAAAACCGAGAGGATTCCCTGACTTACCCTTTCCAGAGCGAATAAAATCTTCTCCATTAGCGGAATTCCATCTCTCCAACCTTCTAAACCCAATAAGCCTGAAAGGGTTTTTGTCTTGCTGAGCGTCCAAACCCCTGTAAGTTCTTTTAAATAGAAGAGGTAGGGAAGAGCGAGAAGAGATGCAGATAAGCTTAGAAGTGAGAGCGCAATCAATCGTTCTTTTCGGCTCGGATAAGGTTTTATCAACAGGAGATAGAAAAAGGCGATGGGGAAGATTTCTGAACCATCCGGTCTGACGAGGTAAGCCAGAAGAGACCAGACAGGAACGAGTAAAAAAGCGAATTTATCTTCTCGCTGAATTGTTCTCCAGGTAAACCAAAGAGCCAGGGCAAGAAAGAAAAGATAGGTTGACTCTTTGAGAACATCCGCAGAGTATCTTCGGATATAGGGATGAAGGGCCAACAGGAGTGCCGAAAAAAAAGCCACTCTCTGACTGACCAATCGCTTTCCTAAATAATAAACCGGAAAAATCAGCAGGATTCCCGAAAGGGAAGCCACCAGTCTCCCTGCCATTTCCATGTCAGGGGTGAAGCGTGACAATAGAGCGATGAGAAAAGGGTAAAGCGGCTGTTGCCCCGTGGTTTCCAAGGCCTCACGAAAGGCTCCCGAAGCAAAGGCTTTGGCAAGAGGAATGTACTGGAATGCCCCGTCCAGGGCAATGACGTAGGTGTGAAAGTAAAGATAGAGACTTAAAAGAAAAGAGATTAGAAAAAGCAGGATCAGATTGGTTCTGTCGTTTTTCATCCGGCACAAAAGTTTCGTTGAATCGGAAATTTAATAAGCAGACTTACTGAAGAGGCCTTTCCACAGAGTCATGAGCAAGATTTTTAGATCAAAACCGATCGACCAGTTCTGAATATAATAGAGATCATATTCAATCCGCTTTTCGAGGGAGGTATTCCCCCTCCATCCATTGATCTGTGCCCACCCTGTCATCCCTGCTTTGATCTTATGTCGAAGCATGTAGGAGGGAATCCTGGTTTTAAATTCCTCCACAAATTGGGGTCGTTCAGGTCGGGGACCCACCAGACTCATCTCCCCTTTAAGCACATTAAAAAGCTGTGGAAGTTCATCCAGACTGGTCTTTCTTAAGAGGGTCCCTATCTTTGTTCTTCTAGGATCTTTGGGCGTTGCCCAGATAGGACCCGTTTCTTCTTCTGCATTAACTCTCATCGTCCTAAATTTCAAGATATTGAAGAGTTGTCCGTCCAACCCTACCCGTTTCTGGCGGTACAGGACCGGACCTTCTGAAGTGATTTTGATCAGGAAACCGATCAGTATCATCAGGGGAGAAACAGCAAGGAGGATTACACTTCCGAGAAGAAGATCGAAGATTCTCTTAAAAATATGATCCCAACCCAGGAGAGGCGATCCCTGCAGGCTGACGAGCGGAAGGCCATCTAATTCATCCGGACCTCCTCTCAATCCCAAAAATTCATAGGACCCAGGGACCACTTTGACTTCGGGAAGGTCTCCCAAGACCGTTTGGATCATTTTCTCAAAATAGCCGTACTCGTCGATGGAGATGGCAATGAAAAAGATGTCCACCACCCTTTCCCGAACCACTCTTTCTAAATCTTCATAATGACCTAAGATCGGCACGTTTCCTGACATCTTTCCGATATTCTCTCGGTTATGATCCAGGAATCCGATCACTTTAATCCCCAGCTCAGGATGGGATTCGATCTTCTCTAAAAGTTTTTGTCCAAGTGGACCGGTTCCAGCGATCAGGGCAAATCGAAGATTATATCCACGCTCTCTGACTTTTCTCAGAAGAATTCGTAACAAAACCCTGAGCATAAAAAGCCCGATCAGTCCAAACAGCCAGAAATAGAGAAAGGCGAGCCTCGAAAATTCAAAACGCCTGAAGAGATAGATAAGTGTGATCAATACGATCGTTGTAAAGGTCAGGCATTTTCCCAGTTCGTAGAACTCGTGGAAGAAATGATCAATGCGTCTTGGACGATAGAGGTTGCCCTGAAAGGAAAAGATTGCCCAGATGAATAAAAGAAGAGGAATCACCTGAAGATATAATTTGATCTCGGGGATGCCAAGAATAGGGGGCCGAATCAAGGTGGTGTGAAAGCGAAGTACATAGGACAGGATCCAGACTGCGGTCAGGACCAAAAGATCTGAGATAAAAAAGAGGGATTTGAAGAATCGCGCATGCTTCCTTAACATGAAATTCCTAATTTTTCCGTGAAGAACCGTTTTATCTTTTCTTTAAAGATTTCCCGATCCCATTGCAGAGCATGTTTTCGGATTTCCGCCGGGTCGAATTCCTTCTCGATTTTAAGAAAAAGGTTTACTGCTCCCGTGAGGGAATCGGGGTTTGGCTCACCAAAGAATAGGCCTGTGGGCCCCCTTTTTTCTGTCGTTCCCTGCTGATCATAAGAACAAACCGTTTCCAGCACGCCTCCTCGACCATAGGCAATCACAGGCCGACCGGAAGCCATTGCCTCAAGGGGGACAATTCCAAAGTCTTCCTCTCCCGGGAAAATCAAAGCCCTGCACCTTGAATAGTGATCTACAACCACATCATCCTTTTGCCATCCTAAAAATCTAATATTTGCCCTTGCCTTTGTTTGAAGTTTTTTCGCTTCAGGACCAGATCCAATAATGATCAGAGGATAATTTAGACGATTGAAGGCTTCGATGGCTATGTCGATTCTCTTATAGGGCGAGAGGTTTGAGACGATGAGAAAAAAATCATCTCGACGATAAGCCATTTTAAACCATTTCGTATCAATGGGGGGGTGAATCACTTCTGCTTCTCTTCGATAGTATTTATCGATCCGTTTTGCGACATGTCTGGAGATGCAGAGAAAATGATCGACCCGGTGGCTCGACGTAATATCCCACATCCTTAAATAGTGCATTACTCCTGAGATCAATCTATTTCCTCTTTTCCCAAAGTAATCCTCAAACATATCCCAAGCATATCGCATGGGCGTGAAAAGATATGAGAGGTGAAAGGCATCGGGCGGGGGGAGGATTCCTTTTGCCACACAATGACTTAGACTTATAACTAAATCATAGCCCTTCAGATTAAAATGTTCAATGGCTATGGGAAAAAGAGGTAGGTAGGTTCGATACCTCTGTTTGGAGAAAGGGAGTTTCCCGATGAAAGAGGTATGAATAGTTCGTGTTTCGATAATCGGAGAGGTAGATCCTGGGATATGAAGAAGCGTATAAATTGGCGCTTCAGGGAATAGTTCGCAGAAGATTTCGAGAACTCGTTCTCCTCCCCTCATTCCCGTCAGCCAATCATGGACAAGAGCAACCTTCATAAATTATTTCTATCTCCTCTCTTATCCTCTGTTTTCTCTTTCAGGTTTTTAAGATTTGGATGGGAGGGTATCGATCGCCGAAAAATTCATCGTTACAGGTAAATCGCTGGCATTGCCGCACCAGTCCAATCCATAGGAAGCACCACCTCCAGATGGATAGACATACCAGGCACCTGAGCTTGCTCTATAAATGGCAATGTCAGTTTTATGATCCATATTAAAATTAACCGACGGAATTTTTACCGAATGGTCAAGCGGATTCTTTTGTCTCTTAGGAAGCAGAGGAACTACGCTCGATTTTTTCTACCCGGCGTTTAAGATTTTCTAAATCATGTTCAAGGGTTGTTATACGGCGATCCAGCTCTGAATAGGAAAATTTGATCATGGCTTTAAGTTCTTCATGGGAATAGGCCATTTCTTTCCGAAATTGAGACATTTCTCTTTCAACTTTCTCATTAAGGGTCATAACCCCTTCTGCGACCAGTTTGATGTCATCCCTCAAGGCTTCTGCAGTGATGTGAAACTGATGAAGAACTCGATTCTCCATATCCTTCATTTCAGATCTCAGCTCCGCCATCCCTTTTTCAGTATCGGTTCTCAGAGTGGAGACTTCAGTTCTGAGGTCAGCCATTCCTTTTTCGGTATCGGTTCTCAGGGTGCCGATTTCGGTTCTGAGCTCCGCCATCCCTTTTTCAGTATCGGTTCTCAGAGTGGAGACTTCAGTTCTGAGGTCAGCGATTCCTTTTTCCGTGTCGGTTCTCAGGGTGCCGATTTCGGTTCTCATTTCTGATCTCAGGCCAGTGATTTCCGTTTTCATCTCTGACCTCAGATTCATGACTTCTGCTTTTATTTCTTCTTTTGTTGCCAGCTTTGCAAAATTTTGGTCTAAATAGTCTTTAAGCTCTTTTTCCATGCGGTTTTCCCCTACGAAAGCCTTATCAAAAAAAGATTATGCTTGCTTTGATGTTGAATTACAACACAACCAATAGTACTATGAGGGGCTTAAAGCTGTCAATTGAAAAATCCTATGTTATTCAAAGCGAGGTAACCCCTCAGTTAAACTTATGGAAAAAGGGTTGGAAGGTTTCCTTCGTAAAAACCTTGGAGCGAATCCGTTAAACGTATAACGGTTTCTTACAAAGCCTACAATTCAAACATCATGGAAAACCAAGGACATATCTTTCATGCCCGCTATTCAAACTTTTGAAGAGGGTGCTTTCTTATCCTTTTAAAATTCATCATATCCCATAACTGAGATATTATGCTTAACCCCTCCATTTCTTCCTGATTTGTTAGCCCGCTTTTTTATTGATCAACCCTGCTTGACGACCAGTGTGCACTCCTAATGGGTTGCATTATATAATTATCTCTATCCATCTATGGTCAATCCTATATCAAAAGACCAACTGATTATCAAATTGTGAGATGGGAATATAAGAAGGGGGATGAAACAGTTATTTTTCATCCCCCCTAAATAAAATCAAATAGAACTGATTGCATATAAACTCAATCCATTGCGGCAAGGTTCATCGTCACGGGAATGTCATTAGGGCTTCCTCCCCATCCTAAACCATAAGGAGCACTTCCACCTGATGGATAGATATACCAGGCTCCAGTTCCTGCTCGATAAACTGCGATGTCTGTTT
>CALLAL010000053.1 GCA_938002255.1 uncultured bacterium
TTAGATGAAATTATTGTGGTTGATACTGGGTCTAAGGATCAGACCAGGGAGGTTGCAAAAAGTTTAGGAGCTAAAGTATTTAATTTCACTTGGTGCGATGATTTTGCCGCTGCCCGAAATGAATCCATCCGCCATGCCACCGGTGATTATATCTTCTGGCTGGACGCAGATGACCGGATGGACGTCAGAGAAGTGAAAAAGCTCAGTCAGCTCAAGGAAAGGTTCCCGCAGAAAAAGGATGAAGCCTATTTTCTCATCGTCAGCAACCCATCTCTTGTGGATGGAGGGACCCTTTTTCGTCAGTTGCGAATCTTCCCAAAGGTCAAAGGTGCCTTCTTTGAAGGGCGCATCCATGAACAGATCTTTCACCGTCTTCAGTCGCTTGGAGTCAAGAGGGTTGATACCGATATCCAGATCCTTCATCAGGGTTATCACGGGCCTGAAGAGGTCATGCAGAAATCTTTAAGAAACCTGAGCCTCATTAAAAACGCTCTGGAGACTGAACCTGAAAACCTCTTTTTACATTATCAGGCAGCCAGAACCCTTGCAGGCCTCAGCCGCTTCACCGACGCTGTCGAACATATGGAAAAGGTCATCAGCCACCCAAAAGTCAGGGCAGAAGAGAAACGATTTTGCTTTGATGCCAGTCTTCTTCTTGCTCAATGGTATATGGAGATGAATCGTTATGAAGAGGCTTTCCGTGTATTGAATGTTGCCGATGAGTTGGATGAGATCAATCCCCTGATCCATTTTTACAAGGGAGACCTATTTTATCGGGTAGGAGATTATAAGAGCGCCATTAAGGAAACTCTTGCCTTTCTTGAAAAGCCTTTTGAAGTCGGGATTATCCCGATCAATTCAGACTGGCTCCACCATTATCCTTATCACCTTCTCTGGCAGTGTTATCTGAAAAGAGGGGAGCTCTCCATGGCCAACGAGATGTTTCAAACATTGTTCTCCCAGCCTCGAACCCATACGAAATGTTTGGAAGAACTGGGTCTCCGGTGCCTGAAAGAGGGGCAATTTCATGAGGCGGCGATCTACTATCAAAAAGCCATTGAGGAAAAGAGTGCAACCGATACCAACTATGCCAATCTTGGCCTCGCCTTATGGAAGGCAGGTCGCACGGATGAAGCCAGAAGGGCTCTGGAAAAGGCACTGGAATTGAACCCTGAAAGGTTGGAGGCATTGACCCATCTTGGCCATCTCTGCTATCAGCAGAAGGAAGACCTTAAGGCCCTCGACTATTTGAACCGTGCTCTCTTCCTGAAACCGGACTTGATTGATGTAAGGTTGTTACTCAGTGAACTCTATTTTCGCTCCTATGATCCTGATGGTTTGATTGAACAGTGCGATCAACTTCTTAAAATCCTGAGTCTTCCTCGGAATATCACTGTGGAAAGTCTCAATGATGTGAGCAAGCTTTATGAGACGATTGGAGAAACGCTTCTTGTTCAGAGGCAGGGCCATCTGGCTCTGATGGCTTTTGGTCTTTCTTTCCTCCTTCACCCCTCCAGGGAGCGGATGGAAGGGTTGGTCGAAAAAGCAAAAGAGCAGGGAAAACTCGAAAGTGCATTCAAGCAAATAGAAGAAGCTCTTGTCTTTCACGGGATGACGTCAACAGGGATGGTTGATATGAAAAGGCTACCTCCTTCCGCTCCGACGATGGATAAAATTTAAGTTTTTGATCTGACCTGACGATAATTAGGTTGAAGGAAGTCCGGACTTCCCTTCAGAGGAAAGGAGGATAGAACAGCCCAAAGGTAACGTTCATAGTTCAATTCACCCATTAACTCATACGGGCAGGGAAGCCCGTAAACACAACATTCAAGGAGGAAACGATTATGGCACTTAGGATCAATACCAATGTTGCGGCACTCAATGCACACCGGCAGTTAGCCGATACCGATGCCCGGTTATCGGTCTCCATGGAAAGACTTTCATCGGGCTTCCGGATCAACAAGGCCAAAGATGATGTGGCAGGTCTTGGCATTGCTAACAAGTTCAGGATGGAAGTCAGAGGTCTCAGAATGGCCCAGCAAAACGTTTCCCAGGCTACCGCCATGTTACAGCTTGCCGAGGGAGGTGTGCAGAAGATTGAGACGATTGTTGAACGATTAAAGGAGCTGGCCACCCTTGCTGCTTCAGAAAATACAGACAGCAGTGGCCGTACCCAGCTCAACGCTGAGGCCACCCAATTGTTAACAGAGATCGACCGAATTGCCAATGATACGAGATATGGCAGTACGCCAATGATTAGTACCGCTACCAGTTTCACCTTCCAGATTGGTTCTGGGAATACACCGGCTGAAGACCGCATTACAGTCAGCACCACACGAGGATTGCTCTCAAGCGACCTCGGTTTGAATACGTTTAGTGTTGGCACTGTTGAGAATGCCCAAAACGGAATTTTAGCCCTGGATACCGCTCTTGACAGAGTCAACGAAATTGCAGGACAGATTGGTGCGGCACAGAGCAGGCTGGAGTTTGCTTCCGCCAACCTGGCTATTTCGATTGAGAATATTGCGGCTTCCGAATCAACGATTCGAGATGTGGACATGGCCTTCGAGATGGTCAATTTCACAAAGAATCAGATTCTGCTACAGGCGGGTACGGCCATGCTTGCCCAAGCCAACATGGCTCCCCAGAGTATCCTCGCCTTGCTTGGCGGCCGATAACCTTCATGCTTGATTTGAAGTGGAGGGGGAAGGAGAGGTCCTTTCCCCTCTGCCTGTTTGATCAATAGAGAGAAGGTTGAGATGGAAATTCCAGCCTTGAAAGATGCCCTTATTCAATCGACCCCTTCAGAACCCTTGTCCAAAGATCCTCAAAAGACTCCTAAGTCCTTAGTGGTTGAGGGGGTTCCCGTGGTTTCCCTGGAAAAGGTTACAGGCAAACAGGAAGAGGCTATCCAACAGTTGGCCGAAAATCTCAACCAGATTATGAAAAGTATTAATTACAATCTACAATTCATTCCGGACAGGGAAGCTGGAGTTGTCATCATCAAGGTTCTCGATGGAAATGGAAAAGTGATTCGTCAAATCCCTCCGGAAGCCATCTTATCTCTTTCTTCAAGGATTGGTGAGAGCATAGGAATCTTCATCAATTCAAAGTTATAAAGATCATGAGCTTATTGCATCCGTTTTACCACGTTCTCTCCATTGAGATGAAATTTTTACTTCTCAGGGGCAGGATCATTTTTCTTAAACTCAGCCGGAGGTGGAGATGGCTGCAACCAGTGTAGTCAGTGGCCTTGCAAGCGGTCTGGACTGGCGAAGCATCATTGACCAGCTCAGGAAACTCGAAACAAAAAAGATCGATCTGATGACCCAGAAAAAGAAAGCGTATGAAGAGAAGGTCAGCGCTTGGCAGGGAATCAATAAGAAACTCCTCACCTTAAAGACGAAAGCAGAGACCCTCCAATCCCATAAAGGATTTGATCTTTACAAGAGCCTTCTTTCTACGAATACCTCAACCAGGGCAGAAGATCTTTTATCTGTGACCCCAGGAGAAGAAGCCTCGCCCGGAACCTACCAGATCATAGTCCACCAGCTGGCAAGGGCTCAAAAGTATTCCTCCAGAGGGTTTTCGAGCCATTATACTGCATTGGATATTGAGGGAGAATTGCTCATTAACGGGAAAAGCGTTCAGATTGTTTCTACTGACACCTTGGTTAGCCTTCGAAATAAGATCAATGCCATCAACATGGGTTTAGACCCTTCAGGTGTTTCGGCTACGATCATCAATTATGGAGCCCAGGGATATCGGTTGGTTCTGACAAGCGACCAGGAAGGGGCTCAGGGAATGACCCTTATGAATGGGGAGGGGGGAGATGTCATGGGTCTCCTCGGGTTGTCAGAGATTCAATCTGGGGCCGATGCCCTGATCACCCTGGATGGCATCGACCTTACCTCATCCTCCAATGTAATCAAAGAGGTCATTCCAGGGGTAACACTTCATCTCAAACAGGCGCAGGTTGACACCACTGTAACCATCAAAATCGAACGGGACTATTCTGCCATCAAAGATAAGATCCAAGAGGTGGTCGATGCTTTTAACGAGGTGATGGATGCTATTCATGTCCAGTTTTCTCATGACCAAGGGAAGCAGAAGGCGGGTGGTCCTCTCTTCGGAGATAGCACCTTGAGAACGATCCGTTCTGGGCTGATCCAACTCCTTTTTAACAAAATCTCAGGAGCCCAAGAAGCTTTTTCAACGTTAGGGTTAATCGGAATTAATTTGGACGCTCAGGGGAGATTGAAGATCGATGACCAGAAACTTCAGGGCTATCTTGAGACAAACTTCGAGGATGTCCGAAGGCTGTTTGCTGTGGAGTGGTCCTCCAGCAATAGCCAGCTCACCTATGTGTATCATACCCCCGATACAAAGGCAGGGGCTTATTCCATTCAAATCACAGGGGTGAATCCTTTGGAAGGTTATTTTGCCGAATCCGGGGATGCCACTGGAGAGGGAGAATACCTAAAGGGAGTTTCTGGAAATGCCAGTGGTTTAATCATTCGTTATACTGGTCAAGAGACTGGCACCATTGGGACCCTCACCCTTACCTTCGGTATCGCAGAACTCCTCAACCGGTCGCTTCATCAGATCACTCAATCCCTTGGAGGTGTCATCTCCAGCAAAACCAGCGGCATTGAAAGAACGATTCAACATATGGAGCAAGACATTGCCCAGATGGAGTTGCGTATCGACCGGAAAATGGTGGAGCTGGAGCGGCAGTTTATTGCGATGGAAACAGCCCTGAGTACTCTCCAGAGTCAGGCAGGCTGGCTTTCAAACCAGATTAAAAATATTAACATGGGTTGGTGGCGCGGGTAAAGAAAATCCCCCTCCCCCAGCTTATCATTGAGATCTTCTGTAATTATTTGGAAGGAGAATTCGTTCCTATGATTGGATCCGGCTATCAAGCTTATCAGAAATCGCAGATCCTGACCGCAGACCCAAAGCGACTCGTCCTTCTCTGTTACGAAGAGGCCATCCAGAGTCTGGAATTTGCCAAAACCAAGTATCTCTCCAAGGAGTACGAAACGAAAGGCAAAGCGGTTCAAAAGGTGTTAGATTTGCTCAACCATTTACGAGACGCGCTCGATTTTGAAAGGGGTGGGGAAATCGCCAAGCAACTGGACCGACTTTATGGATTTATGATTGTCCATCTTCTTAAAAGTGACCGTGAAAGAGATTTAAAGGGGTTTAGTGAAATAGCGGAAATGCTCATGCAATTGAAATCAGCCTGGGAGGAAGCGATGCATCGCCTCCCTCATAAGCCCCTTTCTGTTGAACCCGAAGGAGATCTTTCCTTTTCTCTCCCGTAGAGCACCCTCTAAAGGGCAACCCTGCATGGACCCTAATCGATTTCAACAGTACCTCATAGAAAAACTGAAGATCCTAAATGAATTTTTGTCGGTATCCGAATCCATGAAGAAGAGTCTGGATCTACCGGCCATGGGAGAGGTCGTTCAAGGGATAGCAAAGCGCCAGGAGATGATCACCCGGCTCAATCGAATGGATGATGAAATCAGAACGATTGCAAGAAAATCTTTTCTTGATGAGGGAAAATGGGCGGAGGGACTGAGAAAAGAGATTCTTCAGCTTTCCCAGGCTATCGAAGAGGTGCTCCATGCAGTAAAGACCCTTGACAAACAATGTCAGGAGCGGATCGAGGTCTTTCGAGATGAGGTCAGGGCTGAATTGCAAAAAGCCTTTCAGGAAATGTTAACGATTCGAAGTTATTTTGGAAAACCTGCAGGCCCTCCAAAGTTTTTAGACGTGAGAAGATAGCTTGGATATGGTCTTACCCAACTTTCAGCCAATTCGCATCTGGATAGCGGAAGACGAGGATGAATTTCGAGAAATCTTAGTGAACTTTTTGTCTCGAGAAAACCGAGAGGTTCAAGCGTTTCAAAATGGAAGAGATGTGCTTAAGGCGCTTGAACAGGCAACGTTCGATGTTCTTCTGACTGACCTGATGATGCCGGAGATGGACGGGATTGAACTCCTCTACCATGTGAAACAACAGCATCCTGATCGTGTTGTGATCATCATGACCGGATATGCCTCGCTCGACTCCGCCCTTCAAGCCATTCGGGGAGGGGCTTATGATTACATTCGGAAACCATTTAAACTCGATGAATTGGAGATCCTCATTCAGAATGCCTGCGAAAAGATTTTGCTCCTTCGAGAAAACAAGAGCCTCCTCAGAGAACTGAAAGAGACGAAGCAGGAGTTAGCCCGATTAAGGGCCACCTGGGATGAGCATTTGAATCAGATTTTCCATATTTGCTGGATGCCTTTAAGAGAGAAGAAGCATCCAGAGATCGAGTTATTTCTGAAATCCCTTCACCCTCTTGATCCTGGTTTCGAATCAAAAAGGAGGGAGGAAGACGTGACGGTTCTGAAGACCCTTCAGCACTTACTGGACTTAAAAAAGGAAAGGTCCATTTCGGAAGAAGAGTTTTCTACATTTAAGAAGATCCTTCTAAAGAAACTGGACGAGCGATAGGGGAAGGCAACCGCCCATTTGACAACACAATGGGGGTTAAGTTATAGAGAGGCAATCGAAAAACAGGGTCTTTTCATTCGACTGGTCATTCAAGCCCATGGTTGACCCAAGACTTCTGGAAAACATCGATAAGCTCTTTTCCTACCTGAGAAATCGTTCCCGATCTTCAAGAATTGGATCCTTCATCAGCGGCATTGCCCACAATCTCAATGGATCTATTCAAATCCTTTCGATGCAGATTGAAATGCTTCAAGGGATGATTTCCGCAAATGGGGCGAAGGATCTTCCCGCTATTCAGCATAAGATTGACCAGTGTTTGAGTCAGGTAGAGAGGATGAAGTCGATTCTGGAGGGATTGACTTCTGGAGGGTATTCTGACGAAACGCTTACCTTGCAGAAAATTCATTTGAATGAGGTTCTTGAGAAGACTCTGGGTTTATTTTATCATCACCTCTTTTTTAAGCATCATATCAACGTCAAAAAAAATTTTTCCAGACACATTCCTTTACTCCAGGGCTTTGAGATCGATTTTAGTGAATCCTTTGCAAACCTGATCGAGAATGCAGTGGAAGCAATGGAAGCCACCCGTGAGAAACATCTGACGATCACGACCAGGGCAAATAACGATTACATCCAGGTGGTCTTTACGGACACAGGGTGTGGTGTGCCGTTGGAACTGAGGCCTCACCTGTTTCAACCCTTTTTTACCACCAAGGATGGAGGTCATTATGGATTGGGGTTATTTATGACCCATCGTCTCCTGACTCCTTACGGGGCGACGATCGAAGCCCATTTCAAGAATGGAGAGACTTTTTTCTCCGTCAAGATCCCCCTTAATCCTCAAGTTAATTCAAAGCGGTCATGATTGGAGAGGGGAGTTCGGTAGGGTTTGAGAGAAGAACTCTTCCATAACCCTCTCGATCCTAAATCGGGTTTTTCTGTTCAGGGACAGTTTCCTTTTGAGGTTCAGATTCCATCTCCTTTTGGCTCAGGATCACGAAATCGACTCTACGGTTCTGCAATCTGCCCTCAGGCGTGCTGTTGGTGTCTATCGGTCGGTATTCGGCGTATCCTGTCGCGGAGAGACGTTCAGGGTCAAATGGAAAATGGTCGAGCAAATAGCGAACGATCATCGTTGCCCTTGCCGTTGAAAGCTCCCAGTTGGAAGGGAACCTGGCGGTGTTGATGGGGACGTTGTCCGTATGTCCTTCAATCCGGATATGATTAGGGATCTTCTCAAGGGTTTGTCCGAGAACATTGAGAATGGGTTCCATATCTGGCCGAATCATGGCCTCTCCAGAATTAAAAAAGATATGTTCAGAGATCCGGATGATCAGCCCCCTCTTTTCAAGAATAAATTTGATCTGATGAGCTAAGGTTGAGCTGGTTTTTGAAGATCCATCCTTTGAAATCTCTTCTATTCCTTTTTTTATGTCTTCTGCCATTTTGATCAGGGCCCGACCATCTGCGGTATAGGCTTTTCCCTCAATCGGAGTAATACTGAACTGGATCGGAACCACCTGATTCGGAAAGACGCCTGGCTCTTTGTGAGTCATCTGGATTGGCATTACTGACCCCAGAGCTCTTTGAAGGGATTCTACGGCAGAACCCATCTTCTTGCCATCGACCCTTGAAACGGAATACATCGTCACAAAGAAGGCGAAGAGCAGGGTGATAAAATCTGCATAGGAAACCAACCATCTCTCGTGGTTTTCGTGTTCCTCTTCATGAGATTTTCTCTTTTTTGCCATAATTCAGGTCATTTCCTCCTAAGGTTTCGATGCTATTTATTCGATTCTGAGGTGTTAATATTTTTCTGTTTTTCTGTCAGAAAGGCGTTCAGTTTTTCTTCAATCAATCTCGGATTTTCACCCGTAGAAACGGCGACCACCCCTTCAAGGGTCAGCTCCTTGAGGATCATCTCATGGCGGTGGCGAAGTTCCAGCTTGCTTGCAATGGGCAGGAAGAGGAGATTGGCAGATCCCACTCCATAGACGGTCGCCACAAAAGCGGTCGCAATCCCTGATCCGAGTTTAGAGGGATCATTTAAGTTTTCCATCACATGAATTAAACCCAGGACGGCTCCCAGAATTCCTATGGTAGGGGCATATCCCCCTGCAGCCTTAAAGACCTTTGAGCTCACCTTTCCATGTTCGTCGAGATATCCCAGTTCCGTCTCCATAGCTTCCCGGATTGCGTGAGGTTCAATTCCATCTACTGCCATGGTGAGTGCCTTTTTCAGAAAAGGGTCCTCAATATTCTTAATCTCTTTTTCAAGAGAGAGGATTCCTTCTTTCCTTGCTTTATTGGCGTAAGTGGTTATTTGGGTGATGATCTGGCGAGGGTCATGGGCTGGTTCTTTCAGGGCTTTTTTGACCCCTTTAAAAGCATCCATGACTCCATCAAAAGGAAAACTGACAAAGACTGCTCCAAAGGTACCTCCAAGGACAATAATTGCAGCGGTCATCTGGATGATGGAGCCTATGTGCCCCCCTTCAAGGGCCTGTCCTCCAAGGATGGCTCCGATACCGAGCATCAATCCAATTAACGTTGCTTTATCCATCGATCGTCCAGAATTCTTCTCGTCTTATCCAAGGTATGCGTTTAGGTTCGAGAGAGGTCATCAATTTTTTTGTTTCGCTTCTCCTATTCGATCGGGATCGAAGGATTAAAGATACATCTTTTATATTTGAGGACCCTTTGTATGACTTCCATTACCGTTTCTTGAACAGTGATCTTTTCCCCATTTGATAGGGTGATGATGGTGTCAGGGGTTTCTTCAATAAAAACGATAAGATCAGGATTGACCACAATAGGCGTATGATTCAATCGGGTAACGGTAATCATACCTTAAAATTGCATCCTTTTTTACTAATCATCGGCTCCTATTCAGGTAAACTTTAATGCCATTTAAGAAGAACGAAGGTTCAACCGATAAGTAGTGTGAAAAACGAAAAAAGAGAGAGAAGAATGACCATGATTGGAACCACCCTAAGAGACCTTGCAGGTGCATAAAGGGCCATGGGTCAACTGCTCTCCAACGCTTCGAATGGCGGTTAACCGGATTTCTTAAAGGAAATGCTGGACTTCACCAAGGGTGAATTCCAGTATGGGTTAGCCATGGGAGTGCCCATGGGTCTGAAGGTTCGCCTCGAATCGTTTCCGAACGGTTCACCCATGTCCCTTTGTTTCAATTTTTTTTCAATGTTTAGGGAGATTCATCAAAAGGTTTGAGAGGCGATGTTCTGTTTTACCTGCTGAATCTCTATCTTCAGGAAAAGTCAATTTGTGAGGTAAACAATGGTTGAACACAAAGAAGGGATTGCTGACCGAATTGAGCGTTTGGCGATGCAAAGCGTTGTCGTTGACCCTGAGGATCTTCCAGGTCTGGGAGATCTCCTCAATCTTTTGGATCAGATTGAGAGTACAGAGGAGGCGAAAACGTTACCTCCTATGGAATCCCTGTGTCAAGCTCTTCGGAAGATCATTGAACGGATCATCTTGAAAGAATGTCCTGATCTTGAAGAAGGGTTTCGCCTCATCAGAACAGGGGTGAAACTCATCCAGCACCGTGTGATGTTCTGCGAGGCTCCATCATTCTCTGAAGAGGAATCGTTCTGGAGGGAGTGGGCTTCTCTGACAGGGGAAAAGGCACCATGCAAGAGTCATTCTGAGATTCCTCATGAATCAAAAGAAAAGGCGTCTCCTGGAATGCCGATGGATCAGGAACTCGATCTTTACAAGGATTTTATTTCGGAGGCCCTTGAACATCTGGGAACGATCGAACTCAATCTGATCAATCTCGAGCAGTCCCCGGAGAATAAAGAATGTATCAATTCGATCTTTCGACCCTTCCATACGATTAAGGGGGTTTCGGGATTTCTGAATCTTCATGAAATCCAAAAATTTTCTCACGCCATGGAGTCCCTCCTCGATGAGGCGAGGAATGGAAGACTCTCCATCAACCAGGCCATCATCGATTTTATTCTTGAATCGGTGGATCTACTGAAACAGATGATTCTTGATTTGAGGGCTCATCTTGAATCGGGCCGCATTGAATGTTCTTCCGTTCAATTGGAGCCTTATCTGAGGAGAATCGAATCTCTGAAGGTGATGGGGCAGGATGTCGAGCCTCAAGGAGACAAGAGAAGGGAAGGGAGTACGGCAGAGAAGGCGGTACAGTACGATCCTGAGACCTCCCCCCGTCTTGGAGAGATCCTCAGCTCCAAGGGGGTTGTCTCCGAAGAAGAGATTTCGGCGGCTCTCAAGGAACAGGAGATGGGAGGAGAGAATTTAAAATTGGGTGAAATCTTGATCAAAGAGCATAAAGCCAAGCCTAAAGAGATCCTCGAAGCGCTTAGAGAACAAAAACGGATGACCTCTCAATTTCATGAGACATCCGTTAAGGTCGATACCGAAAAACTGGACAATCTGGTCGATATGATTGGTGAGTTGGTCATCGCTCAGTCCCTGGTGGAACAGAATCCTTTCTTCTTATCACAGAAAGATCAGAAATTGATCAGAGACTTTTCCCAATTGAAAAGGATTACGGCAGATCTTCAGAAAATTTCCATGTCTTTGCGAATGGTTCCCATCCGTCAGACCTTTCAGAAGATGGTAAGGCTGGTGAGGGATTTAGCAAAAAAGTCTGGGAAATCTGTGGACCTGGTCATGTCGGGTGAGGAGACAGAGATTGATCGGAATATGGTGGAAAGCCTCTATGATCCTCTTGTTCATATGATACGTAACGCCGTTGATCACGGGATCGAATCTCCAACGGAGAGACAGAAGAGGGGAAAACCCGAGAGGGGGACGATCTTTCTCCGGGCTTACCAAAAAGGGGGCAATGTGGTCATTGAAATCGAAGATGACGGCCAGGGCTTGAATCGGGCGAAGATTCTCCAAAAAGCCAGAGAGAAGGGACTGATCACGGATGAACCTTTAACCGGTTATCAGATTGACCATTTAATCTTCGAGGCGGGATTTTCAACCGCAGATCAGGTTACAGATATTTCAGGCAGGGGAGTTGGGATGGATGTAGTCAAAAAGGCCATAGAAACCTTAAGAGGAAAGGTTGAGATATTTTCACACGAAGGAAAAGGATCCCGTTTCATCATCCGAGTTCCTCTCACGCTGGCCATTATGGATGGGATTATTGTCCAGATTGGTGGGGAGCGATATATTCTACCTACGGTCTTTGTCAAAGAGACCCTGAAGCCCAGAAAAGAGGATGTCTTTTCTATCCATCACAAGGGTGAATTGATTAAAGTGAGAGAAAATTTTCTCCCTTTAATCCGACTTCATCAGCTCCTTGGCGTTCCAACCCAAAAGCAGAATCCCTGGGAAACATTGGTCATTGTCGCTGAAAACGAAGGGGTTCAGAAGTGCCTGATGGTGGATGACCTGATTGGCAAGCAGGAGATTGTGATCAAAACGTTAGGTGAGAAATTGAAGGACTTAAAAGGTGTGGCGGGCGCGACGATCATGGGAGATGGCAAGGCTGGCCTCATTCTTGACATCCATGGTATTTTCCAGATTGATCAAACCTCTCACCCCAGCCCTGAGAAAAAGGTGAGTGGGCAACAAAGGGGATCGACAGCCGTTGCAATAGAGCTGTAATCTTCTCTAAAAAGGTTCGATATGAAAGACATCACACTGTTCACTGTCGTTCCTCACATTCCAGATCGGTTAAAACCGCTCGAGGAGATGGCCAAGAATCTCTGGTTCTGCTGGAATCTGGAGGCCATCGATCTTTTCCGATCAATTGACATGACTCTCTGGGAAGAGACCGGGCATAACCCCGTGGCCATGCTTGGCCGTCTGGGAAGAGACCGATTCGACGAGATCTTACACGATGAAGGATTTCTCGTTGAGATGGATCGTATTTATCAGGAATTCCATCATTATTGTAGAGAGAGAAAACCTTATCATTTCGGATTGGAGACACCGATCGAATTTACGGTCGCCTATTTTTCGGCAGAATATGGGCTAACAGACTGTCTTCCCATCTACTCGGGAGGACTCGGTGTCCTTTCCGGTGATCATCTTAAATCAGCGAGTGATCTTTGCATTCCTATGGTTGGTATGGGTCTGCTGTATCAGAAAGGGTATTTCCGTCAATATCTGAATGCGGATGGCTGGCAATTGGAGACCTATCCGGATAATGATTTTCACACCCTTCCGATTGAGCTTGAAAGAACTCCGCAAGGGGATCCTTTAACCGTTACTGTGGAGATCGAGGATCGGAAGGTAAAGGTGAGGGTCTGGAGGATCCAGGTGGGAAGAGTTCCACTCTGGATGCTTGATACCAATACGGTTGAAAATGAGGAACGGGACCGAGACATTACCTCCACCCTTTACGGTGGGGATCGGCGAATGCGGCTCAAACAAGAATCCATTCTGGGTATCGGCGGTGTCCGGGCTTTAGAGGCGTTAGGTGTTTATCCCTCCGTCTTCCATATGAATGAGGGACATTCTGCTTTTGCGATTATTGAAAGGATTCGTTGCCTTATGGAAAAATTCTCTCTCTCTTTTGAGGAAGCGAGAGAAGCCGCTTATACCAACAGTATCTTTACAACACACACTCCTGTGCCTGCAGGGATTGATGTCTTTGATCGGGACCTGATCTCAACGGTTTTAGGGCAGTATATTTCTTTATTAGGTCTGTCGTTGGATGATTTCATGGCCCTTGGTCTTCAAGGACCGAAAGAGATGGACCGAAACTTTAATATGGCTGTCCTGGCTATCAAAAATTCCTCAAAGACAAATGGTGTCAGTCAGCTCCATGGTTCCATCTCCCGCAAGATGTGGAGTCAGTTATGGCCCCAGCTTCCAGAAGTGGATATTCCGATTGAAGCTATCACCAATGGAATCCATATTCCTTCCTGGATTTCCAACGATCTGGCAGGGCTTCTGGATCGATATCTGGGGAAGCGATGGGCTGAAGACCCTGATAACCGAAAGATCTGGGAGAGGGTGGAGCGGATTCCGGATTCGGAACTCTGGCGAACCCATGAGCGGAGAAGAGAGCGTTTGATCAGCTTTGCCAGACGAAGGTTCATTGAGCAGCTGACTCGTCAAGGGGCTAAGAAAAGAGAAATCCAAATGGCCTCTGAGGTTTTGGATCCAGAAGCCCTAACCATCGGCTTTGCCAGAAGGTTCGCAACTTACAAAAGAGGAGATTTGATTCTGAGCGATCCAGGACGGCTGGCAAAGATTCTGAACGATCCCGAGCGACCTGTTCAGATCATCTTTGCCGGGAAGGCCCATCCGCAAGATCATCCCGGAAAAGAGGTGATCAAAGAGATTGTTCATATCGCCAGACGTCCAGAATTCAAACATCGATTGGTCTTCATTGAAGATTATGATCTCAACGTTGCCCGTTATCTCGTTCAAGGGGTTGATGTGTGGCTCAACAATCCCAGACGCCCTCTGGAGGCCTGCGGAACGAGCGGGATGAAGGCAGCAGCCAATGGGGTGCTCAACCTGAGTATTCTCGACGGCTGGTGGGTGGAGGGATATCGTCCCCAATTGGGATGGGCGATCGGAAGTGGTGAGGAATATGAGGATCATGAAGGACAAGATCAGATAGAAAGCCTGGCTATCTATGATCTCTTAGAGAAAGAGATCGTTCCTCTGTTCTATGAAAGAGGAAAGGATCACCTCCCGAGAGAATGGATACGGATGATGAAACAGTCCATGAAGGAGTTGGCAGCTTACTTCAATTCCCATCGCATGGTTCAAGATTACCTTCACCGGTTTTATGTACCCTCCTCCTTAAGATGGGAACAAATCCGGGACCGTCATTTTAATGGACTCAAAGAACTAACCGTCTGGATGAACCGCCTAAAGAGAAGTTGGGGACACATCGAAATTGTGGAAAAGAGGAGTGAATCGAGATGGGGTCTGACTCTGGGAGAGATCCTTCCTGTGGAAGTGGATCTTCGGATGCCTGGCTTAACTCCCGAGGATCTTTCTGTAGCCATCTACTGCGGTCCTGTCAATTCAAAAGCCGAATTCCTGGATCGGTCCTTCCTTCCGATGAAACCGATCGATCACAATGGCGACCAAACGACGTTTCATGGAGAGATTCCCTGCCAGAATGTGGGTCGTTTTGGGTTCCGGATTCGGATTCTTCCTTTTCATCCTCTCCTGTCTAATCCTTATTCGATGGGGTTGATTCTATGGGGGTAAGAGTGGCGGTTTAGCCTATACGTTGAATCGGACGGATCAGACCTTACTAAACATGTATGGATACTTTCATTGCCAGACAGCCCATATTTGACATGAGTCAGAACGTTTTTGGTTATGAGCTCCTATTTCGATCGGGATTTGAAAATGTTTTCCAGCCTAACACTTCCCCTGATCAGGCGACCTCCAAAGTCATTTCGGACAGTTTCTTTCTCCTCAACCTCCATTCCCTGACCGGAGGGAAAAAGGCCTTCATCAACATCCCCCGGGATATTCTTATCAAGGAATTTCTCTTTCTGCTTCCCAAAGAACAGATTGTTGGAGAAATCCTTGAAACCGTTCCTCCAGACGATGAGGTGGTGGCAGCGTGTAAAAAACTGAAACAGGCGGGGTACCTTCTGGCCATGGACGATTTTGTTTACGAGGAGCGATATCAGCCCTTGATTGAGCTGGCTGACTTTATTAAAGTGGATTTTTTATCCACCTCCCATGAGGATCGAAGCCGCCTGGTAAAAAAAATCGGTCCTTCAGGGGTTCGCTTTTTGGCTGAAAAGATAGAATCTCACAAGATGTTTACCGAAGCCAAAGAAATGGGCTATACCTTTTGCCAGGGTTATTTCTTTAGCAAACCGAAGATCATCATGGGAAAAGACATTCCGGGATTCAAAATTCATTATTTGCGTTTGCTACAGGAGATCCACTATCCTGATCTTCATTTTGAGAAGTTATCCGAAATTATGAAAAGAGAAGTTTCTATTTCCTTTAAACTCCTGAGATATATCAATTCCGCCTTCTTCGGATTGAGGCATAAGATCTCATCTCTCAAACAGGCCCTCCTGCTCCTGGGAGAAAAAGAGGTTCGAAAGTGGGTCACCCTCATCACCCTTGCAACCCTTGGAGAGGACAAGCCTGAAGAGGTGATCACCCAATCTGTCTTTCGAGCTAAATTTTGTGAGTTGCTCGCCCCATTGGCAGGGCTCTTGCATCGTTCCGAAGACCTTTTTCTTCTGGGATTGTTTTCGATGATAGATGTTCTCTTAGACAGATCTCTTTCGGATGTCCTTTTGGATCTTCCAATCGTTGAAGACATTAAAGGGGCTTTATTAGGGGAAAAAAATCGGTTGGGAGAAGTTTATCAGTATGTCCTTTCTTATGAGAAAGGGGCATGGCATCAGGTGTCCCAGCAAGGGGCCTATCTCGGGATGGATGAGCAGAAGGTTGCTCCTCTCTATCTCAAGGCTCTGCGATGGAGTGAAGACTTTTCCGGGTTATAGCCTTTTTAATCTATGCTCTTAAAACTGAATCGGGCCGGGAGCGTCATTTTATTGACATCCCGTCGTTTAAAATGAGCCTGTAAGGAGAATCAAATTGATTGATGTCCCGATCCTTTAAAAAATTAAACCGTAAAAAAATTAATTGGTTACAGTTATCGTTTCTAAATTTTTGAATTTTGAAATACTTTGGCACAGAGGGTGCAGTTTCTAAAGATAAAAATCCATATTGAAGGAGTACAATGGAGATACAATCAACCTTAGATTCAATGTCCTCTCTCTACGAAGAGACCAAGAGGCGATTGGATGAATTGACCATCCTTTATGAGATGACCAAAATCTCTCAAACGGCTCTGAACACTGACCAGATGATAGGAGAGATCATAAGAGTCCTCTACAGTTATTTTAACTCCGAAAAGCTTTCTGTACTTTTGCTCGATGAAGCCACAGGTCTATGGGTTCTTCACCCCTCTTCTATTGGTTTTAATCCGAAGGACATTGAAGCACTCAACCTCAAATTAGGGAAAGGGATCACTGGATGGGTGGTTGAACAGGGCTGTCCTTCAGGGGTAAATCATGTTGAAAAGGACCTGAGATTAATAAGAAATAGAGAGTCGATCCTATCAGAAATATGTGTGCCTCTCCAGGCCGATGGAAAATTCCTTGGCGTCATTCATGCTCAAAGCAGGAGAGAGAATGCCTATTCTCAGAACGATCTACGGTTGTTCGAAAAAACAGGCCACCACCTCGCCTCTCTCATTGAAAGCGCGAGATCAGAGGAGCGTTATCGGACTGTGGTTGAGAATGCCCTCGATGGCGTGCTGGTGATGGGAGATGATTATCGATTGATTTACGTGAATGAGAGACTCTCCAACCTTTTAGGGTGTGAAAAAGAGGTCTTGATTGGAATTGATTTCCTGAGTTTTCTCGACGAAAGAAGCCAGGATCTTCTAAAAGAGAGAGACCGATTGTGTCGAGAAGGAGAGGAAGTTCCGTCCCAGTTTGAGATTTCCATACTCCGGAAGAATGGAGAAAGCCGGATCGTAGAGATGAACTCTACTCTGATTCGTGACTCCCAAGGAAACACAAATCATATCGCTTTCTTGAAAGACATCACGGAAAAGCGGAAGTTGGAGGAACAACTTCTGCAATCGGAAAGATTGAAAGCTATTGGAGAGATGGCAAGCGGTGTGGCTCATGATTTTAACAATGCCCTGGCCATTATTCTCGGCAACACCCAGTTATTACTCCTGAATGTAAAAGATAAAGAACAGTTAGATACTTTAAAGATCATTGAGAAGGTAGCTAAGGATAGCGCGCAGACGGTACGACGCCTTCAGGAGTTTACAAGAAGTAAGATTCAGCAGGACCTTTATCCGATGGATATTCCTAATATTTTAAAGGATGCAATCGAGATCACCCGCCCCAGATGGAAGGATGCCGCCCAAGAGAAAGGAATCTGCATCGATATTGTGACCCAATTTGAAGACGTCCCTCGAGCTGTAGGCAATGTGTCTGAATTGAGGGAAGTTATTACCAACCTGATTTTCAATGCGGTTGAAGCCATGCCTGAAGGAGGAAGGATTATTCTTAAGACCTTCCTCAGGGGGGAAAAGGTCTGTGTTCAGGTGATCGATACTGGAGTGGGGATGACTGAAGAGGTGCGGAAAAAAGTTTTTGAACCCTTTTTTACGACCAAACCCTTTACGAATACCGGGTTGGGATTAAGCATGGCCTATGGAATCATTAAAAGATTTGGTGGCGACATTGAGGTGGCAAGCACACCTGGACAGGGAACGGTTTTTACCATTTTTTTACAGCACGCAACAGGAGTAGAGAAGCCTAAGGACTCCCCTTTCCGGATTCCTTCAGGCCGGGAGGCCAAGATTTTGGTGATTGATGATGAGCCACACGTGAGAGAAGTTCTCTCCCGTGGCCTTTCTGCCTTCAACCATCGGGTGACCGAAGCCCATTCTGGAGAGCAAGGATTAAAACTCTTTCAACAAGAGAACTTTGATCTCGTTTTAACCGATTTGGGAATGCCCAATCTCTCTGGATGGGAGGTATGCAAAACCATCAAGAAGTTCAGCCCCAAGACGCCAGTAGGCATGATCACAGGATGGGGAATGGAACTGGACGAAGCGAAAAAGAGAGAGAGTGGCGTCGATTTTATCATTTCCAAACCCTTCGATTTGAACAAGATTCTTCATATCGTGTCCGAATCCCTTGCCTGCTAGCCATTGTTCTCGGGGTCATCTTGATTCCTCAACCCATTTCATTTATGATCCTGCTATCTTGAGGAGAGGTGTACTTAGTCATGGAGGACTTTAAGCGCCTTGCCAGAGAAAATGCGGTCATGGCAGAGGTCGGCCGGATTGTTAGTTCCTCTCTTGACCTCGATGAGACTTACGAGCAGTTTGCAAGGGTCGTGAGGAAGCTCATCCCTTTTGATCGAATTGCCATTGTCCTAATCGATGGTCAAAGGAAAACCATGCAATACGATTACGTTAAAGGTCTGAAAGTACCGCTGTGTGAACCTGGCGATAAGGTTAACATCTCTGAAACCTTTCTTGAAGAGATCCTTCAAACCCAGAAGGGGATATTGATTCAAGGAAAAGAGATTTCTAAATGGGTCGAAAAGGATGAAAGGTTATTCCATACGGTCCAGTCAGGGCTCCAATCCATGATTTCCGTCCCTATGATCTTTCGGGACCATGTGATCGGTGTTCTCCATTTGAGAGCTAAAAAACCCAACGCTTATACCGATGATGATCTCCGCTTGGCTGAAAACATTAGTGTTCAGATTTCAGGGGCCATCGGCAATGCGAGACTCTTTCAGGAACACCAGGTCTTGGAAAAGGAGCTGTTCTTTCAAGCTTCACTTCTGGATCAGGTCCGCAATGCAGTGATCGCCACCGATCTTAACCGAAGAATCATCTACTGGAATGCGTATGCTGAACGTCTCTTTCACTGGCGACGCAATGAAATTTTAGGGAAACGCATTACAGAGGTCATCGCCGAACGTAATTTAACCACCCTCAAACAATCGGGGTACTGGGAAGGAGAATCTTTCGGGAAGAGAAAGGACGGGAGTACCTTTCCCATCCATCTTACTAATTCCATTTTCAGAGACGAGAAGGGTAAAGTCAAAGGCATGGTCTTTGTGGCCAATGACCTCACCGA
The DNA here is from genome assembly GCA_938002255.1 of uncultured bacterium. Lineage (GTDB taxonomy): Bacteria > Desulfobacterota > BSN033 > BSN033 > UBA1163 > RBG-16-49-23. Next base: position 19,162 of record CALLAL010000053.1, read on the forward strand.
ACGGAAACGGGCGGAGGAACTCCTGAGGAAATCAGAGGAGAAATACCGAACCCTTTTTGAGGAATCAACAGATGCGATTTTCGTCACGACACAAGAAGGACGATATGTGGACATCAATGAAGCCACCGTCAAGCTTTTGGGGTATGATTCGAAAGAGGAACTCCTCAACATCGACATCGCCAGGGAAATTTATCTTGATCCTGAAGAACGCCTTAGGGTGAAAAACCTATTGGATTCGAACGGGATCGTCAAAGACCTGGAATTAACCCTGAAGAAGAAGAATGGAGAAAAAATCAACGTCCTGCTGACGGCGAGAACCATTTATAATGACCAAGGAGAGGTGTCAGGTTATCAAGGAATCGTACGAGATGTGACCGAGCAGAAGGCCCTTGAAGCCCAACTCATTCTGTCACAGAAGATGGAGGCTATCGGGATATTAGCAGGAGGGATTGCCCACGATTTTAATAACCTCCTGATGGTGATTCAAGGAAATGTTGAATTAGGACTGATGCACCTTGATCCCTCCCATCCGGTTTATGATTCTCTTAGGAAGATTGAGGAGGGAGCGCAAAAGGCTTCAGGCTTAACTCGGCAGTTACTTGCTTTTGGTCGACGCCAGATGCTTCATCCCAAAGTCCTTAATGTCTCTGAAATCATTGGGAATCTTTCCCAAATGCTTTCTCGATTGATCGGGGAGGATATCGAATTGCGGGTCGAATTGAAACCTGGCCTCCGTCCGATCTTTGCCGATCCATCTGCCATCGATCAGGTGTTGATGAATCTGATTGTCAATGCGAGAGATGCGATGCCACGGGGCGGTCGTCTCACCCTTCAGGCCTTTAACGTCACCCTTGATGAACCGTTCTGCCATCAGCACCCATTGGTGACACCGGGTCAATATATCAAGATATCGGTCATCGATACTGGTATGGGAATGGATGAAGTGACCCAATCGCGAATCTTCGAGCCTTTTTTTACAACCCGTGAAAAAGGGTCAGGACTCGGTCTGGCTGTGGTCTATGGCATTGTGAAACAGCATCAAGGACATATTTTTGTTTCAAGTCAACCTGGGAAGGGTACCCGTTTCGATCTCTATTTTCCTGCCTATCAGGACATTGTATTGCAAGAAGCTATGGAGATGATGGAAGGAGAGATTCCCCGCGGGACCGAAACCCTGCTGGTGGCTGAAGATGAGCCGGAGATTCGTGAGTTATTGAAGCTTCTCCTTGAGAAGCTTGGTTATCAGGTCCTTACGGCCTGTGATGGAGAGGAGGCATTGGAAACCTTCTCAACCCATCGAGACCAGATTGACATGGTTGTGCTGGATGCAGTGATGCCCAAATTGAATGGGCCTCAGGTTTATGAGCATATCGCCTCTGTCTCTCCAGATCTGCCCTGCCTTTTCCTTTCGGGGTATAGCGAGGAGATCGTGCAGAGATATTTTGATCAAAGTTTGAATATTCCCATCCTCAACAAACCGGTTACCCTCAGAGATTTAGGAAAGACCGTGAGAGAGATCCTTGACCGGAGTCAGCGCCGCTTCCGGTAAATCGCGATCTTACCTTCGCCCACTTAAGAAAAACTTAAAACCTGCCGATATAAGGATTGTTTTCGAAGATAAGGAAAGAGAGGGGAAATTTGTCTGATGGGGGTCCTTTCCCTCGAGGCAATCAATCCGGGGATGGTGCTGGCCGGTGATGTCAAGGATCGAAACGGCAGAGTTCTTCTTTCCGCAGGATCGGAGATTACCGAGAGACATCTCAGAATTTTTAAAATGTGGGGGATTCTAACCGTCCAGGTCCATGGAGAAGAAAAAGAAGAATCCCCTTTGCCAATGACCTCAGCCCCTGACTTAGAAGAGATTCAAAGAGTGGAAAGGGAGGTTGCTGAACTCTTTTGCCACCATGATCTCAGTCACCCTTTTATTAAAGAATTATTCCGATTGGCGATCTTTGAACGTCTCTCTGGCTTGGAGGGATCAAACGGTGGTTCTTGATCCGCGGGACCTTCTGAAAGGATATCTCGAAGTCTCTTCCCTTCCAATGATTTACTATAAGATTGATGAGGTGATCAGTCGGCCCAACACCTCCATGGCTGATATTGGTAAAATCGTGAGGCAGGATCCAGGATTGACAGTACGATTGCTTCGATTGGCCAATAGCGCCTTTTATCATTTTCCAACCAAGATCGAGACGATTACTCAGGCCCTTGTAGTAATCGGGACACAGCAGTTAAGGGAACTCGTTTTGGCGACATCTATTGTCAACCTCTTTCAAGGAATTCCGAAAGAATTAGTCAATATGGAATCGTTCTGGCGCCACAGTATTGCCTGCGGGATCACGGCCCGAATGATTGCGAGCCATCGACGGGAAGCCCATGTGGAACGGTATCTTGTGGCTGGGATGGTCCATGATATAGGGCGTCTCATCATGTTCAAAAAGATTGGCGACCTCTCCCGTTCTGCGATGATCCATTCAAGGAGCTCCGGTGCGCCCCTCTACCTGGCTGAAAAAGAGGTCATCGGATTTGATCATGGCCAAATGGGAAGGTTGTTGCTGCAATCCTGGAACCTTCCTCAGAGCCTGGAGGAGGCTGTTGCCTATCATCATCGTCCAAGTCTGGCAAACCATTTTCCTGCGGAGGCGGCTACGGTTCATATTGCTGATATTCTGGTTAATGCCCTGCAGTGGGGCACAAGCGGTACTCATGGGGTGCCCCCCTTGGAGACAGCCGCTTGGGATCTCCTCGACATCTCTCCCTCAATCATTGCCCCACTAATCAACGATCTGCGTGGGCAGATCCATGAGGTCGTTCAATCAATTTTGGGGGGGAGGGCGTGAAATTCTATTCCCCGGAGATATCCCAAGATCTTTCGTCATTGGCTGAACGCATCAACACCCTGGAGGCAAATAACCGGTGGATGATGGAGGCCCTCGAGTGGATGGTCTCCTTGGGAGATGTTCTGGTCGGATTTTCACCGGATCAGGGACTTTCTAAAATTTTAAAGACCTCCCGTCTCTACCTCAAACGGTTGATTCCATTTCAAACTCTTTCCTTTCTCACGGTGAATGAAGATCATTATGACTTTCATCTTTCATTTTGTGAACCAGAAGCAGACCGGGCCCTGCTCCAAAAGGAACTGGATCTACAAATCGAGAAAGGGCACTTCGCATGGGCTCTTCAGCAGAACCGAAATCTGACCGTTCGGCCTACCTATTTTGATTCCCCTTTAATTCTTCACCCCTTAGTCACACGGTCCAATATCGTCGGACTCTTTGCCGGGATTTTACCGAAAGAAAAACATACACTGAATGAGATGGAATCAAACCTTCTGACCCTCATCCTGTTTAACACCGCCCAAGGACTTGAAAATGCTATCCTTTACCAGAAAATCAATGAGCAGAATCAAAGCCTGGAAGAGATTGTTCAAAAGAGGACAGAAGAGTTGCAACATGCGCTTGAAATGGCACGAGTAGCCAGTGTGGCTAAAGGGATGTTCCTGGCTAATATGAGCCATGAGATCCGAACCCCCCTCAATGCCGTGATTGGTTATACGGATATGCTTCTTGAAACAGGACTCAATGAGGAGCAGTTCGATTACGCAAGAACCATCCGGAGCAGTGGCCAGGCTCTCCTTTCGCTCATCAATGATATCCTTGACTTTTCAAAGATCGAAGCCGGTCAACTCCATCTTGAAAAGATTGACTTCGACCCAGAGGAGGTACTTTATGAGGTTTGCAAAATGGTCAGTCCAAAAATTGGACAGAAGCCAGTGGAACTCCTCTGTCGTATTGGAGATCATCTCCCCTCTTTTGTGAAAGGAGATCGACACCGATTTGAACAGGTGTTGCTCAACCTCATAGGAAATGCGGTCAAATTTACGGAATTAGGGGAGATTGAAATAACCCTCCATCGGGAGGAAGAACGTTCTGAGAAGGTGCAACTTCATGTCATGGTCAGAGATACCGGGATTGGAATTCCGAAAGAAAAATTAGGGATCATCTTTGATCTTTTTCAACAGGCTGATGGTTCCACCACACGAAAATACGGTGGGACAGGGCTTGGATTGTCCATCTGCAAACAGATTTCTCATGCCATGGATGGAGACGTCTGGGCTGAGAGCGAGCTCGGGAAAGGGAGCCTTTTCCATTTTACCGCCTGGTTTGAAAAGTCAGAAAAAGATCAGATTAAAACATTTTCCTCTCCTGCCTTTTACGGTCGGAGAGTTCTTCTTGTGGATTGTCATCCCTCCAGGCGAAATCTGATCCAGTCCCTCCTCAAGTCGTTCGGAGTTGGGGTGACTTTCATTCAGGGGGAACAAGAGATCTATTCCATTCTGAAACAATCCTGTGAAGGTCATACCCCTTTTCACCTCTGCCTCATCGATATTGATATCCCCTGGGGATTCGGGGTGGCTCAAAAAATTAAACAGATTGAAGGGGAAGCCTTTCCTCTTTTAAGCCTCTCTCCGCCTCTTGAACGGAATGCCCAAAAGTTTAAAGAGGCAGGGTTTAGTGGTTTTCTCCAGCGGCCCATTCGAAGGGATAAACTTTTTGGGATACTGGAGAGATATTTCAAAAGAGAAGGGAAAGAAAGGGAGAGCGATCTCACGAAAGGAGAGAAAGGACAGGTATCAGAAAAGGGGCCTCCCTCACCGGTTCGAATCCTTTTGGCTGAAGACCACCCGGTCAATCAGAAGATGATGGTTAAAATGCTTGAGAAATTGGGTTGTCATGTCGATACAGTAGATAACGGACAAGAGGCCATCCGAAGGATTGAACAAAAAGTTTATGATCTGGTGCTGATGGATTGTCAGATGCCCGTGATGGACGGTTATACCGCAACCAAAGAAATTCGCAAACGAGACGGATCGTTGAAGCAAATCCCCATTATTGCCGTCACAGCCAATGCAATGGTCGAAGACAGGGAACGCTGTTTAAAAGCAGGCATGAACGACTATCTTGCCAAACCTGTTCAGAAGGAGGCGGTCTCTGAAATGATCAAGAAATGGGTTCGATCATAGGTGACGGTAAAGGGGGGATCCGGACAAGCCTACCTACACGGGATAGATAGGGCGACCGATACGGGTAGGCTCAATTTGCTGAGCCCTTTGAAAGGAGATCACGATGGATTTAAAAACCTTAGCGGAAAAAGTCGATCTGGAAGAAGAAGAGTATAAGGAGATGATCGATCTCTTCCTTCAAAACACCTCTGAACATCTCAATCAATTAAAATGGGCGATTAGGAAGGGAGATCACGAAGAAGTCGTTAAATCCGCCCATTCCATAAAAGGATCTGCCGCTACCCTTGGGTTGACCGTCATTTCTGGAATTGCCCGGGGAGTGGAGGCCAATGCCCGCCGTCATGATTTAAATGGAGCGGATCAAGCGGTTCAAGCGATTCAATATGAGATCGAACGGCTTGGTGAACTGGCTTCGGCGAACTCTATCCAAAGGTGATCCAAAGGACAAAAACGTATGGAACGTATTTTCGATCCTTTCTTTACCACGAAGGAATTCGGGAGAGGCACAGGACTGGGATTAGCCTCTGTCTATGGAATTGTGAAAGGACATAAGGGATATATTAACGTGATGTCAGAAGTAGGCAAAGGGACGACTTTTTTTATCTACCTTCCCGCATCGGAAAAACCGGTTGAGGAACAGGTGAAAAAAGGAGAAGAGATTCAGAAAGGGTCCGGGACAGTTCTCCTCATCGATGATGAAGAATATATCCTCGATGTGGGTCACAAGATCTTAAAGACTCTGGGCTATCAAGTTTTGGTTGCCGATTGTGGAGAAAAAGCGATTGAGCTCTATGAGAATCATCAGAACTCCATTGACCTGGTCATTCTCGATATCATCATGCCTCGCAAAGGAGGCGAAGAAACGTTTGACGCTCTTAAAAAAATTAATCCTGAAGTTAAAGTCCTTCTCTCCAGTGGATACAGCATGAATGGCCAATCCATGGCGATCATGAAAAAGGGTTGTCGTGGTTTTATCCAGAAACCCTTTGCGATCAAAGAGCTTTCCCAAAAGATAATTGAGATTTTAGGAAAACCCTAACGTAAGTCCTCGAATCTTCAACCGTCCCTTCCTGGCCCTCTCCCTCTTTTTCTGCCGTTATCATATGTTCAACCCATGAGTAGTTTCCTTTCACTCCTTTCTTCTTCATTTTTCCCCGTCTCCCCCAGGTAGCCTTAACTAAAGTTTTTTGGCTCTTTTGTCGAAAAGTCTATCGTAATGGTTCTGAGAGACTGCCTGTGGCACTGATGAAATGCCGGCAAGACAGGGATTGTCTTTCCTTTCAACTTTGATGCGGAGGAATGGTATGTCGAACCTTGTGACAGCGAAAGAACTTGGAAAATATTTGAAGCTTTCAGATTCAACGATCTACAAATTGGCCTCCTCTGGAGAGCTTCCGGGGTTTAAGATAGGGGATTCGTGGCGGTTTAATATGGAGGAAGTCATTAGGGCGATACGGAAATCGAAGAAAAATAACATCAAAAAGGGAGGAGCTACAGTAAAGGAAAGGGGGTAAGCGATGACAGAAGGGATCAGAATGATGGATCAGGCGGTAAAGGCGGTAGGTGAGAAGGAGGGGAAGTATCTGACTTTCTCTTTAGCTGGGGAGGAGTATGGGATCGGAATATTGAAGATCAAGGAGATCATCGGGATGATGCCGATTACACCGGTGCCGAGGACGCCGGAGTATGTGAAGGGCGTGATCAATTTAAGGGGGAAAGTGATACCGGTGGTCAACCTTCGGCTTAAGTTTGGGATGGAAGAGATTGGCTATACGGAGAGGACGTGCATCATAGTGGTGGAGACGAGAGGAGAG
>CALLAL010000054.1 GCA_938002255.1 uncultured bacterium
GGACAATGTGATCTTGCACCATGGGATTTTGGAGAAGGGGATCGAGTTCATCCAGAAGCCTTTCACATTGGAGGGCCTTGTCCGAAAGGTCCGAGAGGTGCTGGATAAATGAGAGACGAAGGATGAGAGACGAAGGACGAAGGACGATAGATGAGAAATGAGGGGAGAGGAGGAATGGGATGGGAAAAGTGGGGTAATTGAATTTACTTTAAATTTAAATTGACATGTTAAATATTAAGCGTATAATATTCCTTGATGAAACCCAGAATTTTATCGCATACGATTAAAAAGGCAATAAAAACTTTTCCAGCCGTTGTGGTCACAGGTCCCAGGCAATCGGGAAAAACAACTCTCTTAAAGATTCTTTTTTCTAAAAGTCATCGATTTGTTAGCCTTGAAAACCCTGATATTCGGATACGTGCCAAAGAAGATCCTCTTGGGTTTTTGGAACAATTTAAGCCTCCTGTTATTCTTGATGAGATTCAATATGTTCCTGAGTTGCTTTCCTATATCAAGACTAAAATAGACGAGAACCGTAAACCCGGTCAATGGCTTTTTACTGGATCTCAAAACTTTGTCTTAATGGATAAAATCAGCCAATCCTTAGCGGGAAGAGCAGCGGTACTCTCGCTTCTCCCTTTTTCCTTTGCTGAGAGAATAAATCGGGGAGATCAGGCTAAAGAGTTAACCCGATGGATGAAAGAATTAAACCTTGATCAAAAATGTGACCATCCTATCTCGGTTTCAGAGGTTATCCTTAGGGGGAGTTATCCTGAAATTGCCAGCCATCGGTCAATAGATCGTCAACTATGGTGTGGTTCCTATATTTCGACCTACATAGAGAGGGATGTTAGGAATCTGGCTCAAGTCGGAGATTTAGGGCAGTTTGAGAGATTCCTTAAACTTTGTGCGATTCGAACAGGACAGATTTTAAATCTTTCAGAATTAGCGAAAGAGGTTGGGGTGAGTGTTCCTACCATTAAAAGGTGGCTTTCACTCCTTGAAACAGGACACCAAATCTATCTGCTTTATCCTTTTTATAGAAATTTAGGGAAACGGCTGGTTAAAAGCCCAAAGCTCTATTTTAATGATACCGGATTGGCTTCTTACCTTTTAGGAATCCATGACCGTGAGACCTTAATGAACAGCCCTAACTTTGGCAATCTCTTTGAAACAATGATTGTGACTGATTTTTTAAAAAGATTTCTCCATTTTGGCCAGATGCCCTCACTCTATTATTTGCGTACTCGGGATGGATTAGAGGTAGATTTGGTATTGGAAGTGGGTCAAAAGATTCACCTCTTTGAAATCAAAAGCTCCATGACGATCTTGCCTAAACATGCATCGTCTCTTCTAAGGATGAGTAGAGAATTACAGAAGAATGCTGGAATCTGTTCAATGATCTCCCTATCGTCAGATAATTTTCATATTATCGGCGAAGTATCTAACTATTCTTGGAAAAATATTTTAGGCATTTAATCGAGTTCATCCAGAAGCCTTTCACATTGGAGAGCCTTGTCCGAAAGGTCCGAGAGGTGCTGGATCAGTAACGCAGGTTGGGAGATAGAGGATTGGAAGCTTTTTATTCCCATTGACATCTTTCTCAAATATGTATAAAAGTGGTAACGAACATTCATGAAAGGGAGGAGTTATGATTCTCGGGATTCAAGAGATTGAGAAGAAGGTCTGGGAAGAGGAGAAACAGTTTCTGATGAAACAAGTGGGTATCCTCCTTATTAAAAATGATGCTATCAAATTCGGAGACTATATCTTGGCTTCGGGCAAGAGAAGTCCTTATTATATCGATCTGAGACTGACCATTTCCAGTCCAATTACAATGGACTGGATCGCGAATGCATTAACCCGGATTGTCCTCAATGAGATCGGCAAGGATAAGGTCGATAAGATTTTGGGAGTGCCCACTGCAGGGGTCCCCTTTGCAACCATGGTCAGCCAGAAACTGGGCATCCCCCTTATCTATTACCGACAGGCGCGGAAGGAACATGGGGTTCGAAAGAAGATTGAAGGCACGTTGTCTCGAAATGACCGCGTTCTCATCGTGGATGATTTGATCACCACAGGCGAGAGTGTGATTGAAGCTGCGGAAGTGGTTCGAGATCAGGGGGGTGTGGTCAATGAGTTGGTGGTCTTGCTGGATCGGGAACAAGGGGGCAAGGAGCGGCTGAGGACCTCGCGTATAGAGCCTCATGTGTTATTTAAAATTTCCGACGCTATGGATTGGCTACATAGTGTTGGCCTCATCGGAGATAAACTTTATGAGACGGTCACAGCCTATATCATTGAAGAGAATAAAGCTTCTCAGGCCACCCCTGCTACTCTTTAATATTCTGCAGTAAAACGATAAGGATATTCCCCTGTGAAACAGGCATAGCAGAAATTTTCCTCTTCTCCTCTAACACATTTCTTCAAGCCCTCCAGACTCAAATAATTTAAAGAGGTGGCATGGATAAACTGACGGATCACTTCGATGGGATGAGCAGAGGCAATCAATTCTGATTTTTTGGGAGTGTCAATTCCGAAGTAACAGGGATCAATGATAGGGGGAGAACTGATTCGTACATGGACTTCTTTGGCTCCAGCATGTCGAAGCATTTTCACAATTTTTCGGCTGGTGGTAGCTCGAACAATCGAGTCGTCCACAATGGCGACCTTTTTCCCTGACAGTAATTCCTTAACGGGGTTCAATTTAATCTTGACGCCAAAATGACGGATTCGTTGTTCTGGCTCGATAAATGTTCGTCCGACGTAATGATTTCGAATCAAGCCAAGTTCAAGGGGAAGTCTGGATCGGGCGGCATATCCCAGGGTGGCAGGAAATCCAGAGTCTGGAATGGGAACGACCATATCTGCCCGCACAGGCGATTCCTCAGAAAGCTGAACGCCAAAGGATTTTCTAATCTCATAGACATTGTGGTTAAAAAGGAAACTATCTGGCCTTGCAAAGTAGATGAACTCGAAGATACATTGGTGAGGCTGTTTTCTGGGAAAAGGTTTAAAGGATTTGATTCCATTTCCGTTAATGAGGAGGATTTCTCCGGGTTCGATTTCACGGATAAATGTTGCGCCAATGAGATCGAAGGCACAGGACTCAGAGGCTACCACAGGAGAATCTTTTAGAGAACCCAGAACAAGCGGTCTAAACCCAAGAGGATCCCGCGCTGCCACCATCTCTGTTTCGGTTAAAAAGAGTAAAGAATAGGCACCTTCTGTCTGCCTTAAAGCTTCGATCACTCGTTCTAAAAAGGTCTTTTGTTTTGAACGGGCAATCAGGTGGACGATGACCTCTGTATCCATACTGGACTGAAAGATTGATCCCTTTGACTCTAATTCACTCCGTATCAGAGAGGCATTCGTAAGGTTCCCGTTATGGGCGATTGCCATCATTCCTCTGGCATAATCAACCATAAAAGGCTGGGCATTCTTCAACTCACTGGAGCCCGTTGTCGAATAACGCACATGCCCAATGGCGCTATTTCCAGGTAGTCTCTTCAGGATGTCTCTTGAGAAAATTTCAGAAACCAGACCCATCTGTCTATAGTGATATAACCGTTTTTGATCAGAGGAGACGATTCCGGCGCTTTCCTGACCGCGATGCTGGAGGGCATAGAGGCCAAGATAGACATGGTTGGACGCCTCCAGATGATTATAGATGCCAAAGATTCCGCACATTGAATGGAGCCTCCCGATTGAGAATAAGTTATGATAAAACTAATTTCATTTAAATATCAAATTGTTATAAATCATACCTAAAGTAATTGTTGAAGTTTTTTGGGGACCTGCTGATAGTTTTTCCGTTTGATAACGAATTTGACCTAAGGCATAGAATTTAACGGCGGACATAAATTTTATAATGGGTTTTAAGAAGATTTGTCAATAAAATAGAACAGATTGACAGGTTTCCTGTTTTTAAGTAAAGTTCAAAACTATACCGCAACCTATATTGGAGTAGGAGCAACAGAGGTGATCATCCCAGAGAAAGAGATGGCGAATAAAGTGGCAAAGAACTTGATCTCTCCAAATGTTCTCGATTATATTCCTCTCTCAGGGGATCATACCATCTGTGAGCTGGTTCCTCCTTCCAATTTTATTGGAAAGGCGATTGGAGAACTCCATTTGAGAACCAGGTATCACATCGAGGTGATTGCTGTGAGGGAAGTCCTGCCCGATCGGATCCGAATGATTCCAAAGGCAGATTTCATCATTAAGGACAGCGATGTTCTGGTCGTCATCGGCAAGGAGGAGGATATTCAAAAAATAAGATAGGGGGACGGGGAGATAAGGAGAAAAAGAATAGATGAAAATCGTTATTATTGGAGCTGGAGAAGTTGGGTTTTATCTCGCCCAAAGACTTTCCGCAGAAAAACATGACCTGGTGATCATTGACCGTGATCCATTAAAGTGCGCTCATGCCCAGGAAGCGCTCGATATCTCTGTGATCGAAGGAGATGCGTCAAGCCAGAGCGTTCTGAAAGAGGCCAATCTGGAGTCCGCGGATATGCTTATTGCGGCTTCCGGAGTGGATGAGATCAATTTAATTGCCTGCCTCATTGCGTCCAAAATGGGAGTTAAAAAGAAAATTGCCCGGGTAAGAAATCCTGAATATTATGAAAAGACTTCTATCCTCAAGCCTGAAGATCTCGGCGTGGACTTTTTTATTCATCCCGAAGAAGAGGTCATTGAGGAGATCACAAGGCTTCTGTTGAGGGCCTCTGCATCTGAAGTGGTGGAATTCGAAGAGGGGAAGATTGTTGTAGTAGGGCTGAAATTAGATGCCCAATGTCCAAACCTTAACAGACCGTTAAAGGAAATCGGGAAAGAAGTAGAGCGGGAAAATATTCGAGTGGTGGCTATGCTTAAAGGGGATAGGACCATCATTCCCACGGGGGAGGATTTTTTCAGTAGAAATGATCAGATTTTTGTAGTGGCGAAAAAAGAGAGTCTTCCCCATGTTCTGTCTTTAGCGGGAAAAACAGATCAGAGGCTCGACCGTATCATGATCTTGGGAGGAGGAAAGATTGGAAGAGGTCTTGCTGCAAAACTTGAGTCACGAATTGAGGTGATTCTGGTCGAATCAAACAAAGAGAAATCGATTAAGATCGCTTCTCAGCTCAAACGAACGACGGTGTATCAAGCTGATGGCACGGAGATCGACACCCTTGCTCGAGAGGGGCTTCTCAATATGGATGCCTTTATTGCTGTGACCGGAGATGATGAGAATAATATCCTGTCTTGTTTATTAGCCAAACATCTTGGTATCCATAAGACGATTGCTCTGGTCAACAAACCCACCTACCTCCCTCTCTTGCCTGTCATTGGCATAGACTCGACGGTCAATGTTCGCCTCTCCACAGCCACGGCTATCCTACGATTTATCAGAAGAGGGGCCATCCTTTCGGCTGCTACCTTTCATGGGATTGAGGCAGAGGCCATTGAATTTGAAATAACGAAATCGAATAAAATCACAGGCAGACCGCTCAAGGACCTCGGCCTGCCGAACGGGTCTCTGATTGCAGCGGTGGTCCGAAGGGGAGAGGCGTTCATTCCCCACGGGAACAGTCAACTCGAAGCAGGAGACAAAGTCATCGTTTTTGCATTGCCGAAAGCCATTCCTGCTATTGAAAAGAAATTTTCATAGAAGAAATGAGAAAATCTTGAAGTTTTCGAATATCCTTTACACCTTATCCAGTCTGTGGCTTCTACTCAGCGGGTTTTTCCTTTTACCTCTGGGGTGCTCCCTTTATTTTCAGGATGGACTTGTTTATATCTATCTCGCTGAAATCATTGGGATTAGCCTCCTCAGTCTTGTCTTCCGATGGCTTTCAGGAAAACCAGTAGAGTTGCAGTTTAGAGAGGCCTTTCTAACCGTTTCCTTGAGCTGGATGACCTTCTCGCTTCTGGGTGCCATTCCTTTCTTAGCCTCTGGTTATATTCCAGGCCTGACCGATGCCTTTTTTGAAACGATGTCAGGGTTTACCACTACTGGAGCAACCATCCTGACGGACATTGAAGCTTTGCCGAAAAGTCTTCTGCTGTGGAGAAATATGACTCAGTGGTTGGGAGGAATGGGAGTGATTGCCCTTGCCGTTGCCGTCCTTCCTTTCCTCGGTGTTGGAGGAGTCCAATTGTTCAAAGCCGAAGTTCCGGGACCCATCAAAGACCGAATTTCACCTCGTATCAGCGAAACGGCTAAAATTCTCTGGGGGGTCTATTTGCTGTTCACGATTGCTGAAATCGCCCTTTTGTTTTTAGGAGGGCTTTCCTTCTTTGATGCTGTCTGCGTGACCTTTGGCACTCTGGCTACGGGAGGCTTCACCCCAACCAATGCCAGTGTGGCCGCTTATCCTTCTCCCTATGTCCATTATGTAATTATCGTATTTATGTTTGTGGCGGGAGTCAATTTTTCATTGCATTACTGGGCACTCAGGGGGAAAATCCGTTTTTACTTCGCCAATCCTGAATTTCGCTTTTTCACAGGAATCACTCTTCTGGCCATGGGATTGATTATGGTAGCGCGTCTGTGGAACGGTGAGATTTTTTCCGAAGAGTTTTTCCGAAGTACGCTTTTTCAAACCGTTTCGATCATCACGACAACCGGCTTTATCACCCATGACTATGAACGATGGCCCTTCGTGACCCAGATTATCCTTCTGGCGTTGATGATGTTTGGAGGGTGCACCAGCTCCACTGGTGGAGGAATCAAGAATGTTCGGCTTCTTGTTGCTTTTAAATTCATGGGATCTGAACTTAAAAAATTGTTCCACCCTCACGGCGTCTTTCCGGTTCGGATGGGTGGTCGAACCGTTCCAGAAGGAATGGTCCTCAATATCCTCGGATTTATCGGCTTATATATTCTCATTTTTTTCCTTGGGGTGATGGCCATGGCATCGCTGGGACTCGACATTGACACCTCAGTGGGGGCTGTGTTAGCTACTCTCGGTAATGTTGGGCCTGGAATAGGGGGGGTAGGTCCTGTAGAAAATTATTCGCACCTTCCCTCTCTGGGGAAATGGATCCTCTCTTTTTTAATGATGGCTGGCCGGCTTGAAATTTTTACCGTCATCGTGATCTTCACTCGTCCCTTCTGGCATTGAGTGGTTTTCTTCCCTGAGCCTCCCAAGACTATCAATCCTTTTTCGTGTCTTTCCAGAAATCACAAGAGTGATCTCCCCTTTGATTTTTCTATCTTTGAGGGCCTGGAGAATCTCAGTGACCTTTCCCCTTAAGATCTCTTCATAGATTTTGGTTAACTCCCTGGTAAGGGCCATCTCCCGGTCTCCAAAAATTTCCAGGATATCCCTCAGCGTGCCGACAACCCGGTGAGGAGATTCATAAAAGATGAGGGTTTCCTTCACCTCTTCAAGCTGTTTTAAAAGGTCTCTCCTTTTCTTCGATTTATTTGGTAAAAAACCTTTAAAGAGAAAAGCGTCGGTGGGTAAGCCCGAGATGCTTAACGCCGTGATGACGGCAGAGGGTCCTGGAATAGGAATGACCTGAATCTCATGTTCGATGGCAAGCCGGATGAGGCGATATCCAGGGTCAGAAATTCCAGGTGTTCCAGCATCGGAGACCAGGCCTACTCGGTCTCCCTGAATCAATCTTGAGAGCAGGAATTCACGCTTTTTCAATTCATTTCCTTCGAAGTAACTGGTGAGTGGAGCATGGATGCCAAAATGGTTGAGCAGACGGAGGGTATGCCGGGTGTCCTCTGCTGCGATCAGATCCACTTCTCTAAGGACTCGAAGGGCCCTTAACGTGATATCCTCAAGATTGCCAATCGGCGTGGAGACGACGTAGAGGACTCCCTTATTCTGATCACTCATCATCTGTTCCATATCATTTCTCAGGGAAAGGATCAAGTCTCAAGCCATCCGTTAAAAAGAACACCTCAAAACTCTCTATCACTCTTTTTGATCTTTAAAATCAATTCTCATCGGTGTCGTCAGAGGTTTCAAGGATTTTTTAGAAATCTTTTTTAATCCCTCAGTTAAAGAAATGAAAAAGGGTTGGGAGGTTGCTTCGGAAAAACCTTGAAGCGAAACCTCTGTTCGTCAAAACGACCCAATCTGATTTAAAAAAAACCGATTCAAAGGGCATGAGGGCTTCGATGAGGATAACCTTTTATAACCGCTCTTCAAG
>CALLAL010000055.1 GCA_938002255.1 uncultured bacterium
CTCAGAACTACACAATGAACCCAATAAGACAAGCCTTACCCTCCAAGACGGAGGAATCTGCCTCAACGACATCAAACCCCTCATCCCCCCCAACCGATTCCTCCACCTGGTCCATGGCTTTCTCCGACAGGGAGAAGAAAACTATTTTCAAAACAGATTCAAAAGAGAGATGAGTCTCTCTCCACCCAGAGTAACACTTCATTCTAATCAAAACCCATAGCCTATAAAAAAAGAGGAGATCAGTAGATTTGTCCAGGGAAGGTATTAACCGTATGGGTCTGGCCAAGGGTTTTATACATGAGTGGGCTTTCCCACTCCTCACCGAAGGCTTCTCGGTAAACGCCATCATGGATGGCCCAGCTTCTTCCCCGAATGGTTCGTTCCATTCCTTTCTGTCTAAAAGGGGTGGAGTTGTCCATTTTGAGAGCCAATCGCCCATTGTCTTGAAACTCCTGATGGATTTTTTCCATCACCTTGCGGCCACGAAAATAGGTGAATCCGTAATTTTCCCAGTGAATGGCATTATGGTAAAAGAAAGCATTGATCGTGATTGTTTTAAGTCCAAGGGAGTCTAAAAATGTTTCCAGACAGACCAAGAAATCTCCAACCAATCTTAACCCTTTTCGGACCATTCCAGGAGCCAGACCTGCTTTTAGAGCCCGAATCTCTTCTGGAATATTTCGAGAGGAGACCCCGAAAAGCGTATCCTTTCCATCTTCACTCACATCAATATTGAACCGTTCGGAATACGGGTCGTTGAGAATGATGAAGTCAAGATGAAGGCTTTGCATAAAAGCGGCGAGTGAAACTTGACAGGAGAAGATACAATCCTTGTCCCCGGCTCGATGGCGCACCTCAATGCAGCCAAAATTTTCATCGGGTGGAAAGATCCCTGTGACCACTCTTTCTCCAAAAGGGTTCGTTAATGTTTTGGGATCAATATGAAAACGTTCAAAGATTGCACGGGGAATAAGCTGGAGATAGATTTGATTTCTCTCTTCCCTTGGAAGACTATTTACCCTTGCAATCGAATAGGTCATCTCTTACGGTCTCGATGAGGATAAGAGACTACTGAAAAGGATTATCCAGAGCATCCAGTCTTATCAGGATGTTTTTTGTTTTTCGCCTGCCAGTTGAATCACCACGCTTGGATCCATCAACGTTGATGTATCTCCTAATTCCTCTATCCTCCCTTCAGCGATTTTGCGGAGGATCCGTCGCATGATCTTTCCACTGCGCGTTTTGGGAAGGGCATCGGCAAATTGGAGTTTGTCTGGTGTTGCAATGGGTCCAATAACTTTTCTTACATGACTGAGCAATTCTTTCCTTAACTCCTCAGTGCCTTTAATTCCGCTTTTTAACGTCACAAAGGCATAGATCCCCTGGCCTTTGACTTCGTGAGGAATGCCAATGACCGCAGCTTCTGCCACCGTGGGATGGGAAACCAGAGCACTTTCGACTTCGGCGGTTCCAATTCGGTGCCCTGAGACGTTGATCACATCGTCAATTCTCCCCATTAACCAGAAATAACCGTCTTTATCTTTCTTGGCTCCATCTCCAGTGAAGTAGTAACCGGGAAAGATTGAAAAGTATGTATCTTTGAACCGTTTCCGTTCTGGATCATTCCAGAACCCCCTGAGCATACCGGGCCAAGGTTTGGCAATGACCAGAGACCCGCCTTCCTCCACATCACACTCGCTTCCATCTTCTCTAAGAATTTTGGGTAATACTCCAGGGAAAGGGAAAGTGGCGGATCCAGGTTTTAGGGGAGTGATGGGGAGGGGGCTGATTAAAAATCCTCCCGTCTCTGTTTGCCACCACGTATCCATGATCGGGCATCTCTCCTGACCTACATATTTATAGTACCATCGCCAGGCCTCTGGGTTGATAGGTTCGCCCACCGAGCCAAGGATTCTCAAACTTGAAATTCCCCTTCTTTTTACCCACTCCTCGCCTTCTTTCATCAAAGCCCGAATGGCGGTTGGAGCCGTATAGAAAGCCGTCACTCGATATCTTTCGACGATCTCCCAGAAACGGTCCGGTTTTGGATAAGTTGGAACCCCTTCAAAAATCAGGGTGGTTGCGCCCATGGAAAGGGGGCCATAAACGACATAACTGTGGCCTGTTACCCATCCGATATCAGCGGTGCAGAAGAAAACATCTTCATCTCTGAGATCAAAGACCCATTTCAAAGTCTGATAAACGAAAAGGAGATAGCCTGCTGTGGTATGGATCACCCCTTTGGGTTTGCCTGTGCTCCCGCTTGTATAAAGAATGAAAAGAATATCCTCTGCGTCCATCATCACGGGTTCACAATGGAGCCGAATATCCTCTCTTGCCATTTCCTCATGCCACCAGACATCCCTTGCCTTGTCAAACTCCACCTCAATCCCCAAGCGTTTTACAACGATGACCTTTTCTACTTCCGGGCATTCTTTCAGAGCTTCATTCGCATTGAGTTTGTTCTGAACAATGCGGCCGCTCCGGTAGTATCCATCTGCGGTGATCAGAATTTTTGACCCACAGTCTTTGATTCGGTCCCGAAGGGCTTCTGAACTGAATCCTCCAAAGACGACGCTGTGGATGGCGCCGATGCGAGCGCAGGCGAGCATGGCAATGGGAAGTTCGGGAATCATGGGGAGGTAAATCGAAACCCGATCGCCTTTTTTGACTCCAAATTTCTTCAACACATTTGCAAATTTGTTAACATGGTAATGCAGTTGTTGGTAGGTAAAGATTCGGTTCTCTTCTAAATGTTCACCTTGCCAGATGAGCGCCACCTTATTGCTTCTCCAGGTATTGAGATGGCGGTCCAGGCAATTATAACTGGCATTGAGTTTTCCATTGATAAACCACTTTATCTCTGGACGATTAAAATCATATTCCAGAACCTTATCCCACCTCTTATACCAGCTAAGTTGATCTGCCAGCCCTCCCCAGAATCCCTCAGGATCTTCAATAGATCTCTGGTAGATTTTTTGATATTCTTCTATACTACGGATGGTAGCTTTCATCTTAATTGCTTCGGAAGGCATGATCACCTGATCGTCTCCTAATAAAGCTTTTCCGTCCTTTTCCATGCGAGGTTCCTCCCCAATGTTTTATTACCGTTAAACCAATTCGCCCGATTATTCTAACCTGAAATGTATATCCTATGTCAATAGATTCTCTTCCCCCGGTTTTCATCCAATTTTTTAAAAAAAGACTTTTTTTGTATAAAGTTTCAGAGAGGCTCTTTGAATTTTTGATATGGAATGACTATTGTTTGGGTGATATTTGTCTGATCTGCCATCAAGATTGAGCGGTTTTATGAGTTGGCAAAGAAGGAGGGGAATTCCTGAGTAGGGCGAAAAGGTGGAAAAAGGAGTTCAGGGGTTAGAGGATTCTCAAAGAAGAGCCATCAAAAAGTTTATCATCGACTATCGTAACCCCCAAGGGGCACTTTTTCTGGTGAAAGAATTAGGGTTGACTCCGTTAGATTACAGTAGTCTGCTCCAAGAAATCATAGCAGAAGCAGAAAAGAGAAACATGCTCGATCGGAGGCAGTTTGACATTCAAACCATGCGATATTTAACCCTTCGAGAATGGATTGAGGAATATTTTATGAAATAGACTGGCATAGAAATTGTTAACCCTTAAGAGAGAGTTTTCTCCCCTGATGATTTGTGGGATGGTCCCTTAAACCTCGGAATGGGAAGGTACTCTACAGAAGGAGTATGCTTGACCGGTTGGGGATAGAGTCCCATCAGTTGATAAAACTCAGAGGGAATTT
The DNA here is from genome assembly GCA_938002255.1 of uncultured bacterium. Lineage (GTDB taxonomy): Bacteria > Desulfobacterota > BSN033 > BSN033 > UBA1163 > RBG-16-49-23. Next base: position 3,773 of record CALLAL010000055.1, read on the forward strand.
CCTTGACGACTGGCAATCCGAGCTTTTGGGCCTCTGCGTAGGTGATTGGATAATCATGGGTCCATTTCCCCTCTGTCAGTATGCGAGCCAGTTCACCTGCTTTTTCTTCCGAGTATTTATCTCCGAGAAGAAACTTGATCTGTTCTCTGAGTTGATGAATGGCTTTTTTTCCAATGTCTGCAAGGATCCAGGACCGATCATCGATGTCCGCGATGGGTTTGTTTTCAACCAACCTGACCAGGGAGACAGCAGGAAACTCGCCAAGTTGCGGGTCAACGGGTCCAAGGACTGAATGCTCTCCCATAACGATTTCATCCGCAGCAAGGGCAATCAACGTTCCCCCTGACATGGCGTAATGGGGTACGAAGGCGGTTACTTTTGCACGGTGAAGTCTTAAGGCATGAGCGATCTGATAAGAGGCAAGGACCAAGCCGCCTGGCGTATGAAGGACGATGTCAATAGGCATATCAGGATCGGTCATATGAATTGCCCGGATCACCTCTTCGGAATCGTTAATATCAATATACCTCACTATGGGGAAGCCCAAGAGATTCATACTTTCCTGCCTATGAACGAGCAGGATCACCCTTGAATTTCTCATTTTTTCTATTTTTACAATCAATTTTTGTCTGGATGCCTCAAGTAAACGTTTTCTAAATAAGGGCTGCAAGGCGACAATCATAAAAAAAATCCAAAAAAGGCTTGAAACTTCAAAATTCATCATTTTCCCCCTTAAAAGAGATTTTTAACATTATTATGATATTTTGTTTCTTATAGCAAGCCTTTTTTGAGGTCTGAAGTAACCCCTCAGTGATGGGGTGTTTTCGGTTTAAAAGGGTTGGAACGTTCCTCCTCCAAAACCTTGAAGAGCGGTTATAAAAGGTTATCCTCATCGAAGCCCTCATGCCCTTTGAATCGGATTTTTTTAAATCAGATTGGGTCGTT
>CALLAL010000056.1 GCA_938002255.1 uncultured bacterium
TCAAATTATTTTTTTCTTGACAAAAAGAGAAGGGTCTGTTAAATTGAGATCGATTCTCAATTGCAATTTGATCAGAAATGACCAACAAAGCGAAACATCTACTCCTCAACTACTTAAGAGAACAGGGTCTGAAGTGGACACCAGAGAGGGAGAGGGTCCTTCAGGAAGCCATGGGGACGGAAGGTCACTTCGAGGCGGAAGAACTCGTTTTTCGACTTCGCAAGAAAAGAAGTCGCATCTCCAAGGCAACAGTTTACCGAACATTGCCGCTCCTGGTCAAGGCGGGACTAATTAAGGAGGCCATCCATGGAGAGAAACACCATCATTATGAGCATATCCATGAAGGGGAACGGCATGACCACCTCATCTGCTTAAAATGCGGAAAGATTGTGGAGTTCAAGAAGGAGGCTTTGAGGGGGATCGAAGAAGAAATCTGTAAGGAGAATGAGTTTCGCCCCCAGAAAGTCCTGATCGAGATTTTTGGCTATTGTAAGAAGTGCCAATAATTTTTTTACATTTTTATTGAGACTGAATCTCAATCGCTAAAGGAGGACTCATGGGTTTTGTTGCCAGGGTTGTAAATGTGTTTCAGAGTAAAGGATGTCATAGCCAAACTGTCTCTCTCCCCTCTGAGGAGAAAAGGGGAAAGATTGCCATTGTGGGAAGTCCCAATGTTGGGAAGAGCGTTCTCTTCCACAGGCTCACAGGAACGTATGTTACCGTTTCCAACTATCCAGGAACCACCGTAGAGGTTTTTCGAGGTTCCGGATCCATTGGAAAGGAAACATTCGAAGTTATTGATACCCCGGGTATGTATTCCTTTCTTCCCGTCACCGAAGAGGAGCGGGTGGCCCGTTCCATCCTTCTGAAAGAGAGACCTGACCTAATCCTTCACGTGGCGGATGCCAAGAACCTGGAGAGGATGCTGCCATTGACACTTCAACTTATGGAGACAGGCTTGCCTGTGATTTTGGTCCTTAATATGACAGATGAGGCGGAAAGACTCGGTATCCAATTCGATCTCTCCCTGCTCTCGGAGAGACTGGGGATCCCTGTTGTGGCAACCATCTCAACCACCGGCCAGGGTATTGAGACCCTGAAAGGGTTGATCCTGGACCGATTGAGGGAACTCGGTCGTCCCTGCTGCTCTTTTCCGTATGAAGAACCGATGGAATCCCTTTTGAGGGAATTAGAATTGATGCTCCAGGGTCATTATGGCATTTCCAAGAGAAGCCTGGCCGTCTTACTCCTTCAAGAAGACTCTGAGATCCATACCTTGGTCAAGGACAACGAGAGAGATGACCGTCCTCTGACCTCCCTGGTGGAGCGTGGGAAAGGCCAATTTCCTCACCCCATTTCTTATGAACTATCCCTGGAGAGGCAGAGGATTGCCTCAAAGATTTTTCATGAGGCAATGCGTCTTTCCAGAGGGGAGAGTAAAGGAGATTGGGTGGAGTGGCTCAGCCGAAGGATGATCTCCCCTTGGACCGGAATCCCGATCCTCCTTTTCATTCTTTACTATGGGATCTACTGGTTTGTTGGGGATTTCGGGGCGGGGGTACTGGTCGACTTTCTCGAAGGCACAATTTTCGAGGAGAAGATCAATCCCTGGGTTACGACACTCATAACCTCCATCCTTCCATGGAAAGTCTTTCAGGAACTTCTGGTAGGAGAATATGGGGTTATCACGCTGGGAGTTCGTTACGCCATTGCCCTCATCCTGCCGATTGTAACGACTTTCTTCCTCGCCTTTTCCATTCTTGAAGATACCGGTTATCTGCCACGGCTCTCTCTGCTGATTGATCGAATTTTCAAGGCGATCGGCCTTACAGGAAGGGCCGTGATCCCGATGGTCCTTGGCCTGGGCTGTTCCACCATGGCCACGATGGTAACACGCACTCTTCCAACGATGCGGGAGCGGATCATTGCGACCCTCCTGCTTGCCCTGGCCATTCCCTGCTCAGCTCAACTCGGGGTTATTTTGGCCCTTTTTGAAGGGAATCCGATAGGGCTCTGGATATGGTTTGGGATCATAGCAACCGTTTTCCTATTCGTTGGCTTTCTTTCAAGCAAGGTCATGCCTGGAGAGAAACCTTCCTTCTATATGGAAATTCCACCGCTGCGGCTTCCCAAGGCTTCGAATGTCTTGATAAAGACATATAGCCGGGTGCACTGGTACTTTAAGGAGATCTTCCCCATGTTTCTCCTGGCCAGTGTCTTCATATGGCTTGGCCAGATCACAGGGATTTTCGATTTGATCGTCAGGGGACTTGAATACCCAGTTCGACTTCTGGGACTTCCGGACAAGGCTGCAGTTAGTTTTCTCTTCGGATTCTTCCGTAGGGATTATGGCGCTGCCGGCATCTATGATCTCAAAAAGGCGGGCCTTCTTGCAGGCTCCCAACTCGTGGTGGCCTCGGTTACGTTGACGCTTTTCGTACCCTGTGTAGCCCAGTTTTTAATGAATATAAAGGAGAGAGGGATGCGGATCGGTTTTGGACTCTCCCTTTTTGTCCTTCTCTTCTCTTTCGGAACGGGATACCTTCTCCATTTGGCCCTGACCATCCTAGGGGTGAGACTATGAGGTGTCCTTATTGTGGGGCAGAGTTTAAAGAAGAGGAGGCCCGAAAGGGGTGCGCGCGATGTTCGTTAACAAAGGGGTGTCAAATGGTCCGTTGCCCCCGCTGCGGATATGAGATGCCGCCCGAACCTGGATGGATTAAACGTTTGAAAGAATGGAGGAAAAGAAGATGAAGTTGTCAGAACGATCGGAAGAGATTCTTGAAACCTTGTGGATTAGCACCGTTGAAGAAAAGAAGGAGCCCCTTTTCCTGGGGTTGGCTGAAAGGGAGGAGGCGATCGCAGAGCTTCTTAAGGGTGAATACATCGATGTTTCCGCCGGAGAGGTGCGTCTGCGAGAAAGAGGGAAAGAAGAGGGTGAGCGGATTGTTCGGCGCCATCGTCTTGCCGAGAGGCTACTTGTGGATGTCCTGGATGTGAAGAGGGGTCTCACCCATGAGATAGGGTGTAAGTTCGAACACCTCCTCCACGAGGGGATAGATGAGAATGTATGTACCCTCTTAGGCCATCCCAAGATGTGCCCTCATGGCAAACCGATCCCGCCCGGGAGATGTTGTGAGAAATCGGCCAGAGAAGTGGTGCAAGTGGTTCGCCCCCTCAAGGACATGGAGGCGATGGATCGAGGTACCATTGCCTATCTGGCAACCAATGACCAGGGAAGGCTTCATAAGGTGATGGCTATGGGGGCTCTTCCCGGTCTTCGGATTTCCATGATTCAGAAATTTCCATCTTATGTTTTTCAGATCGGTCAGAGTCAGTTTGCTATCGATAAGGAGATGGCTGAAGGGATTTACGTCCGGTTGGAGAAGGATTGAAAAGCCCAGGATGCGGGCTGGAGATCGGGAATGGACGGGGAGAATATCTTGGCAGAGGGAAACAGGGATCATTGGATTAGGATCATCGAAAGGAGTACCCGGGATCTCCATGACCGGGTAAATATGCAACAAAGTATGTTGCTCACTATCCTCGGAAAGATCAAGAGTTCGCTTCCCTTTGAACTCTGCTCAATGGCTGATTGTCCACATAAAAAGCTGTTCCACAGGGTTCTCCTGGAAACGATCGAGGTATTGGAGGAGACAAAGAAGTCCTTCAAATCGAAGAGATTGGAGGAATTGAGAAAGAGGTTGACGGAGGCGGTGAAAGAAACAGCCTAAAATGATTTAGGGACGGCTTACGGCTCCTGATTCGGACAGGGGAAGTGAAGGCGTAACTCGATGCTGGTTCAGAAGCATAGGGTTACACTTTCTTTTTTGGAGGGGATCGCCATGTGTATCGGGTTGATTGGAGGAATGGATAGACTTGAAAGGCATTACACGGAGGAGGCTCAAAAATTTAAGGTTGAACTCAAGGTTTTTAATAAATATGAGACTAACCTTTTCAAAAAGATCCAGCATGTAGATGCCCTGATTATCTTTACGAATAAGGTTTCCCACGGCGCAAGAAAGGAGGCGGTCCATGTAGCGAGAAACAGAAATATCCCCCTGTTCATGGTTCACTCCTGCGGGATAGGCACACTAAGGCGTTGTTTGAACTCGCTCTGTTTCAAGGGGATTTGATGATGGGAGTGAAAGACAAGATCGGATGGACCGTCTATATCTGGAGTTTATCGGCGATGGCAGTACTGTTTTTGATCGCTTTCGTATTCTGATTGTGGAAGGGAAAATTATTATACCAGGAGTGTCCGTATGAAAAAGACTCTATGCTTAATCTTTACTTTTTTTTCTTCGATTCATTTTCTCTTCGTACCTTATCTCTTCGCGACAGAGGAGTCAAAGCCTCTCGAAGACCGATGGAAATTTGATGTGGGTGGGCAGATCCGGCTGAGGGGGGATTTCGCTCAGAACCAGAATTTCACTGACTTCACCTTCACCCCCGGGGAAAAGGAGGCACAGGTCCTCCAAAGGACGCGCCCCCATGCATCCATCGAGAACCCTTTCCTTAAATTGAAAGCCTTTGCACAGCTTCAATGGTATGGAAGGTGGGGAGGAGTTGACAGACGTTCCGAAGTCGATCTCTACCAGGGGTATGCCGAATGGGAAAAAATCATGGGTTCTCCTGTCAGTCTGAAGGTTGGCCGCCAGGAAGTTTCATACGGCTCTGTTTTTTTCCTGGGGACCAATGACTTTTACAATGGTTTGAGCTGGGATGGGCTCAAGATGGTTGTCGATCTCGATGAACGATTTTACGTTGATCTACTCGGTGTTAAAATGGCAAAATTGAATTCAAGGGACCCGGACATTTACCTGACAGGGATGTATGCCACTTACAAGGTCTACGAAGAAGGATCATGGGATGCGTATCTCTTTTATCATAAAGGCGGATTTCCCTTTCTTCACAGGGAGTTTGAAATCGAAGACTCCGGCCAGAAGTGGTTTACCTTGGGGACCCGGTTTGCCGGGAAGGTGAAAGGGTTTGATTACGAATTAGAGCCCCAGTTCCAATGGGGAAGGGTTAAAAACCCGATTGGAGATGGAAAGGACAGGGTGAGGGCTTATGGAGGACATGTAGATATTGGATATACCTTTAAACTTCCCTTGGAGCCCCGTATCTTTGCCGCCTTTGCCTTTGGGTCGGGCGACAACAAACCATTTGACAAAAGGTTCCAGGAATTTCACGGGAATATCTTTAACGATAATTACCTCGTTGGAGATATGAGCGCCATCACAGACCTGAGCGGAGTGACGGTGGAAGGCATTCGTGCCAGCGGTATGCAGGCCTGGGTTGCCGGTTTCTCTTTAAATCCTCTGCCCGATTTAAATTTGAACCTGGACTTCCACCATTTCCGTGCCAGTAAAGTCCCTCAGGGTTTTAGTAAAGATCTGGGAGTGGAGGTGAACTTGGTCGCCTCTTACAAACTGACAAAGGGAATCTCTTTCCTTGCCGGATGGAACAAATTTTTCACCGGTAAATTCTTCGAACAGGCTTCAGGAAGTAAGAAGAATATCAATTACGGTTATCTCCAAGCACAGGTAGAATTTTAATCCATTTTGAACCCATTTTGAAAGGAGGTCGAACATGTATTCGCAACGAAAGATTTTTCCTCTGTTGGGGCTGTTCATCTTTGTATTCGCTTCGAGTGTTGATGCAACGGAGGTGGGGTATAAAGCCCACATCAAGCCGATCGTTGATGCGAAATGCATCCAGTGTCACGGTCCGGATGCGCCGGAGTACCCTGAGTTTAAGAAAGATGCAGAGAAGTTTAAAGAGAGAATGAAAGGGCCGAGAATGGATAGTTACACCTATTTGATCTTTTTTGTGGGCTGGCCTGATACGGGCGCAATCATGAGAAGGCTTGATGACGGTAAAAATACCAAAGATGGAAAACCTGGGAATATGTATGAGTATCTGGGGTCAACCGATGAGGAAAGGCAGAAGAACCTCCATCTCTTCAAGGCATGGGTGGGCAACTGGATACTGAAAAGATGGCCTGAGATCACGAAAGAAGAGCTTGATGGTTTAAAGGTCAAATATTAAAACAAACATATAAAAATCTTTGGGGCGTCCATAAAAATATAAATTGACTCCCAGAAATTCAAGAGTGATGTCAAGGATCACGTTAATTCCCCACCCCTGGGATCACATTATTTCCCCCCTTTGGGTGGAGAGAGGTTAGACGATTTTGGACTCAGTTTTTTACGATACGATTCTCCTTCCATGATTAAATGGTGTGCATGATGGACCA
>CALLAL010000057.1 GCA_938002255.1 uncultured bacterium
CAAAACCTTGCCCTGTCAAACCATGTAAGGCCATCCAGATGCCTTTTTGAAGCATTCTCAAACCGCACCTCCAAACTCTAACTTCAGAAGTTTTTCCAAAAATTTTTTATTTTTTTTTCAATCCTTATATCGGAGTTCCAGATATATTTTTTTATCAAGAGGAAAGAAATGAGTTGATTCTATGGATGAAAGTCTCTATACTGTGGTTAATCAATTAAGGTCATCAGGGAGGGGTTATGTTTTTTGTCGTCCGTTTAATTATTAACATGATAGCCATTCTGATTATTGCCTATCTTTTCCCAAGTCTGATCTGGGTAGATAGTTTCTGGGCGGCTTTAGTTAGCGCTTTCATCTTAGGAATTGTTAACGCAGTTATCAAACCCGTTCTGATCTTTTTCACTCTTCCTCTTACAATCCTTACGTTAGGGATTTTCCTCTTGGTCATCAACGGCCTGATGCTTTGGTTGGTCTCAGCTTTGGTGAGGGGATTTCATGTTGAAGGGTTTTGGGGAGCGATACTGGGTTCAATCCTGATCAGTATTGTCAGCTGGATTCTATCGCGATTTATTCCCCGCTAACCCCCTTCCGTTCCTTCCTTGAATCATCATAGAATAAAAGGGGGTTAGCGTAACCTATCCATTTAGCCCCCGTCTAGAGTATGGTGTTCCATTTTGCGGAACCAGGATTGGGGATCGATAAAGTATTCTTCAGTATCTTTAAGAGAGAGATAATGTTCATGTTCCATTTTGGAGAGGAGATCAAAGAACTCTTTCTCTTTCGGATCGGTGGACGCCTCTCTTATTTCAGCGTAGAATTTTTCGCCTTTGGCCTCGAAATCGATAGCGATCCGTACTGCCTCCAAGTCGTCTGAGTCCCCTCTGGTTTTTTCATCCACCCTTTTGACAAAATCGACCAGAATATCTTTGACAATCGTATCTTTCACTTTTAGGGGTACGGTCTCAGGCCATTTTTCCTTCTTCGACCATTTTTCATGAAGTTGTTTGATGCGTTCATAATGTTCCAGTTCGTCATCTCCGATCTGCTGGAACATCCGCTTGCCGAGGGGGTTTTGCGTTCGATTCGCATGCTTTAGGTAGAATTCTCGTTCCCTCATCTCGTTATTCAGGGCCACCTCAAGCGCATTCAACCGTTCTTTCTCATCCATTGATTTTCCTCCCTTCTACGTTTTAGCAACTACTTTTTAGACCGTCGATATATCATATCTCAGTTTCTTCTTTCTATCAAGATATGGGTTTGCCCCCTTTTATTTTTAGACTTTGCAAAAAGTTGGCCTTTGCAAATTTGACAAACCGTACTAAAGCGGATAATTTGAGGTTAATGAAGAACATCGTTGAAGTGGCCGTTGGGCTTCCTGTCTCAAAGACATTCCATTATCTCATCCCAGAAGCTCTTAGAGGTTTCCTCCAGGTAGGAATGAGGGTTCTGGTTCCCTTTAAGGGGAGAAAAGTGACTGGGTTTTGCCTCGACCTTGTCGATCAGCCACCCAAAGGGATTGAAGAAAAGATACGCGAGGTGGCAGATCTTCTCGATGAGACCCCCTTGATTGAACCACAGATGCTTCGTTTTTATCGATGGATCTCGGACTATTACCTTTATCCCTTGGGCGAGGTCATCAAAACAGGCCTCCCGCCAGGTCTTCATTTGAAGAGTGAGTTGATCTTGAGTCTGACTGAGGAAGGGCAAACCTCTCTTGACCAGGGGGGCTTGCCACCTGTACAACAAAAAATCCTTCAAGAGATTTTTAAAAAAAAGAAGGTTTCCCTTAAGAGGTTGTTGAAGCTTGTTCCTGAAGAAGGAGCAAGATCCCAGATTTATACCTTAAAGAAGAAGGGACTTCTGCATCTCGAGGCAGGGATCGAAGGTAAAGAAGTCAAGCCCAAGTTTGATAAGGTGATTCATTACGAGGGAAAAGAGACCGAGAAGCCACTTTCGAAGAAAGAAGATCAGATCCTAAATTGGCTTGAGAAAAAAGGGGAATGCTACTACTCAGAACTTAAAAAGGAGTTTAAAACACCTTTCAAACAAGTCAGAACCCTCAAAGAAAAGGGGCTCATCACCATTCTTCAGAAAGAGATTCTCCGGAATCTGTCATTTCCATCGGCATTGACCCCCTATCCCAAACCTGTTCTCACCCAGGCTCAGGAGACTGTTTTAGAGGAAATTCTGAAAGGAATTGATTCAAAACATTACTCCCCGTTTCTCATTCATGGGGTCACTGGAAGCGGGAAAACAGAGGTTTATCTTCGAGCCATTGAAGCAGTCCTTCTCAAGGACAGAGAAACGATCGTACTGGTCCCCGAGATCTCGCTGACCCCTCAACTTCTCTCCCGATTCAAAGACAGATTTGGAGATAACTTTGCCCTGATTCACAGCGGACTTGGGAGAAGAGAACGGTATGACCAGTGGAGGAGGATCTGGAGGGGAGAGGTGAAGATCGCTTTAGGAGCCCGTTCTGCTATCTTTGCTCCCTTTAAGAAGGTGGGCCTGATCATTGTGGATGAGGAACATGACCCCTCTTATAAACAGGAAGATAAACTAAAGTATCATGCAAGAGATCTCGCTGTGGTCAGGGCCAGGGAGGCAGACGCTGTCCTTCTTTTGGGATCTGCCACGCCATCTCTTGAATCTTACTCGAATGTTGAAAAAGGGAAATATCACCTCTTAACCCTTCCGGAGAGGATAGAAAAGAAGCCCCTGCCAAAAGTAGAAGTGGTGGATATGAGGAAGGAAAAAGGGCTTCTCTCTGAAAGGTTAAAGGCAGCGCTTCAAAAAAATATTGAAGAGAAGAAACAAAGCCTTCTTTTTCTCAATCGAAGGGGGTTTGCTAACTTTATCCTGTGTCCGGAATGCGGTTTTACTTTTAAATGTCCTAATTGTAGTGTCACCTTAACCTTTCATTTGAGGGATCGTTCTCTCCAGTGCCATTATTGTAACTATCGCCTTATCGCCCCGGGAGACTGCCCAAATTGTGAAGGGCACCGACTCAAAGGAATAGGGATAGGCACAGAACGTTTGGAGCAGGACATAAAAGATCTGTTTCCCGGCAGTTTGGTGGGTAGAATGGATCGAGACACCACCTCTCGCAAACACTCCCATGAACAGATTTTGAAAGAGCTGGAGTCTGGAAAGATTGATATTCTTGTGGGAACCCAGATGATTGTGAAGGGACACGATTTCCCCAATGTAACTTTCGTGGGGGTGATCTCTGCAGACACTTCCCTCCATTTCCCTGATTTTCGATCAAGCGAACGGACCTTTCAGCTTCTCACTCAGGTTGCTGGTCGAGCCGGCAGGGGAGAGACGGCTGGAGAGGTGGTCATCCAAACGTTTAATCCGGAACATCTCAGCATCCAGACAGCAAAAGACCATGACTTTCATCGGTTCTATCATGAAGAGATGGAGTTCAGACAAGCCCTGGGATATCCTCCTTTCTCGAGACTGATCAATTTCAGATTGACTGGAAATCATGAGAAGAGAACAGTATCGGCAGCAAAAGAAATGGAAAGGATCGGAAGGGCGTTGCTTAAAAGAGGTTTCGAAAAAAGGATCGAACTTTTAGGTCCCAGCGCCGCTCCTTTTTTGAAATTGAAAGGAAAATTCCGATTTCAAATGTTAGCCAAAGGGCTCCATTCTAAACTCCTCCATCAATTTGCAAGAGAGTTGGTGGCTCAGATAGAGGAAGCAATCAAAGCACGAGGCGTCTCTTTGGATGTTGATGTGGATCCAGTCTTCATCCTATAATTGACGGAAAATTGGAATCATGATAGTGAAGAGTTCTTCTCAAGAAGGAGTGGCTCTGATGATCGATCGAAGACACGGGTTTTTTAATGAAAAGAAAGAGACACTGTCAAAGGAGGCCAGGGACGCCTATCAGAGATCGAAGCTTTCCGATATCCTGTCTCACGGATACCTTCATTCGAAAGCCATCCGTTCTGGATTCGAAAAGGTAGGCCTGAGGCCCGAACAGATACAGGAGCTTAGGGATTTAGAAAAACTCCCCATCACGAAGAAGGCAGATTTGGTGAACGCTCAGAAAGAGGTTCCTCCTTTTGGTGGATTTGAGGTCGTTTCTGAAGCAGGATTGAGAAGAATATACGTTTCTCCAGGCCCGGTTTATGAACCTGGAGAGTGGGATTATGATGACATCCGATGGGCCCAGGCTCTCTATGCCTGCGGAATTAGAAAAGGGGATATTGTTCTGAATACCTTCAATTACCACCTGACGCCCCTTGCCCTCATGCTCGATGAATCCCTTGGACTGTTTAAGGCAACCGTCATTCCTGTAGGGCCTGGGAATATTTCGATGCAGATTAATCTGCTGAGACAGCTTCGCGTCACCGCCTATGTGGGAACCCCGAGTTTTCTTATGGCTATGATTGAGGCAGCAGAAGGCCTGCGTCTCGATCTCAAAAGGGATCTTTTTTTACAGACAGCTTTTGTGGGTGCGGAGATGTTTCCGGAATCGCTCCGTCAAAAGATAGAATCAAAACTGGATGTGATGGTCCGGCAGGGATATGGGACCGTGGATGTGGGCTGTCTCGGCTACGAATGTCCGGAGAAAAAGGGGATGCATATCCCAGAGGATGTGATTGTGGAGATCGTGGATACAGAAACGGGAAAGCAGATGGAGATAGGGGCAACCGGTGAAATTGTTGCGACCAACTTTAGCAAAGTCTTTCCGATGCTTCGCTTCGCTACCGGTGATCTCTCTTACCTGATGGAAGAGCCGTGTGCCTGTGGTAGAACTTCGATGCGTCTTGGAAGGATTTTGGGAAGGACGGACCAGGTCACAAAGGTTTTTGGCATCTTTGTTCATCCCTGGCAGGTAGATGAGGTGATGGCGAAGTTTCCTATGGTTTCAAATTATCAGATGATCGTTACGAGAAAGGATTATAGAGATGAGGTAACGATCTATCTCGAATTGAAAGAGGAGATCGCCGAACAGACTGTTCTGAAACGGAAATTGGAGAAAGAGATTAAGGAAAACCTCAAGGTAACCGCTGAGGTCGTCTTTACCGTAAAAGGAGGCATTCCGGATAGAGCCAAAAAGATTGATGACCGGAGGATCTGGGAGTAGATGTTTTCAGGAACGGTGTGAGGTTGTTAGGAATGAAGATCATTTCGAAAAAAAGGGGGTTTTTAACGAGGATCAGAGATGGGGAACGAGGCTAAGATAAAGGTGGGTGGCATCATGGCAGCGAGTGGCCTTGCCACGGTCAGCATCCTTTCTCTACCGGACCGCCCAGATGTTCCAGGGGTTATCCTTCATGCGATGGGGGATAGAAACATCAATATCGAGTTTGTGGTTCATAATGTGGATATAGAGGGGAATGGGAATATGACCTTCTGTATTGATCAGAAAAACTTGGAGGTCGCCCTTGAAACCCTTGAAGGGGTGAAAACCCTGATAGAAGCGAAAGGAATCTCCTACCATCCCAATGTGGCAACGATCAGCGTCTTTGGCCCCCATTTCAGGGAGAGGCCTATGATTTCCGGGCTGATGTTCAATGCTCTGGGAACAGCGGGGATCAATGTCATGGCAATCAGTACCTCGATATCCAGTTGTTCATGTGTGATTGAAGCGGAACAGATTGACAATGCCATAAGGGCTCTTCATGAGACCTTTGAAGCCCCTCATCAGGTCACAAAGTTTGCACCTTGAATGGAATAAATCCTTCTGGTGGGAAAAGGAAGAAGGGTTGAGTCAAAGGGGGAATTCCCTCAAACATGGAATCCCGTCTTTGTGAGGTTTGCGGTTCGCCAATAAAGGATCAGTGGTTTGAGTTCTGTTATCGATGTAAAAAGATGCTCTGTTTTAATTCTACCGGGAGGGGGGAGGGGTGTGCTCAGCCTCATCCTTACCACATTGGATACTATTATTGTCAAGAATGCAAGGATCATCTCTTCCTTTGTTATTGCTGTGGCCAGTATAAAGCCCTTCGCGGTCGATTTCCCTTAAAAGATCATCTCTGCGAAGCTTGTTCTCATTTGGTGTGATCGCAAAGATCGCAATGAAATATTCAGACTTCTGAACCTTGTATTCAAGACAGATCATGGAGATTATATGGATAAAGCACTCGAACGATTAGCGGACCAGATCCTTGCCTTTGACGAAGCATCCTTGGCAAGCCTTAGAGAGAAATACCGTTTGAGAATCGAGCAGTTCGATGGAACAAAGGAGTGGGAAAGAGCAGTCATCATATACTCTATCATTAATGCGGTCAGCCTTAAAAACAACCTCTTTAATGAAAATGTCCTGAAACGTAGGAGGGGGGCTGATAAAAATTTATCAAAAAAGCCAAGCTTAAAAAGGATAAAATAATCCTTCGTCAAAATACCCGTATGTTGGGCAAGGCTTCGAATTGATGTGACTTTTGGGATTTTGAGAAAGGTAAGAAGAAGGGTGAAAATCCTCCCTCTTTTCGTTTTCTGGTGCCTCTGGTATCTAAACTTTTCAACACGAACGATCTTCTCGCCTATCCTCCCACTTATTGAAGACAGTCTCCTGCTTTCTCATGGAAAGGCTGGGGGCCTTTTCATCTCCCTCTCAATTGGTTATAGCGTTAGTCTGCTGGCTGCAGGTCGTTTGACCCTGGCCTGGGGTTATAGGAGAGTTGTAGTCATTGGCTTTTTAGGTGTAGGGCTTGTCTTCATTGGATTTCAGTTTTTAGAAAGCTACCTCTCATTTCATCTCCTTTTCTTCCTCCTCGGACTTGGGACCGGAATATATATCCCGAGCATCCTTCCTATCATCACCGAAACCTATGAACCAAGAAATTGGGGTAAGGCTATAGGGTTTCATGACTCCGCAGCAAGTTTTTCAATCTTTACCATTCCCATTATCATTGCTTATGGGCTTCAATTCTTTCCATATCAGATCCTTTTGCTCTTCTTGGGGATCATGGCTCTCCTCTTTCCTTTTTTTTTCTGGAAGGTCTCTGTTGAACCTAAGAAGGAACCACTCAAACATGGAGAAGGCTATAAGGATCTCTTTAAAAAGAGGACGGTCTGGATTATGATCCTGCTTTGGATATTGTCCTCTGGATCGAGTATGGGGGTATACTCCATCCTCCCCCTTTATCTGATCAAAGAGAGAGGGGTTGAGTTTGAGCTTGCCAACAACCTCTTAGGGATCTCACGGGCTGGCGGGATGGCCGTTCCCCTCCTAATCGGTTTTCTGGTGGATCGGTATGGGGACCGAGCCATCCTCTTTCTGAGCCTGCTTTTGACAGGTTTAAGTACGATTGGTCTCTCAATAGCGACTTCTTTGAGGCTTATCTTTATTTTTCTTGTATTCCAGGCCTTTCTCTCCCTCGGGTTTTTTCCTGTCGCCCTGGTTACGATTTCAAAATTGGCCTCCATTTCAAATAGGTCAATGATGTTAGGAGTTATTATGTCTATAGGGGTTGGCTTTGGAATGGGGCTCATTCCCTTTCTGCTCGGATGGACTGCTGATCTTTTCAACTTCAGAGTAGGGATCTTCTATTTGGGGATTTTCACTGCCTTCTCCTCCTTTTTTGCCCTTCTTCTTAAGGGGGAAAAGGCAGGTTAGCTCTGCTTTATAATTATATCCACACAATTAATACCCATTCCTTGCCTTCTTACCACAAGAGCTTGTGAAAAAAATTCGTTGAACCT
>CALLAL010000058.1 GCA_938002255.1 uncultured bacterium
CATCGTGATCTGGGCATCACCGTGCCTGTCCCCATGGATAGTGAAACAATCATGGAGGCTGTGCTGAAGACACTCTTTTTCCGGGCCCCCCATGCCCAACAGCTCAGTCTTTTTGAAGAACCGATGGTTAAGGATGTCCATTGTCGGTGGGAGGAAGTGGCCTCAAGGGAGAAAGAGAGCCGTACCCGTTTTGCCCAGCGGGCAATCAAGCCTGAAGAAGTGGATCGGGAAATCAGAGAGAGTGATTCTGTACTGGGCGATCCTGATGCAGTGAAGCGCTTTGTTCTCGATACCTGCCAGCGACTCGGAGTTGCAGTTCGGCCTGTAAAAGATGGGGTTTTCGCGATTCAATCCTTAGATCGATTCCCCGAGATGGTTAAGACCGCCATCCCTGAGGAGAAGGAGTGGAGAGTCACCTTTACTTCCCCTTCTCCTGAAAATGTGACCTACCTTGGCCGAAACCATCCTTTTGTATCCTCACTGGCCCAGTTCCTTCTCGAAGAAGCCCTTACAAGAAAAGGCAATGCCATTGCAGCCCGATGTGGGGTTATTCGCACTCAGGCTATCGGTAGGCGTACCTCTCTGTTCCTTATGAGACTTCGCTTCACCCTCGAAGAACCTGAAAAGAGGCCTCTTTTAGCAGAAGAGGTTTTCATTTCTGGTTTTCGAGGTTTTCCCCCTGATAGGATCGAATGGGTTTCAGAAGATGAGGTTTTAAGCCTGCTTCAAACAGCCAAGCCCGATGCCAACATATCTATTGCAGAGAGAAAGGAGGTCATCGAGGAGGTATTGGGATGGTGGGATAGTCTCAAACCTAAATTGCGATCATTGATAGAGAAGCGTGCCCAGAAGCTCCTTGAGAGTCATCGTCGTATCCGCTCAGCCGCTCATCTTGCCCGCCGGGGATTGACTGTTAATCCCCACTTTCCTCCCGATCTCATTGGAATTCTCGTGCTACTCCCTATGCCAAAGGGGGTAAACCAATGACCACCCGGTTTCCTTGTTTAAATATCGTAGGTGGTCTTTATGCCGCAGATCTGATTGACCAGATCGTGGAGGGAAGGGCTCCGGGACAAAAACCCCAGGACTTTAAACTCAGCCCCCGAACTTATCTTACCGATGAAATAGCTGCCGCCTGGACCGAGGCTCGATCCCTCTGGAGCGCTTTCCAGCACCGTCTTGAAAGATTGGCTCCCGAAGATCCAGCTACCAGTATCACCCGGGACCAGTGGATGATTCCATTTTTAAGCCTCCTCGATTATGAGCTCACCTATACACCAAAAGCTTCCGAGGTGGATGGACAGACATACGCCATATCCCATCGTGCCGGAAAGGATGAGAATGGTCCACCGGTTCATATTGTCAGTTGTCGCCAATCCCTTGACCGGAGGCCAGAATCAGGAAGACCCCGCTTAGCTCCCCACTCCCTTTTACAGGAGTATATCAATCGAACTGAACATCTCTGGGGAGTCGTCACAAATGGTTATACTTTGCGGCTCCTAAGAGATTCTCAGCTTATCCGCCGTCAGGCCTATATTGAGTTCGATATCAAAGAGATGATGGAGAGCGAAAAGTTCTCTGACTTTGCCCTCTTTTTCCGCCTTGTCCATCGCTCCCGCTTTCCTCTCGGTTTAGAAGATGCTTCCCAATCTCTTTTGGAGCAATATTACAAAATAACCATTGAACAGGGAGGTCGTGTTAGGGATCGTCTCAGAGATGGTGTAGAAGAGGCGCTCAAGATCTTTGCAAATGGGTTTCTCCATCACCCCAAGAATCAGGAATTGCGCGATAGAGTCAAAGAAGGAAAGCTTTCACCCCTTTCCTTTTATCAACAACTTCTAAGGTTAATCTATAGATTTCTTTTTCTGATGGTTGCTGAAGAGCGAAACCTCATTACTGAAAATCCGGTTTACCGTGAACATTACAGCATCAGCCGTCTGCGGAAGCTTACTGAAATTCGCTCATCCTATTCCGAATATGATGATCTCTGGATGGGACTCCGCACAACCTTTCGCCTTTTCGAAGATGAAACATTTGGCAATATGCTTGGGGTCCCTCCTCTGAATGGAGATCTCTTTAATACATCCCAGACAGCAGATCTAAGTGATGTTCTTCTTTCTAACCGGAATTTGCTTACAGCACTCTGGCACCTCTCCATGTATCGTGAAAATGAAAAGACACCGTGGCGCCGGATCAACTATGGCGCCCTCGATGTTGAAGAGCTTGGAAGCGTTTACGAAAGCCTTCTCGATTTTCAGCCAGTCTTTATCGAGAAGGATGGGAAACCAACTTTCGACCTCGTCTATGGCATGGAGCGAAAGTCAACAGGTTCTTATTACACCCCACCCGAACTCGTAAATGAACTCATCAAAAGTGCCTTGGTTCCTGTGATGGAAGAACGGCTTAAAGAGGCAAAAAATCCCAAGGATAGGGAAAAAGTAATTTTAACTCTCAAGGTCTGTGATCCTGCTTCAGGAAGCGGTCATTTTCTTTTGGCTGCAGCGAGAACGCTGGGAAGAGAATTAGCCAAAATCCGGACGGGGGACGACGAACCTGCCCCAGAACAGATGCGTCTCGCTATTCGTGATGTTATC
>CALLAL010000059.1 GCA_938002255.1 uncultured bacterium
GAAGTTATCCTCTGGGGGAACTGATCCCGGCAGGATACAAGACAAGATACCCCTGCCCAAGCCTTGTCTGAGGCTGATTCTGGTGATTCCGGGGGCTAAAGACGGGATGATACAAGACGAGATCCGGCTGCGGAGGCAGAGTCCTAAAAAGCCATTTTGTCTAACCCCTTGATCTTTCCCTTGGTTTCTCCCAACTTATTAATTTTAAATAGAAATTACCCTTTTTATGTAGTTTGATTAATTTCAGATAGTTATGTCTTCTCCAGCCAATTTTATCACAATTTTATCACAACTCCTTGACACACCCTTTGTGTCCAATTCACAAGGGTCGCAGTATAGCCCAACAAATAAGTCACCTAAACGATCTTCAGTGCTGTGGGTAGATAGGTCAATACTTCTACGCCATTCTCCTTGACAAGAACCATATCCTCAATCCGAACCCCTCCCCATCCTGGAATGTAGATCCCTGGCTCGATGGTAAAGACCATTCCTTCTTGAATCAATCCTTTATTGTCGCCATTGACCACAGGATCTTCATGGACTGCGAGGCCAATGCCATGGCCTAATCCATGGCCAAAATAGTCTCCATAACCTGCCTCTCGGATATGGTCTCTTGCGATTTTATCTATCTCACAGATTGGAGTGCCAGGCTGAATTCCTTCAATGGCGCGATCGTGGGCTTCTTTGACAATCCCGTAGATTTTTGACTGTTCCTGAGTCGGTTCCCCACAGACCAGGGTTCGGGTCTGATCCGAATGGTATCCCTGTGTTCTTAAACCAAAGTCGATTAGAATGAAGTCGCCTTTCTCAATCTTCTTTCCGCTGGCTCGTCCATGAGGTAAGGCAGATCTCTGGCCGGAGGCGATGATGATATCAAACCCTGTCCCTTCTGCCCCGTGCCTCTTCATAAAGAATTCCATCTCGAGAGCAAGGTCTTTTTCAATCGATCCTTCTTGGATTACTCCCAGGATATGAAGAAACGATTGTGTCGCCAGATCGATGGCAGACCGGAGGAAGGAGAGTTCTTGAAGGTCCTTCACCGCCCTCAGATTTTTCACTTCATCCTCCAGGCTGAGGAGTTCAACTGTATGGCCCAAGGTCTTTGAGATGAACTGGTAAGCCGAGAGAGGGAAGAAAGGACCTTCCACTCCCACTCTCTTTAGGTTCAAGTCTGAAAGCGTAGAAACGATACCGTCCAGCTTCTTCCTGTAATGGATAATCTGGGAGTGCTTCACCTCTTCCTCGGCCTGTGTCCAATAACGCGAATCCGTTAAAAAGAAAGTAGCCGTCTGGGTCACAAGAAGAGCTCCATCGCTTCCAGTGAATCCGCACAGGTAACGGATGTTTTCAAGATTTGTGAGAAGAAGGGCTTCTAAATGGTTTATTTTAATAATCTCTCTGAGGCCTTGTTGCCTTTTCTCAAATGCAGAATCTGGCATCATCTTTTTTTCCTTTTAAGGATATGATGTAGCCACTGGTTTAAGAGCTTTATCTTCTCCTCCCTGGACAGAACAAGTGGTGGAGTTGATGAGGGGGAGAGGCCTAACCGCCTTTCCAAATGGATCAGTCGCTTCTGGATTTCCGGATCAGAGGGGTTTCGTGCGGAGAGGATTTTGTAGATGTCATAGGCTTTTTGCAGGTCACCCTGATCGAGATAGATTTCAGCCAGCGTCTTGGTGGCAAATTCTTCCATGGCCTTTAATCTCCTTGACAGAGTTTAATGAAACATTAGAAAATAAGTGTCCAAATGTCAAGATTGATCCATAAGAAGGCCGTTACTTCTCATGAATTGTTTTTTCAGGCGAAAAAAAGGGGGCCATTATGAGCGATTTGAAAAAAGATGAGCATATTGACATTGAGCCATTTTTAAAATAATATTTTTCGGTTTGATCAAGGAGGTCCTTATGGAAAAGAAGTATCTCTTTTCGCCTGGTCCGACTATGTTACCACCCGAAGTGCTATTGAAAATGGCAGAACCTATCATGCACCATCGGGAGCCAGAATTTGAAAAGATTTTTTCAGAAATCCGGGAGGGATTAAAATATCTTTTTCAGACAAAACAGGAGGTGCTGGTTTTTACGTCTTCAGGCACCGGTGCCATGGAGGGGGCAGTTTCAAATCTTCTCTCCAAAGGAGATAAGGCTCTGGTGGTTCGAGGAGGAAAGTTCGGAGAGAGATGGGGAGAGATCTGCAAGGCTTATGGGATTGAATTTATCCCTATCGATGTGGAGTGGGGAAGGGCAGTTCAGCCAGAATCCATTCGAAAGATTTTGGAGTCCGATCCAGCTATACGAGCTGTCTACACACAGGCTAGCGAGACATCCACAGGCGTGAGACACCCCATCCAGGAGATCGCCCAGATCATGAAAAGGTATGAAGATAAAGTGATTGTGGTTGATGCTATTACCGGTATCGGTGTCTTTGATATTCCGATGGATGCCTGGGGGATTGATGTCCTGGTGAGCGGATCACAAAAGGCGCTGATGCTCCCCCCGGGTCTGGCTTTTGCTGCGCTCAGTGAGAAGGCGTGGAACATGGTGGAGCGATCGAATCTCCCCAAATACTATTTTGATTTTAAGAAGGAGTTAAAATCGACCAGGAAAAATCAAAGCTCCTACACACCAGCGATTTCCCTCTTTGTTGGGTTAAGGGAATCCCTCAAGATGATTCAGAGGGAGGGGCTGGAGGCCCTCTTCAGAAGACATGAAAAATTGGCAAGAGCCACCCGGGAGGCCGTTAAAGCACTGGGCCTGGATCTCTACGCTCCCGATTCGCCGAGTAACGCGGTGACTGCCGTCAAAATCCCTGAAGGAATTGATGGAGAACGATTAAAAGACCTCTTCTTTGAGAAGTTTGGAATTACCGTGGCGGAGGGGCAGGATCGTGCCAAGGGCAAGATCATCCGGATCGCCCATCTCGGTTATTATGACAAACTGGATATGGTGATGGTGATTTCTGCCCTTGAGATATTACTCAAAGAGATGGGGCATCGTTTTGAGTTAGGAGCTGGGGTGAGAAGGATGGAAGAGGTGTTTATGGAAACCTGATGAAGGCGGCTCTGGAAACCAAGGGATGAAATGAAACGCTCTGGGGCGGTACGAGGTGAACAAAGATGGGAGAATCGTTCAGGGTTTTAGTCAGTGATCCACTTTCAAAGAAGGGTCTGGAGATATTGGAAACTGCTAAGAATATCCAATATGATCTCAAACCTGGGCTTTCTCCGGAGGAGTTAAAAAAAATTCTTCCGGTTTACGATGCCATCATCATCCGGAGTGAGACGAAACTGAAGGCGGACCTGATTGAGGCAGGGACTCGATTGAGGGTGATTGGAAGGGCCGGCATTGGTCTGGATAATGTCGATATCCCGGCGGCAACGAAAAAGGGTATTGTGGTGATGAATACTCCTCAGGAGAATGCCATCGCTGCTGCCGAGCATACGATTGGAATGATGTTTGCCATCTCAAGAAAAATCCCTCAGGCCACTGCCTCGATGAAGGGCGGCAAATGGGAAAAGAAGAAGTTTATGGGGATTGAACTCTATCAAAAGACCCTCGGGCTGATAGGCATCGGCGTCATTGGAACGATTGTCGCTGATCGTGCCAGAGGTCTGAAGATGAAAGTCATCGGCTATGATCCCTACCTCTTACCTGATGTGGCTGAAAAGAAGGGAGTGGAGTTGGTCTCCTTAGATGAGCTTCTTAGTCGATCTGATTTCATCAGTGTCCACACCCCGCTGACCGAGGAGACCCGTAACCTGATTGATCAAAAAGCCTTTGATAAAATGAAACGAGGGGTCATCCTCATCAATTGCGCCCGGGGGGGGATCATTAATGAACAGGCACTCTATGAAGCGATTCAGTCAGGGAAGGTGGCGGGCGCGGCACTCGATGTCTTTGAAAAGGAGCCAGCAATGGGCAACCCTCTCCTCGGACTGGAGAATGTTGTCTGTACCCCCCACTTGGGGGCCTCCACCGAGGAGGCACAGGAGAACGTTTCCATTGCTATCTCCCAGCAGGTGGTGGATTATCTGATCCATGGAGAAATTCGGAATGCCGTAAACCTACCTGCCGTTAGCCCAGACCTCCTTCTCTTTTTAAGGCCCTATCTAAGACTGGGAGAGAAATTGGGGAGTTTTCTGGGGCAGATTTCAACCTATGCAATTGAAGAAGTGATGATAGAATATCTGGGTGAAATCGGGTCCTATGGCACAAAACCGATTACGGTTTCAATTTTGAAGGGGCTCCTCACTCCCTTTGTGGGTGAGACGGTCAATTTTGTCAATGCTCCAGTCATGGCAAAAGAGAGAGGGATCCGGGTCACCGAATCGGTGAGCGAAAGTTCGGAGGACTTTGCCAGCCTGATCACCCTTACCGTTCGATCGAAGATGGAACAGAATTATATCGCAGGAACACTCTTTGGAAGAAAAGAGTTAAGGATCGTTAAACTGAATGATTTTTTTATTGAAGCCATCCCAGAAGGGAACATCCTTCTAATCAATAATTATGATAAGCCAGGGGTCATCGGAAATATCGGGATGGCCCTGGGGAGCCGTGGAATCAACATTGCCACCATGCAATTTGGCCGTGATCGCATGGGAGGGATGGCGATCTCTCTCCTTCATCTTGACTCTCCTCTCCCACCGGGGATGTTAGGTGAAATTCTGAGATTGCCCAATATTATCTCTGTTCGTCAAATTGAACTATGATTCATGAATAGCCTTTGGAGACCATCATGGCAAACGTCGTCATTGTGGGGGCTCAATGGGGGGATGAGGGTAAGGGAAAGATCGTGGACTTGCTGACTCGGGATGCGGATGCAGTTGTTCGCTTCCAGGGAGGGAATAACGCGGGCCATACGATTGTTCTCAAAGGTGAAAAATTTGTTTTCCATCTGATCCCCTCTGGCATCCTCTATGAGAATAAAACATGTCTGATTGGCAGTGGCGTGGTTGTTGATCCAGCGGTGTTGATCGAAGAGATTGCCGAATTGAAGAAGAGGGGCTATCTAAAGAATGATTCACAATTGATGGTCAGCGAAGAGGCTCACCTCATCCTTCCCTATCACCGGAAGATTGATAGGGCCAGAGATCGAGTCTTCAAGATTGGCACCACAGGTCGTGGGATTGGACCCGCCTATGAAGATAAGGTAGCTCGTTATGGAATCCGAATGGTCGATCTGATGGATGAAGAGGTGTTCCGCCATAAGCTGGAGAAAAATCTCCTTGAAAAAAATGCCTACCTCTCCGGGGTGTTAAAAGAGGAGCCTTTCCGATTCGAGGAGATTTTGGAAGAATATCTCCATTATCAGAAGGAGATCGGCCGATATGTCCGAGACACTTCGAGATTTCTTTTTGAGGAGATTCAAAAAGGAAGGCATATCCTTTTTGAGGGGGCTCAGGGAGCACTCCTTGACCTGGATCATGGGACTTATCCTTATGTCACCGCCTCAAACACGGTTGCAGGGAATGCCTGTGCGGGATCTGGTATTGGTCCGACCCTCATTGATTCCGTGATCGGGGTGGCCAAAGCTTATACCACTCGTGTGGGAGAAGGACCCTTTCCGACAGAGCTCAAGGACGATACGGGGAATAGAATTCGTGAAAAGGGAGGTGAATATGGAGCCACCACAGGCCGACCAAGGCGTTGCGGTTGGTTTGATGCGGTGGTCGTCAATCATGCGATCCGAATTAATGGAATCCGAGAGATGGCCGTTACGAAACTTGACGTCTTGAATGATTTCGACACCTTAAAGATCTGTGTCGGATATCGCGTTAATGGAGACGTTTTCCGTCACGTTCCCTCCTGTCTTAAAACGCTGTCCAGCTCTGTACCCATTTATGAAGAATTGGAAGGTTGGAAGGGAGAGATTAAAGGAGCGAAGAAAATGTCCGATCTTCCCATTCAGGCACAACGCTATCTGAAGAGAATCGAAGAACTGATTCAGGTGAAGATCTCCCTGGTCTCGGTAGGTTCTGAAAGGGATGAAACGATCGAGCTAACCAATCCTTTCAGGAATGTCGCCTAATGGCTTGACAAGAAGAAAGGTTTTCTCTTAATCTGATTAAAAGGGCCGTTAACTCAGGAGGTAGAGTATCTGCCTTTTAAGCAGAGAGTCACTGGTTCGAGTCCAGTACGGCCCACTGTCCCCATCGTCTAGTGGCCAAGGACACCGGCCTTTCACGTCGGCAACACGGGTTCGACTCCCGTTGGGGACGCCATTTTGATCATCAAAACCCTGACAGAGGTCAGGGGTTTTTCATTATTCAACAAATCCCGATTTAGAAGAAAGAACCCAATAATCAATGGGTCATCGTGAGCCCTCCCAAAGTGCGAACCTGCACGCCGATGTGGCATTCTTAAAGAAAAGACCGAGATTGCTTCGATTCCCTCGCAATGATCTTCTCTGAATCAGAATTTGGGTGATTTCAACAAATCTTTACTCCCCTTCTTTTTTGTGTTATTAAGCTTTGAAACTTAGGAACTGTTCGCTTGAAATGCCCCCTATGTTGGCTTT
The DNA here is from genome assembly GCA_938002255.1 of uncultured bacterium. Taxonomy (GTDB): domain Bacteria; phylum Desulfobacterota; class BSN033; order BSN033; family UBA1163; genus RBG-16-49-23. The sequence continues at coordinate 6,514 of CALLAL010000059.1, forward strand.
TTTTCATAAAAAAAAGAAGTGGGTTGTTTTATTCTTCCTGCTCCTTGCCTGTCTTCTTCTCCTCTACCGATTTAACTCGCAGATCTGGGTTAAGGCCGTTGAATTTTATCACCTCCTCCACGATCAACATTATTTAAAAGACATCATCACCTCTTACGGTGCTTATTCTCCGTTGATCTATATTCTCATCCAGGTGCTCCAGATCGTGGTGGCTCCTATTCCCGGCGGACTGATCGAGTTTATGGGAGGATACCTTTTTGGAGTGAAAGCAGGATTCATCTATTCGATGATCGGGGTTATCTTAGGATCGTGCCTTGCCTTTGGACTGGCGAGAATGTTTGAGAGGGTTGCGGTTGAGAAATTTGTTCACATCCGGACCATGAAGAAATTTGATTATTTGATTGGGCATGAGGGGGTCATTCTGAGTTTCCTTCTCTTCCTCATCCCGGGTTTTCCAAAGGATGCCCTCTGTTATATCCTTGGATTAACCCCCATGCATTTGGGAATTTTTCTGATTATCTCTACCCTCGGAAGAATCCCGGGAACGTTGATCGCCTGTTTGCAGGGGGGAAAGGCCTTTGATCATCAATACAAAGCTTTGTTGATCCTTTTTGGGATTTCCGCTCTGGTCATTCTCATTTTTTATGTCTATCATGAACCGATCCATCGGTTCATCAAGAGTTTATGGAAAGTGAAATCTTGATTTCTCTGATGCGTTGGAGGATCATTGAAAATGATGGTGAAAGAGACGAGGGGAGGAAAATGGACGTCTGATCTGGTGTTGGATTTATACTCCAACCTCCTATCGGAAGTCTGGGACGTCGTGTCCGCTTTAATCGGAGAAGCTATCTTGGAACTTTTGTTTACTCTGTCTGTCCGAAAGATTGGGGAGAAGTACCCTTTTTTAAATACCCTGAACGTATCGGAAGCAGGGATTTCTATGGATCGAATGAAACAAGAGTATCGGGTCCTCTCTCCGTTAGAGATTCACAGGGGCTTCCAAAGCTTGCTCAACCACCTTCTCACCCTTTTTTCAGCTCTTGCCGAAGGGGTGATCAGTCGGGAGGTTTTCCCAAAGGTCTTTCCAAAGGTCAGAGAAGCTGAACGTCTGATCTCGCAGAAATAAGGAGGATCATGAGGCTCATCGTTAAAAATCTAAATATCTTAAGATCGATCCTCAACACGATTAATACCAGTTTTGAGATGAAGGAGTTGGTTGAATCGGCGGGCAATAATCTACCCAGCCTCTTCGAATTCTCTGCCTTTGGACTCTTCTGGAAGGAAGAGTCAACCCTCTACCTCTATCAGGAGGAGTCCTGTCCTCTTTCATTCACTCAGGAAGTGGCAAAGAACATGTTGAGAGTCTTGAACATTTTGGGAGAGGGAGCGGAGGAACTTGACCGGGTGACCCTTCAAATCGAGAAGAAGAAATTGCGTCCCTCTCATATGGCGATGGATCCCAAGGCCACGTTGAAATCCTACCTGACTCTTCCTCTTGCTGTAGAGGAAGAAATTATGGGTTGCGTCTCACTTAACAGCGATCAGCCCAATGCCTATGACGCCCAGGACCTCCAGTTTTTTTCCGTCATCGGTTATCAGATGGCGGCCACCCTGAAACATTACCAAAGATTTAGTTCTATTAAGACCATGGCCATTTATGATACCCTCACTGGATTATACAATCGGAGATATTTAGAGGAAAGACTGATGGCCGAAACGCAGAAGGCTTTTTATGGAGGAGCGTCTCTCTCGTTGGTGATGGTGGATATTGATCATTTCAAAAAAGTGAATGATACCTTTGGGCATACCACAGGCGATCTGGTGTTGAAGGAAATTGCTTCGCTCTTGAAAAACTCCACACGGAAAAAAGATACCGTCGCCCGATATGGAGGCGAGGAATTTGTTCTCATTCTCCCGGAAGCTGGGTTGGAAGTTACCGTAGCCATCGCAGAGCGCATCCGGAGACAGATTGAGCAGACCCCTTTTGAGGTGGGCCAGACCCAATTAAATTTGACGGTCAGTCTTGGAATTTCCAGCTTTCCGAGTCATCACGCCCATTCAAAAGAAGATCTGATCCAGATGGCAGACCAGGCCCTTTACGATGCCAAAAGAGGAGGACGAAACCGCGTGTGTGTCTATAACCCTCCTCAGAGGTGAACCAAAGGAAATGCTTAAAAGGGGGAAGGGATCAACTTTAATGAACTGGAAAGGAGGTTTTTAAGATGAAACGGTTCGGTGTTTTTCTCACTTTTTTTCTTCTGATTTTGCTTGTGTTTTTCGTTCGCCTTTCGATTGCCCAGGAGAAACAGGTCATGATTGGCATTGTCAAAAGCATTGAAGGAAGAATGTTGATGAATGTGGAGAACGAGAAAGATAAATCCTTGGTCAGTTTTCGGATTGGGCGAAAAACGGTTTATACCCCCAGGCGATATCCCACTACAGGGGAGAGGGTCCAGGTAGAGTATGCACCCCATCGTGGAAATCTTGTGGCCTATACGGTCACGATCCTTGGAGGGGCAGGCGCACAGGGCAGTCCAAAGTAAGCCCCTTCACTCAAGTTGGGCTGGGTCTTGGCACAAAAGGCTCTTTAAACTTGAGGGGCGATAAAAAAGGTCTTAAGAGGAATGACTTGACTGGGGAACATCCGTTGAAGAGGATGGGGATGTTCCCTCCGATTTTTTGGCCACACATCAATACTCAAAACTCCTTCTGATACGATTTTCTCGCAGATCGAAAGCCCTAAACCCGTTCTTTATCCCATCTTTTTGGTTGTAAAGAAGGGATCGAAGATCGTCACCCCTCAGTTATGGGGTGTTTTCAGTTTAAAAGGGTTGGAACGTTCCTCCTCCAAAACCTTGAATAGCGGTTATAAAAGGTTACCCCCAACGGGGCCCTCATGCCCTTTGAATCGGATTTTTTTGAATCAGATTGGGTCGTTTTAACGAACAGAGGTTTCGCTTCAAGGTTTTTCCGAAGCAACCTCCCAACCCTTTTTTATTTCTTTAACTGAGGGATTACTGAAGATCCTCTTTTTCGCTTCTTCTGAGATTTCCACTCCGGTATCTTCGATTGCAATCTCTACTCCTCCCTCATTTGCGGGGAACAGGCTATCCTCTGTCTTTACGGCCAACTGCCCTCCGTTGGGCATGGCATCGATGGCATGGGTGATGAGATTGAGAAACAGGGTTTGAAGATGTGTGAATTCCCCTAAAACCATTGGGAGATCAGGGTGATCGCCTCCTTGGAAAAATCCAATTTTTAAAAGAGATAATTGGACCAGAAAGAGGGCAAAAGGATTTCTTCATCCACCGACCCTCGTCCTTTTGTGCTCGATCATTTTCACGAGCAGGATTCCAATTTCAAAAAGGATGTAGAGAGGACCGCCCATTAATGCCATATTGAAGACATCCGGAGTGGGGGTGAGCACGGCGGAGAGGATCGCCATGATGAGAATGGCGTATCTCCGGTTGCGGGTTAAGAACGAGGCATTGACCACACGGATGTAACTCAACAGAGCCAGAATGAGAGGAAGTTCAAAAACCAGGCCAAAGGCGAAGATAAATCCCACACAGAAGGAGATGAATTTTGCTACGGAGATCATTGGTTTGATGGTGTTCGATTGATATCCCATGAGGAATTGAATGCCAAAGGGAAGGGTGATGAAGTAACAGAAGAAGGCTCCCCCATAGAAAAGCAGGATGGCTACGAAAGGAATCAACATGGTTGATTTGAGTCCTCGTTTCTGAAACATGGGTGAGAAAGCGCTCCAGAAAAAATAGAAAATCACCGGAACGGTCAGAAAAAGACTGCTGAAGAGCGTCAATTTGATCATTGAAAGAAAGGCTTCGGGGATCCCATAGGCGACCAGATCTTCTTGGAGGGACCGATGGAGGTGGCGGAGTAATGACCTGGAAAACGGAAAGATGATCAAACCGAACAAGATGACGGTTCCAAGGATTGTCAGCAGTCCTTTTCTCAAACGACCCAAGGATTGGAAAAGTTCTTCGCGCTTGATTTCCATCCCGATGTCTTCTTTCGTGAGAATTCTGGGTGTAATGTAACACAAAAGAACATTATTCGAAACCTCAAGTGCCCTCCTTTCTTCCATAAAAAATTTTGAAGGAAATGAAATCTATATTGACAAAGGAAAGAAACAGAGATATAGAAAATCTGAAGAAATGGACGTGGCTCACCCTCGACTGAGAGTTGGAATCACTTACAATTTACGAAAAGATTTTTCCAGCCGGAAAGATTTACCTACCGATTCGTTCGAGGAATTCGATTCGGAAGAAACGATCGATGCCATTCGAGAGGTTCTCCAAAACGATGGTCATCAAGTGTTTAAGCTGGGAGGAGGCATCGATCTCCTGGACCGGTTGAGGTCCTTATCCCTGGATATCGTTTTTAATATCGCTGAGGGAATGGGAGGACGCAATCGAGAAGCCCACATTCCTGCCCTCCTTGAATTCTTAAATATTCCCTATACGGGGTCAGATCCTCTCACTCTCTCCCTGACCTTAGACAAGGCGATGGCGAAAAAGGTGGTCAGCAGCGAGGGGGTTCCTACCCCGGGGTTTAAGAAGATAGAAACCCTGAATGATCTTCAGAATCTTAACTTACACTATCCCTTATTTGTAAAATTATGTTACGAAGGATCGAGCAAAGGCGTCCGACTCGATTCAAAGATCTCCGATCCCGCTCATCTCAGGGAGAAGGTCACATGGCTCCTGGAGACATACGACTCACCTGTTCTGGTGGAAGAATTTGTCAATGGGCCCGAGTTTACCGTTGGAATTATAGGGAACTCAGAGCCCATGGTCCTTGGAGTCATGCAGATTGAGATCAAAGGCAGTCCTCCTGAAGACGCGATCTATTCTCTTGAAATAAAGAGGGAATGGGAAGAGAAAGTTCGCTACCACTGTCCCCCTTTGATTTCTGTTGAGCTGAAAAACCGAATTGAGGAAGTAGCGCTTCGGGCTTATCGTGCCCTTGATTGCCGGGATGTCTCGAGAGTGGATATCCGCGTTGGATCAGATGGGGTTCCCTATTTTTTGGAAATCAATCCTTTACCCGGTCTGTCTCCTGTCTATGGTGACCTTCCCATCATGGCAAGACACATGGGCTGGGAATATAGCCGACTGGTGAAGACGATTTTCCAACATGCCTTGCAGCGATATGGATTGGGGGGTAATGGATGAAACCCTACCGTCCAGATTCTGATCTCTTTGAGATCATTTTAAGAAACCTTAAGGAGGCAGTGGTCTTTGCGGACGTCAAGGGTCGGATACAGGTCTTTAATCCAGTTGCCGTCGATCTTTTCAGGGTAAAAGAAAAGCAAGCCTTGGGAGAAAAGTTCGAACGAGTCATTCCTTATAAAACGATTAAGAAACAATTTGATTCCGTCTATGATACCCGAGAAGGCCATTACGACATCGAGTTAGCCATTCATATTCCTACGTCTGGGGAGGACGAAGCTCGGTTACTCCGGTGTAGTTTCCATCCTATCGTTGACAAAAAAGGGATGTTTCTCGGATGCCTTGCCACGTTTGCCGATATCACGGAGAAAGGGTTGCTTTCACGTGAGATCAGCCAGAGCAAAGACCTCTCAACCATTGGGATGCTTGCCCGCTGGATGGCTCATGAAATTCGAAATCCCCTTAGTTCTCTCAATATCAACATTGAACTCCTCAGAGATGAACTAAGAGAGGAACTTCATCTTGCCCAGAAAGAAGAGATTCAGTCCCTCCTTAACTTTATCAGTTATGAGACCCTCCGCTTAGAAAATAATCTAAAAGAGTTTCTCGACTTTAACCGTCTCCCTCCTCCTAAATTCGAATGGGTTCAGCTCAATGAGGTCTTAGAATCGGTTGTTCGTCTATTAAGACCGGATGCCCAGATGAAGAATGCCAGGATAGACGTTCATTTTCAAAGGAAAATGCCTCCGGTTAAAATTGATGTCAGTCAGATGAACCTGGCAATCTCCAATCTTCTCATCAATAGCATTCAGGCTGTTTCAGAAAAAGGAGAGATTCGTCTCTTGACCCGAGCCTCGAAGAAAAATGTCTTTATCATTATTCAGGATAATGGAGTTGGGATTTCTAAAGAACATCTGCCCAGGATATTCGATTTCATGTTCAGCACAAAACCTACAGGCTCTGGGTTGGGTCTTTCGATTACCAAAAAAATCATCTCGGACCACCATGGAGAGATCGCGGTTAAAAGTGAGGTGAATAGAGGTTCGACCTTCAGGATCAGACTTCCGCTCCACCCCAAAACGAATTGATGAAGCATCAAATCGCAAACGCTCATTACACAATCATAACAATGTCTAAATCGTGAAAACGAGTTAAGTTGAATTCGTTGGATTAAATCCTATGGACCCCAAAATGATTCTCATCGTTGAAGATGATCCCCGTGTGGGAGAAAGCCTCCGGCTTCTCCTTCAAAAGAAGGGGTATTCAACGCTTCTCGCCTCCAACGGGAAAGAGGGACTTCAGCTTTTTCGTCAGGAGACCGTTGACCTGGTCATCACCGATGTGGTCATGCCCAAAATGGGAGGACTCGAACTTCTGGAGGCGGTCAAAGCGTTGAGACCGGAGACGGAGGTCATCGTCATTTCGGCTCAGGGGACGATTGAAAAAGCCGTCCAGGCAATGAAATTGGGAGCTTTCGATTTTATCGAAAAACCGATCAATCCTCGAGTCATTTCTCTCTTGGTGGAAAGGGCTCTGGAGAAGCAAACACTGGTCCTTCAAAACCGGGACCTCCGATCCCAGTTGGAGGATCGCTTCCATTTCAAAAATATCATTGGACGCAGTGAGAAGATGGTTAAGATCTTCGATCTAATCCGCCACATTGCTCCTTATGACAGTTCGGTCCTCATCATCGGGGAAAGTGGAACGGGAAAGGAATTAATCGCCAATGCCATCCATTACAATAGCCCCCGGGCGGCTATGCCCTTCATCAAAGTTAGCTGCGCTTCTTTGAGCGAAGGCATCATTGAAAGTGAGCTCTTTGGCCATGAAAAAGGAGCCTTCACAGGAGCGATCGCTTCACGAAAAGGACGCTTTGAATTGGCCCACCAGGGAACCCTCTTTTTGGATGAGGTTGAAGATATTCCTCTCTCAACCCAGATCAAACTCCTCAGAGTTCTTCAAGAAGGGGAATTTGAAAGGGTGGGTGGCAATAAGACGATTAAGGTGAATATCCGAATCATTGCGGCCAGCAACCGGGACCTGCAGGAAGCCGTTCGAAACGCGAACTTCCGAGAAGACCTTTACTATCGCCTCAACGTCGTCAATATCAAACTTCCTCCCCTGAGGGAGCGAAAGGAAGACATCCCTTTTTTAGTTCAATTTTTCATCGAAAAATTCAATAAAAAATATCAGATGAATGTCAGGGGAGTCTCTCAGAGGGCGATGAGTCTTCTCATGGATTATTCCTGGAGCGGAAATGTGAGAGAACTGGAGAATACGATCGAATCGTCTTTGGTCGTTCATACCCCAGAAGTATTGGATCTTCAACACCTGCCCCAGGAGATAAGGGAGATGAAACAAGAACAGGAGGTCATTTCCATAAAAATTGGAACACCCCTTGAGGAAGTTGAAAGAGAGTTGTTATTACAGACATTGAAAGCGACACGAGGCAACAAGCAGAAGGCGGCAAAACTTCTCGGCATCAATGTTAGAACGATTCATAGAAAACTTGAAGAAATAAAAGGGGATTCTCTTATGAAGGGAAAGATAATTCGAAGTGGCGAATAGTCACTTTTTTTGAGAGTTAACGATAAAACCACGACATTTTGACATGCTTTTTTATACCAACCATGCTATTTTTACAGGGTGAACAATTTCAAAAGAGGGAGTTTACAATATCCCAAAAAGCTATTAATCTTTAACTTATTGAATATTTTGGTTTTTTTTAATTTAAAAGGGTTGAAGGGTCATGAGAAAATTGGCACAAAAATTGATTCATTTATTATTTGCTATGAAAGAAAAGGTCAGATGGGCTTTTATTCTTGATCGAGATGAATTCGTACGGTTGAGCCTCAATAAGATATTGAAGAAATATGGGTTTCAAGTTGAAGAGATTGAGGATCTATCCAGTTTAGAAAAAAGAAAAAAGGATGTCAAAGAGGGGATGGTTCTTGCGGACCTCGACATGGGAAATTTGGAAAGATGGGTACCGCTGATGAAGAAGTGGAATGATCGTTTCATCTTAATGAGTCCGCAGATTACCGATGACCTCATCCAGCGTCTTAAAGAGATTGGCGTTCAACGTATTCTGAAAAAACCAGTTGAACCCAAAATGCTGAGAAAAATGATTCGAGAAATGTCTTTTCCCGGTGAGGTTAAGTTTTATTCGTCGGTCAAATAAAGGAGGGTTCCCGACTCAATCAGAAAGGAGGTGAAGAAAGATGAAGAAGTGGATTTTACTCTTTTTCGCAATGGTTCTCGTTGTCAACATTGCTGCCATGAGCATCGGATGCAAAGCCAAAGCTCCCGAAAAACCAGCAGTGCAAGAAGCACCGAAACCTGCTGAAGAGGCCAAGCCTGCAGAGGCGCCTCCGGCAGAAAAACCAGAAGAGAAACCTGCTGAGGCCAAGCCTGCTGAAGCTCCCAAGAAGTAAGAACGAAGGGAAGCCAAACAGGAAACGTTCTTTCAATGGAGTAATTATTGGCGTTCTCTCTAAAAAGAGAGAACGCCAATAACCCTTTCCTTTAAGGTAAAGGGTAAGCGATTGAGATCGATTTCTAACAAGGTTCGGGAAGGAGAAAAGGTTATTTACAATTATCAAAGAAAATTAAAGAAAAGGTGCATGCCTGCTTTTAAGAACAGGGGACAATTCCTTTGTGTGGGAGGAGGTATCAATGAAGATATCTCCTTTTTTGTTTGCAAAGGAGTTAAACAGCTTCGGCAGGGATGCGGGAAGGAGTGAAGATGGAGCCTGCTTCAGACTCTGATTTATCTGTCCCATTGAGAAAGACTGGAAGGCCATCACAGCTTGCGCTATTTCCGATTGAAGAAGAAAGGGTCATCAGCGAAACCAAAGAGAGCATCCCCCCATACTGGAAGGAGGTGACCGAGAGGGAATGGAATGATTGGAGGTGGCAACTCCGACATCGCATTACAACCCTTGACCAACTCAAAGAGATCATCCAATTGACTCCGGAAGAGATTGAAGGGATTAAGCATTCAAAAGGAAGACTGGCCCTGGCTGTCACCCCTTATTTTGTCAGCCTGATGGATCCTGTCAATCCCAATTGTCCGATCCGGAGGCAAGCCATTCCCAGAGTGGAAGAACTTCACCTCTCCAAGAGTGATATGGTCGATCCATGCGGAGAGGACAAAGATTCACCCGTGCCGGGTCTGGTTCATCGTTATCCGGATCGGGTCCTCTTGCTGATCACTGACCAATGTGCTGTCTATTGTCGATATTGCACCCGCAGACGGCTGGTAGGCAGTACCGAACGATCGATCACTCAGGGAAATTTTGAGGAGGTTCTGAAATATTTGAGGAAAAATCGCAAGGTTCGAGATGTCCTCCTTTCAGGAGGCGATCCTTTGCTCCTGGAAAATGAACGGCTTGAGGAGATTCTAAGCCGATTGAGGGCCATCCCACATCTTGAACTTTTACGTATTGGGACAAGAGTTCCCGTTTCTCTTCCTCAGAGAATCACTCCGGGATTGGTGAAGATGCTCAAAAAATTTCATCCTTTGATGATGTCCATCCATTTCACCCATCCGAAAGAGATCACCGATGCTGTTCGAAGGGCCTGCAATGATCTTGCGGACGGAGGCATTCCGCTCGGGAGTCAAACTGTTCTCCTGAAGGGGATTAATGATAAAGCACCGATCATGAAGAAATTGGTCCATGAGCTCCTCAAGATTCGAGTCCGACCTTATTATATCTATCAATGCGATTTAGCCATGGGAACAGAACATTTCAGAACCTCTGTGGCGACCGGGATTCAGATCATTGAGAAGCTTCGCGGCCATACGACAGGCTATGCTATCCCCACCTTTGTCGTTGATGCACCCGGTGGAGGCGGAAAGATTCCCGTAGAACCCAATTATCTGGTCTCGAGGGAGAAGGGGAAAATGGTTTTCAGAAATTATGAGGGGAAACTTTACGAATATCCAGAACCTAACATCATTGAATTTCGAAAGCCAAAGACAGGGAGAGAAGAGAAAGTCTCGACAAAGAAAGTGATGATTCATCCCTGAGATCAAATCGTTTGGGAGCTTACAAGAGGAATCGATGAAACGGTCGGATATTAAAGTTGCAGTTCTTTATAATCTTCTTGAAAGGCTTGAGAGGGGAGAGGAGAAAGACATTGTAGCGGAAGAGGCGGTCATTGAGGAGATCGGTGCGATCGAAGAAGGAGTTCGTTCGAATGGATACCAATTTTTTGTGATGGCCGTTCGAAATGAAATCGAACCGGTGATTCATTGGTTGCAAGATCTTCAGCCCGATGTGGTTTTTAACCTTTGCGAAAGTGTTTATGGAGACTCCTGTAAGGAGATGAATATTCCCTCCCTTCTGGAGCTTCTAAGAATTCCATATACCGGTTCCCCTCCTCTCACCCTCGGGCTTTGTCAGGATAAGGGAAAGGTGAAGGATATCCTTTCCTCTCAGGGGATTCTGACCCCCAGATATAAGGTCTTTCATCATGAGGTCGGGACTTTGAAAGAAAATGTTTTCCCGATGATTGTCAAACCGCTCCACGAAGATGGCAGTCTTGGAATAACAAGAGAAAGTGTTGTCTATGATCATGAAGCCTTAAACCGACAGATTCGTTATGTGATTGAGAAATATCGACAGCCTGCCTTGGTCGAGGAGTATATTGAAGGAAGAGAACTCAATGTGGGCATGATGGAGATGAATGGACACGTCATGCCTCTCCCCATTTCGGAGATTGATTACTCTGAATTTCCTGAAGGAGTTCCCAAGATCTGTGGCTACGAAGCAAAATGGGTTGAAGAGAGCATCGAATATCAGAAATCTAAACCCATCTGTCCTGCTCCTTTAGAAAGGGTTATGCAGAAACAGGTGGAACATCTTGCTGTAAAGGCTTTCAAACTTTTTGGATGCAGGGACTATGCCCGTGTGGATATGCGGATTGACCATGAGGGAAAGGTCTATGTTCTTGAGGTAAACCCCAATCCCGATATCTCCCCTCCCTCCGGTATGGCGCGAGCCATCCGGGTCCAAGGGATGAGCTATGCCGATTTTATTGGAAAGGTGATTGAAAGAGCACTCCTGAGAAAAAAATGGAAAAATGAGGGGATAGGGAGATGAGGAGAGTTGTAACTTTTTTTCTTCCCATCACCCCATCTCCCCATCACGCTATTCATACTTAATCTCCCTATCCCCCTATCTTATGATATAGACTTATGCCTGTCCTCCCAAAGATCATCTTAAAACAAGGAAAAGAAAAACCCATCCTCAGGGGGCATCCCTGGGTTTTTTCAGGGGCTGTGGCCAGAGCAGAGGGGGAGCTTTCTCCAGGGGAGATCGGAGAGGTTTATTCTGGAGATGGAACATTTTTAGGCATGGGTCAATTCAATCCTCATTCTCAGATTATTCTCCGTCTGCTTACCAGAACGAAAGAAGTGCTTGATTCATCCTTCTTCAAACAGCGGCTGCTTCAAGCCCATACGCTAAGAAAAAAAGAATTCCTCGGAAAGACGAATGCCTATCGAGTGGTCAATGGAGAAGGTGATTTCCTTCCTGGATTGGTCGTGGATCGATATGGAGAGACTTTTGTGATGCAATGTTTGACTGCGGGGATGGAAAAACTCAAAGGACTGTTTATCGATCTTCTGGTCAGCCTGTTCAGACCGCAGAGCATCTACGAACGGAGCGATATCCCCACGCGAAAGGAAGAGGGGTTGCCTGAGGCAAAGGGGCTACTTTACGGAGAGGATATTCCTGAACCGGTAGAAATCGAGGAACAGGGATGCCGATTTCGGGCCGATGTTAAAAACGGTCAGAAGACGGGCTTCTACCTGGATCAGAGGGAGAATCGGTTTTTGGTTCAGTCAATTTCTCAAGGGAGGAAGGTACTGGACTGTTTTTGCTACACAGGTGGTTTTTCCGTTCATGCTGGACTTGGCAGAGCTAGAGAAATCACTCTGATCGACTCTTCCGAAGAGGCTTTAAAAAGGGTTGAGGACCATTTTATCCTAAACCGACTTGATAAAATTCCGTTTCGCCTCATCAAAGGGGATGCCTTTGACGTTATGAGAATCCTCGAACCCGAGTACGATCTCATTATTCTCGATCCTCCACCTTTTGCGAAGAAGAAGGGCCATCTTCCAGGGGCCTCACGAGGTTACAAAGACCTCAACCTTCAGGCGTTACGGCTCTTAAAACGTGACAGCCTTCTCTTTACCTTCACCTGCTCCCACCATATGAACTGGGATCTCTTCCAGAAGATTGTCTTCGGGGCAGCCGTAGATGCCGGCAAAATGGTTCAGCTTCTTGCGAGAAGAGGTCATCCGCTCGATCACCCCGTTGACCTCTCCCACCCCGAAGGAGAATACCTGAGAGGCATGGTCTTAAGGGTACTGTGACGTTCCCTTCAATCGAAATTTCAAAAGAGATTGAATCATTTAATTTTAGCAACTTCAATTAAAATATCTTTTGACATTGGTGGATAATCGCTATATATTTCGGATAAGTACAAGGAACTTTCAAGGGGCTTTTCATAAGAGCATTCCATCTCCCCATAGGATTCGAAGGCGATGGTCCAACCGAAGTTAACCTCATTAGCTAAACTCACACGACCCAGCGCTGATGGGGCCTTTCCCCGTCACAGGTTATTTCGCCTTATTAAAAAGAAACTGTCCTGTTCTATCCTTTGGATTTCTGGTTCTCCTGGGTCCGGCAAGACAACCCTGGTCAGCAGTTACCTTGAGGCCCATGGGTTAAGAGGCCTGTGGTATCAACTGGATGTAAGCGACCAGGACCTCGCAAGTTTCTTCTATTACATAGGTCTTGCGGTGAAACAGGTCGCTCCCCGTAAGAGACAGTCTCTCCCCCTCCTCACCCCCGAATATTTGAAGGACATCCCGACCTTTACCCGCCGTTATTTCGAAAATCTCTACAACCAGCTTCTCAATCTTCAAAGCGATTCTCCTGCTCGATTCATCATCGTCTTTGATAACTACCAGGAAATCCCTGAAGGGGCTATGCTCCATGAGACGATTTTGCAGGGAATCTCAGAGGTTCCGGCAGGGGTCAACATCATCTTTGTAAGCCGTCGGGATCCACCGGGTTTTTACGCACCCATGATAGCGAATCGATCTATGGAGATGATCGGTTGGGATGAATTAAAATTCAACTTCGATGAGTCAAAAAAAATTGATTCGTCACCGGGGATGCCGACGATTACCGGATAAACTGCTCCGGCAATTACACGAGCGGGCAGGGGGGTGGGCCGCTGGTCTTGTGCTCCTAACAGAAGGGATGAAAGCAGGCGGGGACGAATCCCTGCTATCGAGAACGGATATCACAGACGAAATCTTTCGCTATTTTGCAGGAGAAATATTCAATAAGACAAGCAAAGAAACGCAAGACTTTCTGCTCAAAACCGCCTTCTTCAAACAGATGACCCCGCTAATGGCCGGAGCCCTTACCGGTCTTTCCCGGGCCAAAACGATTCTCACCGATTTAAGTCAGAAACATTACTTTACCCAGAAACACGAGTTGCACTATCAGTATCACCCCTTATTCCGAGAGTTTTTACAGGCGCAGGGAAAAGAGAGATTTAAGCCTGCCAAACTTTCAGAGATTGAACGGCGGGCCTCTGCAATCCTGGAGGATCATGGTCAGATCAAGGATGCCGCCGATCTGATGGCGAACGCCGGGAATTGGCCTGCCCTGGTTTCTCTGATTCTAAACAATGCTCCGGCGTTGATTTCCCAGGGACGGAGTCAAACACTCGATGCCTGGATTAGAAAAATGCCTCCCTCACAGGTTGAAGAGAACCCATGGCTTCTTTACTGGTCGGGGGTTTGCCGGCTGCCGTTTTCTCCTGAAGAGAGTGGTAACTATTTTGAGAAGGCCTTCAGATTGTTCCAATCCCGAAGGGATGCGGCCGGACTATTTCTTTCCCTTTCAGGGAGATTCGATTCCATTTCATTTCTTTGTGACAACATTGCTGAATTCGACCGACTCATACCGATGATGAATGAGCTTCGGAGAGAATTTGCAGACTCTCTCTCTCCGGAAATAGAGGCGCGTGTCATACATTCCATGCTTTCTGCCATTTCCATGAGACAACCCCGGCATCCAGACGTGGATTATTGGGAGGCTCGAGGTCTATTGCTTGCAGAGAGCATCTCCGATCTGGAAAGGAAAGCACTTATTTTCGGTTTTCTTGGACTTCTTCGGACATTGTGTGGAGAGCTCGAAAGAGCGGCAGTCGTTATTGATTCATTTCACAAGGCAGTAACGAGGCCTCAAGTTCCGCCCATGGCTAAGGTGCTGTTCAAACTTGTGGAGTCGCTCCATTCTTTTATGTCCGGTGATTTCAAAAAAAACTATAAGGCAACCGATGAGGGTATTGCCACTGCCGATGCCACCGGGGTCCATATGGTAGATGTTTTTATCCTGGGGCATGGCGCCGCTGGAGCATTGAGCACAGGGGATTTGAAAAGAGCCGACGAACTCCTGAATCGTATGAGATTATGCATAAATGCCAATGCCACTGCATGGGCTGAGAACTACTACTGTCTTCTTATGGCATGGAAATCCTTGCTTCAAAAAGACTTTCTCAGGGCGTCCCACCTTGCGGATTTAGCCTCTAAATTTGGCGTCAGGTCGGGCTATGCTCTGACCGAGGCCTTTGCCCCTCTGATGAAGGCCCTTGCTCTGCATGCATTGGGAGAGGAAGAGGCAGACAGGTATCTATCCGAAGCCCATGGGATTTGCCGCAATCTTAATATCCACCATGGAGAATTCAAGTGCCTTCTTGTTAGGGCTCAGTTTGCGCTCGACCTTGGGAGAGAGGCTGAAGGATTGGATCTGCTCCGTAAGGCCATGGAGCTGGGAAGAAAATGGGGGTATGTAAACACTTACTTTTGGGTGCCTTCCATCATGGCACGTCTCTGCAAGAAGGCCCTTGAATCGGAAATCGAGGTGGACTATGTGCAGGGTCTCATTCAAAAGCGAGCTCTTTTCCCCGACTCTTCACCTTATGATTGCGATCGCTGGCCCTGGCCTCTGAAGATCTTCACCCTGGGGACCTTTGACCTGGTAAAAGAAGGTGAACCCCTCGAGTTTCCCGTGAAGGCTCCGCGAAAAATGCTTTTGCTTCTCAAGGCGCTGATTGCCTCCGGGAGCCAAGGATTAAGCGAGGAGCGGTTGACCTCAGACCTCTGGCCCGAAGCTGACGGGGATATGGCTCACCAGGCTTTTGCTACAACCCTTCACCGTCTGCGTCAATTGTTCGGATATGAGAAAGCCATCCAGCTCCGAAAAGGGTTCTTGAGAATTGACGGACGGGTTTGTTGGGTAGATGCCCACGCCTTTGAACACCTTCTTCAGCAAGCCGACGCTCTGAATGAAGTGGTTCTTCTCCAGAAAGCCATCGCCCTTTATACAGGGTCTTTTCTTGGAGGCGACAATTCTGACCCGTGGGCCATTTCGTATCAGGAAAAGCTGCGCAGTAAATTTCTGAGGGCGGTTACGAAGCTTGGCCAATTCTTTGAAAAGAATGGAGACCATGAGAAAGCGATTGAGTGTTATCAGAAGGGACTGGAGGTGGATGGCTTTGCTGAAGAATTTTACCAGCGCCTCATGCTCTGCTACGATGTTTCAGGACGGAAAGCGGAAGCCCTTTCCGTTTATGACCGCTTCCGTCGAAGGCTCAGGTTGGTCCTTGGAGTAGAGCCATCTCCAAAGACTCAAGCCCTCTATGACACTATAAGAAAGAAGAGCTGAACTGGGGAATTAGGGAAGCGGTGAGGCGGCAATGGAGGTGGTGATGAGTAGCCATTCGTTTCCTAAAAAACTTCGTTGATAAAACTTCCGGGAACGCATTTGATACCGGAAGATATCGAGTAGGGTCGTGGAGTTCTTGAGGCAATATATCCAGCTATCAGACTCTCATGGCCATAGGCCTTTCTCAGTGATTCCAGCGCCTTTGTATCTCGTTCGGAAACGGTTTCAGAATACTTGCATTCCACCGCAATAAAACGACCTCCACGTTCAATTAAAAGGTCCACTTCCTCCCCTCGAGAGGTCCTCCAGAACCAGAGAGGCACAGCTTTACCAAGGGCATGAAAGTGTTTGACCACCTGCATCACCACGTGTGTTTCCCATAAAGCGCCGATCATGGGATTCCGCTCAACTGATTCCCAGTCTTGAAAACCCATAAGGAAGAGTGCCAGCCCGGTGTCTGCCATATAGAGTTTAGGAGATTTTACAAGGCGCTTACCAATGTTTCTAAAATAGGGTTCCAGCAGGAAGACCTGCCCCGATGCCTGTAAAACAGAAATCCATTTCTTTGCCGTATTTGGGGCAATTCCAACTTCACGGGCAAGACTGGAATAAACTAATGTCTGAGCAGTTCGACTCGCCACAGCCCTGAGGAACCGATCAAAATCCCTCAGATTCCCGACATTCAGTATGTTCCGCACATCCCTTTCGAGGTAGGTCGCCAGATAAGAAGAATACCAGAATCCGGGATCGATATCTGGATTAGAATAGAGTTCAGGATATCCACCATGAAAAATGTAGTGAGTCTCCTCAAAAGAGCGAAATGTACTTTTAACCTCTTCTGCAGAAAGGTTGAACATATTCAGGACTCCACACCTCCCTGCCAGGCTCTCTGAAATCCCCTGCATGAGAAGGAAATTTTGCGAGCCTGTTAGAATAAAACGGCCCGGTTTCTTGTTCTCATCAATAACCGCTTTTAGGTATCTGAAGAGAGCAGGAGCATATTGGACCTCGTCAATGATCAGTGGTTTATTATGACTGCGTAAGAAGCTTTCGGGGGTATTTTCAGCCTCGGCTGCAACGGAGGGGAGATCAAGAGAAACATAATCGGCATCGGGAAAAACATGGCGCACCAGGGCAGTCTTTCCAGCCTGGCGCGGTCCAGTAACCACGACAGCGGAAAACTGTTTCGATAATGCTTTTAATGTATTTTCGTATTTTCTTGCAATCCACATGCGTATATTTTGCAACAGAAATGCAAAATTGTCAACTTTTTTCTTTTTTTCGGTTCTCCAGCTCTCCGCGTCCTTATTTACCCTAATCCCGGTTCATTTTCTTTATTTTTTGTCCCAAAAGTACCCTACCCTAAAAAAGAGATAGGAACTCAAAGGAATAAAAAAATCCTTTTGGTCAAGAGGTTTCGGTGATATAGAATATCACCTGTAAGGTGAAACCAAAAGACCAAAAGGAGGTTGATAGTCATGATACAGCAAACCATCTTCC